>CAVLBD010000043.1:0-22395 GCA_963661195.1 bacterium
ATCGATTATAAATAGAAACGGCTTTGTCGTGACGACAAGCATTAAAAAATTTTATTATCAGTAAAATAGCTAGATAATCTTAAATACTTATTATCAAAATGACGAACAATAGCTTCAAATCCCTGTTCAGCATGATTGTATTCGTACTGATTATGCTGAGCACAAAAGCGCATGCAGAAACAAGAACAATAACATTAGGCTACTGCGGCAACGAGATTACATCGAATGATGAAAGAATAAGTCTAGAATTTGACTGTCCGATACAAGCGGCTATCCGCTATACGGCATCGCAAATGGCAGCTTATAAAGGCGGAAAGATTACGAAAATCCGTATCGGAGCGGAAAGTGGCATGACCTCAACATGGTGTTGGATACGTCCATCGCTCAGCCAAGGGGCGGTAACGATGAAGCGCCTAGGAAACACAGTTGAAGGATGGAACGAAGTAACACTTGACAAGCCATACGAAATTGAAGGCAGCGAAATTTATATCGGCTTTAACTGCACGCTACCACAAGGCACTAGCATCATATATCATGGTCCGGCAACAAGCGAAGACCGGAGTTATCTTTATGCAGAGGGCAATGGCTGGGAAACATTCTATGACGGTGCACTACTTATTCTAGCTGTTGTTGAAATAGACGGAGAGGTCAACACCGACGATATGGGCATAGAGGCTGTGCAACTTGGCAGCAAATTCTCTAAAAACAACAACGAACAATTTGTGTCCGTAAAGGTTGCCAATTATAGCGACACAGCGAAGCCCTTCCCTACCCTACACATGCAACTCGCTAACATGGAAGAGCTTACATTAGATACAGAAGAAACAATCCCATCAAATAGTTCAAAAACAGTTTACAAGTCATTCACACCGAAAGGATTGTCTGACGGTAAGCACTCTTTGCGCATTTGGTTTGAAGAGAATGACGCGGTGAAAGAAAACAACACAACAGAAACAGATGTGTTTATCTATTCTGAAGCATTCACCCGCAACGTACTTTTAGAACATTTCACCACACTATCATGCACAAACTGCCCGACTGGTGACAAGATTCTAAGGAAAGCTGTAGACAACAACGAGAACGTAGCATGGGTTGCCCACCACGTTGGCTTCGGCACCGACGAGCTTACCGTAACACCATCTGAGAGCGTAATGCTTGACCTGCTATATACAGAAGTTGCCCCAATGGCATCTTTAGACAGAACCGTTAACAGTCTCAGCGAAGGCAACCATCCGGCTTTCGGAATTGCCTACAACAACATAAACACAGGTGTAACCATAGTAAAGGCCCTGCTAGACAACGCTCTAAATGAGCCTGCCTTCGCAGTCTTACACCCTAACGTAAGCTACGACAAAACGTCACGAACACTAAACGTTGAAGTGGTGGGCGAACGCAACACCAATATGTATGAAGCAATATATAACAATGGTTGTAACCTTACTGTATATCTGACTGAAGACAACGTGGTGACAAAAGCATATCAAACGGGCGGAACTGCAGCCGACACCATACAGAGTCATGTTCTGCGCACAGCTCTTTCTGCCGAATATGGCGACGCAATAGAATGGAACGGAACCACATTCAGCAAGAGTTACACTTATACCTTACCTGAAAACTGGAAGCCTGCCGACATGAAAGTTATAGTCTTCTTGAACCGTCCCGTAAAAGGAGCAAAAACAACCGACATTGAAGTTCTCAATACGAGCATAGCTCCTATTGAAAGCACATCGGATATCAAAGAAGCGACAAGCGCCAACACCATATCAACCGAGTATTTCTCTCTAGATGGTCTACGCACCAATATATCGCTTCTGCAGAAAGGAACCGTATATATAGAGCGCATAAAGACAAACAATGGCGTGGTCTGCAAAAAACTCATAAAGCAATAAAAAAAGGAACAACACTATACTTATCTAAATAAGAAACAAGCTCAAAAGAAAAAGGATAAAAAACAAAATGAAAAAGACAGCATTAATAGTTATGACGGCAGCAGTTTTCTGCGGTGTAACTGCACACGCTCAACAAATGAAAATGTATAAAGGTGTCGCTTTCGACAAGTCTTCGCCCAATGCAAAATGGCTTGCAGAAGGAAACCAAGGCACACTGACAATATATGACGTTGAAAACGACAAGGTATACGAATTGCCTTCAACCTCGAGCGATACGGAGATGTATAGTGCAGGATTAGGCAACAGTATTACAAACAGTGGAAAGATTTTCGGCTTCTCCATGACAAAAGATGCTTTCATTTGGGACAACGGAACGTTGTCATACACTGCATTACCACAACCCACAGGTGCAGGCACGAGCTTCAACGGTGCACAGAGCGTTACTCCAGACGAGAGTAGAGTGGTTGGAGCGTTAGGTTCAAAAGGGTCATCACTTTATAGCGACGGAATTATGGCTTATCCTGTTGTTTGGACAAAACAGTGCGACAATTACGCCGTCACCGACTTACCTTACGATACTAAAGACTTTGCAGGTGCAACACCACAATATATTATACCCGTTGCTATATCTAATGACGGAAAGACAATAGCAGGAACACTGAAAAGCGGCAACGGGAAATACACTATCCCAGTCATATATAAGGAAAACGCTGACGGCAACTGGACATATAAGCTAGCGGGAAAGACAGAGGTATATGACGAAAGCCTCTTGTCGGAACTGCCCGACTTGCCAGTTGAGCCAAAAGAGCCAGATGCAACAAAGTATATGAGTGATGCAGATCTTGCAAAATACAATGCAGCACTCACAGAATACGAAGAGCTTCTGAACATGTATAACAATGGCATCATTGACACTATGCCTACGGCACCCGTGCCAGGCGACTACATCAGCGATGCGACCAAGAAAGCAGAATATACTGCTGCAGCACAAGAATACGTAACAAAGCATGCTGAATACATTGAGGCATACAAGAAATACGAAACGGCTCTTGACAACATCACCACAGGGCGTGTGTTCACACAGAACAATATCTTCCTTTCACCAAACGGGCGCTATCTTGCAGCCACGATGAAAGACTTGACAAAGTCTATCTCCATACCAGGATACTTTGACCTTGAAGAAGCAGAACCCAAATTTGTGAGATGTACAACAGATGCATATACGATGCAGGCATGCGGCATTCTTGACGATGCCACATTGTTTGCATATACTCCCGTTGTGGAACTTACCCGCAATACCTATGTTATAAAGAAAGGCAAAACAGAGCCACAAACATTTTATGACTATCTTAAAGAGCGCAGCACTGAGGCTGCAGAATGGCTGAAAGCCAACAATAGCTACACTTGGACAGACGAAGACAATGTTCTCCACACAGACGAAATAGTTTCAGGTAGCGTCCACACAAGCGGAAACGGCAACGTCTTCGTTTCATACTACACGGATTATTATACAGATGCCAACCAAACAAAGAAGACCTACGTTATAGATCTTGCAGCACCTACGTCTATTGATGGCTTGAGCAATGAAGAAAACAACAATAAGCCAGGATTCACAATAGCAGGCAATACCATTCATTCTGCTGGCAACACGACAAAGGCTGAAATATTCGACATGAGCGGACGCAAAGTCGGCTGCACAACAACAGGCTACGCTGCAACAATAAAATCTGCTGGCGTTTACATCGTGAAAGCAGTAGCAGCAAATGGAGAAGAAACAAGCCAGAAGGTCGTAATAAAGTAAATGATTTAGTCACAAACATAAAAGTAAAAGTTATGGAAAATCACTACAGAAATGCCATTTCGCTTGCCCTTTTAACGGCAGCAATAGCAAGTCCGCTTACCAGTTCGGCTGCAAAAGTCAAGAATGCCGAGGCTTCAGACACAAATAAGCAAGCGAAACATGCCGTTACCGAAGTATACGGCAGCTTTATGACCGGCGGCAATGAATTACAGGAAAAGACAGTATCATTCTATGACAGTCAAAACCGCCTCGTACGCCAAGGCACATACGGCAAAGACGGAATGTTGACAAAGTATTTCAACTACGAATATAACCAAGACGGCAAATTGGCAAAAAGCTTCACACGTCTTTACAACATACAATCAAATGGTCTTTATGCCCTTGGCAATGCCACAGACCCTACATATTATATATATAACACCAAAGGGCAGCTTACAACAAAATATATCTGGGGGGCATATACATACAGTCAATACAACTATACGTATACAGAAGACGGAAGTTTGAAGACGCAAGAATATCTTACAGGTACCCGCAACATGGAACTTATAGATCCAGAAAAGGGCACTTATGAATATACAGACACGGTGTGGACACGTCAGGAGATGTATACCTATAGCGACTTCGCCGCAAAAGACTGTCCCAAAAAAGTAGTTTACGAGAACCAATATTCCGACCAAAACTACGAGGGGGAAATGACCTATAACGCCGATGGCAAGCTGCTCACAGAAACAGATTATACTGTTTCTGACGGAACAAAAACGTTCAAGAAGTCACTGCGCAATGAATATGATGAAAATGGCAACTTGACTCTAAGCGTACGCCACCAAAGCCAAGCCGTTTACGACGATAGCTACATGACCGTTGTAGGCTATGAAACCGTGCCAGTTGACAGTGTTATCTATACGAAAGAAAACGTAAACCGCACAAAAGAGGTAACCTTCACATACGATTCATACAACAAGCTTTGGGACCAACAGCCTTCATACAACGTTACAGAAACGCGAGTGTTCGACGGTGCCAAATATTCTGTTACTGGCTATGTGGAGAAGATGGAAGGGAAAGCCAACACAAACATTTTCCACTTCACCATTCCTGCAAAGGAACAAGACGCGAGCGAATATGAAAAAGCTCCAGTTTACGTTTACGACATCTACCGCGACGGTCTTAAAATCTGCCGTTACTATCCACAAGTAGCAGAATCAAAAGCAGGTTTCATTGATGAATCAATAGCTAACGGCGACCATGACTACTATGTGCAGACAGTGGAAATTAAAGACAGCACTGAAATTGGCTACAACATCACCGACCTTGCCACTATAGAAAGCTACACTCAGTTGCCCGCTCCAACCAATGTTCATGGTGTTTCAAAGCAGTTTACCGGTTCTACTTCATACATGACCTACGCTTGGGATGCTCCGGCATATACGGAAGATATGGGCTTTATCGGTTATAACGTTATGACACCATCATCTTTCGGTGACGGTTGCGAAAATGCCGAAACGCCTAACATCAAGGAAACAGAATACACGTCTGAGATGTTCAACTATTACACAGAGAAAACTCTCTATATACAAGCTGTCTACGCTTTGGGCTATGCAAACAGTGACACTGTGACGATAAAGATGGACGACCTTGACGATTTGGCTTCCGTTCAGAGTATAAAGACCGGCAACGGCACTGTATCATATCTGAACAACGTTATCACACTTAGTGATGCTGCAAACATAACTGTTTCCGACATGAGCGGTATAAAGATGGCCGAGGCAAAGAAAGCTAAGTCGCTATCTATCGCCAACTTACCCCACGGAGCATATATGATTACCACAGAGAAAGACGGCAAGCTAGCTGTGCTGAAAGTACGCAAATAAATATGTTACGCTAAGTATAAAGGCTTTCGCTTAATGCGAAAGTGCAATGAAATAAAAATGTGGCATACAAGCAACTATACATTGCTGTATGCCACATTTTTCATATCCCACAGGAACAGACACAAAAGCCCGCGGTGATAAATTTCTAAACAAGCGGAGTTATAATTCTTTCGCCACATAAAAAAAGCTCACCTGCTGAATGCACATGAGCGCGAGGTGGGGAATTAAAGAATTATCAGAACATAGAATCTATGTCTGTCTGCTTCAGTATCGCTATAATCTTCTTGCCATCAGGAGCGTAATTGACGTTGGACGATGCAAAAAGTTCGTTCACCAAATTCTCCATTTCCTGATTTCCCAACACTTGTCCATAGGGCAACGCTGCATTTCGCGCTAGGCCGAAAGCTACGGCATGGTTGAGTTCATCTCCTAGGGAAGCAGGATTTTCTGCTGCCAATGCCACAATGTCACCAAGCAAATTTACGGGATTAAGACCTTCTATTCCGGCTGGAACTCCGCCAACGGCATAGCTGCCGCCCCCAAGATCGCTTAGATCGAAACCTAGCTTAACCAATTCGGGGGTGATGTTCTGCATCACAATACTGTCAGAAGGCGACAATTGCAGCATCTCCGGGAATAGAAGTTTTTGAGTAGCACCTGTTTTGTCCTGCATCTGCCTACGGTAATTATCGTAAAGCACACGTATATGTGCACGATGCTGATCTATAATCATAAGACCCGACTTCACTGCTGTCATTATGTAGCAGCCTTTGTATTGGTAATGAACTGGCGATTTGTCTTCAGCCACGCCTCCGCCACTAAGAGCTGAGGCTACTGTTCCAGAAACACCAACCGCATTGTCATCACCCAAATCCGCCAATTCATCACCTCCGAAAAGCATGCTCCCGCAAAATCCACCGTCTAGCTGTTCGCCATTCCCGGTAGGCTGTTTTGCCGCACCTTCATACAGATTTTCCCAATTAGCCGGCACAGATGTCTGCTGGCGCGGATTGCTCTCAAAGGGATTATACATGGGATTGAAGTTTACCTTAGGCATTTGCAATTCGTCGCCGCCACCTGCATTGCTGAAAAATACCGGTATATCCGGACGTCCCTCTGTATCGAAATCAATTGAAGGAACGTCATTAAACTTTCCAAGTGCATTCTTTACAGCAGCCATAAGGATCTGCCATATAGTCTGCTCGTTTTCAAACTTAATCTCTGTCTTTGTGGGGTGGATATTTACGTCAATATCTTCGGCTGGCACATCAAAATACAGGAAATACGGCACCTGCTCGCCTTGAGGTATGAGCCTTTCGTAGGGCATCATAACGGCTTTGCCGAAGCCTGGATGCTTCATGTATCTGCCATTCACGAAGAAATACTGATGAGCATTCTTCTTCTTTGCCGCTTCTGGTTTGCCTACAAATCCGTGGATACGGCAAACTGTTGTATCAACAGTTACTGGCAGAAGACTTTGGTTGAGACGCTTGCCGAAGACATCGACTATGCGTTGACGAAAGTTCTCTCCAGTTGCTCGCAAATTGAGAAGTTCCGTGTCATTGCTGCGAAACGTGAAGTGTATTTCAGGATAAACGAGCACAATGCGCTCGAAAGCCTGCATAATGTTGTTTAGTTCGGTAGTGTTAGACTTTAGGAACTTACGTCTTGCCGGCACATTATAAAAAAGATTCTGCACAAGGAAATTGCATCCCTGCGGACAAGCTGCAGGCTCCTGCGAGAGAACTTTGCATCCGGCAATGTTCAAAACCGTTCCGACTTCATCTGCCTGCTGCCGCGACTTTAGCTCTACTTGAGCGACTGCGGCTATTGATGCCAATGCTTCACCACGGAATCCCATAGTATGCAACGAAAAAAGGTCATCGGCCTTGCGTATCTTTGACGTGGCATGACGTTCAAAGGCTAGGCGCGCATCGGTATCAGACATACCCTTGCCATCATCTATAACCTGGATAGATGTCTTGCCAGCATCAGTAACTAACACATCAATACGCTTGGCACCAGCATCCACAGCATTCTCCACAAGCTCCTTGATGACCGATGCCGGACGCTGTATAACCTCTCCGGCTGCAATTTGGTTGGCCACGGAGTCTGGAAGCAGTTGTATAATATCGCTCATAGTTTGCCTTCTTCTATTTTCTTTTCCTCTTCAACGGTTGCTTTTACATCGCCACCATCTATGCGTTGCAGCGGTGCCTTGTGTCTTTGGATATTTTTCAGTTCCGTTCCCTCTTTCTTTGGGCGCCATTCATAAATATCATCCTTGTTGAGCGGTCGGATATAGTCGAACCATGTAAAGCCATCAAGTTTGTAGCGCGTTGGAGGTATCTGTGTCATAGGATACCACGTACCTTCGGTCTTCGACGTCCATATCTTGTCCAGTTGCCCTTCTCCCATAAACATACGCATAGTGTCTGTCTCAAGATAAACAAGCCCCATTAGCGTGGAGTCCTTGTCGTCAATGGGATAGTAAACAGCCTTGACGTTACCTATTGCCTCCGTCATATTGATTTTGCCTTCTTTGAAATAAGCATACATATCTTTTGAGGCAAGCTGGTTATAATGCTCTCCATCATGCATAAGTTCTGCCGTGAGGGCTTGATTCTCTATGTGAGCACGGTCTATCGTGGAATCTTTCATATAGACATAAATAACTTCACCGAGCAACTGACGCTCACCACTCCACGCTATCGGGTCGCGATACATAGTCATGCAGGAGTCTAGAGTATTGTAGACTAAAGAATCGCAAACGGCTTGCACGTCGCTGCGATAGGCACGAACATGGTTGTAGCAATGTCCCACGCGGTAAACAGAATCGGTTTCGATGTTATAGGTAATCATCTTCACCGTGTCTGAATGAACATAGAGCGTATCGCCTTTAGAAAACTCCATCATAACGGGATTGTCTGTAGCGAGGGCAAAGCCTGTCTTTTCGTTATACCACAGATAGTCGCCCGTAAGTGCATTTTTCTTCAGAGTATCTTTATACACCACATTGTGGTATCCTTGACTGATGCCACGCTTTTCGTCGTAGAAAAGGCTGTCGCCGGTGATTTCCTTCCCTTGGTTAAACATTGTTGAACGCCCATACAGACGTGCCCGTCCCGTATTGGTGTTGTAATAACCATCTGAGGAGTGGATTACACTCTCTTTGCTTTTGATAACCGACGGCCCGACTATGTTGGCAAGCGATGTTTTGGTATCGTAATGTAGCGTATCTGTTGTAAGCGTAAACTTAGGATTCTTCAACGTGACATTATAGTTAAACACAGCCTTGCGTGTCTCGGTATTGTATTCACCCCAATCACTGACAAGTGTGTTGTCCTTATCTATCATTTTTCCGCCTTCGAAAAAATATCCTATACTATATAGACGGTCATAGTTAAGGCTATCCGTATATAGCTTGGTGGTGCGGTGTTTTAGCACAACATTGTGGCGAGCCTCTGCCATTTGGTTGTCGCCGTCATAAAAGGCGTAGTCGCTCGTCAGCGAGAGTGTGTCTCCCTGGCGCATCTTCACATGTCCAAAGGCTTTAAAGGAGTTTGTTTCTTGATAGAAATATGCACTATCGCAAGTTAGCCTCGCACCTTTATGGAGAAAAGCCACATTGCCGTTGACTATCTGCGCCCCAGGAACCGTTCCATACTGGTCGAAACGCAATTGGTCGGCATGCTGAAGATACACGCGCTCGTCAGTCTTTTGTCGCGGACGCTTCTTGGGAGCCTTTCTAGACTGCACGGCACATAGTCCAAACAGGCATAGAACAACTATGAAAAGTGTTCTATGCCCGCCAAGTTCTTTTATGAATTCGTTATTGAAAGTCATCTTTCTGTCATTACGTAGAGGGTTACTTTACCCACCCTTCGTATTCAAAGTTACAATTTTTGTAGTTGTCGTTTATGCGCACGTAAGTTGTCTTTATCTTCTTTTGCACCCAATCCTTAATAAACTCGGCACGACGTTTGGCTAGCACGATATCCTTCATTGCCTGAAAGTCCTCGGTTATGGTGGCACGATGAGCGTCAACGCGGTTAACCAACTTAGCTATCACACATACAGTCTTTCCCTTTTGGTTTACCATTTGGAAAGATTTAGAAATCTGGCCAACTTTCAAGGTATCAACCACACGGGCGATCTCTGTTGGTAAATCACGCATGCGGAATTTGCTAGTATAGCCGTCTTCCGACTGATTTGCCATAAGTCCGTTATTATTCTTAGTATCCTTGTCGTCAGATAAATAGGAGGCTGCTGTTTCAAAGGCGAACTTCCCATCCCTGATATCGGTGGCGATAGAGTCTAGGCGTTCTTCTGAGCGTGTAATAGCATCAGCGTCTACCTTAGGAATGCGCAGGATGTGACGAACTTTTATCTTGTCGCCTCGCTTATCTATAAGCTGGATGATATGATAACCATATTCCGTTTCAACAATCTTTGATATCTTTTTGGGATCAGTAAGATTGAATGCCACTGCAGCAAAAGCAGGATCAAGCATTCCGCGTCCCATATATTCCTCGAACTCTCCACCTTGACGCGCCGTTCCAGGATCTTCAGAGTAAAGACGTGCAAGAGCGGCAAAAGAAGTCTCTCCACGAGTTACGCGATCAGTATACTCACGCAAGTCGTTCTTTATCTTGTTTATTTCTTCTGTTGATATGCGAGGGGATTGTGTTATAATCTCTACTTCCACCTCCGTGGGAATAAGCGGAAGACTATCAGCAGGCAATTTCTCGAAATACTTTCTTACATCAGCAGGCGAAACCTTAATGTCTTCCACCAATTTGCTACGCATCTTCTCTATCAACTGATGGTTTTTAAAATCATCATGCAAGCTCTCGCGCATTTGCTTCACGGTCATTTTTTTCCACTCTTCCAGTTTCTCACGACTTCCAGCATTGCTTATCCAATAATTTATCTGCTGGTCTACGCTCTTGGAAATCTCTGACTCGGTAACCTCTATACTGTCGAGGGCTGCTTGATGGAGGAATAGTTTCTGTACGGCTAGCTGCTCGGGAATTATACAGTCGGGGTCACCATTCCACTTCACGCCTTCCATCTCTCCCTGAAGACGCATCGCTTCAACGTCTGATTTCAAGATTGCTTCGTCACCAACAACCCAAACAACTTGGTCAATGATGCTGCCTTCTGTCATGGGCTGGTCGTCAAACTGTTTTTGTTTTGCCGCAGCCGTTGTGTCAGCAACGGCTGCCAAATGTCCTTCTACGCCTATGCTACGCTCTACTTCACCACTTGCGGCAAGTATTATACACGACAATGCAATAGCGCATAGGATTGTCTTAAATCTGTATTTCATCTGTCTTTTTCGTTTTCTTTTGCTATTCCCGCTTCGCTTCCTAAACGTATGCCAATTCTCTACCAGGACAATTTGTCCAATAAAGGAAATAAAGATAATGCAAGTCGAATGCAACGAAAACTTATTTCAATTGCTGAGACGAAGCTTATATTATGCAAAGATACGGAGTTATCATTGAAACACAAAGTTTTTTTTACTAACCTTTGTGAAAAGCCAATGAGGATGTCTCAACGACGATTACTTTTAATCGGCAATTTGCTGGGCAAAACACAAACATTAGCACAAGTTAGGCACAGAAAAGTCTTTACTATTAAAAAAGATGCTCCAGAAAAGCAGGCTTTATCCTAAGCCATTAACAAATAAAAAATCGCCAATTTCTCTTATGCCCACTAATTTTAAGGCTATTCAAGAAATTGGCGATTATAATTAAGTTACCTATAAACTATCTTGGTATTCACTATTTATCTTCGTGCTTGTTGACCGTTGCAAGAACCTCGTTGTTTACTGAAAAAGTATATTTCTTACGCAATTCTGCAACCCATTGCTTTTCCAACTGATTTTGGTAATCTGCTGTAACAAGGCCTTTGACATCTTTGTATTCCTCTGGACCTTTCTTAAGCAACTTGCCGTAAACTGCATCAATGGGATAATCCTTCAATTGCTGAATCGTTGTGTCTTTTTTAAACACCATCTTATCAATGAAAGCATTGTCACCTTCTTTAAATATACCTTTTTCCACACGGATACGAATAATGGTATCGTTGTTGAAAGTACTCCGCAATTTGTCTGCCCATTGGTCAAAGGCTAGTCCCTTTACACTATTTTTTACGGCATCAACATCAGCTTGGTTCTTTACATGATAAGCCATCCCCTTATAACGAGGAGCACTCCAGCTATAATCTTTCTTGTGCTTTTTAAAATAAGAAGCAAGTCCCGCTTCGTCTTTTACCGCCTTATCCCAAATATTTTGGTTGCTTATCTCGAAGAGCATCAAGCCATCATGATATTCGCGAATTAGGTTCTTCAAATCATTATCTTTGGCGGTAAGCTCCTCTGTACGCTGGTCAAGCACATCTTCTGTGGTCAGCTTTCCGGCAGAAGCAGCAACAACACGTTGAATACTGTCATTGGCAACCTTCATACGAACATTGCGTGTCTCAAGAAAACGAACGATATTTGTCTTAAGTGAATCAAAGGGTTCAAGTTGCTTTCGTCCCTTCATATAAATTATATGATAGCCTACAGCTGAAAGTACTGGCTTAGACATTTCGCCGACCTTCAACGCAAAAGCTGCATTTTCAAACTCGGGCAACGTTTGGCCAGGGGATAGCCACTGAAGATCACCGCCACGACGCGACGAACCAGGATCCTGCGAATACTTCGTTGCCATATCGGCAAAAGCCTTGTCAAAAGCAGTGAAATCTGGAGTTATTTTAACATCATGTTCTATTGTAACCTTCTTACCTTTCTTTGTCTTGCCAACTATTGGCTTTTCAGCTTTAGGAAGTTGTGACTGAAGCACAGTGTATATAGAATCTGCACGCTGTTCTGCTTCCTTTTTCTGTAAATCCGTAGCATCTTGTGGAAGATAAAGGAGTATATGGGCTGCGTGAACCAAACCTTTATCGCCTATACGAGTTTTTGTATCATTATAGACTTTAAGTGCTTCTGCCTCAATGTCCTTATCAGCAACGAAACTTGGACGTATCTGCTGATCACGATACTGACGAAACTCTTTCTTAAATGAACTGAGCGTATCTATCTTAGCATCATAAGCAGCTGCAACCTTTAGTTTGTAATTTATGAAGAGATCAACATACTCACTAACTGTTTTCTTGTCGATTACGCCTTCTGAGTTATTCTTATTATAGGAATATTCAAATTCAGAACGCAACACTGGCTGACCGTTAATAGTCATGATAACAGGGTCTGCCTGTTGCCCCTGAGCCGACATGCAACCTAAAAGCATGGCAGCGAGCAATGACTTGAATTTCATTATCTTTTTTCTAATGTTTGCTATGTATTTATGTGATAAGCAGAATAGCAGCCTACCCACTTTATTCATGCCGAGAATAGTTAGGAGCTTCACTTGTTATGGAAATGTCATGCGGATGACTTTCAAGAACTCCCGCATTTGTTATGCGCACGAACTTTGCAGAATGCAGATCTACAATATTGTGCGCGCCACAATATCCCATACCTGAGCGAAGACCGCCTACCAACTGATAAACAACTTCCTGGAGAGTTCCCTTATAAGGTACACGTCCTGCAATTCCTTCCGGAACAAGTTTTTTCACATCTTTCGTACCAGCTTGGAAATAACGATCTTTTGAACCATTCTCCATGGCCTCTAAGCTTCCCATTCCTCTGTAGCTTTTAAACTTTCGACCGTTGAATATAATTGTATCACCAGGACTTTCTTCTGTTCCTGCAACGAGAGAGCCTATCATAACAGAATATCCACCTGCTGCCAAGGCTTTGACTACATCGCCCGAATAGCGCAAACCTCCATCAGCAATCAACGGAACACCTGTGCCTTCAAGGGCACTTGCCACATCATAGACTGCACTCAATTGAGGTACTCCAACACCTGCAACGACACGTGTCGTACATATTGAACCGGGGCCAATACCAACTTTTATTGCATCGGCACCATTATCAACCAACATTTTAGCAGCTGCACCTGTTGCCACGTTACCAACTACAATATCTACATTGGGGAATGATTTCTTTGCTTCTACAAGCTTTTCAATAACATACTTAGAATGGCCATGAGCAGTATCAATAACAATTGCATCAGCGCCTGCATTAACAAGAGCCTGCATACGATCAAGAGTATCAACCGTCACACCAACGCCTGCCGCCACACGTAGACGTCCCTTGTCATCTTTACATGCCATAGGTTTGTCTTTAGCCTTTGTGATATCCTTGTAGGTAATAAGACCAACAAGATGATTGTCGTTGTCAACAACAGGTAGCTTCTCTATCTTATTTTCCTGAAGTATTTGCGCTGCGGCAGCGAGATCTGTCTTAATATGGGTCGTTACAAGATTCTCTGAGGTCATAACCTCATCAATTTTTCTATCAAGATTACGTTCAAAACGGAGGTCTCGATTGGTAACAATACCAACTAAATGATTAGTTTCGTCAACAACAGGTATTCCACCGATATGGTATTCAGCCATCATATCAAGAGCTTCGCTCACAGTAGAGCCGCGACGTATTGTTACCGGGTCGTAAATCATTCCGTTTTCGGCACGTTTTACGATAGCCACTTGCCTAGCCTGTTCTTCAATGCTCATATTTTTATGAATAACACCGATTCCTCCTTCACGAGCAATGGCGATTGCCATAGCCGATTCCGTTACGGTATCCATTGCGGCCGTAACGAATGGGATATTCAAATCGATGTTACGTGAGAACTTGGTTTTCAACTCTACTGTTCGTGGCAGTACTTCTGAATAAGCAGGGATAAGGAGGACGTCGTCGAATGTCAGGCCGTCCATTACAATTCTATCTGCAACAAATGATGACATAATTATTGAAAAAATTTATTGCGTGCAAATTTACTGTTTTTTTTTCACTTGCTAAATACTTTCCCCTACATTTCTTTTCACGTTAACGGCATTTAACCCATCATGTAATGGGCTAAAAAATCTTTTCTCGCTTGGTTTATTATAATAAATCAATTTGCCATATCTGAGAAAAACTTAATCCGAACGAGACGCACCTCATCTTCAGAATAATCAGCCCCAAGCTCATCTAAAGCAATATCTAAGTCGTCAGTCTCGCTTTCCTTGAAATATTCATATATGTCATCAATATGATCTTCATCCATGACCTCTTCAAGGAAATAATCAATATTAAGTTTCGTACCGCTATATACTATAGCTTCTATTTCTGCCAACAGATCCTCAAAGTCAATATTCTGAGCCTCGGCTATGTCATCAAGCGCAATTTTACGATCAATACTTTGTATTATCTTTACTTTCAGTATTGATTTCTTGGGAACGGTGCGTATGCGTAAGTCTTCAGGCCGCTCTATTTCGTTGTCATCACAATGTTTCTTTATTAAATCAACAAAGTCCTTGCCATAGCGATGTGCTTTTCCTACGCCCACCCCCTGTATATTCATCAGTTCCTCAAGCGTTATGGGATAGACTGTAGCCATTTGTTCAAGAGAAATGTCTTGAAAAATTATATATGGTGGCAATCCTAGCTTATTACTCTTTTCCTTTCTCTGCTCAAGAAGCATCCCATATAGTTGAGGATCAAGAACTCCTGTATGTCGTTCAAAAGAGTCGTCTTCATCATCAACCTTAAATTCTGTATCTTTGACGACCATAAATGGCTGAGGGTTCTTAATAAAGGTTTTTCCTAAGGAAGTTATTTTTATCACGCCATAGTTTTCTACATCCCTTTTCAAATAGCCTGCAATGATAGCTTGACGAATAACAGGATTCCATATTTTAGGATCGCCCCCTTCGCCCTCACCGAATTCTTCTAATGCATCGTGCTTGTGGTCACGTATATCATCTGTATCCCGCCCCTTTACAAAGTCGATCAGATAATCTGACTTAAATGACTCTTTGAGGGCAACTACAGACTTAAGAATAGCTATCAGCTCTTTAGTTGCGTCAATCTTTACCTTAGGATGCAAACAATTATCACAGTTTCCGCAATTGTCTTGAGGATAATTCTCTCCGAAATAATGCATCAACATTTTCCTTCTGCATACGGAAGATTCAGCATATGCGGCAGTTTCTTGTAACAGCTGTCGCCCTATCTCCTGTTCTGCAACAGGTTTACCTTCCATAAACTTTTCCAATTTGCGCAAATCCTTATAGGAATAGTAGGCTATACATTGTCCCTCTCCACCATCACGACCAGCCCTACCAGTTTCCTGATAGTATCCTTCAAGGCTCTTTGGTATATCATAGTGTATAACAAATCTAACATCAGGTTTGTCTATTCCCATACCAAAAGCAATCGTCGCAACGATTACATCTATTTTTTCCATAAGGAAATCATCTTGCGTCTTGGAGCGTGTTGCTGCATCAAAACCAGCATGATATGCACTAGCCTTTATATTGTTGGCACGAAGTACCGCTGTCAATTCCTCAACATTCTTACGCGACAAGCAATATATTATGCCACTCTTACCTGTATTTTGTCGTATAAAACGCACAATATCCCTATCAATATCCTTCGTCTTTTGCCTCACCTCATAGTAAAGGTTGGGGCGGTTGAACGAGCTTTTGAATTCAGTAGCGTCTTGAATCCCAAGACTTTTTTTAATATCAGTCCGTACCTTGTCCGTTGCTGTAGCTGTAAGAGCTATGACGGGAGCATTGCCTATGTGATTTATAATGGGTCTTATGCGACGATATTCCGGACGAAAATCATGTCCCCATTCAGAAATACAATGCGCCTCGTCTATCGCATAAAATGAAATCTTCACCGTTTTCAAGAACTCAACGTATTCTTCCTTCGTTAGAGACTCAGGAGCTACATAGAGAAGTTTTGTCAATCCTCTCTTAATGTCATTTTTTACCTGATCTACCGATGCCTTATTTAACGAAGAGTTTAGGTAGTGAGCTACACCTACTTCCTCACTCATACCATTTATCACATCAACCTGATTTTTCATCAAAGCGATGAGTGGCGAAACAACGATTGCCGTACCATCCATAATTAGCGATGGCAACTGATAGCATAGAGACTTCCCTCCCCCTGTCGGCATGAGCACAAAAGTGTCTTTGCCGTCAAGCACATTACGGATAATCTTTTCTTGGTCACCCTTAAAACTGGTGAAACCAAAGTACTGCTTCAGTTTTGTCGTAAGATTAACATCGTTGGTCATATTGATGAGATTTTCATTGTTTCAGTATCACACAATCTATTCAGACTGTTTCCAGTTTCTGTAGATGCGCCTTGTCTAGCTGTGACTTGGCATAATCCAAAGTAACGTTGAATTCCTTAACCTGCTTTGAAGGGATATCAAACATGGCATCCATCATCACGCTTTCAACAATAGAGCGCAAGCCACGCGCCCCAAGTTTATATTCCATCGCCTTATCTACAATAAAGTCTAGAACGTCATCATTGAAAGTTAGTTTGACGTCATCTATTTCAAAAAGTTTGACATACTGCTTTATTATTGAGTTTTTGGGTTCAACAAGTATAGAACGAAGAGCTTTACGGTCAAGCGGATTTAGATATGTCAAAACCGGCAAACGACCTATGATTTCAGGAATCAATCCGAAAGATTTCAAATCTTGTGGCTGTATGTATTTCATCATGTCCTTCTTATCAATCTTTCTGACATTTTGAACGGAGTTGTATCCAACCACATGGGTATTCATTCTTTGGGCTATTTTACGCTCTATACCATCGAAAGCCCCGCCACATATAAACAATATGTTCTTTGTATCCACATGCACATAATCTTGGTCGGGATGCTTACGTCCGCCCTTTGGTGGCACATTAACAATAGAGCCTTCCAAAAGTTTCAATAAGCTCTGTTGTACGCCTTCACCACTAACGTCACGTGTTATAGAAGGATTATCGCTCTTTCTTGCTATTTTGTCAACTTCATCTATAAAGACTATACCACGTTCTGCAGCCTCCACATCATAATCGGCCACTTGCAGAAGCCGGCTTAAGATACTCTCCACGTCTTCACCAACATATCCTGCCTCAGTAAATACAGTAGCATCGACAATAGTAAAAGGAACATCAAGCAACTTTGCTATAGTACGAGCCAGAAGCGTTTTGCCCGTTCCTGTGCTACCCACCATAATTATATTACTTTTTTCTATCTCAACATCATTGTCATTTTCCAAATGTTGCTGCAATCGCTTATAGTGATTGTAGACTGACACCGACAGGTAGCGCTTTGCCTCATCTTGACCTATCACGTATTTGTCAAGATATTCTTTAATTTCATGTGGCGTAGGTACTTTTTTCAGGTTAAAGTCCGACATCTTTTTATTCTCTTCCTTCTTGTCAAGCACACCGCTTGTTTCAAGAATTTCATAAGCTTGAATGATACATTCGGAACATATATGTCCATGAAGACCAGAAATAAGCATTCTGTCAGGTCCGTCAGGACGACCACAGAAATCACAACAGTCTGTTCTTTTGTTCGCCATTTATATCTTTATTTTTTAGTGAGCACTGTATCAATCATACCGTATTCCTTAGCCTCTTCAGCTGTCATCCAGTAGTTACGATCCGAATCGTTCCATACTTTTTCAAATGGAGTATGCGAATGCTCGGATATTATGGTGTACAGTTCTTTCTTAAACTTCATAATTTCCTTGGCCTCAATTTCTATATCAGATGCCTGTCCCTGTACACCTCCAAGTGGCTGATGTATCATCACTCTACTATGCGGCAATGCAGAACGCTTGCCTTCCGCACCAGAAACAAGAAGAACAGCTGCCATAGAAGCGGCCATGCCTATACATATTGTGGAAACGTCACTGGAGATAAATTGCATAGTGTCATATATACCAAGTCCTGCCGTCACACTTCCTCCTGGGCTGTTAAGATATATAGATATATCCTTACCGGGATCAACCGAGTCTAGATACAGGAGTTGCGCTTGCAACGTATTTGCAGTATAATCATTAACCTCTGTTCCAAGGAAAATAATGCGGTCCATCATCAAACGCGAGAACACATCCATCTGCGTAACATTCAGTTGACGCTCTTCCAAAATATACGGATTCATATACTGAGCTTGAGCCTTCATAACGTCATCAAGCACCATTCCATTCATACCAATATGCCCTGTGACATACTTTCTAAAGTCATTATTCATAACGTTCATAAATATTCTGTTTCAAGATGCGGAATACAACATTTTCGCCTCTCTATATGTTAGCAACAAAAAGAGGTTATCCGCTTTTCTGTTATACAAAGATAATAAAAAATGCGGATAACCTCTATATTTGATAGGGTTTTTCTTTAAAAATAAATTTATTCGCCCTGCATCATCTTGTTAAATTCATCAAGAGCTACTTCTTTATGATTGAGCGTAACCACTTCCTTGAGAGCGGCAGTGAGCTTACGATCTATACTACGGTCAACAAGAGAGTCGATATACTCTTTCTTCTTAAGCATATCGTTAGCATAGTTCTCTATATATTCTTCTGGAATATTTGTCATACCATACTGTGCGAACTGTGCACGAGCTGCCTCTTTTGCAGAATCTTTAACATCATTATCGTCAACCTTAATTGAGTTTGCCTCAACAAGTTTCTCGCGAATAAGATGCCAAGTCAGTTCCTTTATACTCTGCTCATAATTGTCTTCAACAAATTTTTCACCTTTATCTCTGTTCTGCGACAACATAAAACGCTTAAGCAAAGCATCGGGGAACGCAAGAGCGCCAACCTTTCCTTCCATATACTTACGCATATCAACAAGGAATTTGTAATCGCCATCGTTTACCAACTGAGCCTTGAGGCCGTCAGCAATCTTAGAACGGAAGTCCGCCTCGTCTGCAACCTCACCTTGTCCGTAAACGCTATCAAACAATTCTTGATTAACTTCTGCCTTTGTGAAACGCGAGATTTCTGTAACTTGATAGCTAAAATTTGCAGTAACATTAGCTGCTTCTTCCTTTGAAATCTTAAGCAAAGACGAAACTTCAACATCACTCTCCGGATAAGCTTTCTTGGGGTTAAAGGTAATTATATCACCGAGTTTTGCACCATCAAAGAGCTTTTTCTGATCGTCAACTTTAATATATTCAGGCATAAGAACTGCTCCTTCAACAGTTATTCCACCCTCCTTTGTATTGCCACTCTCATCAAGTTCACGAAGATCACCCCTCAACATATCATTAGCTTGATACTCTTCCACTTTATCATAGTGGCCTGCACGTGAAGCAAACATATCTATTTGACGATCTACCAACTCATCATCAACTTTTATAGTATAATAATCAAGTGTATCGTCTGCTGAAAGCGTTGCTTCAAACTCAGGGGCTACAGCAACATCAAATTTGAACACATATGGAGCGTCCTTCTTTAGATCCACAAGCTCCTGGCCTTCATTAGACATCGGCTCACCAAGCATTTTTATCTTATTGTCATTGATATACTTGTAAAGCTCTTCACCGATTAGCTTATTTATCTCTTCTGCCTTAACAGCCTCGCCATACTGTTTCTTTATCAAGCCCATTGGCACCATTCCCGGACGAAAACCTGGCTGGACAGCTTTTTTACGATAGTCTTTCAGGGTCTTCTCCACTCTGCCCAGGAAATCTTCAGTCTCCACGGTCAAGGTCAACAATCCGTTGAGCTTGTCAGGATTCTCAAATGAAATCTTCATTGTCTGTTTTTATATTATTATATTATTGTTTTTATTCTGATTATATCTACTTTTAATACCTGTATCTTTTTGGTTGACACACAAAAATTTATCCCTCTTCATCTACCAAAACAATTATTAAAGGCATAGCAAAAGGGCTTTAGGCTTGCAAAATTAAATAATTAAGGTGTAAAGACCTAAAGTTTTTATTTTTTTAACTACTCACGACGAGCGCGCTTTCTCTCGTCTACATCTTGGAAATTCTTTTTGCGCAATTCAAAATCTGCACCTAAATATTTTTCCCTCACGATATCATTCTCAGCTAATTCCTCAGGGCTACCTTGAAACAGTATACGACCTTCAAACAGGAGATAGGCACGATCCGTTATGGTAAGCGTTTCCTGTACATTGTGATCGGTTATCAAAATACCAATATTCCGATATTTTAACTGCCATACCACATGCTGAATGTCTTCCACTGCAATTGGGTCAACACCTGCAAAAGGTTCGTCAAGCATAATGAATTTCGGATCAATTGCTAGGCAACGAGCTATTTCCGTTCGGCGACGCTCTCCTCCCGAGAGGCGGTCTCCCAAATTTTTGCGAACCTTATGTAAATCAAATTCATCGATTAGAGTTTCGAGCTTCGCCAATTGTTCCTTATGCGATAGTTTCGTCATCTCTAGCACCGCCATAATATTGTCTTCAACACTTAACTTACGGAAAACACTTGCTTCTTGTGGCAAATATCCAACGCCTGCACGTGCCCGTTTGTATACAGGATAACCAGTGATATCTTTGTCGTCAAGATAAATATGACCAGCATTTGGCACAATAAGTCCCGTTGTCATATAGAAAGACGTGGTTTTACCTGCCCCGTTTGGACCAAGCAAACCAACGATTTCGCCTTGACGCACATTTATCGAAACGTTGTTTACAACAGTACGTTTACCATATTGTTTCACCAACCCTTCGGTACGCAACACCATACCTTCATCTGTTTGAACGGCATTATGCGCTTGTTTGTTTTCTACCATATATTATTATGTGTATTGCCTAAATGGATTTGCAATTAAAGACATTCCGCTTCTTGGATTTTTACACTGTATTTAATCAAATTACATTCCGCTTGCGAAATTACACAAAAATTGCCATACTGCAAAACAGCTATACATTTTCAGATCAATACAAGCAAAGTTTGCCTTCATCAAAGTTCTTAGAATTACACAGACGCCTCATTTTTATGCCTGTTTCTTCAAACATCATTGTATTGTCTAACATATTCTATTTTAAAGTTCTGTTTGCAGATATCATTTTTTTTGACTATTTTTGTATGGTTAATATGCATGTTTCGTTTTTAACTCAACATCTAAGCCACAGTTAAGTTATTAACATACAACAAAAAAACTATCATTACAGAAATACCACGAATTGTTATAACAGGAACTAATGATTGGAACAATTGTAAATACAGGTGCCATAATAATCGGTACAATATTTGGAGCATTACTCCACAAAGGGATAAAGGAAAAATACAAAAGCGTACTTTATAATGGTCTTGGGTTGGCATCACTCGCGATAGGTATGAATGCTTCGATATCCCACATGAGCAAAAGCGAATATCCCATTCTGTTTATCCTATCTATCGCCATAGGCGGTGTTATCGGCACAGGGCTTGACATTGACGGCCGCTTTCGCCGACTTATTGACAAGCGTGCGAAAGGGAATACTACCCAAGCACCACTTGCCACAGGGCTAACCACAGCCATCCTGTTATACTGCATCGGACCATTATCCATGCTGGGACCTGTGGTAAGCGCGCTAAAAGGCGACAACACACTGCTTTTCACCAATGCCACTCTTGACATCGTTTCCGCATGCGTCTTCGGCTCTACATATGGCATAGGAATGCTCCTTGCTGCTCCTGTCCTTTTTGTTTGGCAAGGGTTGTTTTACTGTGTGACAATGTTGTCAAGTAACGCTGTAAGCGATGCGCTTATGTCTGAATTACTGATTGTTGGCGGATTGCTCATAACAGCGAGTGGCTTGTCACTTCTTAACCTAAAAGACTGCAAAGCACTCAACCTTCTGCCATCGCTACTTGTACCGATTGCATGGTTCGCTATAAGGCACTTCTTGGCATAATCCCTGCACGCAAAGCATTTTGTTCCTACGGAG
>CAVLBD010000044.1:0-21904 GCA_963661195.1 bacterium
TTGTGGTGCAAAAGTAGTCAAAAAAATATTATATAATACAAGGAGCGTGTAAAAATATTGCGCCATAAAAGAGGGCAATACAGTTCTAAACAAGTTTTAATACATTTTAAAACTATACGATGCAGTAAAAAGCAAATATGGTAGTTATATCTACAAAAAGGGTAATAGAATATTATTGTAAAAAGGGTAACTTTGCAATGTTAATATTTATGTTTTCTTATAAAACTGACAAACTAGCACTTATTTAAAACGTTCCTTTTATAAATATGTCTATTAATTGTTGTATCCGCCCCTGTTGGGAAACAGGGGCGGATTTGTTTATGGCACGTTCTAAGATTCCCAAAATTGTTGATATTCTTATTAATACGAGCTGCTCATTACTCTATTAGTTCCTTGGTAAGAATACTCTCCAGCAGCTCGCCTGATACACGAATACGGAACTCACCCTTTATTGCCACGGAGATACCGCCAGTTTCTTCAGACACTACAATAGCCACGGCATCACTATCCTGCGAAATGCCAAGGGCTGCACGATGGCGCAAACCAAGTTCTTTGGGGATGTCGATGCTATGACTGACAGGAAGTATGCATCCGGCAGCAAGTATTCTGCGCTTGGCAACAATCATGGCACCGTCATGAAGGGGAGAGTTCTTAAAGAAGATATTCTCTATCAGACGCTGGTTGATATTGGCGTCAATCTTGTCGCCCGTATCTACAATATCATCGAGCGATACCATTCGCTCTATAACAATCAACGCCCCCACCTTACCGCGGCTCATGTTTATACATGCCATTACGATAGGCATGATTGCCGTTTTATCCATCGTTTTTTTGTTCCTGCTGTCAGAATAGAAGAATTTCATAAATCCCCTCATACGCTGATGCGCACCAAGAGAATACAAGAACTTGCGTATTTCCTCCTGAAATATGATGATAAGCGCTATCACTCCCACACTTACCAGCTTGTCCATGATACTTCCGAGCAACCGCATCTCAAGCACCTGGCTGACAAAGAGCCATATTATGACAAACACAATGATGCCGATAAAGACATTCAAGGAGCGGGACTCCTTCATGAGACGGTACAGATAATAAAGCATCAGAGCCACGCATACTATATCGACAATATCTTTTATTCCGAATTCAAACATATCATTTACCTCTTAATATATATTATTCACCTACCGTTGCCTTAACTATTCTTACCGTCTCCACACACTCCCTTACATCATGAACACGCAGAATTGAAGCACCTTTCATAAGCGACAAGGTATTTATAACGGTCGTTCCGTTGAGAGCCTCTGCAGGAGAAGTGCCAAAGAGTTTGAATATCATCGATTTTCTTGACGCCCCTACAAGTATCGGAAGGTTAAACACCTTTAGTTTCTCCATATCATTAAGCAAGGCATAGTTTTGCTCCAACGTCTTTCCAAAGCCAAAGCCCGGGTCAAGTATTATATCCTTCACGCCAAGGTCGCGTAGCTGCTGCACCTCGCGCACAAAGTTCATCATTATATCCTGCATATCTCCATGTGTAGACATTAGGATATACGGCACGCCAAGCTTTGCCACCATACGGAAGATGGCGGGATAACGCAGATCGTTCTGTTCCGTCTCGCCATTAGGGTTAGTTGCATCCGCACCGCCAAAGGCTCCATTGACATTTCCTTCCGAAACATCGTTAATTATAGCCGCTCCATACTCTTCTACAGCCATCTTTGCCACTTCCGGACGGAACGTATCAATACTCAATACTGCATCAGGCAGGACACCTCTCACTATTTTCAGTGCATTGCTCATGCGTTTGATTTCCTCTTCTGCCGTTACTTGTGCTGCTCCGGGACGTGTAGAAAAGGCACCGACATCAATAATGGAACCTCCCTCACGTATAATCTGCTCGGCACGTTCTGCAATTTCCTTTTCCGATTGCTTACGGCTGCCAGCATAGAAAGAGTCGGGAGTAACGTTAAGGATTCCCATCACCTGAGGCTCTGACAAATCAATCAGGAAGCCGTTGGCGTTTATTGTATATTCAAGTAAGTTCTTCATTTTGTTGTTATTTCTATGTATCTGGAATTTACATATCAAAAGTTCTGCTCACATATCCTGCAGCATAGGTATTTACATCAACCTCTATCTTGTCTCCCTCTTTTATTTGAAACGGCAATCTGTATATTGGTATACTCATATATACCTGTGTAGAATAATATTCAGGCACACCATTCTGGCTGTGCACAAGTCTTACCTTATAAAGTGTTGACCCATCTTCCTGCTCTACGGTACCATAATGCAGAAAGCCCAACGCTTGCGTACCGTACGAACCGTCCTTAGTACCTATCTTTATATAAATGCCGAGATTTAAATAGCGTTTGTTCCTGCTCATCCATGCTGTTTCAAGATTTACCGGGTCTGCAGGATAAATCGCCAAACTGTTATTGCCGCTTACCACATTCGGAACGAGCACCTGACTTACTGCTACGGGTACGACCGAAGACTTGTCTTCTACCTTATTATAATATAATAATGCTCTATAGAGAGAGTCCTTAGCCTTTATCCAATCAGCCTTGGCAGACGGGACGAGAAGCAACGTTGTTCCGTCATCCAAAGTGGCAGAAACGACAGCTGCGTTAGCGTCTGTCTGAGCCTCAACAAAGTCGGCACGCATATATGAAAGACTACCATCGCCTGTATCATACGTTTCTGAAGAGCATCCACAATATAGTGCGGAAAACACCAGTAGCAGAAAACAGGCGGCAGCAGTCTTACTGTTTATCATATTTCTCATTTATTTGCTTGTTGCAGCGATATAATTTCTTGCAGGATTGGCATACATGGTGAGCATACGTTCCTTCAAGAACGCCACGTCCTTATCTGTAATGTCAATCTTGTCAATCTGCCCCTCTATATACTTATTGAACAATGCAATATCCTTATCCGTATATTTGTCGTTATGGGCAGAACAGCCGTCAAGAATATCCAGAGCAATATAGTTTGACGGATACATACGGTAATTGCGGAAAATCTCCTGATCGATATGCTCCGCAATGACATCAAAGACCTTTGTCTTAGGAATGTCGGGAGAGAGGTTCTTCAGGAATTCATCTATACAAGGAGCGCAGTGGTAATGCACCTTACCCTTGTAGCCCATAATGCCGGTCTGCATACTCACCACATCGTCGTTTGCCGATTTTTTCCATCCCGGCACGTCTCGCTTAAGCTGGAACTCCGCCGCTTTCAAGAAATCGCAAGGGTCATATTCGTAAGAAATAGCAAGAGGCACAATATGCAACTGCATGAGACGTTCCACTACAGAGCCCTCGCCACCCATTGCCATCATCTTAAGGATAGCCGGCTGAGTTCGGTCGTTAGAGTCCTTTGCCCTACCCTCTCTCTGAGCAATCCATATATTGTCGTTCTTCTCCTTTACTACGAAATGCATATATTCAGACATCTTTTTGCTTGCAAGAAGCATTTCCCTTGGTGCGAGCGAGCGCTGGACGATGAACGACTTGTTAAGTCTCACTAAATCCTTTACCCACGGAAGAGACAGAAGATTGTCGCCAATGGCAATCTCGCACGTGGTTTTGAAACCTGCGTCATAGAGCAACACATCGAGAAGAGCGGAGTCAAGCACGATGTCGCGATGATTGCTTACAAAGGTGTAACGCTTTGCAACGTCAACATCCCTTGTGTCCATATCCCATCCAGTACTTGCTTTTGCCATAAGATTCTTTAGGAAATCATAGCAGAAAGCAAGTTGAAAGTCGAGGTTCGACCTGCATTGCATCATCTTAGCCCCTATTGCCTCTATTGGAACTCCAGGATAAAGATACGCCAAAACCTTTTTAAACTGCTCGTTGGCGAGCAGACGTTTAAAGACATCAGGCAACTCCTGCGGCTCATACGGACGGATATCGTCGTAAATTGATGGTATATTCATAATGCAATCACAATTTTTGTAATCCTAATTATCTGAACTGATTCTCTACGATATCGGTAAGAACATCGGTCATGTTCAGTCCTGCGGCCTTTACTTGCTGAGGGATAAAGCTTGTGGCGGTCATACCTGGAGTAGTGTTAATCTCTATCATGTTCACCTTGTCCACCTCTTCACCGTTGCTACCCTTGCCACGACTTATAATATAGTCAATACGGATGATGCCGTTGCAATGGAGGATATCATATATAGAACTTGTTATCTCCTTAACACGCTGTGTTGTTTCTTCACTTAGGCGAGCTGGGGTTATCTCTGTTACCTTACCATTATATTTTGCATCATAGTCGAAGAATTCGTTCTGCGTAACGACCTCTGTCGCTGGGAATACCACACTCTTTTCACGGGTTTTGTAGCAACCTATGGAAATCTCTGTGCCTTCGATAAATCTCTCAACCATCACGTCATCGCTCTCCATAATAGCCTTGCGGATAGCTGGAGCGAGCTGGTCTTTGTTCTTGACCTTTGACACACCGAAGCTACTGCCGTCGGCGGCAGGCTTTACAAAGCACGGCATGCCGATCTTCTCCTCTATCTCGTCATCACTAACGAGGGCTTCGTACCCCTTGCGGATAAGAAGGCTGTCGGCCACGCTGACTCCATAACCGCGAAGATACTGGTTGAGAACAAACTTGTCGAATGTCATTGCCTCTACCAACACGCCACTTGTGGAGTATGGCAGATGGATAAGTTCGAAATATCCTTGCAGTATGCCATTCTCTCCCGGTGTACCGTGGATTGTGATATAGGCATAGTCGAAGAATACGGTTTTTCCGTTTTCCTTAAATGAGAAATCGTTGCGGTCGATAGGTGCCGTGGTTCCGTCATGCAGTTCAACATGCCAGTCGAGTGCCTTCATGTCAACGATATAAACATTATAACGCTCCTTGTCAAAGAAAGAATAGAGACCTTGTGCCGAGCGTAAAGACACATCATGCTCTGATGAGTCGCCACCACATACGATGGCTATTGTTCTTTTTAGATTTTTCATAATGATATATAGTTTTAGTTATTTCTAATTATAGATTGGCATTCTGTGCCCTCTTCCTCCATTTTTCAAGCAGTTCAGCCATATCTTGTGGCAGTTCTGACGTAAAGTCAATCTGCTTTCCCGTCTTGGGATGAACAAATCCGAGAGTCTTGGCATGTAGGGCCTGGCGAGGACACACCTTAAAGCAATTGCGTATAAACTGCTGATAACTTCCGCATCTCTCCCCACGAATTATCTCGTTGCCACCATAGCGTTCGTCGCTGAAAAGCGGATGCCCTATATGTTTCATGTGGGCTCGTATCTGGTGGGTACGTCCTGTTTCGAGTATACACTCTACAAGGGTTACGTATCCGAAACGTTCAAGCACCCGATAATGGGTTACCGCTGACTTGCCAATCTCCGACCCCGGCGGGAATACAGCCATTCGCAAACGGTCTTTCGGGTCTCTGCCAATATTCCCCTCTATGCGTCCTTCGTCCTCAACGAAATTGCCCCAAACCAGGGCGTTATAACTGCGATGGGTGGTTTTATTGAAGAACTGCACCCCGAGTTTCGTCTTTGCCAACGGTGTCTTAGCCACAACGAGCAGTCCGCTTGTGTCTTTGTCTATACGATGAACAAGCCCTACTTCCGGGTCGTTGGGGTCGTAATCGGGAACATCTTTCAGATGCCAAGCCACGGCATTTACCAGAGTGCCGTGATAATTTCCGCATCCAGGGTGAACTACCATCCCTGCCGGTTTGTTTATAACCATCAGTTCTGAGTCTTCGTATACGATATTGAGCGGTATGTCCTCAGGCTCTATACTGCTGTCATATTGCGGTCGGTCGAGCATCAGGGTTATAACATCCAGCGGTCGCACCTTATAGTTGCTTTTTACCGGTTTGTCGTTTACATGAACGAAACCCGCATCTGCAGCCCTTTGTATTCGGTTTCTGCTTGTGTGCTGCAGTTTTTCGGTCATGAACTTGTCGATACGCAACGGCACCTGCCCCTTGTCGACAACGATGCGGAGGTGTTCGTAAAGCTGTCCGTTTTCGTCTTCAGTAAGCTCTTCTTCTGTATTTTGTATTATCTCTTCTGTCATTATTATTAACGCTATGGTTTATTCTGGTCCTGTCACCACCTCAAACTCATCATTTCCTCCGCTACCTTGTATTACTCCCGACTCATGCTCCGAGCCTGAAGAGTTGAGCGAGTCGCCATTATGTTCAGGATATTCCGGATCCATATAGGTGATATCTTCATCCATATTCATTACTCCATCCCCAACTTGTATCGTCAGCACATCGTCTACCGAGACGCGTTGTCCGTTATGCAGGTTCTGCCCTCTGCATGTTATTCCGTACACCCAGTCTTTCTCTCCCGACACATACTGCGGAGGTCCCACCTTAAAGCCCATAGCAATAAGGTTGGCCCTTGCCTCCCTATAAGAGTTGTTGTCTATAAGGTCCGGCAACGTCAGTAGCGGAGAATGGTCGGAGTTTATTATCACGTATATCACCCTTCCCCTTTTCACCTTTGTGCCTGGTGCGATAATCTGTTCCAGGATACAGTCGGGCGGAAGCGACCGCACATACCCTGTGTCCGTAACCTCTATTTCGAGTCCGTGGTTTGAAAGGAGCTGTTCGGCATCACTGTATAGCTTATGTCTTATGTTTGGCACTTCGATTTCCTCACCGTGATGCGTATACAGGTCGAGTCCGAATTTCACGCCGAGACACAACAGCACGACAACAATGAACATAGCCGCAAGGTTGCCCCAGAGCTTTTTGCTCATTATTTTTTTGAAGAATTCGTTTGTCGTCATTGATATTTATGTTTTTATATTTCAGTTAACTGATAGACAAGTTCGGGTTTTACGAGTTGGCAAACATCAGGGGGTACATGTTTAAAAGTAACTTAGCCGTTTGTTGCCACCCTATATATATATGGTACAAAATTAGATATTTTTCCGGAAATACATGCTTTAAGTATTAAAAAGTTTCTGTTTTTGACTTATTGGTGCTTTTTATGCGTCCTGTATACGTAAAAGAACCGCACAGCCTTTCTAAGCCATACGGTTCCTTGCTTCTGCTTCTCTATAAGAGAGTGTGTGTATCTATTCTATATGATTATTATTTCAATACAACTTTTTTGCCGTTGTGGATAAAGATGCCCTTCTGGGCTTTTTCCACCTTCGTTCCCTGAAGAGTGTACCATGCGCTGTCGTTTGCCTTATCGCTGTCTATATTGCTTACAGACGATGTGATATAAGCCTCTTCTGCCGCCTTCAACTCTTCGAGAGCTCTCTTCAGCTCTGTATTGAACTCTGAGTTGTCGTAAGTGTTCTGAGCTTTATCGATAGCCGCCTTCAACGCCTTTGCCGCTTCGTCTGCCTCTGTATCTGCATCGCCGAGCAGCTGTGTTGCCTTCTGTATTTCGGCAAGGAGGGCAGCTTTAGCGTCTGTAACGTCTTCAGCAACGAAGTCTACGAGCCAGCGTGGGTCGCCTGTCTGCAACTTAGCCTGTTTGGTACTTGCGCCAAGTGTAAAGTCTGCATTTGCGGCATCCTTAAACATAGGATCCATCTCTATAACAGTGCCGCTTGCATCATACTGAGCATCATTCTCGAATGTTACAGTTTCTACGTTGTCGTCAGAAACAGCCTTAGTCATATAGGTGTTGTTGTTGAATGTAACCATATCTTCCAAATAAGAGCTTACGCCGCGACCGGCAAGTATTCTGCGTGCGATTTGTCCACTTCCGCAGTTAGAGAAGATATTGTCTGTAACTACAAACGACGAACATTTTTGTCCTGCAAACCCTCCATAGTTTGCCCACTGACCCTTTGCTACAACATTATGGAACGTGTTGTTCTGGAATATAACAAAGCTGTAATCGTATCCGGCACGGGTGGCGCGGCCATTATTGTTATACTGTACGAAATACTTGGCGTCTGATGCGCCTGTGTTCCAGAATGTAGAGTTGGTTACAGAAAGTGTGTTTACGTAACCCGCCTTGAAATAGATTACTGCATTGCCGCTTACTCCTGTAGCCTCATCACTTGCAAGACGAACCTTACAGTTGTCGATAGTGAGATTCTCTACACAATACTTAACATTGTTGTCGTAAACGAGCTGAGCCTTTACATTGTCAATGTTTACATAGCTAATGCTTACATAACCCTTAAGATGGTAATACTCGCCTGTACCCAATGTAGCCTCATCTGGGGTGGCAGACAACTGCAAGAATGCGCCGTTATTTGCACTTGCATCGATAGTGGCAGGATTTTCTTTAATACCAGTGAGGCTAAAGTAGCCTGCAGTCTCTATTGGAGCGCTTACGGTATACTTGGCGTCAGCGGCGAGAGAGATGCTTATATTGCCCACCTTGTCGCCAGCTGCAGTAATTTCCGCAGCCTTGTCAGCTACAAGCTTAGCAAGGTCTGTTCCATCCTCTGCGGCAACCTCTATGTTTACCACCTGTGGAACTGCTGTAATGGAAATAGGCTGGAACTGCGCATTGTTGTTGTAGCGACTGATAACGCCGAGCATGTTGTATATCCTGCCCTCTACAGGTTCTGCTATGTCGATACCGAACTGGTTATAGCCAGCAACGGTTGTTTCGCCCTCTTTAATATCAAAGTTCTTCTTGCCTGTTTCCGGGGCTGTATATGTTACGCCCTTCAAGTAAGCCACGGTATTGGCGTTTTCAACCGTTACATCGGCTGCCGTCTTTGTATCGTAAGTTATTTCGTCTTTCACATCAGCCACGGCTGTAAGGTCTGTGGATGGTACCACTTCGAAGAGTCCGTTAAATACAGACACCGTGCCTTGCCATCCACCTACGATGTGCTGACCTACCTCAAAATTATATTTCGAACCCGTTGCATCATAGGCAAGGGTATAGCCTGTAGCATCCTTCAAAAATAGATTTTTCGCTGTCGGAAGAGCAACTACGGTTGTCTCGCCGGAGAACTGGAACACTGTCTTGTCGTCCAGTTGAGTGAGCTCTGCTATAGTAGCAACAGTAGGAGCAAGTACAAATTCCTTCGTTGCCACGCTACTCATATTCTCTCCGTCGGATGCTACTGCCTTCACGGTTGTAGTCTTGTCAACGCTGAAAGGCTCTTTGTACTCGGTGCTCGCTGTTGTAGGCTCGCTGCCGTCAAGAGTATAGTACATCTTTGCTCCTTCTGTTGCGCAAGCCAATGTTACGGTTGTTGTGCCGAAGAATGGAGTTGTACCGGTGATGCTTGGCAATTTAACCGAAGCGGCTTCATCTATTGTAACAACAAGAGAAGTAATACTTCTATATTTAGGCTTAGTCTCCATCGTTCCAATACTGAAGGTAACAGAAGTATTAGCCCCAGTCCAATTTGGTTCTGTATAAGTTCCTGTATCTGCAGTAATAGAACCCTTACCGTCTGTTTGACCGAAAGAGAATGCGACACCTGTGATATTGTCTGTTGCAGACACCGTCATGTTCGATTTTGAATATAGACGCAACGAAGCACCGTTAGTGTAGTATGTTGCATCAGTTCCGCCATTTTTGTCAAAGGTAAGCGTTACTCCATCTTTGGTAAACGTTGTCATTTTTTCCTTATCTGAGCAAATCTCAGAAAAGACAAACGTAACTTCCTTTGCCGACATTCCCATCACGCAACATAACAGGAACGTCCAAATAAGTAATAATTTCTTGTTCATAGATGTTAGTTTAATTATTTTAGAAAAGTGTATCTCGTTATAACATATAGTCTAGCAATTGCATACATACATCAGTTTCCATATATCAGACAGTTGTTTCATTTACAAAAATACACATTTTATGAATAGGTAGCAAGAAGAAAGTGTATATATTTTCAGAAATTTATCATTTCTTCACTTTGGGCGGCTTATAAGCCAGGCTATCGTGAGGATATACTTGAGCTATCGTGAGGATATAGCTGAGCCACCATAAAGATATACCTTACGATGCGTAAGCAGGTGCATATCATGTCTACTCCTGGTACATAAGAAAAAAGAGAACCCCGGAAGCCACATTTTTACATGCAGTTTCCGGGGAATCTCTTTTATGTATAACCTAATGTATTACTTAACGTTGGTTTTCATTGTCTTAATGCCGTCGGGGGTTTGAATCTTTACTACTACAGCGCCAGTAGCACCGCATATACGGTATGTACCCTCAGCAACACGCACTACAGGCAGAGCCTTGCCGTCTACAGAGTATACAGCCACGCCGTCGCACTCGCCGCCAACATTCAAGACATCGCCTTCAAGACTCATCGTTGTATGGCTGCCGTCAACCACTTCTATACCTGTGGTTTTGCTAACGGTGAAGTCAATTGTGCTCATGTCTGTCTTGCCAGACGTGTACGAAGCCACAACTCCTGCAGTATGCTTGCCCTCAGTAAGACCTTCGAAGAGATATGACGTTTCATCCTGCTGTGCCACGAGCTTGCCATCGAGATACACCTCATAGAGACCATCTATCGACGGCGACTTCATTGGCTTACGTGCCGGACGTCTCAGATAATATGGAGTCTGCATCGCCTCAGACAGTCCGAACTTCACATCGTCTACACGGAACACTCTCTTTTGGTCGCTTACGCAATGTATTGCCACATATTTAGCCTCCTTCGGAATATCGAATTCATAATACTGGTACCACGAAGAGGTTTGCTTTTGTTCGCCTACGGCAACAAAGCTCTCCGGTTGCGCATCGGTAGTAGAATACAGCACCTCGAATGTTTCAGGGTAATTGTAGTCGATACCCGCAGCATAGAACGAGAACTTGAAGTCCTTCTGGAAATGCAGCAGCGGCGTGATAATCCAGTCGTCGTTTGGCACCTGGTAGGCAGCCCAATCGGTAAGACATTTCTCTCCGCTGTAAGCCTCGAGGTTAAGTCCCATATACTTTATTGAAGGTGTAGTAGCGCTGGCGTTGAACACCATGTATGCCATCGGGTTGCCGATTCCTGCCCATGTATAGTAGTATACGGCACCAGTCTCCGCTCCATCACCGTCGATATACTGCCATCCTATAGAACCTGGCGAATTGATTGCAAAGTCGTCATGTCCTTCAAAGTCATCGAAGAACACATCTGGATAGTTCCATGCGAACACCTTACTGTCGGCTGTCTCACCGTCCTCAACATAGAGGTTAGTTGGTTGTATGCGGTCTTCCTCAAGCTTATAGTTGAATGAGTAGGCATCATCAAGGCTCACATCTACTGTACCAGTCTGTGGAATGAATCCATCAAGGCTAACCATTACGTCATACTTAGTCTTCCACACATTGTTTATCGTTACGTCACCATTATCATCGGCTATTCCTTCTGCTACATGCTCTCCGCCATTAGCGATGAGGAATACGCGTGCGCCATACGCTTCATTGTCTGGCGTAGCTGTAGTGATATGGAATGTGAGTTGCGTGAGCATCTTGTTGCCAATGATGTCGCTCATGGCAGCATCAGCCATCTTGTCGCCCGTGTATATAGCCTTAACGGCATAGGCATACGTACCTTGTTCAAGTGAAGCCCAGTCTGTATCGGTATAGTCGCGTGCCTGTTGCTTCTCTGAGATGAGCTGCCATGCTTGCTCGTTGGCAACATCTGCGGATTTCATGCGGTAAACATTGTAGCGCATACGTTGCTGAATGGTCTTCTTCATAACGCTATTTGTCTCAGGATCGATAATCTCTGATGTTTGGGCATCAACAGACTGTAATTTAGGCTGTTCGTCCATGACTTGTACGTGCTTGATAAAGCGCGAAGCCTTGAACTCTGTTGTATCCTCTGCCACGCTCATCGGAGCAGCAACCGGACGTATGAGGAAGTTGTGATGGAATTTTTCCGATGACTGGTCGTCTAGATAATAGAATTTACCTGATGTATAGTCTTGTGTGAAGCAGTTGACATGCTGTACAAAGGGATAGCGCTCGCTGTCGCCGTTGCCGTCAATGCCCACAAGCAGATAGTCATAGTAAGATAGAGCTATATAATAACCATTGGGTGCATCTATAGGAGCAGGTAGTGTGTACGAGTTCCACTGTCCGTCGGTTGCACTAACATACGAGTTTTGGTAGAGTATGTTCTGTGTTGGCTCTCCGTTCTCGTCAATGTCAAATATGGTAAGAGCTACGCTGTAATGTGTTACGCTTGACGTACCATCTATATAGAATTGTACTCCGTTTACTTGCGATGGTTCGCGCTTCACTACACCAAACATTGTATTGGAGTTGCCACCATTCACACCAACCGATGTTGTCAGCGTTCCGTCATCTATACGCTGCACCACAGCATCGTTGGCTGGAGCATTCCATGTTATCTCGGCATTTCCGCTTGTTGTACTTACAGCAACTTTTTGTGCCGCCTTTATATTATCGTCGAGAGTGATGTCGCCAAGGTCGGTGTCGGTTTCAACGCCGAAGTTGCGTGTGGCCTCAAGTAGCTTATTCTTGTTCACAGTTACTGAGTAGTTTGAATTCTTGAACACATTCTTGAAGCAGAATTTACCGTCTGCATCAGTCAAAGCGTCTTTAGTATCATATCCCGTGAGAGCCACTGTGGCGCTTGCCACAGGATCTCCTGCCACATCCTTCACCGTTCCGCTGACGGTATATACAGGAAGTGCTATAGGGGTGAAGTCGCATTGTGCCGTGGTATACTCCTCAACGTTCACCGTCTTCTCCAAGTCCTCATATCCGAGTGCTATTATTCTAACCTGATGTGTCCCAGCCTCTATATAGTCGAGCTTGTAGCTGCCGTCGCTGGCTGTAGTAGTCGTATAGCGTCCCGCATCGGCTATGACAGTAGCTCCGGCTATAGGCTGTCCGTCGGCAGATGTGGCATTACCTTTGATGTATCCCTCGTGCTCTTCCTCCACCTTCACATTGTTGAGCGTGAGCATATAACCAACACTCATATACGAACGGTAGAAGAATCCGAGGTTGTAGTCGCCCGTAGTCTTAACTACTGGCAAGTTAGCACGCAGGTTGATAGTTTCTGCCGACGTAATGTCAAACTGTGTTACGCTATCCTGCTGCGCAATGTCGGTGCCCTGTCCCATAGACACGGCAAGTGTTTCTATAATCTTTTTGTTGCCTGGTGTAGCATCGAATGTCATCTTGTAGTGTTTGTTTGCCTCAAGGTGCACACGAGGTGAGATAAGCCAGTCGGCTGCAGCCAGTTGATCATAGTAATAGCTGCAGTATGCGCCTCCTTTGCTTCCATACATCGCACTTTGGTAGTTCCAAGTGCTGCCGTTGCCATTTGCGTCCACCACAGTCCACAGATTAAATTCGTCAAGGTTGCTGAATCCGATTGATGCAGGAACTTTGTAGGCTGGGCCTGCAATAATTGGGTCGGCAAATATAGTATCGCTTTGGTTCTTTTCAGTATGCGCTACTATGCCATATTTGTATTTGGCTAATTTATCTATCTCATTATCGCTAAACTTTGTTTCCTTTATGCCTTCGGCAATCTTCGTGCCCTTAGCTTCACTGTTGGCGAAGCGTATTACTTCGTATGTCAGGGCGTTGGTATTGATGTACGAGCCGAGCTTGCCCTCAGTAGGTGCTGTCCATGATAGCGATGCACCATCGCCATTTTCCGCAGCCTTGAGGTCAGTTACGCCGAGTGGATCTCCATTACCTATGTATGCACTCACACTCGCACGGTCGCCGCGTCCCATATCGTTACCGCCAACAATCTTATATGTATAATATCCGCGTTCGGTAATGTTGGGATCTGTCCACGTTTGGTGTCCGCCTATGGTAGGGTTGACAATAGAGTCGACCTTCTCGCCATCGCGATAGACAAGAATATAGTTGAGTTGTTCAAGCGTGCCTCCGCGTCCATAAGTCTTAGACGGATTATCCCAGTTGAGCGTAGCGCCGAGACCACCAGCTGTGGCTGGAGTTATTGTGAGGTTCTGCACCTTAGCGGGAGCGCTGGCAGCCGCAACAGTAAACGGAATACAGATGCCGTGCATAGCGTTATACGTTTTGTCGGTAGAAGCGAAGCGTGTTACATGGGCTGTCTTCAGATCAATCTGCACAAACTCGTATCCCCATGTCGCCGTACTCCAGTTGTAGTAAGTGAAGCGCATGAAAAGTCTGTTGTTGTCATCGTCGAAGAAGAGGTCGTCGCCTGTGTACATGAATGCTGTACCAGGATTGTAGTCGAGTGTGCCAATATAGCTACATCCACCCGTGTGTTGATTTATCTTATAGAGCGCGCCCCAGTAGGTAACGCCGTAGAAGTCGCCATCGTAGTTGGCGGCCATTACATGTAGATGGTCACCCACGCTTCCATTCTGTTTTGCTGCCTCGCACAATACATCGAACGTTAGCTTGGAGGTTGTCTTTATTGTACCATTGTCGAGGTCGAGAGTAACCAGGTTGGTACCTCCGTTGAAGAAGTCAAGACCGTACATCGTCTGAGACTGATAATCGTAGGTAAGATGTCCAGCTATGGTACCATTCTGCGCACCGCCATAGTCGGCAATCATCCTAGTGGTCTTCGAGTCCATGTCGTAAGCGTAAAATCCTTGCACCTTGTAGCCGTTATACACTTGCGAGTACTCTATATAATAATAGGTGTCGCCAAGCAAGTAGCCGCTACATAAAGCATCGACGTTGAATGTCTGGACTAAGTTGAAGTTCTTGATAGTGTCTCCCAATTCGAAAGAGTAGAGCCCCTTACCAATATCACCATTGTCGCTTACGGCATAGCCCGTCTTGTCGTCTATCGCATAGGCCATAGATCCTATTGAAGACAGAGCTAAGGCAAATGCCCACAAAAAAGAATGTAATTTGTACCTCATACTTTAACTCTTTAATATTACTAATATAGATTATTCTTGATTTCTGAGAAAGTCTCAACTGATAGCAGGACTGATCTTTCAATTGCAAAAATATAAACAAAAGGGCGCTTTTACTAACAAAATAGTATAGAATAACGCGGTGTTAGTTTTTGTCTATACCTTTTTAGTGGCATTTGGTACTAATTTGTTGAAAAAGCCTAAGTGCATAATAATATATATATGTAACTTAGCACCCAGAAAAAACAATTATAAATATACCATTAAATATGCGAAACTTTTCCACTCTTGTAGCGTCATTGCTTCTAAGTGTCACCACAATGCACGCTGTGCCGGCATATCGTGGAGTCTTAAAAGCCGTACAGCCCGATGGTACGACCATAACATTCTATTTACGCGGCGATGAATATAACCATGAGTGCATCTCTACAGACGGCTACCGCCTCATGCAAGACAAACAAGGTATCTACCGTTATGCCAAACTTAAGGAGGGCAATACGCTAACCTGTGACGATTCCCCCATAGCCCACAATCCTCATGAGAGAAAAGCTAGTGAACTAAAATATGTCAGTACGCTGAAGCCAATAGAGGTTATAACGACCGCGAACACAATGCCGATAATGCGAAATGCTAATATTTCGCAGCGCAAAGTGTCAATGGGGACCATGTCGCGCTTTCAGGTAGGCAACTATCCCACCAAGGGGGAAGGTCGATGCCTCGTGTTACTCGTGGAATTCAACGATGTAAAGTTCACATTAGACAAGGATTTCCACACTCGCATGCTCAATGAAGAAGGTTTTGGGGATGACGGGGCAACAGGTAGCGCACGCGACTTCTATATAGCACAGTCGGGTGGACAGTTCAAACCTACATTTGATGTCGTGGGGCCAGTTACTCTATCACGCGCTGAGTCTTACTACGGGCAGGACGATGCAATTATGGGGCAAGACGTAAACGCCAGCAAGATGATAGCCGAAGCATGCCGCACGGCCAAGGAAAAATACAATTTAGACTTCTCTCTTTATGACGGGGATGGCGACGGCAGCGTGGACATGGTGTACGTGATATACGCCGGATACGGGCAGCATGCCGGAGGAGGCGACAATACTATATGGCCGCACAAGTATCAACTCTCATCAACAAACAATCAACTTACACTCGACGGCAAGCTTATTGACACATACGCATGCTCATCGGAGTTATTCGGCAACTCCGGGGCGATATCATCGGGCATTGGAACCGTATGCCATGAGTTTGGTCACGTGCTTGGATTATGCGATCACTATGACACGGGCGATGCCACCAACTACCAGCTCGGACGCTACGATATAATGGACTATGGTTCGTACAACAATGATGGCAAGACACCAGCTTGTTACAACGCATTCGAGCGCATGACCCTCGGATGGATGACGCCGACCGAGATAAATGAACGCGCTGAAGGCATGACGCTTGGCAATATCGCCGATACCAATGAGGCTTTCATGATAAGCACGTCAAACCCCGACGAGTTCTATCTCATAGAAAACCGTCAACAGACCGGATGGGACAAATATATCAAGAGTAGTGGAATGATGATAACGCACGTCGACTTTAATGAGAAAGCGTGGATTAACAACTCTCTCAACACAGACAATAACCACCCGAGATTCTATCTCGTAGAAGCTGACAATGAGAAGGGATTTGACGAGATTCTCTGCAAAAATACCGAGAAAGGCGATCTCTACCCTTTCAATGGAAACGACGAGTTCTCAGACTACTCCACACCTGCCGCTACAACCTATACAGGTGAGCGAATAAACAAATGGTTGACAGATATTCGCAATAGCGACGGAATAGTATCTTTCAACTTCATGAAGAATCATCTGTATGTACCGCAGAACCTCGCAGCCGAGAACATTAGCAGCAATAGTTTTAAGGCAACATGGGATGAGAGTAGCGAGGCTGACCATTATTCTGTGCAACTAAACCATCTCGACTACCGATCTGCACAGCCATATGCTGTCCGCGAAGATTTCGAGAACATGACTGCCGGAACGCCAGATGCTGCCGATAAAACCCCTATCGACAATATGCTCGATAGCTACATGACTACAAAAGGATACACTGGCCGCAACGTTTTTCAAGCTGGAGGATGGTGTCAGATAGGCAAGGAATCTGAGGGTGGGAGCCTTAGCACACCACAATTCAACTTCAAGAGGTTCGACGGTAAGTATGTGGTTATACTTAACGTAAAAGCTCCAGCAGGAAAGCAGCCGGTTTTGAGTGTTACATCCAACGGTCAGACTGGCAAGACACGCATCAATAGCGTAGCGCGTACATACATGTTCCAGTTTAATGGTGGCATATCGCAGACTGATATTACGATTGCCACCAATAGTGAGCGAGCACTCATCGACTCTATGGTTATATATCGTGGTGACGGCAGCAAGATTTTCACTAATGCCAAGGTGATAAATGTAAGTGGTGAACCACAGATAACCGAGGGAGAGATAGAAGACAACGATTTCATAGCCATTGATACCAAGACGGCAGACTACGTGAGCGGCAACAACTATACTTTTGAGGGACTTGAGCCAGACACATTCTACTCGTTTGCTGTAAAAGCATACAATGCTATAGGGGAGTCACCAATGTCAGAGACGTACGTGCTGAAGACAGGGGGTGTCACAGCCATAAGCCTACCGTCTGCCATTGACAATGCTGCAACCACAACATACACTCTCAACGGACAGCGCATGGATAAACCAGACAAAACAGGCATATTCATTATTAAGAAGGGTAATGAGATAAAGAAGGTAATAATCAGATAAAACATTGACGAACATGAAGAGACAGCTATTTTGGGCATGTGCGGCAATAATGGTCGCAAGCCACTCAAGCGCACAGGACACTTACTTCACAACTGGTTTTGACGATGGTATACCCTCAACGTTCGCTCTCTATGACCAGGACGGACGCATACCGTCTACCGACATGCAGAAACTTGGATTTTCTGTTGGTACACCATGGATAACCATCACCGAGCCAGACTCCGACGGCAACAAGGTGGCGTGTAGCACATCGTGGTACAAAAACGCAGGTACATCGGACGATTGGATGATAACCGGAGCAATAGAGATAAAGTCGAAGAAGGCGGTGCTCAGATGGAGATCGCGAGCAAGCGACAAGGATTACCGTGACGGTATGGCCGTATACATATCCGACAAAGGCAACACTGTGGAAGACTTTGACACCTCTGCACCAGTCTACTCTGCCAAGAAAGAGAACTACGCATGGACTGAACATAGCGTAGACCTAAGCGTATATAATGGAAAAACCGTATACATTGCATTTGTTAACGATTCCAAGGATGCCAATTGTTTGTACATAGATGACCTCTTCGTAGGCATACCATCGAAAGTGGGAATGACACTTGACCTAGAACGGGTTATACAGTCTTACGGGACAGTGTCCGTCAGCGGCAAGGTATACGCAACCGATGGGCAGAGTCATCATGGTTTCACTATAGGCTTACCGATACAACAATAAAACTGTAGAACAGAAGTTCGATACGGATATACCTGCTGATGAGCCAATTGACTTTGCACTCGACACACCTATCGAGATAGATCGCAACCAGACCATATTGTATGACGCTTGGATTAAGTGTGATGGTGACAGTTCGGGAATATCAGCTAAGACATCCGCCTACCCTCTCAAACTGGTGGCAGAGGAAGTAACAGGCACTTGGTGTGGCTACTGCATACGCGGAATAGTGGGCATGAAGAACATGAACGAGAAATATCCCGACACGTTCATAGGCATAGCCATACACAACGATAGCTCATCTAAATGGCCAGATGCTATGGCGGCTGGGGTAGAGGATTACCATGACTACATATATAACTCATGCAATATATCAGGCTATCCACACTGTGTATTCAGCCGCAACCCTAACTACTCTATTGATCCTGCTAATATGGAGATATATTACAACGGCATTATGAACTCTACCGACAATTACTGTGGCATAGAGCTAAAGGCAAACTACGATGCTGAGACAAAGAAAATAACGGCAGATACCGACATATACTTTGCGCAGAAGCAAAACAATACTAACTATCGTCTGGCATACGTCGTCATCGAAAACAACGTACATCGTACACACAAAGACCTGGGGCTGGATGATAATGTTGCCACGGGATATGAGCAATGCAACTACTACGCAGGCAACAGCCAAGGCGAGATGGGAGGATTTGAGAACAAGCCTGCCACAATTCCTGCCGAACAGATGTGGTACAACGACGTAGCACGTACAATATATCCTGAGCCTAAGGGTGAGGCGGGTGTAATCCCTACTGACATAGCTGAGGGCGACCACTTTACGCATCAAGTAACATTCGACATGCCGTCAAATGTGCTTGCCCCAAGCAATACGGAGATTATTGTCTTGCTTCTTGACAAGAACGACATCATAGTCAACGCTGACAAGGTGAAAGCTGAAGGCATAGAGACAGGCATAAGCATTGTGCGATCGGGTGCCAATGCCAACAATGTCTTCTACAACATGGAAGGCATGCGTGTGAACGGCAATGCAAAAGGGCTGCTTATACATAACGGCAAAAAATATATGAGGGAATAGTTGTTAAAATGCAAAAAGAACATGAAGTCAGTTTCACCCAATTGATGAAGCTGGCTTCGTATCTTTAACTTTATATTTTGCGCAGATACTCGTCAAGACTATCTCCGCGTTGCAACCCAAGTTTCTTGCGCAGACGGTAGCGGTTGGTGTTGATGCTGTCGGGACTTACGGACAACATCTCAGCTATCTGCTTAGCACGCATGCCAATGTTTATATAGGCGCAAAGGCGGAGGTCATTTTCTGTAAGCTTTGCACTCTGTTCCTTCAACTTTATGAAAAAGTTTGGATGTACACTGTCAAAGTGGAGCTTAAAACGTTGCCACTCATCATCGTTCTTCAGACTGTCTGCAATTACGGCATTTACTTGGTCTACAAACTCGGCAGGTATCTTGCCTTCGTCATAGTACGACTTGGTTATGTCACTTATCTGCTGTAACACCTCGTTCTTATTGGCAAGAAGGAGGGTGGATGAGCTTATCTCGCAGTCCTTCTGCTTCATATCGTTCTCGAAGTTTTTGCGGTTGACGCTGTATATGAGAGCTTCCTGACGTAAGGAGTTGCGCAACTCTCGGTTCTCAATACGACGTATCTTGTATCGTTGGTAGAAATACACAACCACTATTCCGCCAACAAGTATCAGTACCGCAGCGAGTAGCACTGCCACATACCCCATGCGGCGGCTCAGTTCTGCATCCTGTTCAAGTAGCCTTATCTTGTCGTTGCGGCGAGCTATAGCCTCGCGTGCACGGGCCTTGGGTATATCTTGCTTCATCACCTCGGTTACACTGCGCTGATATTCTTGCATATATAGCCGTAGATAGTGGTATGCCTCAGCCTTGTTGCCTATGGATTCATTGGCATACCACATCAGTTGGTATACATCGACAAGCATGCGCTCGCCACGTAGTGCGTTGACATTAGACATGATAGGCTTCAGTTTAGCTATCGCCTCAGAGTTCTTGCCCTGCCGACACAATAACTTTATGTACGTTACGTTCACTATGGTGTGGAATAGGAAATTGTCGGGAGCCTTCTTCTCCAGTATGCGGAAAGCCTCGGTAATGTAGCGAGATGCCTGGTCAAATTCACCACGTTCCATACTTATATTGCCAAGCTCAGACAACGCCTGTACTGTCATACCCCAGTCGTTGTCACCACCGCTCTTGGTTGATAAGCGGTAATATTTCTCTTTCTGCTGCACAGAATCGGTCAATATTGCTTCGAAAAAGTATATGCGGTTGGGGGTGAATCCAGCCTTGCGGTAATTCTCTCGTGCTGGGTGCAATACACGGCGTGCGTTGTCCGGGTCATTGATATCTTTGAACAACTGCACCATGAGTAGATAGGCATTGCCAAGAAAGTAAAAGTCGCCGTACTTCTCAAACACCGGCAGAGTGGCATTGAGTAGATTGTATGCCTTTAGATAATGACACTGACGCTCGTAATTGCCTGCTAACTGATAATCAATACGTGCTTTGTCATAGTCGTAGACGTTGCCACACAGGCGGCGTGCCTTCTCAAGTAGCCTTATACAGTCGTTGCTGTTGGCATGCATTTGGTTGGCACGCACTTGCCAATATATGGCCCGGCTTTGGAGTTGGCTGTTTTGCTGCATCTCAGCTATCTGATGCAGACGGGCTATCACTGCCGGGGGAATTACCTCACGCTGATTGTCAAAGTCAAGACTATTGAGTTTGGCTGCTATCGTGTCGAACTGATTATCAACCGGTTTGAAAAGATACCCGTAGGCATGGGCACCGACAGACACGAACAACATCAAGATGACAATACATAGCCTTGCAAACGAGTACAAATTCTTCATATATCTTAATTCTACAACACTATAGATCAAAGACGCGTTCTATAAATTCTACGTCAAATAAAATTTCTATTGTAGGCGGGTGACTCTTTATGTCTTTTGTTTTTATCTAGCATCTTTTTATTTCAGTCGTATTGTCTGTTATACTCTTACAAGAAGAAAGAAATACTCAACTAAAAATCAAAAAAATGCCAAGGCAATTTATAGACCCCGTCTTTAGTTAATACTCTAGTTTATATATAATGCTTCTACAACATTGTCCGCAGAATTGTGTATGGACTTTTTACAAAAATGTTAATATCAAATTCGTCATAGTTTTCACCAAATACATAGAGATAAGAGATTGTGAGTTTACTGTTATTTTAAAGACACAGACCTACACACATGGCGTAGATTCAACAAGCAAGTGCAAATTTATGAAATCTTTTCTAGAAAGCCCTCTCGCTGTGTGCTGAAATTTAATCTTTCCCTTCTACATAAATACCTCCTTGTGCAAGAGTATTTCTTTATTAAAGAAGCTTTGCTGGAAATAAAAAATAAACTTTATGTAAAAAAGTGGCAAAAAAATTTGGTTGTTAGATAAAAAGCCCTTACCTTTGCAACCGCTTACAAGAGTTAGGGCGTTTAGCTCAGCTGGTTTAGAGCATCTGCCTTACAAGCAGAGGGTCGG
>CAVLBD010000045.1:0-21601 GCA_963661195.1 bacterium
AGAGCATCTGCCTTACAAGCAGAGGGTCGGCGGTTCGAATCCGTCAACGCCCACTTCAAAGTTTCAATATTATTTAATATTGAAACTTTTTTATTAAAGAAAAAGGAATCGGCTACCTAGAAAAATAAACCGATTCCAATAAAATAAATATATGACTTTTATTTATTTAGTGAAGTACACAGTAGCCACGGGGCGGACATACATGTCATTATTTCCACTCTTTAAGGTCACATCTAGACTTGTTGTCATTGTGCTGCATTTTATTGTACCGTCAGTATCTTCATAATAGTATTTACTAGTACTATACAAATCTTTAAAGTATGCGTATATTGCCTTGTATTGCTCTGTTATCATTGTGCGTTCATCTTTGCTAGGCAATCTCCATCCTGATATCCCTTCTACGGATGTTTCTTTTATTGCATTATCAACTGCAGATTTTATACTTGCTTGATCTGAAGGAGTATATTCCAAGCCCGTTTTCTGTGTAGGTGAGAGAAGAACGGTTTTTGTTTTGTCTCCTTCTTTTTCTGAAAGTAACACATAGCATCCGCTATACATACTTCCAGCAGTGGGTGCTTCATCTTCTACTTCCGTGTTTGTATCCTCATTACCTTTGTCACCGCTATCTTCTTGAAGTTGCCCTTCGTCAATTGTGAAGTCCAAAGTGTTTTCTCCACCCCATTCTACACCATTAATTAGGCATTTAAGTGTTGGCTCCGCTAGTTTTTGGTATTTAACGTTTATGTTTATCTTGTAGTTGGCGACTAGAGCCTTCTCACTATTATATGTAAATGTTTTAGTTTTGCCATCAGATGTCTTGAAACTGAAAGTAATTGTGGGGTTACCTATACTTTCCATTAGAAATAAATCACATTGCGACTCCCATGTAGTACTAGTAGTAAGCCCTTGTGATAGCGTTATGGACTGAGTGTTATTTTCGCCAGAATATTCACCTTTCATGTTAATCGTTTCATATAGAGGCTTTATTGTGGCTGTAATTGCAGTTACGTCATCTGGAACATCGGTAATACTTATTGAACGTAACATCCAAACCTTTCGTACCATTGTCATGGTTAACTCTGTTTCCTGTCCTTTCACAAGAGTTGCAGTTCCGTAAGCGCACATGATGTCCCCATGAGACTTCCCCGTTTTCAAAGAGAATTTGGTTTCTGTTGTTGCATTATCTGTGCTAGGCAGATTATAGTTTTCACCATCTGCTCCTGCTATAGCATATACAGTGTATTGGCCTGCATCAAGTTTGAATTCGGCAGAAGTACTTTCTGAAGCGACTTGTTGATATGCAGCACATTTGCCGAAAGCGTCAAATATGTAGATATTAATTGGACTAGCCACGGTCATTGACGTTGATGAGGTGGAAGCTCCTTTTGTTTTTACGCGAAGGACGACATTACCTTTTCCTATAGATTGACCATCATCGTAAGTAGAATCTTTGGAACACGAAAAAATGAAAAGGGTTATTACAAATGCAATAACAAGCATTATTGTATGTTTCTTCATAGTTGTATTAGTTATTTATGTTATTTGTTGGCAAATATAGTTTTTTTAAGTTTATATGACAACAAACATGCATCTTTTCTTTTAAGAGAGAAGGATTTTTTCAATAAATTTCTCTTTTATCTGCTACAATTTGGACCTTTTACTATAGTGATCCATATGATGTTTTGCATTGTTCCCTATTTGTATTAACTTTGCATAAATTAAAATAATACTTCAGCTTATCTATAATATTACATCACTTTTTCATAACATCATTAGTCTGCGAAAATGTAAATGAATTTAGGTGATATTATTATTTCGGCATCATTAAGCTATGGAATATGTCGTACGTGTAGCCAAACTTTAAATATATTACTTACTTAGACTATTTAAACTTGCGAAGTTTTAATAATTTGAAACATTATGGCATTATCAAACATTGAAAAACATTATAACAAGCACCCAGAAGATCTTCGTTTGTTGCGTCGTCATGGCATTGTAGAATTTGAAACTACAATGTATCATTTACACCGCTTTCTCCGACCAGGCTTATGCTTGCTCGATATTGGTGCAGGAACAGGGCGCTATACTTCAGCGCTCATGGCAGAGGGATACAATATTAAAGCTGTCGAACTTGTACGTCGCAATATAGATATTTTTCTGAAACGTGAGCCTACTGCTAATGTGGTGCAAGGGGATGCGCGAGACATGCCATATATACCTACTGCTTCGGCTGATATTACGCTTTTGCTTGGTCCTCTCTATCATATCGTTGGTGACGATGAAAAACTTAAGGTTTTAGCTGAAGCTAAAAGAGTAACCAAGCCTGGAGGACATATTTTTGTGGCTTACTTAATGAATGAATATAGTATCATTTCCTATTGTTTTGACGAGGATCGTATAGGCAATCTGATGGAGCGAGGTTTTGTGGATGATGAGTTTCATATACAGTCACACCCCGATGAGCTCTACGACTATGTGCGCCTTGAGGATATAAATCGCCTTAATAAAAAGGCTGGGCTAGAGCGTATTACTATTTTCTCGCCAGATGGTCCATCCGACTATATGCGTACTCGCCTCAACCGCATGAGTACAGAGACTTTTGCCCGCTTTCTAGACTATCAGAAACGTGTTTCTGAGCGTTACGACTTGATAGGGGCAGGTAGTCATGTTGTTGATGTCGTGACACATTCCTAAATCTTGTGTTCGCTGATTTATTCTAAATTTTCAAGAGAATGAAAAAACGGCAAGCAAAATGTTTTAAGACATTCACTTGCCGTTAATTTAATAATGTATTATTTATCCATCCACACACCGAAATCATGCTTCTTCGCATTCAAGTCAGGTAATGTTTCTCCGGGATGATAATAACCAAGTAGTTTTATATTCCACACAAGTACGCTATATGCCGGTATTTGGTTATAGTCCGATGTGCCATAAGCCAAAGTCCACGGCACATAAACTTTCCATCTGTCACCCACATGCATACTCTGCAAAGCTGTTGTATATCCGTCAATCAATCCACCAATAGCCCATTTCTTTGTACGGGCAGTTTTTTCGTCATAGTCATCTATGTCTCCTTCATAGCTCTTTTCTATAACATATCCGCTTTTATATGTTTTAGAAGGTATAAGCTTGCCGAAATTGTGCACCAATACCGAATCCGTATACAATGGGCTGGTCGTTCCTGAACCTATTTCTTCCTTGTGGATTACGATATAATTTGTTCTTGCCAAAGAAGAAGTTGCGGGACTAAGTGACCATGCCCGTATAGTATCCCACTTCCCGTCTATATTAGCCAAAGCGACATTGAAAATACTGTCGAAGTAAGCTACATTGCGAGACTGCCAATTAGCATACTCTTCTTCTTCATTGTTGGACTCACTGCATGAAGTCAACATTCCTACACTGACAGATACAACGAGAAATAGAAATAAGATAGATAATATTTTTCTATTCATTACGATAATTGCTGTTGTTTTTTTAAACAAGCCGTTAGCTATTGTAGTTTTTTCAGCAGACTGGCTATACTTACTTTATCTTCTATGATAGTAGCAAGCTGATCAATATTCACACGTTCTTGCTCCATTGTATCACGGAAACGCAACGTAACACAATTATCGGTTAAAGTATCATAGTCTACAGTCACACAATATGGAGTTCCAATTGCATCCTGCCGACGATAACGCTTACCAATAGTATCTTTCTCGTCATACTGACAATTAAAATGGAACTTCAAATTGTTTATTATCTCACGAGCTTTTTCTGGCAATCCATCTTTCTTTACAAGTGGCATAACTGCGAGCTTAACTGGTGCGAGAGCTGCGGGAAGCTTAAGGACGACACGTGTTTCTCCATTTTCAAGCTTTTCTTCATCGTAAGAATGACACATTACAGAAAGGAACATACGGTCTACGCCGATACTTGTTTCAATGTCGTAAGGAGTATAACTTTCATTCGTCTGCGGATCAAAGTATTTGATTGAGCGGCCAGAAAATTTCTCATGCTGTTTCAGGTCATAGTCTGTACGGCTATGTATACCCTCAACCTCCTTGAAACCGAAAGGCATCTTAAACTCGATGTCTGTTGCAGCATTTGCATAGAAAGCAAGTTTCTCATGATCATGAAAACGATAGTTCTCAGCACCAAAACCAAGGGCTTGATGCCATTTCATGCGGAATTCTTTCCATTTGGCAAACCATTCCTTTTCTGTTCCTGGCTTAACAAAGAACTGCATCTCCATCTGCTCAAATTCGCGCATGCGGAAAATAAACTGACGTGCTACAATCTCGTTTCTGAAAGCCTTTCCTATCTGTGCTATACCGAAAGGTATTTTCATACGCCCCGTTTTCTGAACATTGAGATAATTAACGAAAATGCCTTGTGCTGTTTCAGGACGCAAATATATCTTATTTGTTGCCTCGGAAGTAGATCCCATCTCGGTAGAGAACATAAGATTAAACTGACGCACATCTGTCCAATTCTTTGTCCCACTAATAGGATCCACAATTTCTTCGTCTAGGATAATCTGTTTAAGTTCATCAAGGTTAGGTCCTTGCATTGCTTTTGCATAACGTTCATGCAAGGCATCGCGTTTTGTCTGATGCTCAATAACACGTGGATTTGTCTCACGGAATTTTGCTTCATCAAAACTTTCACCAAAGCGTTTGCGGGCTTTTGCAATTTCCTTATCTATCTTTTCCTCATATTTTGCAATTTGATCTTCTATAAGCACGTCTGCTCTATAACGTTTTTTCGAGTCACGATTGTCAATGAGCGGGTCATTAAATGCATCAACGTGACCACTTGCCTTCCAAATGGTAGGATGCATGAATATTGCGGAGTCTATTCCCACAATATTGTCATGGAGCAACACCATACTTTTCCACCAATATTCCTTAATGTTGTTTTTCAGCTCCACGCCATTCTGTCCATAATCATATACGGCTCCCAGTCCGTCATAGATATCACTACTCGGGAACACAAATCCATATTCCTTACAATGTGAAACGATTTTTTTGAAAACGTCTTCTTGTGCCATGATTTTATTTGTTTTTTTATTATTATTCCATACTTTTCTCTCGCAATCAAATTCAACCAATTACGAGGAATATATTTTGCAAAGTTACTTTTTTTCCGCTATTTACAATCGTTTCCTCCCGTTAAATCTTATAAAACGCAACAAAACGATATTCTCGTCATTTTATTTATCTGCGAGTTTACGTGCATATTCAATAATGGTATCAATGCCACGAGCCTCATCTGTTGTTGAAAGTGAAAGTGAAAAATCAGGCTCTATGCCAAATTCTGTACTATTCTTAGTCTTGTCGTACATTGGGCATGCACTAAACCTGACACTCCATCCGTTTGGAAGTTCGCTGCTGAAAGGCATCCCTGCTCCTCCGCCCGTTTTGTCACCGACAACAATCACGCGAAGACAGCATTTCATATATTTCACAAATTCATTGGCCGCGCTATATACAGAGCGGTTAGTCAGTACATAGACATCTTTTTGCCAGCGTATTCCGCTAGAGGGTTTGAGCCATTGCTCTTTCATGGAAGAGAAATCACTATGGCCTGTCCCGTTTTTGTGTTGCATATAGCCCACAAGAATTTCTTTGTTTGTAAATCTTGCCGCGAATTTCTCCGCTGCTGTAATCTGTCCTCCGCCATTGTTTCGCACATCAATAATCAATGCTCTACATGGTGCGAGATAAAGCATTGCCTCATCAAGATTGCCGTCACCAATGGCCGACTCAAAGCTTGCACATCTAATGTAACCGACATTATCATCTAGCCGTTTGTATTTTATTCCGCCTGCCATACGATAGTCTGTGCCCAAATATCTGCGTTCTAACGAATCGCTATAGTTTCGCGGATAGTCTTCATGCCATGTCCAATAGCGTGTGGTATTAAATGGAGTATATAGGTTAACATGCCCGTCACGTAGTTCACCAAGCATGTCACCTAACACTTCAAGCAACTGCACATCAGACATATTGTTGTCTATTCTTGAGGAATATTTAGCATAAATTTCATTCCAATCAAGGCCATAGGCAGATTTTTTATAGTCAAAAAAGCAATACCTTTGGTCCATTATTTTCCATAAAGCCTCAAAGTTGCCTTTAGGCGTATCGTCAAGTTCATCTTCATCAACGCAACACGCTATTGTTGTTGCCCCAAGAATGAGCAAGAAATAAAATACTATTGCATACGTAAAAGATCGCATATTGCGGTTTCCCTGTATTTTTATCGCACCAAGAAATGGAAATTTTGATATTGACAAACCAAATGTTTTCATTACGAACTCTCTTCTTATTTCACAGTTACACTACATCTTTACGATTTTAAAGCGCCGTGTTATACCTAAAACAAACATATTAGACCAGCTATGATATTTAAGATTATTTACCTTTGCTTGCCTAAAGTCTCCTTGATATCCTAAGCGCACCATTGTTTTCCCTATATTGAAATCTATTGTGAACATATGGCGGAGCGATGGCGTCGAAACAAATGTCGTTGGCACTATATTATGGTCATAGTTGCCTTCCGAGAAAATCTCATAATAAGATTGTCCGTAGTTTGGACTAAACATCATACCACAAAGTGGTGAACTTATTTCGTAGTTTATTGCCAATGGTATCTTTGCCACAGCAAACCGATATGTTGCAATGGCGACAGGAGCTATATCTACATTAAAACGAGCTTGTGCCGGATTATTGCTATTACGCGTATTATAAAGGAATCCTGCATTAACATCCAACATACCTCCTGCTTTGACGCAGAGTTCGTTCTCTAAGATCTTCCATTCATAGAGAAATCCATAAGAAAACTTATAGTCTGCTCCAATCTCATTGCCATTGTCCGCACGGTTGCGCAGTGTACTTATGCTTCCCTGGTGAACAATTAAACGCGCCCAATGCCCTTCTTCACGTTGACGCAGCGTATGTGAAATATATCTAAAATCTGTCCCTTTGTATTTTTCATTAGAGATATATGTGTCAAATACATCCCTGCTTCCTACTCCAATAAGGCGAGTGTTTGTTATCACCTTTGCATTTTGAGCATTAGCCACACCGCATCCGTACCATTCCATAGACAGTGCAGCCAAAGCAAGCATGGCTATATTTCTCATGCTTAGCTCAAATTCTGGAATTTTCCTTATAAAGTTATGGAGTATTTCCGCCATATCACAATATGTTAGTCTTCAAAGAGGTTTAACTGTCCCGTTATCTCGTCAATTATCTGCCTTTGACTTTTACCTGCATCAGGATCTAGATTTTCCACATCTGTTGCCTGTGGTTCTTTTGTGTCCTGTTCCTGATCATGGCCTTTGTCTTCCGTCAAAATTTCGTCTTCATCCTGCTCTTCCTCTGGTTCCATTTCTTCCAGATTTGCGAGTTCGTAAGTGGTAAGCCTCTTCCCGCGGGCCTTAAAACCCTTGATAATGGCGAATTCGTTCACGTTTATTTCCTGTGCTCCGCGAAAAGCATCATTACCTCCGAAGATTAGCCGTAACCTGGGTCGGGGAGTATCGGTAAGCAACAATAGCTGGTTCTTGAGATTCTCACCAATATAGCTTTGCTTGCGTCTTGACATCTCGAAAACAAAACGCTTAATATAAGGGATGTTCCCCTGATCTGCCTCTCTTACGACTGCACTCCAAACTTTTGCCGCATCAAATTTCTCTATTCTGAAGATGTTATTCTCGTAATGATTATTAGCATCGAAATTAGACATATAGAATTCTCCGCTCTTCAGTATGACAAGGATATGGTCACCCTCATTAAACTCTCCGAGCAGTTGCCCGTGCTCATCGTAGTTAAGGCGGTTTACATCTGGATCGAACCAAACTTTTCTTCCGCCCAACGTGCTATGTCCGTGGCTTTTAAGTGATATACGGTGGATATTGAGTTTCGTTAGGATGTTTCCTTTTGCTGTACGCCCCTTAACCAGTATCTCAGAGAAATCTTTTTCGATGAATATGTTCTTCAATCTTGGCGTTGGAGCAAGCGTGACCTTTATTATTTCGGCTTCACCATTAGGATTCGCCGTGAAATAGTTTACCTTCGATCCTGGATTACCTTGTGTCAAATCGTACTCCCTGTCACGTGTAACTCCTGTCACATTGAATCGTTTAATATAGTATGTACCTTGACGCCCGTCGCGATATACTACGTTATAGGTTGTTCGCTTATCATTCTTCTTGAATACAGCAAGATGTATGATATTCTTGCCAACAAAAATTTTGTCGGCAATTTTTACAACCTTGAACTTTCCATCCTTAAAGAATATGATTACATCATCAATATCCGAACAGTTACATACGAACTCATCTTTCTTTAATCCTGTCCCAATGAAGCCTTCTTGACGATTGATATAGAGTTTTTCGTTAGCCTCAACAACTTTGGTTGCTTCGATAGTGTCAAAATTTCGTATTTCTGTTAGACGTGGGTGTTGTTTACCATACTTTTCTTTCAGATAGGTAAACCATTTTGCCGTGACTTCAACCATATTGTTAAGGTCTCGCTCTATCATTTCGATCTCAGCCTTAATTCTTGCCATCAACTCGTCAGCTTTGTCTTTGTTGAATTTCAGAATACGCTGCATCTTTATCTCCATAAGGCGAAGGATATCATCTTTTGTAACCTCGCGAATCATTTGGGGATAGAAAGGGGTCAACCTTGTATCAATATGCCGACATGCGGCATCCATGTCGGGAGCATTTTCAAATCCTTTGTCTTTGTAAATGCGTTCCTCTATGAATATCTTTTCCAATGACGCGAAATGCAGTTGCTCTAGAAGTTCTCCCCGGCGTATCTCAAGTTCTTTGCGTATGAGCTCTTTTGTACGGTCAACGGAATGCCGCAAGACATCACTGACTGTAAGGAACTGTGGTTTGTCGTCTTCTATCACACAACAGTTCGGAGAAATATTCATCTCACAGTCGGAAAAGGCATATAGAGCGTCAAGCGTTTTGTCCGACGACACACCAGGTGCAAGATGTACCTGTATTTCAACCTCGGCAGCAGTATTATCATCCACTTTTCTTGCCTTTATCTTGCCTTTCTCTATGGCACGAAGTATAGAGTCAATAAGTGTTGTTGTGGTTTTGCCAAAAGGTATTTCGCGTATAACTAGCGTTTTGTTGTCAAGTTTCTCTATCTTAGCTCTAACCTTAAGCTGACCACCCCGTTGGCCGTCATTATATTTGCTAACATCAATGCTTCCTCCTGTAGGAAAGTCTGGGTAAAGCTTAAAAGGTTCGTTATGAAGATAACTTATCGCAGCATCACATATTTCATTAAAGTTATGAGGCAGGATTTTTGAAGATAATCCAACGGCAATACCTTCAGCCCCCTGAGTAAGAAGCAATGGGAACTTTGCAGGCAGGGTTATAGGCTCTTTGTTCCTACCATCGTATGACAACTGCCATTCCGTTGTTTTAGGATTAAACACAACGTCAAGAGCGAATTTAGATAGCCGTGCCTCAATGTAACGCGGAGCTGCAGCACGGTCACCTGTAAGAATATTTCCCCAGTTTCCTTGACAGTCAACAAGCAGATCTTTCTGCCCTAACTGAACAAGGGCATCGCCAATGGACGCATCACCATGAGGATGAAATTGCATGGTATGTCCAACTATATTTGCAACCTTATTAAAGCGACCGTCATCCATACGTTTCATAGAATGAAGGATGCGGCGCTGCACAGGTTTCAGACCATCCTCTATATGTGGGACTGCACGCTCCAAAATTACATAAGACGCATAGTCAAGAAACCAGTTCTTGTACATCCCACTAAGGTGGTGAACAGCTGAAGCATCGAAGCGGCTTGTTGGGGTATAGTCATTTACTTGTTCCACTCCAGATGCAACAGCATCCTCTGTGTCATCATCCACTTTAGATATAGATAATTCTGATTGGTCAAAATTATCATTCGCTTCATCTGCCTCTGTGCCATTGGAAGCCTCGATTCTGTTTTCGTCTATTATCTCATTGTCTTTAATTTCGTCGCTCATTGTCGTGTAGTGTTACATCAGTCTATCATTTTTCTTTTCTTTGCAGCCGCATCTGAAGAAAAGGAAAACCGTTCAAAATTACTGTTTTTTTCCGACTTTTACAAATTCTTTCACAGCATTTCGCCATCATGTTTTTAGGCGTAAGGAATAAAAAACCGCGCCATTGTTGAGTTAACATGCAGCTATATTACTTGTTTGGGACGCAGAAGTGTTGAGCACGTTTTTATAGATGTCATTTATCACAAGCCCTGCTATTGTAAAGCCAAAGATTGCCGTAACATGAGCCGTGGTCCCGTTTATTTGTGCCTTGGAACTACACCATTCATGATTTACAAGTGATGGATCTCCAGGACCGATCTTTGCTTTAGGACACATGCATTTCTCTGTACCGCAAGTTGAATTGTGACCTATATTTGCTAGGAGTTCCTCGCTATACACACATTTGAACTTACGGGCAGGGCGTATTTTCTGCTTTCTGAACTTATTCCTCAACGCGCGTGCCAATGGGCATCCCTTAACCTTCCAAAATTCTGCCACTCCTATTTTCTCCACATCCATTTTCAGAGCCGCGCCCATGGATGAATAAAACTGGGCATTTGTTTTGCAAGCTTCAAGAATAAGATGCGCCTTATCCTTGAGACTGTCTATGGCATCTATGATATAATCGTAGCTTTCCAAGCAAAAAGAAGATGAAGTATCCTCATCGTATATTTTTTGCAAGGCAATAATTTCTGCATTAGGGTTAATCTCAAGTAGCCGTTCTTTTAAAGCTTCCACTTTCACGCGTCCAACGGTCTTTGTTGTTGCCATCAATTGCCGGTTGATGTTTGTTATGCAAACACGATCCGAATCGACTATAGTAAGATGGCGTATGCCAGAGCGAACAAGACTTTCTGCGCACCAACTGCCAACACCTCCAACACCGAATATTATCACTTTCGTTTCGGCTGTTTTCTGCATGACTTGCTCACCAACGAGCAACTCCATTCTCTTGAATATTCCCTTTTCTATACCCATGGATTTCTTTGTTTTCCTATTGTTGCGTAGTATTCTCTTCTTTTTTTGCTGCTATAATTCTTTTCACTTCTGCCATATCCGCAATTTCGCTCAGTGGTTTCATTACGAATTCTCGTTCCTCCATAAGGGGGTGGGGGATAATCAAATCACGCTCTGCAATATGGATGTCATCATATAACAGCACATCAATATCTATTATCCGGTCATGATATTGTGCTAGATGTGACTTTTCACTACGTCCCATCTTGCATTCTATCGCTTGTGTTAGCCGAAGGACTTGTCTTGGAGTGAGTTCCGTTACCACTGCCACCACTGCGTTAAGGAATCTGTTTGGCGATTCGAATCCCCAGGGCGCAGTGTCATAAAGAGCTGACTGGCATATTATTTTGCCGATCAGCTCTTCTATGTATTCTATGGCACGGCATATATTTTCCTCCCTTTTGCCGAGATTCGTGCCGAGGCCTAAATATACTGTATGTTTCATGTTTTGGGTTTCAGACACCGCATTCCATCAGTCATTGAGGATGAGCATTGCATCGCCGTAACATCCGAAATGGAAACCGTTTTCTACGGCTTTTTCGTAAGCTTCCATAACCAATTCATATCCTCCAAAGGCACATGTTGCCATAAGCAAAGGCGACATTGGCTGATAGAAATTGGCTATCATGGTATCTGCCAATCCACACTCATATGGAGGGAATATGAATTTGTTTGTCCACCCTTCATATTCCTTTAGCATCTTGTCGGTTCCCATCGCTGTTTCTGTGGCTTTGAGAACGCTCGTGCCCACAGCGCATACATGGTGCCCGTTACGTTTAGCATTGTTAACCACCTTGCATGCCTCTGCATCAATGTGCATTTGCTCGGAATCCATTTTGTGTTTTGTAAGGTCTTCCACTTCTATATTGTGGAAATTTCCAAGTGCGCAATGCACCGTAATGAAAGCGAAATCAATACCTTTTATCTCCATACGCTTCATCAACTCGCGACTAAAATGCAATCCTGTGGCTGGGGCAGTGACTGCTCCCTCATTTTTTGCAAAAATGCACTGGAAACGCTCAGCATCTTCCTGAGTTGTGGCACGTTTGTCTACGATATAATGAGGTAGAGGAGCCTCACCAAGTGCAAAAAGGTCACGTTTGAATTCATCATGTGGGGCATCGTATAGAAAACGCAACGTACGTCCGCGGCTCGTTGTATTGTCTATTACCTCGGCAACCATAGAACTACTCTCGTCAAAGAACAATTTGTTACCGATTCTTATCTTGCGAGCCGGCTCAACAAGTACGTCCCACAGACGCATTTCCTCGTTGAGTTCGCGCAAGAGAAACACTTCTATCTTTGCTTCAGTCTTTTCCTTCGTTCCATAGAGTCGGGCAGGGAAGACCTTTGTGTCATTGAATATGAAAGTATCATGCTCATCGAAATAATCAAGTACGTTTCTGAAATCCATGTATTGCTGTTTGCCGTCTGCATCAACAATAGGATTTCCGCTTTCGTCATTCTTGAACATGTCAATGGTTCTAGACTTACGATGTAGCACCATAAGTCGGCATTCGTCTCGATAATAAGATGGCTCTAAGGCAATAAGTTCCTCAGGAAGCTTAAATTTGAATTGTGACAGTTTCATATTCTTGGTTTTCGTTTTTCTTTTATCATTCTGGCAAGCTCATAAGCTTGAGTAATCATTTTCTATATCCCCTCTATTTCCTGTTGGTTAAGCCACGAGGGAAAATCGTCAAGGGTTATACAGTCTTCTACCTTTATGTCTCCCACTCTTGTACGGCGTAGTGACGTAAGGAAAGCCCCACTGCCTAGCGCATAACCGATATCTCGTGCAAGAGCCCGAATATATGTTCCTTTACCGCATACTACTCTTATGGACATCTGCATTTTCTCTGGACTGAAGTCTGTTAGTTCTATCTCGTCAATTTGTAGGGTCTTGGCCTTTAATGGCACATCCTGCCCTTTGCGCATGAGCTTATATGCCCTATGCCCGTTTATCTTACAAGCAGAATAGGCTGGGGGTACTTGCTTAATTTCACCAACAAACTGCAAAAGCGTTTGCTCTATTAGGGAGCGTGTAATATGTGCTGTGGGATACGTGTAATCTACAGTATGCTCTTTGTCAAAACTAGGTGTGGTTGCACCAAGTTGCAAAGTTGCCGTGTATTCTTTTGTATGTCCCTGTAATTCATCTATTCGCTTTGTTGCCTTGCCCGTACAGAGGATAAGCACTCCTGTTGCCAAAGGGTCAAGCGTCCCGGCATGGCCGGTTTTTACACGCTTTACGCCCAATTTCTGAGATATCAGAAACCTTATATGAGCCAGAGCACCGAAGCTGGACATTCGGTATGGCTTATCGATGCAGATTATTTCTCCTGCGTTGAAATCCATCTTTGAATATTATTCTAGGTTAAAAGAAGGAACATACTGCCGTTATCACGCCAGCTATAGCACAATAGATTCCGAAATATATCAACTTTCCTTTCTTGACCACATTAATCATCCACTTACAAGCTATGCAACCAGATAAGAAAGCTGCTACGAATCCTACAACAAGAGGCAATGTGTCAACACCGTCAAAAGCCTGTTCGCCCTTAAGCCCTTTTAATACATCAAGCAATGCTTCGCCTAAAATTGGGGGAATAACCATAAGAAAAGAGAATTGGGCAAGCGATTCTTTCTTGTTGCCGAGCAGAATACCTGTTGCGATGGTGCTTCCTGAACGGGAAAGACCTGGCATAACGGCGCAAGCTTGTGCTATACCGATAATCAGCGCATCTACAACACTTATTCTTTGTTTCTGCCTTGGCTTGGCATAATATGAAAATGTAAGCAATATCGCAGTTAGTATAAGCATCAAACCTACTATAAGCAAGCCTGAGCCGAATATACTCTCTATTTTATCCTTGAAAAAGACGCCGACAATTCCTACCGGTATCATAGAGACCACAATATTAATGAAATACTTCGTTTCCTCATTCATACGGAATTTAAAAAGTCCATTTAATATCCAGTCTATCTCTTTCCAAAGAACAAGAAGCGTACTTAATACTGTTGCGACATGTACCAATACGGTAAACTCCAGATTGTCTTCGCCGTTTATTCCAAATAACGAAGCGCCTATCGCCAAATGGCCACTACTGCTCACAGGCAAATACTCCGTAAAGCCCTGGATAAGCCCTAGCACCAATGCTTCAAACCAATTCATGCTATTTTTTTATTTTAGAAAAATCAAGTTAGTCTTTCACGTTGTCTTTTGGCTTACGAACAATTCCAAAGATCATGGAAACAAAGCCAATAAGGCAAACTACAGGAGCAACCTTTATGCGCATTGTGCTGAAAATTTCTGGATTGTAGTGAGTTTCGTCAGAACCGCCGCCGCTCATTAACAAAAAGCCCGCAAGGACAATTACAAAACTCGCCGCGATCATGATAAAATTCCCGCGGCCAAATGCGAAATTCTTTTTCTCTTCCATTGTATTTCTTTATGTTTTTTGTCTTTTTCTTAAATCTTATATAAGTCGCCAGCTTTCATTCTCAAGTATTTGTTCACAGAAAGCCATGAGCATACTAGCGTTATAAGCAAGCCAAACAAAAGTACGGCTCCACCAGTTATCAGAATATTATTTATGGTAAGCAAAGACAGTATATCTGGCTCATACAGATACAGTTCATAGAGACCGCCTGCAAGTACTCCCTCGGCAAGAATTGATGCGAGAAAGCCCATTGCAACGGCATTGCGCACGAAAGGAGCCCGTATAAAGCCCCATGACGCCCCAACTAGCTTCATCGTGTGAATCGTAAATCGACGGGCATACATTCCCAAACGGACGGTATTGTTTATAAGCGAGAATGAAACGAAAAGCAATAGGCATGCAAGCACTAACAATACGATATTTATACGCTGGAGTTTATTGTTAACACTTTCAACAAGATCCTGAGGATAAGTAATATCCGTAACTTTATTATTTGTTTTAAGTTGCTTTGAAATCCATTTAAGGGAGTCGTTGTTGGCATACTGAGCTTTAAACTGCAATTCCATAGATCCAACAAAAGGATTAACACCGATAAATTCGCTGGGATCTGTGCCCATAGCCTGCGTCTGTTCCTTAAGAACTTGTTCTTTGCTTATATATGTAACCTTATTGACATAGGACAATTTGGAAAGTTCGCGTGACAACTGTTTCGCCTCAGGATTAGTAACATTCTCGTCTAGCACCATAGTCAACGTTAGATTTTCCTTTACGTACGCAGACAAGTTCTGCGCTGTAAGCACAGAAAAAACTACCATCCCGAGAAGAATAAGCACCATGGCAGTGCTTATGCATAAAGTTACTGCCTGCAGACTTATACGTCGGCCGGCCTTTCTCTTTTTTTTGCCCATTATAAAAACGGTTATAATACACCTAATTTCTTGCAAAGGAACAAAAAAAAAAGCGCATAAGAAATAGTTTAACATGTATTAACCTCATAAACGCATTTTATAGAGTATTCTGCTCCTATAACTCCCCATTTCCTATCTACATAAAACTATCTTTTTGTAGAAAAAAACGCTCTGCATTTTTATTTTTTATTATAAAGATGTAACTTTGCCCCTATGAGTACTGTTATATATCCATCACCGATATTCGGGCCTATACATAGTCGGAGACTTGGCATTTCATTGGGAATAAACCTTCAGCCTGCAGACGGGAAGACCTGTACATTTGATTGTATTTACTGTGAATGTGGATACAACGCGGATCGCCGCCCGACATTACCACGGCCAGAAAGGAAAGATGTGGCTGACGCCCTAGAAAAGAAGCTTAAAGAAATGCAGTGTGACGGTATTTCCCCTGACGTGCTAACTTTTGCTGGCAATGGTGAGCCTACATCGCATCCACAATTTAAACAGATCATTGAGGATACCATTCAATTACGCAACAAATATTGTCCCAAAGCAAAGGTTTCAGTTTTAAGCAACTCCACCATGCTCCACAGAAATCAAGTTATTGAAGCCCTTATGGAAGTGGACAACAATATTTTAAAGCTTGATACCGTTGATTTTGAATACATAAAGCTTGTTGACCGCCCACAACAGTCATCGTACAACGTTGAAGATATCATTCACCGAATGAAACAATTCAATGGGCACGTTATTATACAGACAATGTTTATGAAGGGGAAATTAGGAAACAAAGATGTAAATAATGTAAAGGAGCAATACATTGCACCATGGCTTAAGGCTGTGGAAGACATCCGTCCGATGGAAGTTATGGTATATACAATTGACAGGGAAACTCCAGATCATGACTTGTTGAAAGCTTCACGGGAAGAGCTTGATGCAATACGCGACCGCGTAATTGCAATGGGCATTCCATGCACAGCTTCATATTAATCACAATTTTTTTGAATACAATGCAAGACTTCGTTAATGGCTTATGCCAAAGTTCCGAAGTCTTGCTATACTTGTTTTTCAGTTATGCACAAGCGTTCCTATCTGCTCGCCAACTATAACTTTTTTCAGATTCCCGACAATATCCATATTGAATACATATATCGGTAGGTTATTCTCCTTACACATTGTTGTTGCAGTAAGATCCATCGCTTTCAGTCCACGGGTATATATTTCATCATATGTTATGTCATTGAATTTTGTTGCAGAAGGATCTTTCTCTGGGTCTGCTGTATATATGCCATCAACACGTGTTCCTTTCAGCATAACATCCGCCTCTATTTCTATGCCTCGAAGTGAGGAACCTGTATCTGTTGTAAAATAAGGACTACCTGTTCCTGCAGAAAAAATACACACAAAGCCGTTTTCCATAGCTTCTATAGCTTTCCACTTACTATAAAACTCTCCTATCGGCTCCATTCGTATTGCAGTAAGCACTTTTGTCTTCACGCCAAGAGCGCCTAAAGCAGAACTGAGCGCTAATGAATTTATTACTGTCGCGCACATTCCCATTTGGTCTCCCTTAACACGGTCGAAGCCCTTACCGGCTCCACTCAAACCGCGGAAAATATTGCCACCGCCAATGACAATACCTATCTGCACTCCCATTTCATGCACTTCCTTAATCTGACGCGCATAATCATTAAGCCTTTCGACATCAATGCCGTAATTTTGCTTTCCCATCAAACTCTCACCACTGAGTTTCAGCAGTATTCTCTTGTATATTGCCATATTTAAATATATTTTTAAAAAGGTTGCTTTTAATGAACATAGCACCTTAATTGTTTAAATAACTTATTAGCACCTGAAATTATTCACGAACAATAATTAACTATATAAAATAATGCCCAAATTGTTTTATAAATAATTAAATGTCTCAATCTTTGCCCCTGAAAAAGAATGGTTACTCCCAATCTTCATCCTACAAGGTTAAAGGAATTTCAATTCTTTGAATTCATACTCCGACAAAGTGCCGTCATCTCTTCTTAGAAGAATATGTCCATTGCTATCCACATCTTCAATACGTGCGTAAAATTCGCCTTCATTGTCAATATATCCGTAAGAACCTGTTCTATGGTAGAGATTACGCATATATTCTTTCTTTATTGTCTCATAATCTCCGCTATTTATAGAATGTAGGCACTCACAGAAATTGTTAAGAATGCGCTCAAGAAGTTTTTTCAAAGGGACAGAGTGCCGTAAAATTTGAGACAAGGATATTGGATTAGGTGCATCGCTTAAAAAATGTTGTTGATTAACATTAATACCAACACCTATTATACAATGACTTACGCCCTTACTGTTAACGGTACATTCAGACAAAGTACCACTGATTTTGCGGTCGTCCCAATAAATATCATTTGGCCATTTAATAGTAAAACCGCGGCAATCCATGCCGCTAGCCACTGAACGTCCAAACATAAAGTCATAGTCTTCAAGCATCTTCCAACTTCTTACACTTTCAATCTCCTTCTCAAGAGCAGGCCTAATTGAAATAGCCATCGCTTCCAACAGAACATACTGACAATTGGCTGGAACGCCAATAGGACTACATTCAACGCTGAAAGTAAGATTTTTGCCTGATTCACTTTCCCAACTGTTCTTTCCTTGTCCGTGCCCCGACGTCTGAAAATTGGCAATAGCTACAGTCAAAAGTTCTCCTCGCTCCCCCATATAACTTTTCAAATAGGAGTTGGTTGAATCAACGACATCAAGCTCTATTACTTTTATCTTTTCCATTTTAGACATTATAAACAAAAACTATCATGTAAAGGCTATGAATATTTTATTAATGCACATTGCCTAATTTATGCAAAGATAACAAAGTTCTACAAAATTAGGAAAGCAATATCTATTTTCATGCATTTCTAATGCTTTACATTCCAAAAATCATTGTTACATTTTGCACCTTTTGTAGCGGCAATGGTATGCTTTGACTAAATCTGTTCATTCATTTTATTCTAAATTTGCACTATAACAACGTTATCTACATAACACGGACGCATTAATAATCCATACTTTTTATAATATAAAGTAAATCTTGCATAATTCAATTTTCTTAAATTTACATATTTATTATGAAGCATTTATTACTATTAGCAACAGTATCTTTAGGGCTATGTTGTACATCATTTACTGCATGGACCCAAAACAAAAGTAATTTGGCAAAGTCACATTTCCGCTCGTCAAAAAAAGCATATATATCTAAATTCCCTGTTCTTAAGCCAACAGGCAGAACCACTCCTTCGGAGTTCCACCCCAAGACAATAAAGGCTTGGGGATTATACAATTCTTTATCAACGGAAAATGAGACTGTTACATTCTCATATAATGTTAAAATGGCAGATACTATTATTTGTAATGCAGAATATACTGATGGATTAGTTACAAAATTCGATGTAAATAAAGCATTTCAATATTTTACAGAAGTTTCGGAACAAGGTGCGGACACTGTGCAAGAGATTTTGCAGAGTAGGAATGATGGTTCAATCCTCTATTTCCACAATAATAACGACCTAATTGACTCAATTAACTACAACTCCACATATTATTACGATTGGAATGACGAGACTGAGGAAATAAAGCTTTTGCAGGCCTTTGACTATGACAACAATGCTTTTTGCACACGCATGAGCGAAAGAGAATGGCTGAATGGAGAAAACACTTCGTCAACAGACTTGCTTTACGAACATAAAGAAGTAACTGACAGCACAGAGAGTCTTACAATTTATAATGATGGGATAATAAAGAAATATACGGTGTTAGCTTACAACGATGAAGGTGCGCCAACAATAGTTAAATATATCTATGGGAACAATTATTCAGGAGAAATTACCCCTGCTTATGAAATTACATTTACAGATATCAAGTGGGAAAAAGTAAATAACCCAAGTAATATACTCAAACTCAGCCTTGACTTGAGTCCTACTATTTATGAGAATTTTACACTGCAAAATATTCTTCAAAACTGGGTTACTGCTGACAATCAGTTGAAAAGTTGTAACTATAGCGTAATAGCACACAACTATTATTACTCCGATCGCCATGGTTCTGTGAATGTGAATGTAACAAAGAACAATATGACAATAGCAATCAATGATGATAACGATGATAATGATGATGAAATAACGATAAAAGTAGATCCTATCACACAAGATATATATGCAAATTCTAAAGCCTATGAATATAAATTCTTTGCCTATCCAGAAAATTTGCCGGACTACATGGTGAAATTCCTTACTGGGGCTACTTTAGAACTGGCAGACATGGAAACTCCTGCTTGCATGATTGAACCAATTATAATAGGAAATCGTCTTTATAGTGAGGTTCCATTTAATATTGAATATGATGACAATGGAATTCTTGCACGTATTATCTTAAAGTATTCTGATTCATCAAATGCAGAAACATACTCAATTACCAACGAATTTAATTATGTTATTGAATGCAGTGATTATAGCTCAAGAACAAACATCTTAAAGAAAAGTGTTAATCCACAATGGAAAATAACAGGAAACAAAGGTTCCATTACCGTGAGCGGTCTCAATGGCAGACATATGAATGTGTATTCTATTAATGGTTTGACTGTATGTCATTGTATGTCAGAAGATTCTGTCACGATCCCTGTTCCTGCAGGTGTATATATAATAAAAGTGGATTCTACGACATGTAAAGTGGTCGTCAGATGATATAGGCAAACTTGAGCTATAAAAACTTGATTTACTCGTGTTTAAAATTAAAATCAAATTTTTATAGCTCAAGTCTATTTTTATTGCATTCAAATGAACTCAGCGAGATGATTCTATGGTTTACTTAAAAAAATAAGGCATAAAAGCATTCTCGATATGTTCTAGTCGGCAATTCTTTTCATCTGTACCAGTAATGGCTATCACATCAAAACGTATCGGCATGTCAATACATTTTGATTTTACGAACCTATTGGCTGCAATAGTAATATTCTTTATTTTTTTTCGGTCTACAGCCTGTTCGGGCGAGAGGAAAGAGGCATTGCGCCTTGTCTTCACTTCCACAAATACTAGTGTTTCGCAATAAATAGCTATAATATCAATATCCTTATGTCCGTCTCTCCAATCTCGTGCAATAACTCTATACCCCTTTGCTTCGAGAGCTTTTACTGCAAAAGCTTCCCCCCATCGTCCTAAGTCATTATGCTGAGCCATATAATTACTAAGTAAAAATCATTCAAAATCTATTTCATCAATTGCAGATCCTTACAAAAGAATGAAAACATGCTTAATACTATAAACAAAGGTATAAAAATAATTAAGAAAAAGCCAATAGTGTCCACGAAAAAGTGCGCGATGCAAAAATATAGCAATCTTTCTTTCATTTTGAATTATAAGCTTTTTACATTATCTTTGCATTAGAAAGATATGCATCATGTAGATATAAATTTCAATGCTTTTTGCTATCACTATATCTCATAGGAAAAACAGTGTAATGCTATTAAGACAAGGGCATATAATTATATAATCACTAAAAGAGAAAAATTATGGTCTTTAATAAAGATAAGAATCTTAAGCTCTATTACTCCATTAAAGAAGTTGCAGAGATGCTTAACGTAAGCGAAAGTATGTTACGCTTTTGGGAAAAAGAGGTGCCAATGATTAAGCCTAAAACAACGGGTAATAACATTAGACAATACACTGAAGCAGATATTGAAAATATAAAGATAGTATACAATTTGGTCAAAATACGTGGCTTTAAACTTGCTGCTGCACGTAAGATGTTGCGTGAAAAAAAGAATGTGGTTAGCACAGACACGAAAGTCATGGAGATTCTACTAAAATTACGTGATGATTTAGTGGATATGAAAAAACAATTTGATTATCTAACATAATGTTTCTTTTATTATGGCATAAGATATATGTCCTGATTTCGTCCTCATTGCAAAGTAGCTAAACGCCTCAAGAATTTTTCGTTCTAGAGGGCGTTTTGGGAAGTTGAAAATGAATAGACTCAGCTGAGGAACAACCCGTCTTCGTCCTCTATAATAAAGATTTAAAATAGGACTTAGACACAAATATGCTATCGATGGTAGACAGACAATCTATTATCCACATGTACCGGGTACAGGGACTGGGTAAGAATGAGATTACCCGCATT
>CAVLBD010000046.1:0-21328 GCA_963661195.1 bacterium
AAGTATGTGGAGTCCATCAGCGATTACGAAGTGAAGAAGCGGGAATACCTGCAGGTCACGGGTAGGTAACGCCTTAGGAGGTACGGCGAGGGTACAGCGAGGGCGTTGTACCTCCTAGGATATGAATCTGCTGAAGAATGACATGTATTGCAATCAAATAGCATTTACCATTTTCTTTAGTTCTGCCCGCGCAATCTTGCCATTGCCAGCCTTGGGGATGGATGGAACAGTGATATAACAGCGCGGCCGCCAATAATGCGGCAAAACCTCCTCTAGCTTTTTCTTGAACAAAGACAGTAAATGTTCTGTCTCTTCGCCAGATTCTGCCTCCACCACCATAGCGACGGCTTCGCCAAGCTTGCTGTCTGGCCGTGATGTCACGGCGAAAGGGAAAGGTGCCAAAGGTCTCGCCATGTGCTCCACCTCTTCGGCTTGAATCTTTATCCCACCGCTGTCGATAACATTGTCTATGCGCCCCAATATGCGGAAACGGTGTCCGCCGGGAGCAAACACTGCCACATCGTGCGTTTCCAACATACCGTCAAACAGCTGCGGTGCTTCTATACAAAGGCATGAAGCGGCGTTCAACCATACTCTTATGCCCGGCAACGGGGAATAGTATTCGTCGGCATCCTTTCCGCTTATGCGTCGCATAGCGATATGGGAGAGTGTTTCTGTCATGCCATAGGTGCTCCACACGGCGTGGGGGAAACCACGCAAGATGCCAGCCAGCTTCTCGTCTACAGCCCCACCGCCTATGATGAGATTGCGTATGGAGCGCAGCTTTTCAATGTCGCCGGCGTTCTCAACGCTGCACGCCACCTGCAGAGGCACCATAGCAGCGAACGTTGGCACTTTGTCTAGCGAAGCCAATGGACGTGAACAGGGCTTGACGTTTATAATCGGCATGCCCGCCACCAAACTCCTCACCACAACCATTTTTCCAGCGATGTATCTTAATGGCATGCATAGCAGTGCGGTATCTTGAGAAGTGAGGCCTAGGAACCGGCACGTCATACGGGCACTTGCTTCCATACGCCACTTCTCCACACGCAGAGGCTTGGGCTCGCCTGTGGAACCGCTGGTATGAACGGTAAGGCAACTGTCGCTTGAGCGCCATTCGCTCAGGAAAGTCTCTAGTTCCTTATGGGCATCGTAATTGTCGGGCATATTGTTATTTTGGTTTATTTGCAGAAAGTCTCTGCTATTCTGTATATACGGTTTCCGCGAACCAACGTACGTTGCGGAAGATTGTCGGCATAAAGAGTGCCGGTGCCAAGGCCTTGCGGCATACACGACAGGGCAGCTTTCTCATCGGGCATAAACTCATGAGCAGCAAGCTGCGCCACGGCATCAAGTCCTACGCTTCCCTCCAGCGCACTTGTTATCCAGCATCCTGCCCCATACTCTCCTGCAAGGCGTATCCATTCCTGTGTTCCGCAAATACCACCGTGGAGCGAAGGCTTCAGTACGATATACTGCGGACGGATTGTCTCCATCATTTCACGTTTCATCCCTGGAAGGTTTACGCCGATAAGCTCCTCGTCGAGGGCGATGGGCAACGGTGTTTCTGCACACAGCCGCGCCATTGCACGCCAGTTACGCTGCCGTATGGGCTGTTCTATTGAATGAATGGCAAAGTGCGACAGTTGTTCCAGTCTCCTTGGCGCCTCTGCCTCCGAGAATCCTCCGTTGGCATCAACTCTAAGCTCCACCGTGTCGGCAGAGAAACGCCGGCGAATGCTCTTCACCAAAGCAAGTTCCGATTCGAAATCAATTGCCCCTATCTTCAGTTTTATGCATGTGAAGCCAGCCTTCAGCTTCTCTTCCATGCGCTTGTTCATCTCGTCAAACGAGCCCATCCATACCAGTCCGTTTATCGGGATGCCAGCCTCGCCGTGTGCAAAGGGTGTATCGAAGAGTATATCGCCCTGCCGCAGCCTCATCAATGCCGTTTCAAAAGCAAAAAGCACCGAAGGGTATGGGCGTAGTATTGCAGCGTCAAGATCACCTTTCATCTCGACAATGTCGCAAAGAGCACGTAGCCTATCACCGTAACCCTCCGTCCAATCGCAACTAAGGTCGGGCAGCGGAGCGCACTCCCCCACCCCAATTCTTCCAGGATAGTCATCGCTCGTTGCGCTGAGCAGCCATATCTTTCGCGTGGTGTAGACACCTCGTGAAGTGCCGGCAGGCTGCAAGAAATGCAGTTCGCGTGGTTCTATGGATATTTTCAGATTATTCATCAATTGTATTTCCCTGTAATTAAGGTAGTTTAGGATATTTGCTGAAGTCCGGCTTACGCTTCTCAAGAAAAGCTTTTCCGCCTTCTTGAGCCTCGTCGAGGAAGTAATAGAGCATGGTGGCATCGCCTGCCAACTCCTGAATGCCAGCCTGTCCGTCGAGTTCAGCGTTGAGTCCTGCCTTTATCATGCGCAGGGCTAGCGGACTGCGTTCCATCATGGTTTTCGCCCACTCCATGCACTCGTCTTCAAGGCGCGCCAAAGGAACGACTTTATTTACCATTCCCATGCGTTCAGCTTCCTCTGCGGAATACTGACGGCACAGGAACCATATCTCCCTAGCCTTCTTCTGCCCCACGATGCGCGCCAGATACGACGCTCCGAAGCCGGCATCGAATGAGCCAACCTTTGGCCCCGTCTGTCCGAACACTGCATTTTCGCTAGCTATCGTAAGGTCGCACATAAGGTGAAGCACATGGCCACCGCCTATGGCGTAACCGTTTACCATGGCAATAACGGGTTTCGGCAGGGAACGTATCTGCTTTTGAACGTCAAGCACATTAAGACGTGGCACTCCATCCTGACCTACATATCCGCCACGTCCCTTTACGTGCATGTCACCGCCGGAGCAGAACGCCTTGTCACCAGCCCCGGTAAGCAGCACCACTCCTATGCGCTGCGCCTCACGGCAATAGGCGAAGGCTTGACTCATCTCGTGGGTTGTCAGCGGAGTGAAAGCATTGCGGTAGCGTTCGCGGTTGATGGTTATCTTCGCCACGCCGTCACACTCTTCGAAAAGGATCTCCTTAAAGTCGAAACCCTCTATGTTTTTCCATAATCTGTTTGCCATAATATTCTGATATGTATATATTTATTTTATTCCGTTAATTTGTTTTTTCACCAATGCGGAAAATTCTTTTCTGTCGTCGTCGGCATTTGTAAACACCTCTAGCACCACAGGGCGTTTAGTCTCTTCTGTCATGAAAAGTGCCATGGAGCGATGCAACTCTTCGGCATTGCTTGCCTTCAGATAGCCAATGTCGTTTTGCTCGCAAATGCCTCTGGCGCATGCTGTGTGTTGGCCTGCCACGAAGCGCATCGTTTCGGGCGAGAGGTTCAATCCAGCGAGTTGGGAGAAAATTCCGCCGCAGGAGTTGTTCACTAGTAGTATGCGCAGATTGCCCTTTAGGGCGTTGTTCCAAAGGGCGTTCTGGTCGTAGAAGAAACTGAGGTCGCCCGTTATGCAGAACACCTTGTCGGCTGTGGCTAGCGAAAAGCCGGCGGCAGTGGACAAGCTCCCCTCTATGCCGTTCACTCCCCTATTACACCACACATAATGCCCAGCATAAAGGCTTCCTACTCTTATGGCCATGCTATTGGCATAGTGCACATGACTGTCGTAATACATGTCTTCAAGCGAGTTCTCCAATTCTCTTACTGTCATAAGCTGGGAAAATTGCGGCTCGTAAGTGTCTATTGCCCTCTGCGTTAGCTCCCGTGCGTCGTTCCATTTCTCCAATAGCGGACAAGCGGGGTGCTCCTCTTCGCAAACATGAAGCAAGACTCGAAGGAAAGTCATTGCCTTGGCTCTCACGATGCCTGTCTGAACGCCAAACGTATCGTGAGCCATTCCGTCGGCATCCACCTCCCAATGCTCCTTTACCTTGCGCGCCCGCAAAAACTTCTTTATGTTCTTTCCCACGAAATTGCCCCCCATGGAAACAAGGAAGTCTATTTCCGTTGTCTTGTCGTCGCGCATAAACGCTGCCATTATGCGGTCGGCAGGTTCGCCATACGCTGAAGAAAGACATTCGCAGACCACCAGACAGTGTGCCTTTAGCTGTCGGATGAGCTTGTCTGTCTCTTTGTCTGCAAACGGCAGTTGCCCTATTACAATCATTCTGTTGGCTGCAGCCATGAAGCGGTGCGCCACATTGAGCTCTTCTTCGCCAAGCATGTTGCCCGATGATAGCGGCACGATGTTGCGCACAGCAGGAAGGTGTGGAGTGTTGAACGAGAAGAACGGCTCGGATATGTGCACATTGATATGCACCGGTCCGCCCTCACCTTCCAGGGCCTTGTTTATAGTATTGTTGAGCAAGAGCGTCTGCATGTTGAAAGTGTCGGTATCGCTTTCGTCAGCATCGTCAATGTCTGTCTGCGCCCGCACGAAATTTGCCAGAGCCCCTGCTTGAACCATTGTCTGTCCGTCGTTTCGCCCAATCCAAGACTGCGGTCTGTCGGCAGAGACAACAATAATCGGCACGTGTCTATAGAAAGCTTCGCACACGGCTGGTGCGGCGTTGAGCAATGCCGATCCGCTAGTGAGACAAAGTACCACTGGCTGTTTGACAGCGAGGGCTATGCCCATGGCATAGAATGCAGCTGAGCGTTCGTCCGTCACGGCATGACATTCCACTTGCTCCGCTTCGCAGAAGTCTGCCACAAGAGGTATGTTCCGTGACCCGGGGCATAGCACAGCGTGCCTTACGCCCTTTGCCACAAGGAGCGCAGTAAGCGCATTTATTGTATATTTGTCGGAATACATTTCTGTCTTTTTATTCTTTTCGTTTTGCAGATAAAGAGTTTCATTCTGTCAGAGCCTTGCGCATGGCAAGCATCTTGTTGTTTGTCTCTATCCATTCGTCTTCTTCAACACTCTCTGCCAGCAGTCCGCCACCGGCATATAGTGTGCATGCTGTTGAGGCGATGCGCATACAACGCAACGTGACGAAGAGATGCGCCTCGCTTCTTGGCGTATCCACCGTACCGCAAAAGCCGCTATAATAGCTGCGGCAGGTGTGTTCGTTCTCCATAATGAAGTTTTTGGCTTCAATGGCTGGCAGTCCGCACACGGCTGGTGTGGGGTGAAGCCTTGAGGCTATCTGCAGAGGTGTCAGTCCGGGGGCGGAAGCAATGCCAAAGGTGAAGTCGGTCTTTATGTGGGCTAGCGTTCCGGCACGAGCTGTCGCGGGTTGGCTTTCGGTATGGTCAATGTTCATTGCATCCAGGCGGCGACGTATATATTCTGCCACGCATGCCTGTTCGCGACGATTCTTTGCGTCCCACTCAACACTGTCAAGCAGCGTCTCTCCTTTCGTGGCGTCGAACTTCTGTGTTCCTGCGAGTGCCATTGTCTTGAACATGCCGTCTTGCTGCTCTATGAGTATCTCTGGAGTCGCCGTAAGCCACGTTCCTGTCAGCGGTGTACTGACTAGCGCAACAAAACAGTTGGGATTTTGGCGTGCCGCCCTAACGAAGAGATGCATACATTGTGGAACGTTGTCCATTTTCACCAAGTGGCTACGCGAGAGAACGAGTTTACTATACTGTCCGCTTTGCAGAGCATCGTGAAAAGTTTTGAAATCTGCTGCATATCCTGCACGTTCATCATACGTTGGCGGTGTGTCCTCCTCCACGTCATATACGGGACATGAAAGGTTCTTCACATCGTCAAGCTGCATCTCGCGAGTGCGTCCGGCATTAAAACTTACCATTGGCTTCTCTCCGTCTTGTTCGAACGGAGCGAAGACAAAGGATGAGGCATGTTGAGGATTGCCCGAATCATGTATCAAGCAAAGCTCACTGTCCTCGTTCTCGATGTAGCGGCAGAGAGTCCATTCGCGTGGATATCTGTAAACGGCTACGCACTTCACGCCTTTTCCTCCTTGGGTTGCGGGGTCTTGACGTAGTTGGTGACATGTACCGTTGAGATGAGTTCTCCGTTGGAGTCGGTGATGTCGACCTGCCACACATGTAGCTTGCGTCCCTTACTGAGCAGCTGGGCATAGGCTGTTACCGTGTCTCCCTCTCGCACTGCCTTAACATGTTGTCCGCTGACACTTACGCCGACACACACCTTGTTGGGGCAAATTGCGCAAGACCCTACTCCTGCAACATTCTCGGCAAGCGCCAGCGAGGCGCCGCCACTCAAGAATCCGAAGGGTTGGCGGTTGCGCTCGTCAACGGTCATGGTGGCAATACACGTGTTAGGCTCAGGTGTTGAAATGAAGTGCATGCCTATGGCTGTGGAGAGGTTCGGCTCACTCTCTATAATCTCTTTTATCTTTTCTACGTTCATCGGTGTTTTCAGTTTGCTGCAAAGTTAATAAATTCGCACTATAAGTCAATACCGGCAAACAAGAAAACCGGCGGGACAGCGCCTTGTATGGTAGCAGTCCCGCCGGATGGTCTATGCCGGTGTTCCGGTTTCAATGTGTCATTAGAGGTTTAGCGACTTCTTGATAGCCTCAATCTTCTCGTTGGCAGCGTTTGTGCAACGCTCGTAGCAACCAGGACATTTCATAGTGTCCTTTACCTCAATATAGAACTTTATCTTTGGTTCTGTGCCCGATGGACGAACACTTACCTTGGTGTTGTCGTCGCAGAACCACTGCAGCACATTGCTCGTCGTTGGCATGTCGAGCGGTTTCTTCGTGCCGTCGGCAAATGTCTGCTCAAGCGACTTGTAGTCTTTCCATACAACGACCTTGCTTCCGCCGAGTTCCTTTGGAGGATTGCTGCGGAAATTCTCCATCATTTGCTTTATCTCATCAGCACCGGTCTTGCCAGGACGTACCACATTTACTGTTGTCTCCTTTGAGAAGCCGTATTCGAGATAGATCTGCATGAGCAGGTCATAGAGGGTCTTGCCCTGGTCTTTTGCCCATGCTGCAATTTCGCAGATAAGACAGATGGAAGCTGGCGCATCCTTGTCGCGCACCTTATCGTATGGCAAGAAGCCGAAGCTCTCTTCGCCACCGCCGATATAGTCTTGCTTGCCCTCAGAGAGTGCTATCTCGCGAGCAATCCACTTGAAGCCAGTGTAGCAGTCGCGCAGTTCAACATTGTTCTTCTTTGCTATTTCGGCAATAACTTCTGTAGTAACGATAGTCTTGACAAGATAGTCAGTTGGCTTGAGCTTGCCAAGTTTCTTCTTGTTTTCGATGATGTAGTAGCAGAACATCATACATGTCTGGTTGCCGTTGATGATAACCCACTCGCCCTTGTCGTCGCGGCATACTATAGCCAAACGGTCGGCATCAGGGTCTGTTGCAACAACAAGGTCAGCGTTGAGCTTCGTTCCGAGCTTCATACCCAATGTCATTGCCTCTGCGTTTTCAGGGTTAGGCGAAACGACTGTGGGGAAGTTGCCGTCGATTACCATCTGCTCAGGCACTACATTGATGTTCTGGAAGCCCCAAGAGCGCAGACAGAGGGGAACGATAACGCGTCCCGTTCCGTGCATCGGCGTATACACGATATTGAGGTCTTTCTGACGTAGGATAACGTCCTGGTCTATCATTGCCTCATGTACTGCATTGACATAGTCGCAGTCCATCTCACCACCGATAATCTTTATCTTATCCCAATCTGCCTCAAACTTTACGTCTTCGATAGCCACCTTGTTCACTTCCTCAATGATACCGGTGTCGTGCGGTGCGAGCACCTGTGCGCCATCACTCCAATATGCCTTGTAGCCGTTGTACTCCTTTGGATTGTGTGAAGCCGTAACGTTTACACCTGCCTTTGCGCCAAGCTGACGGATGGCGAAGGATATTTCCGGTGTTGGACGCAAGCTCTCGAAGAGATAAGCCTTTATGCCGTTTGCAGAGAAGATGGCTGCAACAGTCTCGGCGAAGAGGCGTGAGTTGTTGCGGCAGTCGTGGCCTACTACCACGCTGAGGTTTTCTTCTCCGGGGAAAGCCTTGAGGATGTAGTTTGCAAAGCCTTGTGTGGCCATGCCCACGATATATTTGTTCATGCGGTTTGTGCCGGCACCCATAATGCCGCGCAGACCGCCCGTTCCGAATTCCAGATTCTGATAGAAAGCGTCAACGAGAGCTGTCTTGTCGTCAGCCTCAAGCATTGCCTTCACTTCGGCGCGTGTCTCTTCGTCGAACGATGGCGAGAGCCATGCCTGGGCCTTTTTCTCACATTGTGCAATGAGTTCCTTGTTATTTTCCATAATAATTTGTGTTTAGATTGATTGATTTTCTTTGTTTTTCAATTAGATTTCAAGCCATCTGAACGGGCTGCCGATAAGACAGTGCAGCCTGCGTTATGCAAAGGAAGTGCAAACGAGTGCAATAAGAACATCGTTCTCAAATTGCCAAGTGTAGCCTGTCTTATGCAAAGATATTGTTTTTTTTCGTTTGCTGCAACGTTTTATCCGCTTTTTCACCTAGGGTATAAGACATATTTGCGTTGTTTTCCAAAGAAAAGCATAATAGGCTCTCTATCTGTACTCCGACAAACGTAACACCAGTTCGGCAGAACCGTCTTCACATCGCCTTTCTTCTATAAATATGTCTGCGACTAACCACTCCGTGAAGGGCAGTTCGCCCTCAAGAGGATAATAGTCTGTAACGCGGTCAGCGCATACCTCCACTGCGTACCGGCCTAATAATCGGTTTTTGACGTATACTCTGTTGCTGGCTATTCTGCGTATTTTCATCCGTATCTCGCTTTTCTTCGGTTGCTGCTGGTGTCTGAACTGCTGGTATCTCCTTTTGGTGGCAACGTATCAAGCGTATGTTCTGAAGGAACAACAGCTTTAGCGTTGTACGCGTTTGGTCGGCTCTGTTTTGTAAAGATATAAAGCCTTTAACCTCCTTGATGCCTAGACGCTGGTCGTCGTTTACGGCAAGATTATAGTTTTCTGACGACTGCATGTGTATCACCCTTGTGCCAACACTGTCGTTTTGGAACGTTACGGCAAGCATTGCCACGGCATCCTTCACTCCGTCTTGAAGAATGAACTGGGTGTCGAAGCTCAACACAATTTTGTCGCCGCGGTGATATTCCGTGTCTGCCTTCAATGAGAAGGAGACTATGTTGAAAGGTTCGGTTGTTGTGAGCACGTGCGACGGCATTTCTTTCCATATATTGGCTGTATCTCCACTACTGAAGTTTTCGCCGAAGTTGCTTATATCGCTTGCCGATGCCCCAAGAGCCATGGCCTCGTCGGAGAGGCGTTTGGCTATGTTCTCGTATATCTGCTGAAAGCGGTCGGAATGACGCGTGTAATACACAAGGGCTGAATCGAACTCTGCTGGCGTAACGCCATGGTTCTTCAACACGGCGGCTTCTATCTGTCGACTGCGATAACCGTTTATCTCTGTTTCCGGCGATGGCATGTCACCTATATTCATCTCAAGAGCGTCCAGGCCGTGTGAAGCTCCCGAGCCGCTCTGTGGATCCATGGCCATGGCCAGATGGAAGTCAAAAAGGATATCTTCCATTTCGTCTGGCTGCAGATAGCGCGACGGCACCTGTGGCTTACAGGAACTGAGTAAGCACAGTGCAACGATGGCGAAAAGAGTAAAAAGTTTTGTAGTGGATTGCGTCATGTCTTTTCTCCTATCTTATATTTTTTCTCCCCACGGCCTTCTGCTGTTTTGCCCGTGGCGTTGCGTTTGCTTTCAAACGAGAGTTCTGACAATTCCCTGCGGCAGAAAATAAGCAGCAAGACGAAGCCTACACTTATGCATGCGTCGGCGAAATTGAACACAGGACTGAAGAATACATATTCCTGTCCGCCCCACAACGGCATCCAGTCGGGCCACGTGGTGCGAATTATCGGGAAGTAGAACATATCAACAACCTTACCGGTCAAGAACGTGGAGTATCCCTCGCCGAAGGGCACGAGATACGACAGATAGAAGGGTGAGGATGCGTTGAATATCAGTCCGTAGAACATACAGTCGATGAGGTTTCCCACTGCGCCCGCAAAGACAAGGCTCAGCGTGAAGACATAGACAGTACGCGCCCCCGCCTTTATCTGCCGGCAGGTGTACCAGCCGAGCAGAGAGATGAGGACGATGCGGAAAATGGAAAGTACGGGTTTGTTGATAAACGTCATGCCGTATGCCATGCCGTTGTTCTCGATGAATTTTATGTAGAACCAGTCGGCAATACGTATCTCTCCGCCAAGCGGCAGTCCCGTCTTTACCTCAAATTTTATCCACTGGTCGATGACTATGGCGAGCGCCACGGTTAGCGCTGCCAATAGCCATTTCCTTTGCTTTATGCTTAATGCCATTATTTTCTTCTTGCGTTTTTAGATGCCACGCTGAGTGTAGCGTGTGGCACGATGCGCAGGCGTTCTTTGGGTATGAGTTCGCCCGTGATGCGGTCAATGCCGTATGTCTTGTTCTCGATGCGCACGAGAGCGGCCTCAAGACCCTGTATGAATTTCTGCTGGCGCGATGCCAGTTGCATCATCTCTTCTTTCGACTGTGTTGCGCTGCCCTCTTCAAGCACCTTGTAAGTGGGCGACGTATCCTCTACGTCGTTGCCGTCGGCGTTCATCAGAGTGCGCATCATTTTGGTGTAGTCTTTCCTGGCCAGAAGAAGTTTCTCGTTGATTATCTCGCGGAATTCCTCCAGTTCCTCGTCGCTGTAGCGTGTTTTTTCTGTAGCCATAATATTGAAGGTTTTAAGTTTTCCGCATTGCATAACGAGTGTGCCGTGCGGAGAGAGTGTTGATTAGTTGAATGTTTGTCTTTCAAAGCTTAAAGGGCTGGATGGATTATTTGTCCACCCTGCCCTTTTTATCTTACTTTCAGGCTTTTACAACCTTTATGTTAAGTTTCAGTTCATCTATAACGGTTTCAACTCCGTCGTTGTCTTTCAGTTCGATGCAGTCGGCAAGCACTTGTGTCTTGATGTATTCCGCATAACCTTGAAGCGATGCCTCAACACTAGGACTTGGCGTTAGGGTGACGTTTATGCGGTCGGTTATCTCCAGACCCGTTTCCTTGCGCAGATTCTGTATGCGGTTGATGAGTTCGCGAGCCATACCCTCGTTGCGCAGTTCGTCGGTGAGTTCCACCTCAAGTGCCACGGTTAGGTTACCTTCGTTACTTACGAGCCATCCTGGAATGTCCTCGCTGATTATCTCAACGTCGGTCGCCTCGACAATGGCTTCCTGCCCGTCTACTGTCAGATGGATTGTGCCTTCTGCCTCAAGACGCGAAATGTCTTCCTGCGAAAGGTTGCCCATTGCGGCAGCTATGCCCTTCATCATCTTTCCGAACTTCTTACCCATGGTACGGAAGTTGCACTTAACCTTCTTCACCAAGACGCCGGAACCTTCTACGAAGCGTAGCTGCTTAACGTTAACCTCGCCTTTAATGAGGTCTTCCACTGCCTCTATGTGACGTTTCTGCTCAGCGTCAACGGCTGGTATCATGATTGCCTGCAGCGGCTGGCGCACCTTGATATTAACCTTACGGCGCAGGGCTAGAACCATTGACGTTATCTTCTGTGCCATGCTCATACGAGCTTCGAGATCAGTGTCGATAACACTCTCGTCTGCCTCGGGGAATTTAGCCAAATGCACGGAACATTCGCCTCCGCGTCCTGTAGCTGTCGTCAGATCAAGATACAATCTGTCGGCATAGAACGGTGCGAACGGAGCGAGCAGTTTTGCCACTGTCTCAAGACATGTGTAAAGGGTCTGATAAGCAGAAAGCTTGTCCTGGCTCATTTCCTTGCCCCAGAAACGTTTGCGGTTAAGGCGTACATACCAGTTGCTGAGGTCGTCGTTCACGAAGTTGTCTATCAGTCGTCCGGCACGTGTGGGGTCGTAGTTTGACAACTCGCGGTCCACACCCTTAACAAGGGTGTGGAGCACGGAGAGAATCCAACGGTCGATCTCTGGGCGCTCTGCCAACGGCACTTCGGGCTGCGAGCAGTCGAAGCCATCGACATTGGCATAGAGGCTGAAGAAGGAGTAGGTGTTGTAGAGTGTTCCGAAGAACTTGCGGCGCACCTCGTCCACTCCGTTTGCGTCGAACTTGAGGTTGTCCCATGGTTCGGAATTGGTCATCATATAGAAGCGCACGGGGTCGGCACCATACTTCTCTATCATCATAAACGGATCGACCACATTGCCCACATGCTTGGACATCTTGTTTCCTTTGGCATCGAGAACAAGACCACTGGAAATAACGTTCTTGAACGCCACGCTATCGAACACCATAGTTGCTATGGCATGGAGCGTGAAGAACCATCCGCGTGTCTGGTCAACGCCCTCGTTGATGAAATCAGCAGGGAATGCCAAGCGGTTGTCTATCAATTCGCGGTTCTCAAATGGATAATGCACCTGTGCGTATGGCATAGAACCGGAATCGAACCATACGTCAATAAGGTCGGTCTCGCGTTTCATCGCCTTGCCTGTAGGACTTACGAGAACGATGTTGTCTACGTAAGGACGGTGAAGGTCTATCTTATCGTAGTTTTCCTGTGAGTAATCACCCGGCACGAAGCCTTTCTCTTTCAGCGGGTTGCTGGTCATAACGCCTGCGGCAACGCTCTTCTCTATCTCGGAATAAAGCTCTTCGAGCGAACCGATGCACAGTTCCTCTCCGTCCTCATCGCGCCATATCGGAAGCGGTGTGCCCCAGAAGCGGGAACGAGAAAGGTTCCAGTCGTTGAGGTTTTCAAGCCAGTTGCCAAAGCGTCCCGTACCCGTTGACTCTGGCTGCCAGTTGATTGTCTTGTTCAGTTCAACCATGCGTTCCTTCTTTGCTGTAGAGCGTATGAACCAGCTATCGAGCGGATAGTAGAGGATTGGCTTGTCGGTACGCCAGCAGTGAGGATAGTTGTGCACATGCTTTTCTATTTTGAACACTGTGCCTTCCTGTTTCATCTCCATGCAGATAACGATGTTAAGGTCTTCAGCTTTCTGCGCTGCCTTCTCGTCGTATTTGCCGTCTTTGTTGAATTCTGGAGCGTATGCGTTCTTCACGTAGTCGCCAGCGTGACGGGAATAAGCGTCGCTGTCTACGCAAGCCTTCGTGAAGTTAGGGTCAAGTTCGTCTATGGTGTAGTATTTTCCTTCCAAGTCTACCATTGGACGTGTCTCGCCCTTTCGGTTGATGAGGAAGAGTGAAGGGATGTGGGCATCTTTTGCCACCTTAGCATCGTCTGCACCGAACGTTGGCGCGATATGCACGATACCGGTACCGTCGTCTATCGTAACGTAGTCGCCGAGTATTACGCGGAACGCCATGTCCTCCATCTCTACGAATGTGTCCTTGCCTGTCTCGTCCTGGAACACTTTTTCGGGATGAGCCTCGGCAAAGTCTTTCACGAAGTCAGGTGAGTTCTTGTCAAGTTTGGCTGTTGGCTTTACCCATGGCATGAGCTGTTTGTAGCGCATGCCCTCAAGTTCGCAGCCGCCATATTCGCCAACGATGCGGTATGGCACAACCTTGTCGCCATGTTTGTATCCGTCCATCGGGGCGTCCTTGCCCTCTGGCTTAAGGTATGCGTTAACGAGTGCCTCTGCCATAACAACTGTTATGGGGGCATCATTGTAAGCGTTGTACGTTTGAACAGCTACATATTTGAACGATGGGCCTACGCAGAGCGCAGTGTTAGAGGGCAACGTCCAAGGTGTTGTTGTCCACGCCATGAAGTATGGCTTACCCCACTTTGTCCATTCCTCTTTCGGGTCGAGCACCTCGAAGAGGGCGGTACACGTGGTATCCTTCACGTCGCGGTAGCATCCGGGCTGGTTCAGCTCGTGTGAGCTGAGTCCTGTGCCGGCACCTGGACTGTATGGCTGTATGGTATATCCTTTGTAGAGCAGATCTTTGTTGTAGAGCTGCTTTAGAAGCCACCAGAGTGTCTCTATGTATTTGTTGTCGTATGTGATATACGGATGGTCTAGGTCAACGAAATAACCCATCTCTTCCGTTAGCTTGCGCCACTCAGCGGTGAATTTCATGACATTCTCGCGGCACTTGTTGTTATATTCCTCTACGGAGACGCACTTTGGCGACTCGGGATTGTCTATGTCAGCCTTTGTTATGCCAAGTTCTTTCTCCACGCCAAGCTCAACGGGAAGCCCGTGGGTGTCCCATCCTGCCTTGCGGTGAACCTGCATGCCCTTCATGGTCTTGTAGCGGTTGAACGTGTCTTTGATGGAGCGCGCCAGCACGTGGTGGATTCCAGGATGCCCGTTGGCTGAAGGGGGACCTTCGAAGAATACGAATTGCGGACAGCCTTCGCGCTCGTCCACCGACTTGTGGAACACGTCCTCACGGTTCCACATCTCAAGTATCTCTTTGTTAACCTCTGTCAGGTTCAAGCCTGAATGTTCGGCAAATTTCTTGGACATATTTCTTTTTGTTGTTATGTTTCCTATATTGAGCGGCAAAGATACATAAAAATTTCGTAATTTTGCAAAGCGGTTTTCAAAAGAAAGCCTTTTGTAACAGAAAACATTAGGTACTTACATATTTTTAATATGGGTCAAGAGCCTACTATAATCCATTCGTAACACAACACAAATTTATGGATACACCTTTAATTAGCTTCATCATCATTGACCGTGGCGTAAACGACACGGCACTAAAAGAGTGTGTGGAAAGCATTCTTGCCCTGCAGCTCAGGGAGGAGGAAAGGGAGATTATCGTAGTTGGCGACGGAACACCCCTGACGAAGTTCAACGACACGGAGAGCTTTGCCGACAACACGCTCCTTGTGCGCCAACCAAACGCCGGAACGTCTGCCGCACGCAACCTGGGCCTGAGGATTGCCTGCGGGAAATATATCCAGATACTTGATGCCGGAACACGCCTTTTGCCTGCCGCATACGGACACTGCGTGGACGTGGCGAGATATAACAGTCCTGAGATCATAACTTTCCACGCCACAGCAAAAGAGGCGAACGATACGCCATGCAGCGAGGGAAAGACTCTCGATGGCATACGCTTCATGCGAGAGACGGGAACAAGTTTGCCCAACACCTGTCGACTTCTCTTCACAGCAAAAACGGCAAAGGGGCTGTCGTTCAATACGGAAGTTACAGCGGAGAGTGCCGACGAGGAGTTCGCTACGCTGCTTATACTGAGGGCTGACACAATAACGGAGACGGATACTGCGGCTTGCTGCCGGAAGGAAAGCGCAGAACATAAAGGCGTGAACCGACACGACAAGAGACTTGTGGCTGAAAGGCTTGACGATGACCTTGCACTAATCCTGCGTCTTGACAACATTGCCCAACGGATGCCACCGGCACCGCAGAAGGTATTGAGGCGGAGGGTGGCTCTGCTCACGGCGGAATATCTTGTTGACGTACTGAAACTGACACGCTCAAGAAGACAGATGAAATTGCGGGTGGAGACGCTAAGGCAGCGTGCGCTGTTCCCTATCGCATACTCAGGACGCTCGGCAAAATACTTTCTGATAAACAAGCTCTGCGCTTTTCTTTAGAAGAAACAAAAACATATTAAGATTTCATAAAAAAGAACAGACATATACGAAACACGGCATTACATACACCGTTTTACGGCGTTTAAAAAAGGAACTTAAAAAATCACATGGATAAGAAACATCATCACTCTGGCTTGACCGATGCACAGGTGCTCGAAAGCCGACAAAAACATGGTGCCAACGTGCTGACACCGCCTGCGGAGGAATCCACATGGACAAAAATCAAGAAATGCATGCACTTCTGGTTGCTGAAAGTTGACCTCGCCATTGTTCTGGTTGCGGCACTGGCTGCCATAATGCTTCCAGCAACGGGCACTTATATTCACGATGGACTGTGGATTGCACCTGCGCTCGGACTGGTGCTCTTTATTCTTACTTATTTCGTTGCCTTCATGGGCGGGAAATGGGATGAGGAGGAAAAGAAATTCAACATGGACCCTCTGTTCACCATTCTGCTCTTTGCCCTTCTGCTCTCCGGAGGTATCTCCTTCTATGAGGGTGTGTTCGGACAGGCGGAGGGTCTGCAGCCTTATTTCGAACCTATCGGCATTGCGCTGGCTGTGTTGCTGGCAACGACGGTGGCACATTTCCTTGAGGCCCAGAACGAAAAGACTTTCAAGAGCCTCAACGAGGTGAACGATGACACGCCTGTCAGAGTAATACGCAACAACAATGTCTGCCAAGTGCCAAGAAGAGATATCGTGGTGGGAGACATCATACTGCTGGCTGCTGGCGAAGAGGTGCCGGCAGATGCACAGATAATAGAGTGTATGAACCTGACGATGAACGAATCGTCGCTCACTGGCGAACCGCAATGCGCAAAGACAACCGACCCGGCTCACTTCGACAAGGAGGCCACCTATCCATCGAACCACGTGCTTAAAGGCTGCACGGTGATGGAAGGCGACTGCGTGGCTGAGGTCTTTGCCGTGGGAGACGCCACAGCATGCGGAAAAGTGTTTGAGGCGGCTCAGGTGAAAGACGGTGACGCTACACCGCTCAGCCGGAAGCTAGACCAGTTGGCTACGCTCGTGTCGAGAGCAAGCTATGGCGTTGGTGCTATAATTATTATAGGTAGAGTTCTGATGTATTGTCTGCAAGACGACTTCAGCCTTGACGGAACGGAGAATATCATGGCTTTCGTAAGCTATCTGCTCAACTCTTTCATGATTGCCGTAACACTCGTTGTGGTGGCTGTGCCGGAGGGACTGCCTATGGCTGTCACGCTGAGCCTGGCTTTCAGCATGAAACGACTGATGAAGCAGAACACCTTGCCGCGCACGATGCACGCATGCGAAACGATGGGAGCGGTGTCGGTTATCTGTTCCGACAAAACTGGCACTCTGACTTTCAACCAAATGAGCGTTGTCGACTCATTGTTCCCGTGTATGAAAGGAGAAACAGATGAAGCGCAAAGGCAACAGGAGTTGCTCAAGGAGTGTATTGCCGTGAACACCACTGCACATCTTGATTTCTCTGACGCAGAAAAGACGAAAGCCGTGGGAAACCCCACCGAGGGAGCACTGCTGCTGTGGCTCAACTCTAAAGGTGTGGACTATCTGAAGCTTAGAGAGGCTGTAGAGACTATTGACAGACTGCAGTTTACCACAGAGCTGAAATACATGGCTACGGTGGTGAAATCTGCCGTTACGGGAAAGACCATCGTTTACGTTAAGGGCGCACCTGACATCCTCATGGCCATGTGTTGCCTCTCTGAAGCAGAGAAGAAAGCTTACACAGACAAATTGGCTGAATATCAAAGCCACGCCAACCGCACCTTAGCCTTTGCATACAAGGAGACGGACACGGCGGAAGGCGTTTTCGCCGACGGAAAGCTCAACATCAAAGACCTTACGATGATGGGTATCGTGGGTATAGAAGATCCCGTGCGCAGCGATGTGCCGGCTGCAATAGACGAATGTCTCAATGCTGGCATACAGGTGAAAATCGTTACGGGCGATGCTCCTGGCACCGCCAAGGAGATTGGACGGCAACTAGGACTATGGAAAGATACCGACACCGACGAGAACCTATTGATTGGCACCGAACTTGCTGCTCTTTCTGACGAAGAACTGAAAACTCGCCTGCAGAAAGTGAAAATTATATCACGAGCACGCCCGAACGACAAAGACCGTGCCGTGCGCACGTTAAAAGGTCTTGGCTACGTGGTTGCCGTTACTGGCGACGGAACGAACGACGCTCCTGCACTGAATGCGGCGAACGTGGGTCTGTCAATGGGCGACGGAACAGCTGTGGCTAAGGAGGCTAGCGACATGACCATACTCGACAACTCCTTCGCAACCATTGCCAACGCAGTGATGTGGGGGCGCTCACTATACAAAAACATCAAGAGGTTTATTCTCTTCCAACTCACGGTAAACGTGGTGGCGTGCCTTATCGTTGCCATCGGTGCGTTCATCGGCACAGAGTCGCCGCTGACGGTAACACAGATGCTTTGGGTTAATCTCATCATGGACACATTCGCCGCTTTGGCATTAGCTTCACTACCACCATCGAAAGCCGTAATGGACGAGAAACCGCGTTCCATAAACGAACATGTGCTGAAAGGCATGCAAAAGAGTATACTGGGTGTAGGAATACTTTTCACGGTTATCCTGCTTGCCATATTGCTCTTCTTCCAACATTCTGACGTTACGTCGCTTGCCGGAGTATTCGGCGGTGATGCCGTTTGGGGAGAATACAACGGACTGTCTACTTACGAACTGAGCCTATTCTTCACGATATTCGTGATGCTACAGTTCTGGAACCTTTTCAACGCCAAGGCATTCATGACTTCCGATTCGGCATTCTGCGGACTGTCGTGGAAAGATACAAAATGCTTTATCATTATCGTGCTTGTTATTCTCATAGGACAGATTCTAATGACAGAGACACCTGGACTTCAGCAGATGTTTAACATTGCCGGTGGAGGCCTCAGTACGACAGACTGGCTGCTTGTCATTGCTCTAACCTCCCTCGTATTGTGGGTCGGTGAGGCTGCAAGACTTATAAAAAGGATGGGCAAAGCATAAAAAAGACCTATCCGCAATAAAACAACACATACGCTCTGACGTTTGTCATAATGACGATATTAAGAGCGTGTGAACAACAAAAAACATTGAACCGCCCCTTACGGACTGATGCCGTTACTGGGGCGGTTCTTATTTCTGTTTGCCCGTCACGATGTGGGGCAAGAAATTATTGTCTTAGGCAAGCAATTATTGTCTTTCAACCTTCACTTTCGAACCAGCAACCGTTACGGTGGTCTTGGCTGTTCCTACGTGTTCAAAACCGTTAACGCTGTTTTTGAAAACATTTTCAAGCTCGTCGAAAGTCACTTTCTTGCAGTTGTCGGAAGAAGTGTGGAAGGGGCTTTGCATGAGCATCTCCATAGAACCAACAATTACCGTGCTGCGGGAGTCAACAGGAGCAACAGAGCAGAACGTGTCGTTCCAGCCCAATTGATATTCACTCTGCACAGGGATGTCTTTCTTATCCTTCATCTTTATTGTAAGCTTATAGATGAATGTTGCCGGCAACTTTGGCTGGAACACCTTGCGGAAGAACTGTTGCGTCTTGCTATTTGGCGAAGATATTGTCACTGGGTCAATGTGCTCCTGACCAAGAGAATCGGTGTAAGTCAACGTTACATCGGCTACCTTCAGAAAATCGGTGGTGAATTTGAAATGATAGACGGCCAAAGCACTGGTCACTTCTGCTGGCTGGTCTGAACTTGACCTGCGGGTATCGTTTTCTTCGTCATCGGTGCATGAAGCGAATGAGGCGGTGATGAAAAAAGCTGCGATGGCAACCATAGCCATTGCCGTTAGTCTTTTGAAAATCTTTTCCATAATGTGTTTAATAGCTTTAGGTGGATAATTGTTTAAAAAAAGCGGCAGCCATGATGTATGACTGCCGCAAAGTGATATGCTCTACATGGAGTCTTTTTCTTTTCTATTTGTATATTGAAATGCCTGTTGTCTTTACTGTAATCTTAACCTTATCTGTTGCAGTCCTTTCGAAACCGTCTGTCTTGTTCTTGAAAGCGTCCTCCAGACTGTCGTAAGTTACGGTCTTGCATCTAGCTCCAGAAACTTCAAATGGACTTTCATTCAAAGGAAGCCTCTGATTGTCTATCTTCATGAAGTGATCGTCATAGGCTGCTATTTGGCTGCTGCTGTCGCTCCATCCTAGTTGATATGTGCTCTGCACCGGAATGTCCTTCTTGTCCTTCATTTTGATGGTCAGTTTATGATGGATGGTCATGGGAACTGTTGCGTATGCAATGGCACGGGAATACTCCCATGTATAGGTATTTGAAGCAGGCGGGTCGATCTTGTCCGTATGTTCTACGCCCAAAGAGTCGGTATACATGAATGAAACATCTGCAACTTTCAGGAAATCAGCAGTAAATTGATACTGATAATATGCCATTGCCTTTGAAACCTTTGTTTGCGACGTTAAAGTACTGGTGGTGGTTGTCTCGTCATCACTGCATGAGGCAAAGAATGTTGTCATAAACAATGCCGCAAGGGCTACCATTGATGTTGCTGCAATTTTCTTGATAATCTTATCCATAATTCTGATAGCTTTAATGTTTATAATTTAATTTATTCCGCTTATTTTCCTTCAAGTATACTTATCGTATACAAAGCGTTACCTAAAAATGTTTACTGAGAATTTAGTTACAAGAATATTTTTGCGTTTTGTGCCAATGTTCTCAAATCCGTCTTTACTATTCTTGAAAGCATCTTCAAGCTCCTCGTATGAAACTTTCTTGCATTCTGCTGATGTAATGCCGGACTTAGATTGCGACAAAGATCTTGCGAGGTCCAATACTCTCGTTCCGTCTTTTGTGAAAGGAACTATTTTGTTTTCCTTATCAGTCCATCCGAGCTCATAAACACTCTTTACTGGGATGTCTTTCTTGTCCTTCATCTTGATGTTCAACTTGAAAGCGACTGTCATCGGAACTTTTGTGTAAGAGATGTTTTTTTCAAACTCAATAGTCTTTGCATTGGGGTCTGTCATTTTTATTTCATCCGTTTTTTCTTGTCCGAGTGAATCGATGTAGGTGAACGATACGTCAGCTGCATTCAACAGGTCGGCTGTAAACTGATAATGATAGTAAGTATAGAACTTGTGAACATCGGACAGTGAATGTTCTGTTGTCTCTTCACTCTTTGTGACATTGTCATCATCATCACTGCTGCATGAAGCGAAACTGGTTGTCATAAACAATGCCGCAAGGGCTACCATTGATGTTGCTGCAATTTTCTTAATAATCTTTTCCATAATTCTAATAGCTTTAATGTTTATAATTTTGATCTTTTTAAATAGCTTTTGTTTCGTCAAGTGTTCTTAACTACTGCAAAGATAGTATGTTTTTCTTTTTCAAAAGAATTATTCGCCATTTTTTTCGTCTTATCACACATTTTCCATCATTTTTCTCTCATATTCTACCTTTCTTGGTAGCTTTACCTTATTATATATTAATAAAATTGTTCATTGCCTATTGTTTAACACTAGTCCCATATACATAAAGACTGTGCCATGATCAGAAGAAAAAAAAGGGGAAAGCAGCGATTGCTTTCCCCAACTATCTCACAAAAGCTCTTCAATTTCTTCTCGTGCCAGCCCTGTATAGAGCATTACCTTTTCTACATTAAGCCCGTCAGCGAGCATCGATCGTGCTGAATCAACAAGTTTTTTCCTGTTTGCCTCGCGTTCAGCAGCCTTTCCTTGCTCCAAGCCTGCCGACATGCCTTTCTTCATTCCTTCGGCCATTCCTTCGGCTAATCCTTCCGTTCGTCCTTGAGCTAGTCCTTCTGCTCTGCCTTCCGCACGTCCTTCCG
>CAVLBD010000047.1:0-20986 GCA_963661195.1 bacterium
TATTATAGGCTACAGGAAAGAAAGATCAGAAATAAACAAATCTCAGAAGGATAAAGAATATGTAAACAGCCTGTTTTTCAATGAGAAAACAAGTTTTTTTATGTTCACTAAAAACATTTATTTTTACAAAGAAACAAATACTTTTATGCTTATTTTGTTAAGATTTTTAATAAAAAACGGAAAAACGAGGCTATATATTCCCTAAAAACAATAAATGTCCTACAGAGTTTTGTACTGTAGGACATATAAAATCATAAAAAAAACATCTGTTATATACAAAAGTCATCTAATTTATAAACAAGTGGAGAACCTTGCATACATTTGGTCTATTATCAAATTAATGCATTATAAAAAAAATAAGTTCTTTAAGCAATTCCCCTGTAGAAGTATTAGTATTACCTATCCCTTTAATTTTAGAATCAGTATCACGAATCTTTTCTATGATTTGCATAACCTTCATTCCTGAGTAATTCTTTATTCCAATCATATAATCCTTAGCGGCCCATGATGAACGCAACTCCAACCATTTTGCAACTTCTGCATCATTAGTTCTGTTTGGTGCATAATAAGCAAGCATCAGATTTTGGAAAAAAGAGAATATTATTGGAACAAGTACAAAAGCTCCGCCCGTCTTAGGATTACTATCAAAATAGTCAACAATCATGTTTGCCTTTTTCACATTTTTAGCTGCTATAGCGCTTCTCAACTCAAATGCATTGAAATCTTTGCTTATTCCAATTCTTTGCTCAATAATTTGCGAAGTTATACGCGTTTCACTCTCAGAAAGCGAAAGAATCAACTTATCAAGCTCCCCTACCAACCTGCTTAAATCTGCACCAATAAAATCAGCCATCATTTGTGCAGCCTTATTTTCTATGGCAACTTTTGTATGCTTTCTCAAATACGTTTCAATAAAAGTCGGCAATTCGTAATCCCGCTTCTTCTTACTTTCAAAAACGACACCTGCAGTTTTAAAGAGTGAAAGTATTTTTTTCTTTCCGTCTACGATACCGTTTTTGTAGCAGACGACAAAAATAGTTGTCTTTGCAGGTTTTTCAAGATACTTTTCCAACTGTTCCCATTTTTTTATATTTTGTGCCTCTTTAACTATTATCACTTGCCTTTCAGACATTACTGGATAATTTCGAGCCATGTCGGCAATTTGCGCAGCCGAGACATCTGAGGCAAAAACTATTCGCTGATTGAAATCACGTTCTTCTGGTTTCAAGGCATGTTCTGCAATGAAATCAGAAATCAGATCAATATAGTACGCCTCCTCCCCCATTAAGAGATAAACAGGAGAAAACTTTCCGGCTTTCATATCGTGCATTACACTCTCATAAGAAACTGATGATATTTTTTCTGCCATCTTAGTATTTAACTTTTATATACATTATATCTTTAATTACACGAACCTCTAATTTATGATTAAATGTTAAACTAATATTCTATTATTTTTCCCGCAAAAAGAAATCTCATTCGGAAGATTATGCCATGAAAGCTATTGAAAGAACTTTCCATTACCACTTTTTGCATGACATTACGGAGGTCTATTCCTCATTAAAGCATAATTTAGTATGCTTTACTTTATATATTTATCTGCACCACGTTACAATTTAATTTAGTGTATAATTGGTTTTAATCGTTCCACCGTAATTATTTCAAAGAATATAGCTATTTTTGCAAAGGCAGACACAAACTGATAGTTTTCCGCATAGTCCGCCCTACTCTACTATATAGCAGGAGCTCCTGCTAAATTATGAGTTGCGAAACACGCGCTGTAGTGGTATCCAACCACTTATCTCGTGCTTTTCAATCAGTGATTTGATTGAAATTTGGATTGCAAAAATAATAAAATGGAACGATTAAACCTACCCAAATACGAAATAAAAACTCGCACCATTAATGGCAGATTATACATTATGGACGTTTTGCGTCGCAAATTCGTTGCCCTAACGCTAGAGGAGTGGGTGCGGCAACATTTCGTGCATTTTCTTGTTGAGTATAAGCATTATCCTGCATCTCTGCTTGCCAACGAAGTTGAGCTTGAAATTGGCAAAAAGAAACTACGGTGCGACAGCATTCTTTATTCCCGTGACTTTTCGCCTAGGATGATTGTTGAATACAAATCTCCTGAAATAGAAATCACTCAAAAAACATTCAATCAAATTTTTGCATACAACACATTACTTCATGCAGAATATCTTGTTGTAAGCAATGGCATACGCCATTATTGTTGCCACATCAATTATGACGAGCAATCTTATACATTTTTAAATGACTTGCCTGACTATATGGAACTTTAATTATCATTTTTTTACGGAAAAGGACCATTTTCTTGTCAGCATATAGATGTTGGGCAATTAAGCCATCGCCACAGACGATCCACCCAGCTTCCAACCACAGGACAACTATAACTAGCTATATCAACCACCGTCATCCCAGCATGCTCATTAAGAGTATGTATACCATAATCTAAGTATCCGCTAGGCGATTTCATCCTTACATCTTCCTTGAATTCAAAATGACCGTTACAATAAGCAACACTCTGTATGGACAATCCACGCCCATACCCACCATTACAATCTTGCGCCAATATGGGATTTGCTATAAAGAACGAACAAGAATTTTATACTTCCGCCATTTCCATAAAAACGTATTCAGTACAACTCCAAGCAAAATCTATATAAACAAGAATGAAAAAAGGAGAAGCTTCCGCAAAAAAGCAGCTTACTGACGAGATTTTCTAAACAGAAAGCGCTCCACATTCTGCATCATGCAAATTGACCTCGCCACGAGCCAGGCGTTAAGAGGTTTACATAACAAAATACGCACTTTATCTAGCAAAATGCAAAGAGCATAAAAACCAAGTGTAAAGACAGACATACAGACAAATGCTGTTAGGGCATTCATGTTGTTGGCCATCCACTTTAGTGGTGTAAAGAATATGTTACTGCCAAAAGGTCCCGAATGTATTAAGTAAATGGCCAGGACTGACGAAGAAATCCAATTGACGTATTTTGATTGCATCTTCCATCTCTGAGCAAAACAGAAGAACAATACACTTGCAACCATAACAGATGGACTGTTATAATGCAGAGAAAAGATGATGGCGAATGGTGGAAAGACGGTCTTTATGCCGTGCATAAAGACCATAAGCACAGAGAATGCAAACCATTTTACCCCCACCCATTAGACATTTTTACCATTTTTACAGAAGATAAAAACATACCAATATAGTATATGACAAAGAAATGTAGCGCATTATATCCACTTGTTGACACCTCATATGCCTGATGAGCATATCCAATATATACATCCATAAAGATCAAAGCAACCAACGAAAAAATCCGTTGCCTGTGATTTTGGTTTTCAAAGGCCGCATTAAGCAACGGCGCAAAAAGGAAGAGTGCGAAATAAGCAACAAGAAACCAATAGCCAGAGCCCGTAAGTGAGAAAATAGTCTTTATCAGAATATCTTTCAAAGTCCCGTCAAAAAAGAAGAACGACAACGAGGTCAGCACCAACATCCAAAAAGCGCATTGGGTATACAAGTTAAAAAAGCCTCGCCACGACTGGCGAATCCTAAAATATCCGCTTATCATTACAAAGCAATTCACAGCAGTAATGCTCATGCACATCAACAAAATTCTGAAATCATTCGCCCATCCGAAATCGGCAGAATGGAGTTGCAGATAACAATTCTGCAACACGTGATTGGTAAGCACTCCCAGCATACACAAAATGCGGAGCAATTCAAAATTAGACTGTCTTTCTTTTGATGTCATTTCTCTATCAGTTAAACTAAAAATTCATGTTGTCTAAATACAATATCGGCAAAGATAGGCATAAAAACAAGAATATCCCTTAACCCAAAGAACATATTTCTCTGACATGAGCCACACTGCCCACAGGTTAAAAGCTTCATGAGATATCACTCAGACAAATGCCCTAGCATGAACAAACGCCTGCGCTTGTTTTGGCATTAAAGAAAAAAACACTACATTTGCTTCGCAAAGGCTTTAACGACAACAACAACTTTTTGACACAAATGAAAAAGATAACAAACCCTTTCGCCGATGCCGAAGGATATTTCTGCTTCGGATGCTGCAAAGAAAACCCTGCCGGCGTACACATGGATTTCTATGAAGACGGTGAAGAAATAATTTGTTTTTGGCACCCTTCTGCCGAATATCAAGGTTGGGTGGACACGCTGCATGGAGGCATTCAAGCCACACTGCTTGATGAAACTGCGGCATGGGTCGTTTTCCGCAAGAAGCAAACGATAGGAGTTACGTCTACCCTTGAACTGAAATACAAACGCCCCGTAAAGACCACCGATACGTTGCTCACCTTGCGCGGCCGCATAACAGGTCAAGTGCGCAACTTCCTTACCATCGAACTCACGCTAGAGAATTCCCAGCATGAAGTTTGCACGGAAGCGAAAGCCACCTATTATTTATATACGCAAGAGAAGTCTGCCGAAATGGGCTTCAAAGGTTGCATGACAGAAGAGGAGGAAACAGAACATTGAACATAGTAATTGCCGACAACCAAGACATTACCTACGCAGGGATTATACACATCTGCGAGATGCTGGGAGAGCTTGAAACGGTGCGCACCGAAGACAAAGCCACCCTTATGGAAAAGCTTTCGGGAATGAAAAGCGCCATGGTCGTGCTCGACTATACGCTTTTCGACATCAATGACATTGCCGAACTGACCATACTCGCCCAACGTTTTACAAATGTATCGTGGGTACTTTTCAGCGAAGATCTCAGCACAGATTTTCTAAGACAGATTGTTGCCATATCGCCACGCTTCAGCATCGTCATGAAGGAATCGCCCCTGTATGAAATAAAAGCTGCGATAAAGGCTGCAGCACACGGCTCACGCTTCATCTGCCAGCACACAGCCGAAAGGCTTCTTTCTCCGGCAGAAACAACCGAAAAAATAACCCTCACACCGACAGAAACGGAAATTCTGAAAGATATCGCCCAAGGAATGACAACCAAGGAAATAGCAGAAAAAAGAATTTCAAGCTTCCACACCGTCAATACACACCGCAAGAACATATTCCGTAAACTTGGCGTGAACAACGTGTATGAGGCTATCAGATATGCACTGCGAGCCGGGCTCGTAGACTCCGCTGAATATTACATATAGCTAAGCCTCAACAACAAAAAACGTCAGCGTGCGGGCTTGGTTTTCCAAGCCCGCACGCTGACGTAAACGACGCCGCGGGCTTACGGCAATAAAGCCGCAAGCCCGCGAATCCCTCTCTCCTCTTTGCCATCGAGGCAAAACGGAGAGTATATAAATAATGCAAAGGCTGGAGATGTTTCCCAACATCTCCAGCCTTACCTTTTTCTAACTAACTTATTATCAACTATTCATTACTCATTTTGAATTCACGCTGCAAAGTTACGCCTAAATGCTTATAGAATACACCAACCCACGGGCAAAAAAACACGTAAACGTTTGCAAAATCAAACAAAATCCTTATATTTGCACAAGATAATCCTTGGTACGCCTACATTAAACAGGCTTTCATTGCACTTTTAAGCATAGCCACTACACAATATTATGATAAGACAACACCGGATATCGTTAAAAGATTTGGCAACACGCCTAGGGGTAAGCATCGCCACCGTCTCGAGAGCGTTGCGCAACAGCCATGAAGTGAGCGACGAACTACGCGAGCGAGTGCAGAAATTGGCAAAAGAACTTAACTACCGCCCCAACCCTTTCGCACAAAGCTTGAGGAGCGAAGCTCCGAAAGTCATCGGTGTTGTTGTGCCAAATCTTGTGGCACATTATTATTCCGCCGTCCTTGACGGCATAGAAGACTACGCCTCACAAGAGGGCTACTCCGTTATTGCCATAAACAGCCACGAGAGCTACATAAAGGAAGAAAAAGCCATCGACAATTTTATAAACATGCATGTTGAAGGCATAATAGCCTGCCTCTCGCAAGATACCGTGGACTACTCACACTTTGAAGGCGTACACAAAATGGGAATACCATTGGTTTTCTTTGCACGCACATGCCTGCCCGAACTTTTCTCGCAGGTTGTGGCAAACGGAGCCGAAGCTGCGCAACACGCAACATGCCATCTGCTAGAAACGGGAAGCAAAAGAGTGGCATTCCTCGGAGGGCCGAACCATCTCGACATGGTACGCCGGCGCAAGCACGGCTACCTTGAAGCATTGAAAGAGCGCAAGATCGGCATTGACCGAAGCATCATTGTCTGCGAAAAGATAGACTTTGAACGTGCGCGCATGGCCGCCCTCAAGATGCTAAGCTCCGAAAATCCACCTGATGCCATACTTGCTTTCAATGATATCATCACGTATGCTGCTTTCGATGCCATAAAGACATTGGGCAAACGCATACCTGAAGACGTGGCGATAATAGGCTTTTCCGACACAAATGCCTCGGCATTTGTTACGCCGAAGCTGTCAACAATAGAAGACCAGTCACACAAAACCGGTTGCGTAGCTTGCGAACTGCTGATGCGAACAATACACGGCGACACAAAAATATATAAGGAAATAGTGCCTATGGAACTTAAGATAAGAGAAAGTTCCGACAAGCGATAAAGACATATTTCACTGCATAAAAAAACAATTTCAAAACTTTATTATGAAAAAACTTATGACTGCAGCCTTCGCGGTTGCGCTGATGATGTCGTGCGGCTCGGCAAAAGATGCAGGAAGCACAAAATCACTCAACGGAGAATGGGACATAACGGAAGTGAACGGTATAAAAATAAACGCTGGCGACTGCGAAAACGTTCCTTTCCTAGGATTTAATGGCAGCAAAAAAGAGCTTTACGGAAATTCCGGATGCAATCTGCTCACAGGAAGCTACGGCGGCAATACCAAAAACGGCGAAATAGACTTCTCTCAGACTGGCATGACTAGAATGCTCTGCGCAGATATGAAAGTGGAACGCATGGTGATGGAAGCCCTCGGCAAGTCCAAGAAATTCACGATAGACGAGAATTCCAAGACCATGACACTGAAAGACGCTAGCGGCAAAGCCGTAATGACGCTGAAAAACAGAAAATAAGCAAGCTATTCTATGTCGTCGCTCTTTGCCATAGTGATGGTTCCTGTGCGCGAAACGGTAATTTTTATCGGCACATAGTCGTCGCTTAACTCATCGGGATTGCCCACACTGGCAAGCAACGCCATACTATCACCTTCCGTTTCAAGGACAGCAAGTCCCAAAACGGTATACTTTGCAAGATATTGCGGCTCCACAAATTTCTGAAACGAGTTCTTCGTGAACTCCTGTTTCAGAAATTCTGTTCCGTCATGGCGCTCTATCAATAGTTCTATGCGGTTTTCATAATAGCTTTTCCCGCTTTCGTCTTTAAATGCCGGCGAACTGTTGTCCGAACTCCGCTTCACTGTAACCTTATATTCCTGCCCAAGCCATTCAACTTTGTCGGTATGTGTAAATCCGGGCATACTTTGCGGAGCGGAATGCTGCACTATCTTTACAGGCTTAGGGGCAATTATATCGGTAGACTTTTTCTTTTCGCTGCACGATGCCAAGAAAAGCGAGCTGGCTAGCAAGGCAAAAAGGCAAGCGGATGTAGTTTTCATAATGTTTTTCCTATTTTTAGGCAAAGGTAATACAACTTGCTTGAAAACTCAAAACAAATCACTTTTTTTTAAATTCTGCCGCGCATCAAGACCATAAGCGCCATCTTCCATCCATCTTTTAGCCAGGATTTAGACAAAAGAGATTACAAAATCATATTTTTACACCGACTTAATATTACATTCTGACAATCTTTCCCTATCTTTGCAAACTAAGAATAAGTATGTTTCGCCCACCGACAAACAAAAAGCATTATGAAAAAGAACAAAATCATCATATTCATTTTATCACTTTGCGCCGTGGCATCCACACTATCTTCATGCCACAAAGAAGCTAAAGATGACGGCGGAACGACACGAGTGGACACCATTCCACAACTTGTCTTACAGGTAAAAAAATGCTCGCGCCTCTATTCCGCAGAGCTAAAGGTGCACAAAATAATCACTCATTCCGACAACGTAAAAGTAAAAGGCAAAATATTCAACCAAGATTACAATGTTTCCCTGCCCATAGGCTCACGCCACATAGCAATACCCATAGACGCCACGCTGAAAGCATACATTGACTTTAGCGATTTCTCGACCGCCAACGTAATACGCAACGGGAAGAAACTGGAGGTAATACTGCCCGACCCACACGTGGAACTTTCTTCCACGCGAGTGAGCCACAACGAGATTAAAAGCTATGTCGCTCTGTTGCGACATAATTTCTCAGACAAAGAACTTTCAGACTATGAGCAACAGGGGCGCGCAGCCATCATTGAAAGTATCAGCGACACGGGCATTATTGAAATGGCCCGCGAAAGTGCGGCAAAAACCCTTGTACCCCTATTTGCAACAATGGGCTTTAGCGAAGACGACATAACGATTTCGTTCAGCAAAGACTTCCAGTCTAACGGAATCAAGAGGATTATTGAAGAAACAGAAAAGTGATTTCTGAATACTGTGAGAAAGATTTTCATTCGTTATTTATAAAAAACTGACAGAAAAGTATGAACAACGATACCAATAAGCCGCAAGCTGGATGGTTTAAAAGAATTGCCGGCAGTTTCACTCTTACCAAGATAAACATCTTGCTTTGGGGGATTGTAGCAATTATTGCAGTCATTGCAGGATGGCATTTTCTGCGTTCCATAAGCGAATCCTCTGTTAAGATAGATGTTGACAACCGCATAGACATTACGCCCACGATAGTTACGGCAATGAAAGAAACCGGAGAGTGGCAATTTCTCTCCGTAAACGATGAAGAACTCGTTGACACAACGAAAAAAGGCTTCCTGCGCGAAGAGAAACTCGTGAGAATCTATTACGGAAAGTTGTCGCTCGGCATAGACATGCGCAAGTTTGAGCCGCATTGGGTGCTGCAACATGGTGACACAATAACAATGACACTCCCGGAAATCCAGCTGCTTGACAACGAATTCATCGACGAAGCACGCACAAAAGCATTCATAGAAACCGGCAAATGGACGAATGCCGACCGCGAAAAGCTTTATCACAAGGCATACAACCGCATGATGGAACGTTGCATGACCGCTGAAAACATTGCTACCGCAAAGGAAAACGCCACGGAACAAATTGAAAAAATGCTTCATGCCCTTGGGATAGAACATTGCATCATTAAATTCAGCGAACACAACTGACGGTGCATAAACTGCCGGCACACACTGCATGAAGAGAATGCCAAGCATTTGCTTGGCAGCATAGAAAAGACAAACGATAGTAACACACACAAACACATTAAAGAATGGAACAGGTTAACAACTTTTTTACCGCACTGAGCGGTTTTCTTTGGGGATGGCCGATGATTATACTCTTGCTCGGCACGCATATATTCCTAACGATAAGACTTAAGTTTCCCCAGCGCAAGCTACTCACGGCAATAAAGTTGTTGGTCAGAAAAGACAATAATTCTAATGGCGACGTCTCGCAGTTCGGTGCATTGGCCACTGCTTTGGCGGCAACAATAGGCACGGGAAACATCATCGGTGTGGCAACAGCCGTTGCACTAGGCGGGCCAGGAGCCGTGCTTTGGTGCTGGCTCACCGGATTCTTTGGCATTTCAACAAAATATGCCGAAGGTCTGTTGGCGATAAAATACCGGGTAAAAAAGCCTAACGGGAAGATTTACGGTGGCCCGATGTATGCCTTGGAACGCGGACTGGGCTGGCGCAAGGCGGCAATTCTATTTGCCGTATTCACTGCATTGGCAGCTTTCGGCATAGGAAACACGGTTCAAGCTAACGCAATCTCCACACTAGTAAATAACGCCTATGGCGTTTCGCCTTGGATTTGTGGCGCTGTGGTTTGCGCTCTCACGGCAGCCGTCATCTTGGGAGGCATAAAGAGCATATCAAAGGTATGCAGTATGCTGGTGCCATTCATGGCTGTGCTGTATGTTGCCGGCTGCATCGTTATTCTGTGTATAAACATCAGTTATGTCATTCCTGCAATAAAGTTAATCTTCTCGTCAGCATTCACAGAGCGTGCGGCAGGCGGCGGTTTTGCTGGCAGCACGCTCATGCTAGCAGCACGCTACGGTATTGCCCGCGGATTGTTCTCAAACGAATCAGGAATGGGTTCGGCACCTATTGTAGCTTCTGCCGCACAAACAAAAAATCCTGTACGGCAGGCTCTTGTTTCCTCTACCGGCACATTTTGGGATACCGTTGTGATATGCGCCCTCACAGGCATAGTAATCGTAAGCAGCGTCATTGCCTATCCAGACATAAGCAGCGATGACGGAGCTACGCTCACGCAGCTTGCCTTCGGTAAAATCCCTTACATAGGAGCACCATTGCTGTCTTTCGGACTGCTCACCTTCGCCTTCAGCACAATTCTCGGCTGGGAACTTTACGGCGAACGTGCCATAGGATACTTGTGTGGCAGGAAACTCACAATGTGCTACCGCATGCTCTACATCATTGGTGTGTTCATAGGAAGCGTGATGAGCCTTGACCTCGTATGGAACGTAGCCGACGTCATGAACGCATTGATGGCTATTCCCAACCTGCTCTCGCTAATTTTCCTCAGCGGCGTAACCGTTCACGAAACGCGCAAATACCTTTGGCGCGGACAACTTGACAAGGAAATGAAAGAGTAATAACGGGCAGGAAACGAAAACTTGCAGCATAAGGAAAATAAAATTTCCATTTTTCGCAGCGAATGTCTTAAAAAAACTAATTATATTTAATTGGTTTTCCCTTTAGACGGGAATATAATACCTTTGCATTCTGATTGTTATTTTAAAAAAAATGATATGAAATATGCAATAATCGCCGCCGGTGAAGGTTCACGACTAACACAAGAAGGTGTAGACAAGCCTAAACCGCTCGTGGAAATCAATGGAGAAGCGTTGATAGACCGGCTTATACGGATATTCATGGCCAATGATGCAGACGAAATCGTAGTAATCTGCAACGACAAGACCGCTCTTGTCAGCCAGCATCTCGCCCGGATACAGGAAGACGGACTGCACGGACAACGCATACCACTTCGCTTTAAAGTGAAAAGTACGCCAAGTTCCATGCATTCGCTTGCGGAAATTAGCCAATATCTTGAAGATTCACCATTTTGTCTTACCACTGTAGACACCGTATTCCGCGAAAAAGAATTTGCAAACTACATAATGGCTTTCAAAGACGCAATGGAATCTTATTCTGCCGACGGACTAATGGCTGTCACAGACTTCATTGATGATGAGAAACCTCTATATATTTCCACCGCGCCTGGCAGCCTTCACATTTCAGGCTTCCACGATGAAAAAGAAAACTGCAAAGTTATTTCAGGAGGAATATATGGGCTCTCGCCAAAAGCCCTGCAAACTCTCCATAAATGCATAGAGCGTGGAGAAAGCCGGATGCGCAATTTTCAAAGAGCGCTCATTGCTGACGGACTGAAACTGGAAGCGTTCCCATTCAGCAAAATATTGGACATCGACCACAAGACGGACATCAACAAGGCAGAACTCTTCACAAAAGAATAAATACTCCCAAGCATGAACACTCCAACCGCAATCGCCATCTACCGCGCCAAGCGCTTTTCACCAAATGCTGCAGACCGCGACAAAGCGATAATGGACGAAGTTTGCAAACTTCTCTCACCTATATATAATATATATAAGGTGGAAGAAGATGAGTTGGAGCCGCAATCCCAAGATAAACCCTGCCGTATTCCACATGAAGAAGAGGCAAATCTTATCCTCAGTATGGCACGTTCACACAAGGTCCTCACGGCACTAAAGACACTTGAAGAGGAAGGTACATGCATAATCAACAGCGCAGAAGCACTACTCAGAACATCACGCACGACAATAGACCGCACCATGAGAGAAAACAATCTGCCGGCTGCACCGTTGGAAGGCAACTCCGGATGGTGGATAAAGCGCGGTGACGAAGCTGCTCAACAAAAAGACGATGTTGTTTTTGCGCCAACAGCAAAGAAACGCCAAGAAGTTCTTTCTGCATTCCAGCAAAGAGGAATAACAGATGTTGTGGTAACTGCACACGTAGAGGGAGACCTTGTGAAATTCTACGGCGTTGAAGGCACTACATTCTTCCGCATTTTCTATCCGACAGACGGCGCTTACACAAAATTCGGTGACGAAAAGCTAAATGGCAAGGCTCTCCATACTCCGTTTTCTGCCGATAGCCTCAACAACGATGCAGATAAGCTTGCCAAACTTACGGGAATTGAAATCTATGGCGGCGATGCCATAATACACACCGACGGGTCATACGCAATAATCGACTTCAACGACTGGCCAAGCTTTGCCCTCTGCCGCAAAGAGGCAGCGGCAGCCATCTGCGAAAAAGTTAAAATATAAAGGAAACGAGCCGAGAACTATCTCGACATCAACAAAAAAGACACTAAGACATGGCAACATTCAAAGAGATGCTCCGCGCATCAATGAAATCAAAAGATACAGAAGAGTGGCTGGATGTATATTTCACTCGCCCCATAGGATTGGTATTTACCTTACTTTGGCGCAAGCTAGGCGTCCACCCCACCGTTATAACAATACTCGGCATGCTGCTCGGAGCTGCCGCAGGTTGGATGTTTTGGCACAAAGAACTGGAATATAACATCATCGGAGTTATACTGATGATGTTCTCAAACTTCTGCGATTCAACCGACGGGCAGTTGGCACGACTTACGGGCAAGAAGACTCTTGTAGGACGTGTGCTCGACGGCTTTTCTGCCGACGTTACATTCTTCTGCGTATACTTTGCCCTTGCTGTAAGAATGATGACGGAATACATGCCCGGAACCACAACAATATGGGGAATATGGATATGGGTTCTCGCTTTTATGGCAGGAATTATGAGCCATTCACCGCAATGTCTTCTCTCTGACTATTACAGGCAGATACATCTTTTCTTTCTGAAAGGAAAGGAAGGCAGCGAACTAGACAACTCAACTGAACAGTGGGCTATTTACCGTTCACTGCCCAAAGGCTCACTTTTCTTCCGCGCCTTCTATTTTAACTACGCAAAATATTGCGCAACGCAGGAGCGACGCTCACGCAACTTCCAAAGTATGTATCATGCAGCAAGCGAGAAATACGGCACACCGCTCAACATGCCGCCTGAACTGAAGGAAGAATTTCTCGCAGGCAGCCGGCCACTGATGAAATACACCAACTTGCTTACATTCAACATGCGTGCCATCGCGCTCTATATTGCCGCACTAATAGACATGCCTTGGCTTTACTTGATATTCGAAATCACAGTAATGAACATGATGCTTGTATACATGCACCACGAACACGAGGCACTATGCAAACGCATAACGTCAAAAATCCTTGCCGCATGACAAAGGGTTTTCTATTCGACTATGGCGGCACTCTTGACTCTGGAGGCTGCCACTGGGGAAAAGTGCTTTGGCATGCGTATCAACGCTGCAGCGTGCCTGTCAACGAAGCAGACTTCCGCAAAGCATATGTCTACGGAGAACGGACACTTGGCAGCAACAGAATTATAGAACCTCACTTCACCTTCCGCCGAACTCTAGAAGAAAAGATACGTATTCAGACGGAATGGCTATACAACGAGGGACTTCTGCCCTATCCCGACGCTTTCAGCAAAAGCATACTAAACGATGTCTATGAACTTACTGTTGAGACTACGTGCAAATCGGTAGAAGTTCTGAAAAAGATCGCCAGCCGTTACCCTATTGTTCTGGTAAGCAATTTCTACGGCAATGTGTCTACCGTACTTTCAGAATTCGGCTTTACCGGACTCTTCCAAGACATTGTAGAATCTGCCGTTGTGGGCATACGCAAACCCGACCACCGAATCTTCTTGTTAGGCGTGGAGCGTTTGGGAATGAAGCCAAACGAAGTTACTGTCGTTGGAGACAGTTACGACAAGGATATACTGCCAGCCCACGAAGCCGGATGCCACACGGTATGGCTTAAAGGTGAGGGATGGACAGACGACGAACCAGAAAAAGTTGTGGCAGATGCCACCATTTTCAATCTTGGTGACGTGTTGGAAATCATAAACAAATAGCGGTGATATAGCCAAAATACAAGGGCCATTTCCGCATAGAATATAATTTTTCAGGAAAGAAGCAATAGGTTAAAGCTGTCATAACGAATTACCTTCACAATAAAAGAGCGACAAAAGCAACAAAGGCCTAACGCGAAAAAAGTAAGTCAAAAAGGCGCAGCATAATGTCAATGCGCCAAAAGAGAAAAAGTATCAGCCATACAAGGATGAAAAGAACAATAACAATCATACTGTCACTCCTCTTCACAACAATAGCAACCGTGGCGCAACAGATAAGCGGAATTATTGTTGACGAAAGCACAGGCGATAGCATTCCCCTTGCCAGCGTACAGTATAAAGGACACAAAGTGTCTTGCGTTAGCGATGTTTCCGGCCGTTTTGCAATAGAACGCCACGACGGATGGTACGCCACGTTCAGCGCTGTGGGCTATAAGTCCTTGCGTCTGCTCATAGGTCCCAACACTCCAAAGGAAATGCGCATTACACTGAAGCCGGATACCAAGGCTCTCGGAGAAGTAACAGTTAAGGCCCGTAAGCAAAAATACAGCAGAAAGGAGAATCCTGCCGTTGAGCTTATGCGCCGCATTATTGCCGCAAAGAAGCGCACGGACATCAGCAACCATGACTTCTACCAGTTTGCCAAATACCAAAAGCTTACCCTCTCTATAAACGACCTCACGCCTGAAGATTTGGAAACCAAACGTTTCAAAAAATCACAGTGGATGATGAATCAGGTGGAGGCTTGCCCATACAACAACAAGCTGACGCTACCTTTCATGATAGACGAAACGTTCAGCCGCGAAGCCTACCGCAAATCACCGGAAAATCACAAGTCAATCATCGTGGCGCAACGCTCTGAGGGCGTAAACAAGCTCATACAGACGGGAGAGATAATGAATACGGTCATGAAAGACGTGTTCAGCAACATCGACATCTACGACGATCAGATTCGTCTGCTGCAAGCTCACTTCACAAGTCCCATCGGTGACGGTGCAATACAGTTCTATCGTTACTACATTGTAGACACGGTTGAAGTGGAACGCGACTCCTGTTTTCATCTTCAGTTCCTGCCAAACAACCAGCAAGACTTTGGTTTCAGAGGAGAACTCTGGGTGTTAAAAGACAGTTCCCTCCACGTTAAGCGCTGCCATATGACATTACCTATCAAGACTGGCGTTAATTTTGTGAAGAACCTGCAGATAATGCAGGCATACTCACGCTTGGACAACGGCGAATGGGTTCTCTCTCAAGATGATATGGTGGCAGAAATGTCTGTCGCATCGTTCCTTACGAAAGCTCTTGTTGTGAGAAACACCCGTTTTTCCGACTATTCTTTCTCGCCGATAGCCAAAAAAGTGTTTAAAGGCAAGCAGACTGTGATAACAGATCCTGACGCAAAAATGCGCGACGAGGCTTTTTGGCAACAGATACGCCCTCTGTCGCTGACACGTTCCGAAGCCCGCATGCCGGAATTCCTGCATGACATGGAAAATACCAAGAACTTCAAGTACGCAATCTTCGCGCTCAAGGTTCTAATAGAGAACTTCATGGAAACAGGCACGCAGAAACATCCCAGCAAGATTGACATCGGGCCAATAAACACCATGATAACGAGCAACAATATAGATGGCGTGCGCACTAGAATAAGTACGCAAACAACGGCAAACCTTAACCGTCACCTTTTCTTTAAAGGCTACTATGCCCACGGCTGGAAAAGCAAGCACAACTATTACAGTGCCGAACTTACCTACTCTTTCAACCGCAAACAATACTTGCCGCAAGAGTATCCTCGGCGCACACTGCAGATTCTCTCGGCAAAAGACGTTTGCTCACCATCCGACAAGTTCATGATTACCGACAAGGACAATGTCTTTACGTCTTTGAAATGGACAAAGGTAGACATGATGATGTTCTACAACCGGCAGCAAATCTCTTTCGATTATGAATGGTTCGGAGGCCTGCGCCTTACGGCACGCGTCAAGGCAGAAAAGAACGAGGCCTGCGGAACGCTCCGCTTCACACCACTTTCAATGGTTGGAACTGACGCAACGGCCAACTCTATAAAACTGCGCACAACGGAAGCGTCGCTGCAGTTGCGCTATGCTCCTGGCGAGACTATCGTCAACTCCAAGCAGCGTCGCATACCGGTAAACCGCGAAGCCCCGATCTTCACCCTAACCCACACAATGGGATTAAAGGGCGTTTTAGGCGGCGACCATAACTATAACTTTACGGAAGCCTCCATATACAAACACTTCTGGATGAATAGTTGGGGAGACATCGAAGCCCAGATTTCAGGTGGAGTGCAGTGGAACAAAGTTCCATTCCCGTTACTTATAGCGCCAGCTGCCAACCTTTCGTTCCTCGTTCAGTATCAGACTTTCAACCTAATCAACAACATGGAGTTTCTGAACGACCGATATGCCAGCCTTGATGTCATGTGGAACATGAACGGAAAGCTCTTCAACCGCATCCCATTGCTCAAGAAACTGAAATGGCGTGAAGTGATTGGCGTTAAGTGCCTGTGGGGTAGTCTTTCGGAAAAGAACAACCCTCTGTCGGCAGAGAACGCAGGCAGTTCGCTTCTCATGCAGCTTCCCGAAAGCAGCAGCGTAATGAACCCCAACAAGCCTTACGTGGAAGTGGTGGCAGGCATAAGCAACATTTTCAAGTTCTTAAGCGTACAGTACGTACGCCGCCTCAACTACCTCTCGCTCCCAACAGCCCACAAGCAAGGAGTAAGGTTCGACTTCGTCTTCAAGTTCTGACAAGCATATCAACACTCATATAAAACCCCACAAAAAGCAATGGAACAACAACAGTCATCCACCAAGGAACACTCAAAATACAAAAAGCCTCAAATCTATAAAGTAATCATATACAACGATGACGAGACGACAATGGATTTCGTTGTAAACATTCTTACAAACATATTCAACAGGTCGCAAGCTGGAGCCGAGGAGCTTATGCTCCGCATCCACAACCAAGGGCAAGCCATTGTAGGCGCCTACACCTACGACATCGCCCGCACCAAGGTTAACCAAACCACGGCCCTAGCACAAGAAAATGGCTTTCCACTACGCATTGTCTACAAGCCAGAATAATGCCGCCGGCCAATATGCCGATGGAAAAGTAGCGAAACTCATATAAACCTACCCAAAAAGGAACAACAACAGAAAGGACAGAATGGAAAATTCCGATAAGATGAGCCAACTGATGCAGGAAGCCGTGAACTATGCGTGCTCCATGCAACACGAATATTTACTGCCAGAGCATCTGCTCCTCGCCATGACAAACGACTTACTCTTCTGCCAAGGTTTGGGAGCCTGCGGAGCTAACCGTGATGCCATCCACAACGAGCTTATGAACTTCCTGGACAGAATGCCCGAAAAACAGCATATGAAGGCATTGCCCGTGCCGTCATCACAGTTCACCGACGCATTACGTCTAGCCATGGCCATGGCTGCAAAGGACAACAAATCAAGCATAGGTGTGCTACATTTCGCCAAAGCAATTCTTGCTCTCGATGAATCCGCTGCAGCATATATCCTTGGACGACGAATAGAAGGAAAGGAAGATGCCTTCTTCGCCGCGCTCAATGAAGAAGACGGCCATTGTCATGAAGAAGACATGTATCCCCCTTGCTTCTGTGGCGAGCGACAAGAAGACGAAGACTGGCATGATCTTGTCACCGACATAACGGCCCTTGCCCCTCAACACACCCCGCTAATTGGCCGCGAGGCGGAGCTGGAGCGCACTATCCAAGTGCTTTGCCGCATGGAAAAGAACAATCCACTCCACGTTGGCGACCCCGGTGTGGGCAAAACAGCCATTATCTATGGTCTTGCCATGCGCATTATTAAGGAAGAAGTGCCTGAACGCCTGCGCGATGCCCATATCTACGGCATAAGTATGGGGCAGTTGCTTGCCGGAACGCAATACCGTGGCGACTTCGAGAAGCGGCTGAAAATGGTATTCGAGGGTGCGCAAGAAGAAAACGCCATACTTTATCTTGACGAGATACATAACATCGTGGGAGCTGGACGCGGAAGCGACGGCGGACCTGATGCGGCAAACATTCTCAAGCCCTATCTTGAGAGCGGAGAGCTGCGCTTCATTGGTGCCACCACACACGAGGAATACAACAAGCGCATAGCGCGCGAAACTGCCCTCTGCCGCCGCTTCCAGACAATAGACATAAAGGAGCCAACGGTTGAAGAAGCCATAGAAATTCTCTATGGCCTGCAACCTAGTCTGCAGAATTTCCATAACGTGACCTACAGAAAGGAAGCTTTGGAATACGCAGTAAGGGCAAGCCACAAGCATATCTCCGGCCGCTTTCTGCCCGACAAAGCAATAGACCTGGCAGACGAAGCGGGCGCATGGCTGGAAGTACACCCCACACCGCAGCGCCACCGCTCCTACGTAACAAAAGGCGTAATAGACAATATCCTTACTAAGGTCTGCAAAATTCAAGCCGAGGCTTTGAAGGAAGAAAGTAACAGTAGCCTAGCATCGCTGACGGAAAGGATGAAAGAGAAAATCTACGGACAAGACGAGGCCGTAGCCCAAGTGACGCAAACGGTGATGATGGCCAAGGCAGGACTATCCGACGACGACAAGCCGCTTGGCTCGCTGCTTTTCGTAGGTCCAACTGGCGTGGGCAAGACAGAAGTGGCACGCACTCTCGCACAAGAGCTGGGCGTAGAACTGGTGCGCTTCGACATGTCCGAATATGCCGAGAAGCATGCCGTTGCAAAGCTCATCGGTTCGCCTGCTGGATATGTGGGCTATGACGAGGGAGGACTACTGACTGACGCCGTGAGGAAGACGCCAAACTGCGTTTTGCTACTCGACGAAATTGAGAAGGCCCATAGCGACATATACAACATCCTACTGCAAGTAATGGACTACGCGCGGCTTACCGACAACCATGGCCAAAAGGCTGACTTCAGAAACGTGATACTCATAATGACTTCAAACGCCGGGGCGCAGTATGCCTCGCAGGCAACCATCGGATTTACTGGAGGAACTTCGCGCGGAGAAGCCATGCTCAAGCAAACAAAAAAGACTTTCACGCCAGAATTCCTCAACCGTCTCAGCAGCATCGTCGTGTTTAACGACATGGATCGCCACATGGCATCGCTCATTCTGCACAAGAAGCTCACACTGCTCTTTGCCAAACTTACACAACGCAATGTTACGGCAGACATCAGCGACGAAGCCTTTGAACACCTACTCGCCCTTGGATTTACGAAGGAATACGGCGCACGTGAGATAGACCGCACCGTGGCACATCAACTAAAGCCACTGTTTATGAACGAAATACTGTTCGGACGACTTGCCAAGGGCGGAAAAGTTTCCGTAGGCATGGCTGAAGGCAAATTCAAGTTGGTGTTCCACGACAAAGCTGCCGATATGAAAAAGACGGCAAGCAAAAAGACAAAGCAAAAAGTGAGATGATTTTCCAACTCGACAGCACTATAGCTTTTCCCGACCCTCGCCTCGGTGAAGATGACGGCCTGCTGGCTGTGGGCGGTGACCTCAGCCCTGAACGGTTGCTACTGGCCTACAACTACGGTATATTCCCATGGTATAGCTTCCGACACAACAAGCAAATACTATGGTATTGCCCGCTGCAGCGCTTCGTAATCTTCCCCGATCGCATCCACGTGAGCCACTCCATGCGCACGCTAATGCGCAAGGATGAATATACGCTTAGCATAAACCGCGACTTCCGTGCCGTGATAGAAGCCTGCGGCAACCTGCGCTACAAAGAAGAAGGGGCGTGGCTCGGCCAGGATATGACCGAGGCTTACATCCGTTTGCACGAGATGGGATTTGCCTCAAGCGTAGAGGTTTGGAATAAAGACGGCAACCTTGTGGGTGGGCTATACGGCGTTGACATCTTCCCTGCCTTCTTCGGCGAGAGTATGTTCTCGCTCGAACCATCTGCCTCAAAACTCGCACTGATTTTCCTTGCAGACCGTCTGAAGGAGAATGGCGGGAAACTTATTGACTGTCAGTTTGAGACTCCTCACCTGAAAAGCATGGGAGGTGAATATATCCCATACGAAGATTATCTTAACGTCATACACGACGACAGAACCTTATAAACTAAAAGAACTACCCAATCATGGAAAAAGAAACAACAACCACCAACGGCACAAAAGCCACCAAGCGCTATGTGCAGACAATGGAACTGAGAAACGACCCCGAACTGATTCGCCTCTACCGCGAAGCCCACGACAAGGAGCACTTCTGGCGCGAGATTGGCGAAGGTATCAGGCAAGTGGGTATACTGGAAATGGAAATTTATATTCAAGGCACCACATTGGTAATGATTGTTGACGCACCGGCAGACTTTAACTGGGATGCGGCAATGGCACGCCTTGCCACCCTACCCCGTCAGGCAGAATGGGAAGACCACGTGGCAAAATTCCAGCAGTGTGCCCCTGGTTCTACCTCTGATCAAAAATGGAAGATGATGGAAAAGATGTTCAATCTTTATTGAACATCTGCCTTGCCCTACCCTTTAATAGTGCTTAGTTTATCTATTCCAATGGTTTAGCCCACTCATGCCCTATATTCTTGGTCTATATGGCTACATATAACTACATTGGAACAGGAAAATAAGGCCGTACTGACGGAACACGTTGTATGCAGGCTTTCACGTCTTTCCCCGCGGCCATACAAATATGAGCAATGCTAGATAGAAAAAGAATGCCGGTCATCCGCTGCACAAAGCAACGATGACCGGCATTCTTAGTATTGAAGTCAATAAAAACTACTGACTATTTTGAAACGAATCCTGACTTCATCACTTTCTTACGCCATTACATAGCGCACATTGAAAATCA
>CAVLBD010000048.1:0-20219 GCA_963661195.1 bacterium
AAAATAATACTGTAAAATATTGACTCACCAAACTTCTTTTGCTACATTTGCAAAACGATGGTAAAAACGTTATCGGAAACAATAAAAATATTTGCCTAGAATGAAAAATGCCACCATTGCATTGCTTACACTTTTACTATATGTATTAGTTTTACAATCATGCGAAAAGCCTATTGAAGACACCAACAACGAACAAACAAATATCACAAAACCTAACACGGAAAATAACAGTCCTTCAGGAAAAGACAATGGCGGATGGATAAACGATAGCACTTCCACTGATGGAGGGAACCCTTCTGTTGGTGATACTCTTAACGTTGCCGCTTTCATAAACGACACGGAATTTGGGGATATTGTATGGGTAAAGGGGTATATAGTAGGATGTGCCAATGGAAGTAAAGGTAATCAATACAGGTTTTGCGAACCTTTCGAATACAGCACTGCAGTACTTCTAGCCGACAACAAAAATGAAACAGATCAACAAAACACCATCTCAATACAACTTGCAAGCGGCTCTACCATAAGAAGGATTGTCAACCTTGTGGACAATCCTGAAAATATCGAAAAAACACTCGTGATAACAGGAAGAAAAACCACTTATCTAAAGTTAAACGGAATAAAAGAAATATATAATTTTTATTTAAGATGATATTGGCAATATCATTAGTGCCCCGATTTTAATGGAACACTAATGATCAAATATAAATTAGTTCTTCACTTATTCAAGTTATCATATCATATATTTCCCGTAGAACATCTACATATCTCTTTTTCAAATATATACAATTTATCCGAAACATTTTATATATCTTTTTGAAACAAACAATACCCTTTATTGTAATGTTGTTTCTTGCATCATTCTTCAATATATTTGTAGCTTTGCAAAAGACAAAATTACCTAAATCATCAACCTACCGACGAATGGTTTCGTCAACAAAGAAAAACAACTTTAAATTTATCATATCAACTAAAAACATCCTGGTTATGAGGAATACCTTCTTAAAGAAAGGTTGCATAAACTCGCTCTTATGCAAAATTGCTGTAACGGCATGCTTGCTGTTCCCTGCAATTAACGTACTTCCATCAGGTACGATCAATGCGAAGCCTATAAGCGGAAAAGTGGTCTCTGCTACAGACAAAGAGGCACTCATCGGAGCATCAATAGAAGTGAATGGACGTAAAATTGCCACTGTTACCAACATTGATGGAGAATTCACAATTGATGCCAATGAGGGAGAAACTCTCCTTGTGTCGTACATCGGCTTTGTGCCACAGAAAGTAAAAGTAAAAGGAGAAACTCTCACAATTTTATTACAAGAAGACACTCAGTCATTATCTGATGTTGTGGTTATCGGCTATGGCGTTCAGAAGAAAAAACTAGTAACTGGTGCCACTGTGCAAATCAAAGGCGATCAACTCGCGAAGCGGAATACTGGCAACGCTCTTCAAGCATTGCAAGGACAAACACCTGGAGTCAATATCATCTCAGAAAGCGGTCAGCCTGGTTCTGGAATGAAAGTCATCATCCGTGGACAAGGTTCCAACACAAGCAACACACCACTTTATGTTATTGATGGAATTCCAGGAACAGACATTACAACAGTAAATCCATCAGACATCGAGAGTATTGATGTTCTTAAAGATGCCGCATCAGCTGCCATCTATGGTGCCCAGGCAGCCAATGGAGTCGTCATCGTTACGACAAAAAGTGGAAAAGCTGGTAATGCTAAAGTGACATTTGATGGATACTATGGATGGCAGAGCGTAGCGAAAAAAGTTAAGATGTGCAATGCCGAACAATATATGATGCTCATGGACGAACAAGGAAAAAATTCTGATGCGTCTTTTATCGGCTACGACTGGAAATCATACAAATCTATCTATGATGCAAATGGTAACGTCAACGACACAGATTGGATGAGCCACATGTTTAAAGACGGTGCCCCGATACAAAATTACACACTTAGTGTGGCTGGCGGTTCAAAAAACAATACTTATGCAGTATCACTTGGATACTTTGCACAAGAAGGAATAGTAGGAGGAAAAAATGCAAGCAACTACGAAAGATACAACTTTCGTACAAACCTTGAACAAAACCTATACCATGACATTTTGAAAATTGGCGAAAATGTCTCTCTTTCATACGTAGAGAACAAAGATGGTATTTCTGGTAATATGTACACAAACAAACTACGTGGAGCTTTCGCGACATCCCCTCTTCAATCACTATACCTACAACAAGACGGACGCGAAGATCTAAACAACGGATATGGCTATTCAAAAGAAACAGATTGGTATTCAGATGATGGTAACCCTGTTGCCAGCCTCTACCGCGGAAACAACAAAACCGATGCACAAACATGGGTAGCTAACGTTTATGCCGAATTACAACCTATCAAGAACTTACGCATAAAAACTTTGCTTGGATTCAACCACAATTCAAGTTCATATCGGGCCTATAAACCAAACTATGTTTCCACAACACACGATAGCAGGACTTCTGGTTCGGAAGTTGAGCAAAACATGTATAAAGGATGGATTCTGACATGGACAAACACAGCCACATACGATTGGAAAATAGGGAAAAACCAATTCAACTCACTTCTCGGCATGGAAGTGGAGCGCAACTTAGGTGACAATCTTGCAGGAAGCAATGCCCTACTTACTGCATACAACAGTTGGAAAACAGCATATCTCGAAAACAATAGCAAAGGAAATAATGGTTATGTAACAGGATATCCAGATGCAGAATATAGGCGAATCTCCTACTTTGGACGCTTAGGATGGAACTATGACGACCGCTATATGGCAAACATAACTCTGCGTGCAGATGGCAGTTCTAGATTTGCAGAAGGTCATCGCTGGGGCATATTCCCGTCAGTATCGGCAGGATGGGTTGTAACTGGAGAAAAATTTATGGAAAAGACTTCTTCATGGCTGGATTTTCTAAAAATACGTGCTAGTTGGGGGCAAGTAGGCAATAATAACATCGAAGCATTTCTATATGCTGCCATTGTAAACATGACAAACATTGGCTACAACTTTGGCACAGGCAAAGGGTCCACACTCAATACTTCTGGAGCAATTTCCAATAGATTGGGAAACAGTAAATTGAAGTGGGAAACATCTGAACAGACCGATTTTGGTATCGATGTAAAATTCTTGAACAGCCGACTAGGACTGAACTTTGATTGGTATTACAAAAAGACAAAAGATTGGATAGTACAAGCGCCTGTACTGGCCGCATATGGAGCAGATGCACCTTATATAAATGGAGGGAATGTAACGAATAAAGGTATTGAACTTGGTCTTACATGGAATGAACGCAGAGGCAATAATTTTAGTTACAATATAGGTGCAAATGTTTCGTACAACAAAAATGAAGTAAATGAAATTCCAACTGAAGGCGGTATCATTCACGGATATGCCACAGGCATGACAGTAGCCAACTTGATGTTCAACAACCAACCTGAATTCTTCCGTTGCGAGAATGGGCATGCTATGGGTTTCTTTTGGGGGTATAAAACTGTGGGAATTTTCCAAAATCAGAAAGAAATTGATGATTGGAAAAATACAGGCTATGGTGTTCTGCCCAACACACAACCTGGAGATTTGAAAATTGTGGATACAAATCATGATGGTGTTATTGACGATAATGATAAAACGGACTTAGGCAATGGTATTCCGAAGTTCACATTTGGATTGAACATTGGAGTAACATACAAAGCTTTTGATTTTGCCGCTACGCTTTCTGGTGCAGCTGGTTTTAAAATAGCGAATGGAGGTTACCGTAACTGGGGTAACAGTTATAAAAGCAATTATACAGAAAAATTCCTCGGACGCTGGCATGGTGAAGGTACGTCAAACGAACTCCCACGACTAACAAATGATGACAAAAACTGGACAAACTTTTCAGACATCTACCTACAAGACGGCTCATACTTACGTATAGCAAATATTACAGTAGGATATGACTTTTCAAAAATCATATCGTTGAAAGCAATCTCTCAAGTGCGTCTCTATCTACAAGTTCAAAACCTATATACGATTACTGGATATGATGGTATGGATCCAGAGGTAGGATACGGAGACAAGGCATGGATGTCTGGAGTCGATACTGGGTCATACCCTCACGCTCGCACCTTCATTGTTGGTGTTAACTTGAAATTCTAAATAGACAACAAGCATAAAAAAAATACTATTATGACTAATATTAAATCAAAAATAACAATTTTAGGATTGTCTACTCTGATGTTAACGGCCTGTACTGATAATTTTCTTGATACTACATCAAAGACAAGCCTCAACACCACAACGTTTTATAAAACAGTAGAACAGGCAGAAGAGGCGCTCGTCGGTTGTTATGACCAATATCAGCGTACCATATCAAATGGTTCATATCCAACAATATATCAAGCTGCAGAAATGATGTCCGACGAATGTTTCGGAGGTGGATCGTCAAACGACATAACAAATCGATTACTAGACCGCTTCGACCAAACAATAAAAAGTGATGCAACAGATATCTTTGCAGGAATATGGAGCGACTATTTCAAGTCGATCTACAATAGCAACATGCTGATTTCATCACTAGACAAGATTAGTTGGGCAAATACATCAGATAGAAACAGAATAGAGGGCGAGGTACGTGCTCTGCGCGGCTTAGCTTATTTTGACATGGTACGCATGTTTGAGAATGTGCCGTTACAGACTGAGCCAACAAATAATGTTGTGCCGCAGTCTGATCCTAATGAAATATATGCTCAAATTGTCAGTGACCTTAAATTCGCTGCAGAGAATATCCCTGCAGAACTCTATACTGACAACAATGCGACACTTGGCCATATATCCCGCTATGCTGCGGCAGCGATGCTAGCCAGAGTATATCTTTTCTACGATGGAGTATATAACGACAACCTAGGAAAAGAAATGCCGGGTGGGCTGACTAAGTCAGACGCATTGACATATTGTGAAAACATCATCAATTCTGGTGTCTATGAACTTGAAACAGAATTCAGTCACCTTTGGCCTGCCGCATGTACAGAAAAATCAACAAAAGAACAAGGCAGAATAACTCAATATAATGAAGCGAGCAAAGAAATTGTTTGGGTAGTAAAATTCAACAATGACCAAAATTGGACAAATGGGAAAAAAGACTATAATAGCTTCGTTATAAATATAGGTATGTCCAATGCATCATATGCGCCCTACGGAAATGGATGGGGAGCATGCCCAATATCCCCAATCGTAAGTGGATGGTTCGATGAAGGAGACAAGCGTGCTTACGCAACGATTATCGACTCACGCAAATTACTGCGTGACAATGGATCTTCTGTTTACAATGAGCAAATCAATACCGACTGTACTGATTTCACCGGAATGACCATACGTAAATATGCACCAATGATTTATGCTGACGGAACAACAATGCAAGCTGCAGAAACGGATGTCACTGGCGGTAACTTGATGACTTCACAAGACCAAGACTATATCTTAATACGTTATTCTGACGTATTGCTTATGGCTGCAGAACTTGGCAGTAGAAACGCAGCCAGCTACTATAATAAAGTTGTGGAACGAGCATATGGTAATTCATCACACGACATTTCATCTGTCCCGACTCGCGAGCAGATTTGGAATGAACGACGCAAAGAATTTGTTGGTGAGGGCATACGCTATTGGGACTTGAGGCGTCAAGGACTAGATGTTTTTGTAAAAGCTATCGTTGGTCAAGCTACTATAGATGGTCAACCGGCAAAAATATATGCTAGCGGCAAAGAAACGACAATATCTGACACCTACAAAGAAGCCAACATACGCGAGAAAAGAGGCTTTTGGCAAATACCTGCTGGCGAGATACGTCTGTCTGGAAACGTGTACAAACAGAATAGCGGTTGGTAACCGCCATATTTAAAATATTTTTGTGATGTATTTTGATAAAGTCTTACGATAGGTATTAGAAAGGGGCGACATAAGGCAACGGTCGTGTCGCCCCTTATTTTATGACAAACAAGAAACATTTATGAAATAAAAACAGTAATTTTGCTATATATTGAACTATAACGAGAACCACATATAACTTGTTAACGATGACAAATGCGAAACATCTCCATCTTTCATGGTACATATCATGCATCATTCTGTTGCTCCCCTTTATATCAGTTGCTGGAGCAGAATACAAATTCCGCTGTCTTAATATTGATAACGGATTGGCAGATAGCCATGTCAATCGCATTTTCAAGAGCAAAGATGGATATTTATGGTTCGGCACAGATGCCGGGTTGTGCCGATATGATGGTTTTCGCTTCAAAAACTTTTATTGCCGCATAACTGATGACACTTCTATCAACAGTAGTCAGATATTCGACATACAAGAAGATCGCAACGGAACGTTATGGGTTCAGACAAATGAGGGATGCTGCATTTACGACCCCCCAACAGAAACTTTTAACCGTAACACAAAAAGTTGGATGCAGCAACACGGAATGAAAGGCACTCCGGATAAAATTTTCATAGACAAAGAAAAAAATTTTTGGCTTGCAGTTGTTGGCTTGGGATGCTATCACTACAACACATCAACTGGCAAAAGCACTCTCTTCCGCTTTGGCAATGGTTCCAACAATCTCCCATACGGCAATATAAGTGACTTCTCTGAGCGCGGAAAATCCCTTGTAGTAACATTAGACAATGGCACTTTGGTCCGGCTTGATGCTTCACTGCATAAAATAATATGGGTAAACAGAAACATACCTAAGACTAGCCAAAGGAAACAATACTATCATACATTCATAGACAACAAATTCAACTACTGGGTAAATGCGGTTAACAAGACCTATGTATATTGCTCTCAAGAAAAGAAATGGTACTCGTCTGTATCAAAATTCCTTAAAGCAAACGCTCTGTCCCCTGATACAAAAGATTTCATTGCGCACGATATAAAAGAAGATGCCAACAAAAGGCTATGGATAGCAACTGAGCACAATGGTTTATACATTATTGATTATAAAGAAAAGATAATAAGACAGATAAATTACGATCCACACAATCCTTACAGTCTGCCTGACAATACACTTGAGAGCATATTCATAGAACAAAACGATGCCGTATGGATCGGCACATACAAGAACGGCGTTGCATTCTATTCTCCAACATCGTCAATCTATGCAACAATCCCATTAGGGGATGTTTGCACTATGATACAGAATGAAGACGGAACATATTGGTGCGGAACTAACGAATGTGGAATAGTACGCTTTAACCCAAAAACTCAAAAAAAGGATTTATTGCGTTCGGACAAGACAAAACTTGGTTCTGACGTAATCGTCAGTAGCTTACGCGCCAGCGACGGTTCACTATGGTTTGGGGCATATAATGGAGGTCTGACACGATATTTTAATGGAGCATTCACTTCATTTCGTGCACAGAAAAGTGGATTGGCTGAAGACTGCGTATGGGCATTGGCTGAAGACCAAAACGGACAAATAGTTATAGGAACACTCGGAGGTGGACTTCAAATCTTTGATCCAAAGAGAAAGACATTCAAAACCTACACAACAACCAACACGCCATTACCTTCAAACTATATTTCTTCTGTTGTCTGTGGGCAAAACGGTGACATTATCATCGGACATTCCAGAGGTCTTTCCATCATTGATGCCCGCACCGGAAAAATGCGAAACATAACAAAAACAAAGAACGATGAGAAATTCTCCGGCCTTGCAGTAAATCAAATATTCGAAGACTCACGCGGATTGATATGGAACATAAATATGTGCGGAATAGATGTTTATGATTCTTCACAAGACAAAATATATCATATATCTACAACTCCTACAATGGCTTGCGCTGTTGCAGAAGACAGGAACGGACACATTTGGGTTACGTTAAACCATAATATAATACGTATTACTGCGAGAAAAAAAACGTCAGACTGGAATTTCTTTACCAACAATTATGACGAGCTCGACGGTTTGCAACGACACCGCTACAATTACCGCAGCATAATGGTAGATAACTTAGGGAACATAATTGCAGGTGGCCAAGATGGCATCAATGTCCTGCCTGTGGAACACGATCCACTAAAACCCGAAAACGCAAAAGTAATGTTCTGTGACGTTGTCTTGTTCGACCATCCACTAAATGTCGGTGAGAATTATAATGGGCATACCGTGTTAGGCACTTCACTCAACACAAGCAGGAGCCTTAAACTTAAATATTCCGAGAATACATTTTCTATCTTGCTTGCTTCCGACCAAATAGGCATTCCTCAGAAAACTAGGTTTCTATACCGCATGAAAGGCATGGGAGATGACAAATGGTTTATGACCATAGAAGAACAGCCAAATATATCATACACAAATCTAAGCCCCGGAACATATGTTCTTCAAGTGCGTACGTTGAACAATGACGGAAGCGTTAGCCGCAATATAAGCGAACTAACTATTCACATAGCTCCCCCCTTATGGCTCTCCACATGGGCCTTCATCATCTATGCCATCACATTGGGAGGCATTATATGGCTGGCATGGTACATCACGATACAACGCAAGATGGAAAAAATGCGCCTTACCTTTCTAACTGATATAAGTCACGAATTGCGTACACCGCTCACTCTTGTCATAGCACCAATAAAAGCACTATTGAAAGAAGAGGAAGAACCACATAAGATATCACGCCTAAAACTTATCTTGCGTAATGCCAACAAGCTACTCTCATTAGTCAACGAAACTCTAGACCTACGCAAGATAGAGAGCCATATGACTAAATTGAATTATACCACGACAGATATCGTGACATTCATACAAACAACTTGCAAATCATTTGATGAATGTAGCGAACGGAATGTCACTTTAACATTCAGTTCTAGTACGGCAAACTTGACAATGTCATTTGACAAAGATAAAGTGGAGAAAATAATATGCAACTTACTCTCCAACGCCTACAAGTTCACACCCGACAACGGAAGAATAAGTGTATCTTTAAATGTTTTAGACAGTGATAATATGCTAACCATTGACATTACCGACACGGGATGTGGTATCAGTGACGAAGAAAAGCAACATATCTTTGACCGCTTCTATCAAGTACACCATGGCGAAACACACAAACATGCAGGAAGTGGCATCGGACTTTGTCTTGTAAAAGAATTTGTACAGATGCACGGAGGAAAAGTTTATGTGCACGACAATCCTGACGGAGGAAGCATTTTTACAGTTTACCTACCTCTTGCTACAAGAGAATTTGAAACAAAGGAAGAAAAAGATAGCAACAATTCTACAGAAGAGCACAAGCAATTACAAACTGGCACAAACATATTCAACACCCAAGAATATGAAATACTTATTGTTGACGACAGTGAAGATTTTCTTTCTTTCATGTCAGAAACAATGTCATCCATGTATAAAGTAAGAACTGCCGTCAATGGCAAAGACGCATTGAAAAAAGTGGCAGAACATAAACCTGATGTCATTCTTAGCGATGTAATGATGCCTGTGATGGATGGTATTAAATTATGTCAAGCCATACGTTCAAACCCAAAAACCGAACGTATCCCGTTTATTATGCTCACGGCACGCCTAGCAATTAACAATAAAATAGAGGGCATGGCTATTGGGGCCGATGACTATATCACAAAACCATTCAACTTCGATCTGTTAAATCTGCGCATTCTTAATCTCATAAAATGGCGCAATGCCACACCTATCGGAGAAAAAATCAAGCCTGAAATCAAACAAATAGAAATAACCTCTGCCGATGAAAAGTTAGTAAAAGACGCCACTGCATTTGTAGAAAAGAACATCACCAAACCTGAACTTACAGTGGAAATGATGAGCAACTGCTTGAACATGTCAAGAGTCAATCTATATAAGAAACTACTTTCCATTACAGGAAATACCCCCAAAGAATTCATACGTACTATTCGTCTGAAACATGCGGAGCAAATGCTACATGCAGGACAGCTCAACGTAAGCGAAGTGGCCTATAACGTTGGATTTAACAATCCGAAATACTTCTCAAAATATTTCATTGAGATGTTCGGAATGCCCCCTTCACAATATAAACGGCAATACCAAAAACAGGGAACTCAATCAGAAAAAAATAAATAAAAAATTAAAACACTGTTTTATGAAAATAGAACGATATTTAGTTTCAAGCCTCTTTCTTCTTGGCATGGTTGCAGTCAATGCTGCCAACTATATTGACAACGGAAAGAACATAACCGTCAAAGTTAGCAACCCTACGCAAAATGGCGCAAAGCTCCTTCGTATGGAAGTCATAAACGGTAGCATCATACGTGTTCGTGCCACCAATGAGGAAGCTTTCCCCGATAAGCGAGAAAGTCTCATGATTGTACCACAAAGTCAAAACGCAACTTATAAAGTATCACAAAAAGGTAATCTCGTTACAGTAAGTGCAAAAGGCGTTAAAGCCACCGTTGACGTTACAAATGGCCACGTTATGTTCTATGATTCAAAAGGTCATATACTTCTAAATGGTAGTAAAAATGGCGTAACTTTCAAGCATTTCGTCGTACCCGAAAATGAAATTGGCAACGGGACAATAACCGAAGCTCAACGCAATGGATGGTCATGGAATGCTACATTTGAAAGTCCCGCAGACGAGGCTTTCTACGGTTTGGGGCAACATCAGGCTGACGAATACAACTACAAGGGCAAGAACGAAGAGCTATTCCAATACAACACCAAGATATCTGTTCCATTTGTTATCTCGAACAAAAATTATGGACTTCTTTGGGATTCATATTCTTTGTGTCGTTGGGGCAACCCCAATGCCTACAGACAACTCGGACAGGAATTTACACTATATGATAAGGACGGAAAAAAAGGATGTCTTTCTGGAACGTATACCCAACGCGATGGCAAGAGCATTATACGCAACGAAGATTCCCTGTATTACGAAAACTGCGATGAAGTAAAACGACTGCCAAAGGAAATTAATCTTGTTGGTTCAAACGTAGTATACGAAGGTTCTATAGAACCTCATGAAACGAGCAATTTCCATTTTATTCTCTATTATGCTGGCTATACCAAGGTTTTCATAGATGGTAAAGAAGTTGTCCCTGAACGCTGGCGCAAGGCATGGAATCCGAATTCCTATAAATTTACCGTACGCTTAGAGAAAGGCAAAAGGGTTCCGCTACGCATAGAATGGAAGCCTGATGGTGACGTATCCTATTGCGGACTGCGCGTAGCATCTCCTATAACAGAAGAGGAACAAAACAAAATCAGTATTTGGAGTGAAATGAGCAGAGACTTGGACTACTATTTCATTGCTGGCAATGATATTGACGAAGTCATTTCTGGCTATCGCACACTTACCGGCAAAGCACCAATCATGCCAAAATGGGCTATGGGATTTTGGCAAAGTCGAGAACGCTACCGCACCGCTGATGAAATAACAAATACACTCAATGAATACCGCAAAAGGCATATCCCCATTGACAACATTGTGCAGGACTGGAATTACTGGAAAGATGACCAATGGGGAAGCCATGTATTTGATGATACCAGATACGCTGATCCACAAAAGATGCTTGACAATGTACACAAGATGCATGGCCGCTTCATGATTAGCGTTTGGCCCAAATTTTATCATAATACAAACAACTACAAGGAACTGCAATCACACGGATGGATGTATACGCAGGCCGTGAAAGACTCATTGCGCGATTGGGTCGGACCTGGCTATGTTGCCGGCTTCTATGATGCCTACTCTGAGGGCGCGCGCAATTTATTCTGGAAGCAGATGAACGATAACTTGTATAAAAAATACAACTATGGCATAGATGCATGGTGGATGGATGCCTCAGAACCGAACGTTCGTGACTGCACACCTATAGCCTATCGAAAAGCCCTTTGCGGACCAACCGCATTAGGCTCAAGCACTGAATACTTCAATGCCTATTCCCTTGTCAATGCTGATGCCATATACAAAGGACAAAGAGCTACAGGAAACAACAAACGTGTATTCTTACTAACGAGAAGTGGCTTTGCTGGATTACAACGCTATAGCACAGCATCTTGGAGTGGTGACATCGGTACAAGATGGGAAGACATGCGGGCACAAATGACAGCAGGCCTCAACTACTCCATGTCGGGCATTCCATTTTGGGGAATGGACCAAGGCGGTTTTTCCGTTGAGAGTCGCTTCGAAAAGGCACAACGCCTCTTTGACCGTAGCGGAGAAGAAAATGAAGACTTGAAAGAATGGCGCGAGATGCAAACACGTTGGAACCAGTTCGGATGCTTCGTTCCTTTGTATAGAACACATGGCCAATGGCCACTGCGCGAAGTTTGGAACATCGCGCCAGAAAATCACCCATGCTACAAATCTATAGTCTACTACGACCGTCTGCGCTATCGCATGATGCCATATCTTTACAGCATTGCTGCATGGGCAAACTTGAAAGACTATACTCTGATGCGTGGTTTGGTAATGGATTTTGAAGACGATGCCAATGTTAACAACATCGGCGATCAATGGATGTTTGGTCCTGCATTTATGGCATGTCCGGTAGGTTATTATAAAGCTCGCACAAGGAAGGTTTATTTACCTAAACAGTGCGGATGGTATGACCTGTATACAGGGAAGCACTATACTGGCGGCCAAACAATAATAGCCGATGCTCCATACGAGAAAATACCAGTCTTCGTTCGCGAAGGAGCAATCATTCCTTATGGTCCTGAAATACAATGGAGCGATGAAAAACAGCCAGAGTTTATCACACTTTATGTATATACGGGGAAGGATGCTGACTTTCTTCTATATGAAGACGAGGGAACAAACTATGACTATGAACAAGGGAAATATGCCACTATCAATATTCACTATGACGAATCTTCCAAGACGCTGACTTTCAATAAGCGGAACGGCTCATACGACGGAATGCTGAATAATAGAAAATTCAACGTTGTGACTGTAACTCCAAACAAGTCACAGAATTTGGAATTCGACAATGTTCAAGGCAAGATTGTTTCTTACAACGGCAACAAAACTTCCGTGAAACTCTGACGGCAATGCCATAGCCATATATATCACTACTAACCATGCTGTGCCACATTTGTGGCACAGCAAAATACATTTCTGTATGAAAAAACTACTTTTGTCGCTGGCGGCAACCATACTTACCTTGGCTTGCGCAGCACGCGAACGCATAAATTTTGACGAAGGGTGGCGTTTTACGCTGGGAGATTCGATACAGATGTCACATACTGACTACGATGATTCGTCATGGCGCCTGCTAGACCTTCCACACGATTGGGCCATAGAGGGCGACTTCCTTGACTCCAATCCGTCTGGTGCCAGTGGCGGAGCTTTGCCTGGCGGCACTGGCTGGTATCGTAAGCACTTGCATATTGACAGAATTACCGACAACACAAGCCGCTGGTATATTGATTTTGACGGGGCCTACATGAACTCTACCGTCTACATCAACGGCAAAAAGATTGGAACGCGACCATATGGCTACAGCTCTTTCCGCTACGAACTAACCCAATACCTAAATCCGGATGGAGACAACGTAATAGCCGTCCGCGTGGATAACAGCGACCAACCAAACAGCAGATGGTATAGCGGCTGCGGCATCTACCGCCACGTATGGCTTGTACAGGTTGCCCCTGTTTCAATTACCCATTGGGGCATATTTGTCAAACCAACAGTATTGTCCAACGGACAGGCACGGTTTCAAGTTGAAACGACACTAGAAAATGCCACAGCCAATATTGTTAAAGCCAAAGTACACAATACTCTTTATGACTCTAACATGAAGAAGATAACGTCTTCTGAGGCCACGATACAACTGAAACCAAAGACAAAAGGCGTTTATAAAGCAGAGGATGACGGGTACAAAAAGCTACAGACCAACACACAAACTTTCACCTTGCGCAACCCGAAGCTATGGACTATTGAGCATCCAAACATATACTATGTAACGACACAAGTCATAGTGGGAGGACATATCATTGACGAATATACCACCCGGACAGGTGTACGCTCCTTTGCCTTCAGCCCAGAAACAGGCTTCTCGCTCAATGGGAAAAACATGAAAATAAACGGAGTATGCCAGCACCATGACCTGGGATGTCTTGGTGCTGCCCTAAACGAGGATGCTCTTCACCGCCAGCTACGACTTTTAAAGGACATGGGAGTGAATGCCATCAGATGTTCTCACAATCCACCAGCGCCAGAGTTGTTGGAGATGTGCGACACAATGGGATTTATCGTCATGGATGAAGCATTCGACATGTGGCGCAAAAGGAAGACGAAAAACGATTACTCCGTATATTTCAACAAATGGCAGGAAAGAGATCTTACAGACCTGATACGCCGCGACCGCAACCATCCGAGTATAATGATGTGGAGCATTGGCAATGAAGTTCTTGAACAATGGACACATGCCGATGCCGACACGTTATCACTAGAACAGGCCAACCTGTTGCTTAACTTTGGTCATGATGCATCCATGCTTGCCAAGAACGGAAAAATGAGTGTCAACTCAATTCTCACCAAACAGCTAGTTAGCGAAGTGAAAGAGCTTGATACATCACGTCCCGTGACTGCTGGATGCAATGAGCCAAACCCCAACAACCACCTCCACAAGAGTGGGGCTTTAGACATTATTGGCTTCAATTATCACGAGCAATATGTCAAGGATGTTCCTACAAACTTTCCAGGAAAGCCGTTCATCATGACCGAAAGCGTATCAGCTCTCGCAACACGCGGCTTCTACCATATGCCAAGCGATTCTATCACCGAAGCACCTGAATCTTGGTGGAAACCATATACAGACCCTACCTACCAATGTAGCTCCTATGACAATCAGCACGTGCCGTGGGGAACAACACATGAAAGAACATGGGACATAGTAAAACATACGCCATGGTGTTCAGGGCAATTCATTTGGACTGGATGGGATTACATCGGCGAACCGACACCTTTTTCCTACCCTGCCCATTCAAGCTATTTCGGTGTAATAGACCTGGCTGGCTTTCCAAAAGATGCATATTACATGTACCAAAGCGAATGGACTTCAAAGAATGTTCTACATCTTTTCCCACACTGGAACTGGCTGCGCGGACAAGACGTTGACTTATGGTGCTACTACAACAATGCCGATGAAGTGGAACTATTTATCAATGGCAAAAGCCAAGGCATACGCCGCAAGGTGGATGACCACCAATATCACGTGCAATGGCGAGTAAAGTTTGAGCCAGGCACAGCAAAAGTCGTATCAAGGATAAACGGAAAGGTAGTGGCAACACAAACTAATTACACAGCTAGTGCTCCTGACCATATCAAACTGACCACTAGCCGCAAGGAAATGAATGCTGATGGCAAGTCGTTGACCTTTGTAACAGTGGAGATATTAGACAAATACGGTAATCTTTGCCCCAACGCAATGAACCAAATCTTCTTCGCAACAGAAGGCAATATGCACATTGAGGGAGTGGACAACGGATCACAATGGTCGCTCGAACGATATAAAGACAACAAACGTCACGCCTTGTACGGCAAATGTCTTGTAGTTCTGCGCGCGGGAAAAGCAGCAGGCAAAGCTACTCTTACGGCACGTGGCGTAGATCTTAAAGATGCAAAAATAACTATTGACATAAAATAAAAGGATACATGAAAACATTATTATTAACTTTCATCTTTGCCGCTGCAACAACAGTCGGTTCATCGGCTCAAGAGCGCACCACGCCCACGTATCTTGATCCCAATGCCCCAATTGAAGAACGTGTGCAAGATGCACTTTCACGCATGACAACACATGAGAAAATAAGCATTCTACATGCGCAGAGCAAATTCACTTCCGCCGGAGTTCCACGCTTGGGCATACGGCAACTTGCCATGAGCGACGGTCCGCACGGAGTAAGAGCAGAAGTAGACTGGAACTCCTGGAATACCGCAAAATGGACCAACGACTCCATAGTTGCCTTTCCTTCGCTGACATGTCTTGCTGCCACATGGAACAGAGAGCTATCAAAGACCTATGGCAACGCTGTAAGCGAGGAATTTGCATTTCGCGACAAGAACGTGCTTTTGGGCCCTGGAACAACAATTTGTCGTGTTCCTCTTAACGGCAGAAGTTTCGAATATATGGGAGAAGATCCATACTTGGCTGGTGAAATGGCTGTACCATACATACAGGCAGCACAGAAAAACGGAGTGGCTTGTTGTCTAAAACATTTTGCCCTGAATAATCAGGAGATAGACCGCTTTACCGCCAACATTCACGTTGGAGAACGTGCACTGCGCGAAATATATCTTCCTGCCTTCAAAAAATGTGTTCAAAAGGCGGGGCTATGGTCTATCATGGGCTCATATCCTATTTGGAACGGACAACATCTGTGCCACAACGATTCTTTGCTGAACAAAATTCTTAAGAAAGAATGGGGATTCGACGGCTGCGTAATAAGCGACTGGGGTGGCACCCATGACACATGGGAAGCAGCAATGAATGGTCTTGATATAGAGATGGGGACCGATACCAACGGTAAGACAGAGGACAAGAGTGCAGGATACAACCACTATCGTCTTGCCGACCCGTTTGAGAAACTCATAAACGAGGGGAAAATACCAATGGACATTCTCAACGAAAAGGCGGCACGAGTTCTCAGACTAATTTTCCGCACTTCAATGAACAAGAACCGTGTCATCGGATCACAATACTCTGACGAACACTATGAAGCTTGCCGTAAAATCGGCGAGGAGGGAATTGTTCTGTTGAAAAACCAAAATGGAATTCTGCCACTGCAAGATTCAAAATTCAAGAAGATACTTGTTATTGGCGACAATGCAACACGCAACATGTGTGAAGGCGGTGGCTCATCAGAGTTAAAGACGAAATTTGACATTTCACCACTTGAAGGTCTGCAAAAAATATATGGCAACAAGATTAAATATGCACAAGGTTACTATGCCGGCCGCCCCCTCTACGATGCAATAGACCCAATAGATGCCAAGAAACAAGCGGCACTAAAATCAGAAGCGTTGAAGAAAGCAAAAGATGCTGACCTCATTGTTTTCATCGGCGGACTAAACAAGAACTGGAAACAGGACTGCGAAGATGGCGATCGCGAGAGCTACGACTTGTCATATGGTCAAAACGAACTAATAGCAGAGTTGGCAAAGATTCAGAAAAATATTATCGTAGTTACATTCGGAGGCAACGCTTTTGCCACACCATGGCTACAAAATGTCAAAGCCCTGGTGCATTGCTGGTATCTTGGCTCCATGTCTGGCGTGACACTTGCCGAAATATTGTCAGGAAAGATAAATCCTAGTGGAAAATTGCCTGTTACATTTGCTAAGGAACAAAACGACTATCCATGCTTTAAGTTCGGCAAGAAAGGCTATCCTGGCGTAGAAAAGCATGTTTACTACGATGAAGGCATTTTCGTTGGCTACAGATGGTTCAACACAAAAAAGGTACAACCACAATTTCCATTCGGCTTTGGTCTAAGCTACACCTCGTTCAAATATGGTAAACCGACGCTATCATCAAAAACGATGCAAAAGGACGGAAAAGTTACACTTACCGTCCCTGTTACCAATACTGGACAAATGGAAGGAAAAGAGACTGTACAACTATACATAGGTGACGTTGCGTCTTCTGAAGAAAGACCTGCCAAAGAACTTAAGAATTTTGCTAAAATATCTCTAGCTCCGGGCGAAACGAAAAGTGTGCAATTTGACATCACCACTGAGGATCTGCAATATTGGTCAACAACTGCACATGATTTTGTTGCTGAACCAGGGAAGTTCAAAGTCTATGTATGCGCAAGCGAAACGGATGTACGTGGTGTTGCTGAATTTGAATTGAAATAGAAAGCAAGAAACAAAGAACTTTTCACCATTACAACCAAAGTTCTGAAAAAACAGTCCTATTGCAAAAGAGTGCTACCTCACGGCAGCACTCTTTTTCTACAACTAAATTAACTTATATAATAATACACGTATGATATTCTTTCAATGCCTGAACACACAGATGCGTCATTGCCTCTTTATAAAAAGAGTACAGAAAATCTAGCTTTGACCAACATTGCACCATGATGGAGCTTACGCTGCAAAGACATGACTAACCATATATTGACGTTGTTGTGCTTTCACTCCTTACATCGAGAAGTGGCGGCAATTATTTTGCACATGGCAGGTATTCTGACTTCACTCCGCCCTACTACTACCTTCCCACCCTATCCGAAAAACAAAAAGGGCAGTGGCATCGCTGCAGAAGGGACATAAAGGAGCTTACAGCTGCGGGACAGTCGGAGACTTTCACTCCGTTCCCTTTTAATCGCGTCGTCCGCGAACCTCTATGCAGAAAACAAAAACTCCTTGTTTTGTAATCCGCTGCAAATATATCACATTTTAGGTTAACCGCAAAGGAAAACAAGAAAAATCAATAACGTTTGCCGCCTAACGCAAGGAATATGACGGAAAAATTTGCCAATACAAACATTTATATATACTTTTGCAGATAACGTTGGTCATGGGAAACATGCCAATGCTTTAGCATAAAGAACATAAGACGTAGATATATCGCGCCAAAAGATAATAACAAATTAAAAAAATAGAGCCTATTGAAACATCATTTACTTCACTAAAAAATTGAACAAAATGATAAAACTGAATGAAATGACCGACGAACAGTTGGCATTGTCATACGCAGACGGAAACAATCAGGCTTTCGACATGTTATTGTCGCGCAACCAATCTAAATTGTTTTCTTATATTCTTTTTGTCGTTCACAATCAAGACCTTGCGAACGACATATTTCAGGAGACCTTTGTTAAGGTAATAACTCGCCTGCAAGAGCACAGATACGTTGACTCTGGCAAGTTTTCGGCGTGGATCATGCGTATAGCCCACAATGCCATAATGGACTGGTATCGCGACAACCGTGCCCAAAACATTGTGGAGATGAACGAAGACAATGACCTATCAAACATAAATGTTTACGGAACAAAGGACTTTAATATTGAAGACCGCTTCGTTAACGAGCAGGTTATGAAAGACGTAAAAACAATGATACGCTTGCTCCCCCCCTCTCAACGCGAAATTGTCTTCATGCGCTATTATCAGGAAATGTCTTTCAAGGACATTGCCGAAACGACAGGCGTGAGCATAAACACGGCTCTAGGTCGTATGCGCTATGCCATTCTGAACATGAGACGCATGGCAAAGAAGAACAATATGTCACTGGAAACAGTATGCTGAAAGGCTGCCATAGCGCAACAGTCGCCAAGCTTCATGCTACAGATTTTTCAGTCTCTTGATTACGTCAATGGGTGTTGAGCTTTTAAACACATAACTGCCGCTGACCAGAACATCAACTCCTGCTTCCACTAGACGTGGGGCTGTTTCTCCTTGCACACCACCGTCAACCTCTATCAATGCGTTAGAGTTGGTGCTAGCGATGAGTTCACGCAGACGCTTCACCTTGTCTATTGTACCTTCAATGAATTTCTGACCGCCAAACCCTGGGTTCACACTCATCAAAAGCACCATATCAACATCTTTGATAATGTCTTCAAGCATACATACAGGAGTTGACGGGTTAAGAGTTACCCCTGCTTTCATTCCCGCAGCATGGATTTCCTCTATTGTCCGATGAAGATGCAAGCAAGCCTCATAGTGAACATTCATCATCATGGCACCAGCTTTTGCAGCACGCTGCACGTAACGCTCAGGGCGCTCTATCATAAAATGGACATCTAGCGGCTTACAACATATCTTTGCCACGGCCTCGATTACGGGGAAACCGAAAGAGATGTTTGGCACGAAACTTCCGTCCATAACATCCATGTGAAGCCAATCTGCCTCACTGTTGTTTATCATTTCAACCTCGCCGCGCAGATTTGTAAAATCAGCAGCCAGCAGGGAGGGCGAAACCATTGTTGACATATGGTTTATGTTTGTATAATTTTGTTTTCCTGACTCTATTTTATTCCTTTAACATATGCTATACTACGCTTTCCGCGAGGAACATGCGGACTGTCGCCTTTCAATTAAGGCAGAAGCCGTACATCTTTCCTTTGATATCCATCACGCGGTAGGTATAGGCTATGGCCTTTATTATATCTATCGTGCGCTGCGAAGGCTGTGCCTCATCTTGTGTAAAATGTTTCATAGGCATTATTTGTCATTTTGGTCTTTTTTCAGTTATAAAACGACAAACACTGCGCTTTATTATATAA
>CAVLBD010000049.1:0-19783 GCA_963661195.1 bacterium
CCGTTTTCTTTTTGTTTGTTGTGCATTAGCCCGCGGTGACAAGAATAAAACGCCGCGTCAAAACAAATAAGCCGCCGTGGTCAAAATAATTCTTCTGGTGGCGGAACAAAAACCATTTTCTCTTTAAGCCGAATAATGAGGCAGTCTTTTTGGCGAATTAAACTGAATGTAGTAATTTTGCATGGAAAGAATAAACGTAGGAAATAACGAATAACATATAATACAAAAAACGAATCATGGCAAAGAAAGCTCTTTTGATGATACTCGATGGATGGGGTATCGGAAAACATGGTAATGGGGATGTGATATACAACACACCGACACCATACCTTGACTACCTCACGGCAGTCAGTTCACACTCTCAACTAATGGCATGCGGCGAGGACGTTGGTCTTCCTGAAGGCCAAATGGGAAACTCGGAGGTAGGCCATCTTAATATTGGCGCCGGCCGTGTTGTATACCAAGACTTGGTGAAGATAAACCGTGCTTGTGCTGATGGTTCGATAATGAAGAACCAACAGGTTATTGATGCCTTTACTTATGCCAAAGAGTCGGGCAAGCGTATTCATCTCATGGGACTGACTTCAACAGGTGGTGTTCACTCTTCGCTTGACCACCTTTACAAATTTGTTGAAATCTCAAAGGAATATGGCTTGAGTAACACATTCGTGCACTGTTTCATGGACGGACGTGACACAGACCCAAAGAGTGGCAAGGGCTTTATTGAAGAACTTTCTGCACACTGCGAGAAAAACGGGGCGCATATCGCCAGCATCGTTGGACGCTTCTATGCAATGGATCGCGACAAACGTTGGAATCGTGTGAAGGAAGCTTACGACTTGCTTGTTGAAGGCAAGGGCGAGAAGGCTGCCGACATGGTGAAGGCTATGGAAGAAAGCTATGCCGCAGGTGTAACAGATGAGTTCGTGAAGCCGATAAGCAACTCAACCGTTGACGGAACCATACAGGAAGGCGATGTCGTAATTTTCATCAATTACCGCAACGACCGTGCAAAGGAATTGACACAGGTGCTCACACAACAAGACATGCCAGAAGAAGGAATGCACACGATAAAAGACTTGCATTATTATTGCATGACACCTTATGATGCTTCGTTCACAGGCGTACATATCCTCTTCCCGAAAGAGAACGTCCAGGATACTCTTGGTGAATATTTGAGTAAGCAGGGGTTGAAACAGCTGCATACCGCAGAGACGGAGAAATATGCACACGTCACTTTCTTCTTCAACGGTGGGCGTGAAAAACCATATGAGGGCGAAGACAGAATACTTGTTCCCTCTCCGAAAGTTGCGACCTATGACTTGAAGCCGGAAATGAGTGCATATGAGGTGAAAGACAAGTTGGTTGGCGCAATAAACACTCAGGAGTATGACTTTATCGTCGTTAATTTCGCAAATGGAGACATGGTTGGTCATACAGGTGTCTACAACGCTATTGCAAAGGCCGTGCATGCCGTTGACAATTGTGTTAAGGATGTGATAGAAGCAGCCAAGGCAAATGACTACGAGGCCATTATAATTGCAGACCATGGCAATGCCGACAATGCTATTAACCCAGACGGAACGCCTAATACGGCACACTCGTTGAATCCTGTGCCTTTCATTTATGTTACTAACAACAACTCTGCTACGGTGAAAGACGGCCGTCTTGCCGATGTCGCTCCTTCCATCCTTCACATTATGGGACTGGAGAAGCCTGCTGACATGACAGGAGAAAATCTTATCATTGACTGACTTTTATAAGTCCACGTACAGCACGTTTGATTAAAAAAATAGCCCCAACCGCTTAAGTAGGTTGGGGCTATTTTGTTTGTATTTTATTTTTCTTCCTATATTATGCCTAATTGGTTAAGGAATACCATAAGAATACATATCGGACAAACGAATTTTACTGCATAAAGGTATAGCGGGAAAAACTTTCCGTTCATCGTTCCCCAATTGGTGTATTGGTCTTTCAGAATCTTGCTCGGCACATACCACCCAATAAACAGACAAGTCAGGAATCCGCCCAACGGCAACATTATCTGTCCGCTAACGAAATCGAACAAGTCGAACATGGATATTCCTCCGATTGAGAGCCAATCACATTTGCCGAGCGAGAGAGAGCAAAGGGCAGCAATGATGGAGCAGACAATAGTGACAATGGTGGCAGACTTGCGGCGTGACATCTTTGTTTCTTCCTGCACGAAAGCAGTGCAGACCTCATGTAATGATATAAGTGATGTTAGGGCTGCCAGCGACAACAATGCATAAAAGCCGAGCGATACCACATAGCCAACGGCAGGCATTGCGGAGAATGCTTCCTGGAACACGTTGGGTAGTGTTATGAAGATAAGTGCAGGACCACTGTCTGGGTTGACGCCAACAGAAAATGCTGCGGGGAAAATTATGAGACCGGCAAGGATTGCAATGAACGTGTCGATGAAGCTTATCTGCACGGCGGAGCGTGTTAGATTAGTTTCCTTGGAGAAATAAGAAGCAAAGGTGCAAATGCATCCCATTCCCACGCTAAGTGAGTAGAACGACTGACCTAGTGCGCTGAGGAACACGTCTTTTGTTACTTTTGAAAAATCGGGTTTGAACAAATATTCCACCCCTTTCCACGCTCCAGGTAACATGCACGCAGCCACAACGAGGATGAGAAGTAGGATAAACAATGCCGGCATGAGCAGTTTTGAAGCCTTTTCTATCCCATCGCGTACACCGCGTACAATAACGAAATGCGTTACACATAGGAAAACTACTGCCCAAAATACAGGCTTTATGGGGTCTTTCTCGAAAGAATCGAAATAGCTGGCGAAAAACTCTGGTGTGCCATTAAGTTGACCAATGGCAGAGGCGAAGATATATTGAAAGCACCAACCAGAAACAACGGCATAGTAGCTTGTTATGACAAAGCCGGTAAAGACTCCGAAATAGCCTATAAGCATCCATGGTGTGCCGTTGGATAACTTGCGGTAGGCGCGCGCTGTATTCGTAGCCGAGTGGCGACCGATAATAAACTCGTTGAGCATGCACGGAATGCCCAAAATGAACACGCACAATATATATATTATTATGAATGCAGCTCCGCCGTTCTGCCCGGTCATATAGGGGAAACGCCAAACGTTGCCCAGTCCAACTGCTGAACCTGCTGTGGCAAGAATGACGCCAAGCTTGCTCCCGAAATTTGCTCTGCTGTTTTTTTCCATATTTACTCTTAAGTTATACGTCCTTTATTCGTTCTGCTTTCTTTCGCTTTCTTGTGCCACCTTCATTTGGTGACGCACTTGTTAAGGTGAAATAGCGGTTGCAAAAGTACAAAATAATTCGCGTTTTTGTGTTAGACTGTAAAAGAAAGAATATATAAAACGTTAATTAGCTTGGTTTTGCCTGTGGTGGAAGCCGTTTCCGACTAATGCTTTTTAATGCTCTAAAGTGAGGTCTCAAGTCAATTGCAACAGTAAATTCTTTGTTATTCGCATTATTTGCCGTAAATTTGCAGTATGGCATAGTGTGTTATCATTGTGCTTTTTAACGGCATCGTTGCTTGAATGTCACCTTAATAATAAGTAGAATAAACAAAAAAGATGAGAAAAATAATAGCCCCAGCTCTTGCATTGCTTTTTGCTGCAATAATAGTTACATCCTGTGGAGGAAAGAAATTTCATATAAAAGGCAGTATAACGGAGGCTAAAGACTCCGTGTTGTATTTTGAAAACATGAGCCTTGATGGGCCTGTTGCCGTTGATTCTGTGAAACTTACTGCCGACGGACAGTTTGATTTCTCCGATGATGCACCCTCTGCACCTGAGTTTTATCGTCTGAGAGTTGCCAATCAAATAATTAATCTGAGTGTAGATTCTACCGAAACAGTTACGGTAAAGGCCGACTATCCTCATATGTCTACAGGGTATACTGTGGAGGGTAGCGAAGAATGTAAGACGATAAAAGATTTGGCAGTCAAGCAGATAAATCTTCAGTCGTTTATAATCGGCATTGGGAATAATCCGGCATTTGGCTATGATGCTGCAGAGGATACCATAACTAAAGCCATAGAACAATATAAAGATTATATAAAGCGTAACTATATTTATAAGCAGCCCATGAGGGCATCCTCATATTTTGCACTCTTTCAGTCGTTGGGCGACCGACTTATCTTTAACCCACGTGAGAGTAAGGAAGATATAAAGGCTTTTGCTGCCGTGGCTACTAGTTGGGATGCTTATTATCCAAAATCACTTCGTGGTGAGAATCTTCATAATATCGCCATAGAAGGAATGAAGAATGTGCGTATCATGGAGAATAAGATAGCTGCTAGCCGTAGGCAAATTGACCCATCTAAGGTTAAAACTTCAAACATTATTGATATTGAATTGCGTGACAACAAAGGTTCTGTGCGTAGGCTTACTGATTTGGCAAGGAAGGTTGTACTGCTTGATTTCCATGTGTTTGCAGCCAAAGGTTCTACGCAACGCATAATGCAGCTCCGTGAGTTATATAACAAGTATCACTCTCGTGGTCTTGAGATTTACCAAGTGTCGCTTGATCCCGACGAGCATTTCTGGAAAACTCAAACAGCAGCATTGCCATGGATATGTGTGCGCGATGAAAATTCAGTCAATTCAAACCTTCTCGTTCTTTATAATATTCAACAGTTACCGACATTCTTCCTTGTAGATAAGACAAACACGCTCTACAAGCGTGACGCTCAGATTAAAGACCTTGACGCTGAAATCCAAAGCCTGCTCTGATTTGTTCAAAATAGAGAAGAATGAAAAAATAAGAAGTTAAAATTGGGGTTTAAAATTACAAAATGTTAAGTAAAGAAACCCAAAATTATAATTGTATAAGGTATGCGTACGTGCGCATACCTTATTATTTTTATGTGACGTATGGCTGCTCTTAGTGACAAAAGTGTATATTTGACGTGTAAAATGTTGTCAAAGTGTTATTTTAATATGGTATAATTACACGTGAAATATTCCGGATATATAATTTCAAAGTGTGAGATTTTTCCCTATATTACTTATGGTTTTGATTGGAATTAAAGTGGATGGGTATTGTTTTAGTTAAAAAATAGCATAATAAGTCCTTTTTCTAAGTTATTGTTTTGCATGGAAAAGAAATAATAACTAATTTTGCAAAAACGTAACAAAAAGTATAATTTATTCATTCATTTAATTATTTAGGAAGAGAGTATTTATGGAAAAAAGACTAACAATGCTGTTGGCCTCGCTATTCCTTTGCATTGGAATGGCTTTGGCGCAGACAGAAGTCTCGGGTACCGTGATATCTCAAGAAGACGGGCAGCCTATCATTGGCGCTTCCGTCATGATAAAGGGCACCAAAACAGGTGTTGCTACAGATATTGACGGTAAATTCTCGCTGAACTCCTCTGCAAGCAATCCTACGATTGTGGTAAGCTACATTGGTATGGAGACTCAGGCGCTAAAGGGTCGTAAGGGTATGAAAATCGTCTTGAAGTCTGACGATGCCCAGAGTATTGGCGAAGTTGTTGTTACAGGTATTATGAAACAGGATAAACGTCTCTTTACCGGTGCAACAACAAAGATTGATGCAGACAAAACGAAGCTTGATGGTGTTGCCGACCTTACTCGCGGTCTTGAAGGCCGTGTGGCTGGTGTTCAACTTGAGAACGTTTCCGGTACTTTTGGTACAGCTCCTAAGATTCGTGTGCGCGGTGCTTCTTCTATATACGGCTCGTCAAGCCCATTGTGGGTTGTGGACGGCGTAATTATGGAAGATGCGGTAAACGTAAGTTCTGATGACCTTTCTTCTGGTGACGCACAGACTCTTATCGCTAATGCCATTGCTGGTCTTAACCCTGATGACATAGAAAGTTTCCAAGTCCTCAAGGATGGTTCGGCTACTTCTATATACGGTGCACGCGCCATGTCGGGTGTCGTTGTCGTTACCACAAAGAAAGGTAAGGCAGGAAAAAGCTCAATTAACTACACAGGTGAGTTCTCCTATCGTTTGAAGCCAAGTTACAGCAATTACAATATTTCCAACTCTCAAGAGCAGATGGGTATTTACAAAGAGATGGCTGCAAAAGGATGGTTGGAATATGCTTCTTTGGTTAATAGCTCTACATCTGGTCTTTATGGAAAGATGTATAATCTGATTAATACTTACGACCAGACAAGTGGTCAGTTCGGGCTTCCTTATACGCAGGCGGCAATGAATAGTTATCTCCAGCAGGCAGAGTTCCGTAATACCGACTGGTTCGATCTTCTGTTCCATAATAACCTTACGCAGAACCATTCAGTTAGCGTTTCAACAGGTACAGAGAAAGCCAACCTTTATGCTTCACTTTCTGTTTACAATGATCCGGGATGGACAGACCGTAGCGAAGTGCAGCGTTATACAGGTGTGATGAATGCAACGTTCAACCTTAGCAACAAGTTGAGCGTAACTCTTAGAACAAATGCAAGCTACCGTAAGCAGCAGGCTCCTGGTACGCTGAACCAAAGTGTTGACCCCGTTAGCGGTTCTGTTAGCCGTGACTTCGATATCAACCCTTTCAGCTACGCTCTGAATACATCGCGCACATTGGATCCTACACAGACTTACACACGTAACTACGCTTCTTTCAATATCTTTGACGAGTTGCAGAACAACTACATTGATATCAATGTGCATGACGTGAAATTCCAAGGTGAGTTGACATGGAAACCCCTCAAGCACGTTGAAGTGAATGTATTGGGTGACTACCGTACGATGCGCTCTTCACGTGAACATATCGTGATGAACAACTCCAACCAGGCAGAGGCTTATCGCGCAGGAGTTGATAATCCGAACATCATGTACAATAATACATATTTATATACCGACCCAGATGTGAAGAATGCTCTTCCTATTTCGGTAATGCCGACGGGAGGTATAAACATTATGGATGAGAACAGCGTTACACAGCTTGACTTCCGTGGAACTCTGCGTTATGACAATACTTGGAACAATACACATATCTTCAATGCTCTTGCAGGTATGGAGGCAAACCGTGCAGATTATGACTCTCGTCATGATGAAGAATATGGTATTGACTACAACAACAGCCGTTTGCAGTCACTTCCATACGAGTTCTACAAGCAGGCAAAGGAAGAAGGACTTGAAAGAGTTTCTTTCTCTAAGTCTTGGAATCGCCGTTTGGCTTACTTCGCTTTCTTGAGCTATTCTTATAAAGGACGTTATACAGCCAGCGTTACTGGTCGTTATGATGGCTCTAATCAGCTTGGTCGTTCTAGAAGTTCTCGCTGGCTTCCTACATGGAACATTTCTGGAGCATGGAACGCACATGAAGAAGAATGGTTCACAAAATGGGCTGCTGCCCACAACTATTGGTTGTCTCATGGTACGATACGTTTGAGCTACTCTCTAGTAGGTGAGCAGACAACAGCTTCCAATGCACTTGCAATCTTCCGCTCTGGTATCAAATGGCGTCCACAAGGGGATCAGCAGGAAAGCTACATTTATCTCTCACAGCTTGCCAATAGCGATTTGACCTATGAGAAGAAGAAAGAGTTCAACGTTGGTTTCGATCTCGGTTTCCTTAACAACCGATTGAATTTGACAACCGATTGGTACTGGCGTAACAACTATGACCTCATGGGATATGTAAATACAAGCGGTGCTGGCGGTGAAATTCGTAAGTTCGCAAATGTGGCTTCAATGAAATCTCACGGTGTTGAGGCAACAATCTCTTCTCAGAATATACGCACAAAGAACTTCGATTGGTCTACTGACCTCACCTTCGCTTATACAAAAACAGAGATTACCGATGTGCTTTCACAGGCAAACGTAATAAATTTGGTTTACAACTCTGGTGCTAATATCCGTCAAGGATATCCTCACCGCTCATTGTTCTCTATTCCTTTTGTAGGACTTAACGATGAGGGTATACCGCAGATTATAAACGAAAAGGGTGAGGTTACCACTACAGACATCAACTTCCAGGAATACCAGTCACTTGACTTCCTCAAGTATGAAGGTCCTACCGAACCGACAATGAACGGTGGTCTCAACAATACTCTTAGATATAAGAACTGGCGTCTGAATATATTTGTTACATATTCTTTCGGAAACAAGATTCGTCTTGACCAAGTATTCTCTTCAAGCTATTCCGACATGTCGGCAATGCCTAAGGAATTCAAAAACCGTTGGGTTATGCCAGGCGATGAGAAAAAGACTACTATTCCTGCAATCGCCAGCAAGCGTCAGTATTACAACGACACTTATTTGTCGTACGCATACAATGCTTACAACTATTCAACGGCTCGTGTCGCTGACGGAGGATTTATTCGCTTGAAGGACGTATCGTTGACATACGATATTCCACGTTCTTTCTTGTCAAAGATAGGTCTCTCGACAGCATCTCTTAAACTTGATGCAACAAACCTCTGTCTGTTATATGCTGATGACAAGTTGAACGGACAGGATCCTGAGTTCGTTAATTCCGGTGGTGTGGCAACTCCTCTCTCAAAGCAGTTCACTCTGACTGTACGCCTCGGACTTTAATTCAAGATTGGTAAAAAAGATACATATAATATGAAATCATATAAATATAAGGTAATGGCATTCGGCGCAGCTCTTATGGCAGTTGCATCATGTAGCGAAAGCTTCCTAGACAAAGTGCCCGATGAGCGTACCGAAATCAATACAGAGGACAAGGTTGTCAGCCTGCTCGTTTCTGCCTATCCCGAGGGAAATCCTGCTTGGGTATGCGAAATCTCTTCCGACAATCTTCTCGATAACCAAACGCCTCACTATCCTTCTAATCCAGCAAAGAAGCAGGTGTTGTCTTATTACAACTATAGCTCCTATTCAAAGTGGGACGATGAATTGTATAAGTTTGAAGCTGCTGAGAATGCAACTTACTCCAATCAAGATTCTCCTGGTAGCCTTTGGAGTGGATATTATGGCTCTGTGGCAACAGTAAACCAGGCTTTGGCTGCAATAGACAGAATTTCTCCTGATGGAAACTTGTCGTCAAAACTGAAGGCCGCAAAGGGTGAGGCTCTTCTGCTTAGGGCTTACGACCATTTCCAATTGGTAAATATATTTTCTCAGGCATACAAGAGCTCTACTGAGAGCAAGAAAGATATTGGTATCCCTTATGTTACAGAGATTGAGGATGTAGTTTCAAAGAAGTATGACCGAATCAATGTTGATAGCGTTTACCAGCTTATAGGCAAAGACCTTGAAGAAGGTCTCGCTCTTATAAGTGACGTTAATTATACAACAGCACCGAAGTATCACTTTAATACCAATGCAGCTCACGCTTTTGCAGCACGTTATTATTTGTTTAAACGTGACTATGCAAAGGTAATTGAACATGCTAATCAAGTGATTGGTTCAGACTCAACAAGCTTCCAGCGTATGACAATGGATTATTCCCAGTTTAGTGGTAGTTCATCTCTCTCTGATTATGCTAACGTTTGGGTAGCTCCTAGTCAGAACAACAACTTGATGTTGATCGACACATACTCATTGTTGCAGCGTCGTCTTTTCGGCTATCGTTATTCTTATGCAGGTACATCATGTAGCGATGCTCTGATGTATCGTAGTAATCACTCAACACTTTGGACTGGTTACTACGCTCCTGGAATCTCTCTCGTTTCGGGTCAGCTCTTCGGAAGCAGCTCTCACGACTACGGATATTTCAGTTCTAAAGTGGGAGAGCACTTTGAATATACTGATAAGGTAGCAGGTATCGGATATTGTCACCAGATATATCGTGCCTTTACTGCTCACATGCTTCTTCTTGAGCGTGCAGAAGCAGAGGTTATGCTTGGCAAGTATGCAGATGCAGCCAATGATCTTCGTTGGTATTGGAACTGCCAGCTTAATACATTCAGTGATGACGACAAGAAACAGTTTGTGTCTACGGGATATAACAAGTACATGACTAATTCCGAATTCAAAAACTATTATGCGAAAGGCACAAACACAAACTGCTTTAGTGATTGGAGCTGCACTCAGAATATGAGTTCTGACTTTGTTGTTCCTGCAGAGGCTGTTCCTTATATGAACTGTGTTAATGATTTCCGCAGGTTTGAAACTTCTTTCGAAGGACACCGCTTCTTTGACCTTAAGCGTTGGGGCATATCGTACGTTCATCATGTTGGAGTTTCAAGTGCTCGTTATTACAGCAATCCTACTTCTACATCTAGAGCAATTGAAGTGCCTTGGGAAACAATCTCTGCCGGGCTTGATTCATCTCGTCCTACATCAACCAATGATTCTGAAGCAAAGAAGGCTTCCATGAATGTGAGCGATTTTGTGATTAAATCAAAATAAGGAGGAATAAAGAATTATGAAATTTAACATAAAGACTTTGGCTGTCGGCCTGTTCGCTGTCGTTGCAGGATGCATGGCTTCTTGTTCTGACGACGATTTCACGGCAACCATATTTGATACCGATCCTGCTCAGGATTATCTTGACAAGACTCAGTATACGTTCCCGCTTGATACCTTTATCAAGAAAGAGTTTCTTGAGCCGTATAATGTGAAGTTTGTCTATAAGTTTGAGGATAAAGGTTCTGATATGAACAAGAACCTTACGCCTGCAGCTTATGACAAAAGTGTAGACCTTGCTGTCCTCACCAAATACTTGTGGTATGACATTTACAAGCAGGTTGGCAGTGAGACTTTCCTTAAGGTAAATAGTCCGCGTATCATAAGTATAACAGGTTCAAAGAACTACAATGCTTCTCAGGGTACCGAAGTTTTGGGTGATGCAAGTTCCGGAGTAAAGATTAATCTTTATAACGTAAACAACTTGAATGTGTCCGACATCTCTATGATGAACGAATACTTCTTCAAGACAATGCACCACGAGTTCGCTCATATCCTAGACCAGACCGTTCTTCACCCGACGTCATTTAACGTTCTTTCAAACGGTTATGATGCTGCAGGTTGGAGCGATGCTGCCGATTCTCTGAAGGCAGGACAAGGTTTCGTTACGCCTTATGCCTCAAGTTCTACCAGTGAAGACTGGGCAGAGTCAATGGCTAACTATATTACGATGGATACACTTGAGTGGGCTCAGAAACTTGCTTCTGCAAGCTATGACTGGGAAGAGATTGATTGTGCTAGCCAGACTGAATACAACAAGAAGCTTACTCCAGGATGTAACCTCGATACTATCGGTTATTTCAAGAATACTGAAAGTGGTTCTGAAACCAAGATCTATCGCCGTAAGTGCTTGAGAAATGCAGATGACAGCGTGGTACTTGATGAGAATGGCCAGCCTCAATGGACTCATGAAAGTGGTATTGATGGTCGTGCTGTTATACTTGAGAAAGTTGATTTGGTAAGAACTTACTTGAAAGAGAATTACGGACTTGATCTTGATGCTATACGCGATATGGTTCAGTCACGCACGCTCGTACGGAATAGCGATGGCACATATGCTCTCGATAGGTTCGGACGACTAATCAACAAACTTACCGAAACTCAGGCTTCCGGCAATACTTTGATTGATGAACTGCGCAACGAGGTATACAAATACAATTCTCTTGTTCAAACTAACGATTAAGGAATTAATATGAAGAATATATTATATATAGGATTGATTTGCGCTTCTGCACTGACCTTCACCGCTTCTTGTGTAAACGAAGAAGATGATATCTTTGACAAGAGTGCTGCAGAACGCCTTAATGAAGCGAGCGAGTTATATTCCAACCGCCTAACAGCATCTCCTAATGGATGGGCTGTTCAGCTTTATCCAACCACAAACGACGAGTCTCCTTATGGCAATGGCTATCTCCTGTTGTTCCGCTTCCATAAGAACAAGTCTGTTGATGCTGCAACATACACTTATCTAAAGTCAAGTAGTACTGAGACTAAAGTATGGGAATATCTCACTGATACATCATCATGGGACGTTATTACTGACAACGGCCCCGTGCTTACATTCAATACTTACAACAAAGTTGTTCACCTTTTCAGCGACCCTGAAGATATCAAGTCTACGGGTACTGCAGAAATTCCCAATGATGAAACGGGAAAAGGTATTGAGGGCGACTATGAGTTTATCATTGTTGACGCTCCAGAAGATGCCTCTTACATGATGCTTAAGGGAAAGAAACGCGGTACATATAACTTGCTTACTCCTGTTGAAGAGGGCGTTGACTTTGAATCATACCTTATGGATGTGAAAGCATTCCAGGAGAAAATGTTCCCCGCTTCAGCTCCAACGTTTGATGTATTAAAGGTTCGCGATGCTTCTTATAAGGTTGAGGATGCAGATGAAGGTATCCCCAATATCTATCCTTATGAGGCAGATGCTATAATTGACCAAGACTTTAACCCATTCCTTATCACAAAGCGTGGTAACGACTATTACCTTCGCTTCCGTGATGCAAAGTCTTATAATACTGGTTCAGCGACAGATTCTCTCGTAACGCTTCAGGAATTCAAATACGTTACAGATCGTGATGCTTTTGTAAGTACCAATGATGATAACTGCTATATCACGGGTGACGATCCCACACGCTTTATCTATTTCGCACTCTGCAACAAGTCAATACAGTGGAGATGGACAGCTTCAAGTGAAATGTCCGCTTCTTACAAATCAATCGTTGACGAGTTGGTATCGCAGATGTCAAAGGTTAAATATAGTCTAACAAGGTTCTCTATTGTACCTACAGACACAGGTTATTTCTCATTGAGGTTCGCTTATAGTTATAATCGCCGTGATTATTCTATTGACTATAACTTCAAATTTGAAAAAACCGATAAAGGTGTTAAGACGACCTATTTGGGGGCTGCTGCATCAGGCGGTGAGAATGCACTTAAAACTTTTACGGCATTGAAGAGTATTATTGACGCCATGACAGGCGAATTGAATTTCTCTGCAGCCGAAACATCGTTCGATTTGACGAACCTTAAAGTTACTTCTGGTAGCAATTCGGACATGTGGTTCAACGTAACAATGTATCAAAAATAACTAATTTTTTAAATTATGAAAAAGTATTTACTACTTAGCGCAGCTGCTTTCGCAGCTACGGCAGGATTTGCACAGGTTGCAAATATGCAAATGGAGAAGGTCTCAGCACCGAAGGTTTCTCCTATGGCAACATTCGAGCGCATGACAGAAAACGTTGCAGCAAAGAAGTCTTATACAAACCAAACATACTATCAGCCACAGGGTGGTCTTTATTTGGGTTGGACTTCTGAGGGTAATGGTACAGGTTCTGCAGTATATCTTTTCCCACCGTTCACAGACATAACCTTCACTAACATGATGAGCACTCCTGCAAATGGAGTATGGCAGATGAACGGTACTGATGTAACTCAGTATGCTGTTAACGGCAATTATGTTTATAGCTTGAATCCAAACGGCACTTTCTATGTTCCGACTTTGATAAACGGCTCTGTTCAGTATCAGTTCGGTGAGAACAACTATTATTACATTCAGGGTCAGATTTCTAGCCTTGCTAATGCTGGTAATGCAAAGACTAATACTTCAGTAACTTTCTCTGATGGTTCTTCTTTGACTTTGCCTATTTATGCAGTGAACGACCACGGCTCTCGCGTATCTAACGGCCGCACTTATACCAATACTCTTGTAGGTTATGGCTTCATTGAAGGAACTCGTTACCTCTTCGGTACAGGTACATATACTGATACTGATGGCGACGGAAGTGTTTCTAAGGTGTCGTCATCTACACAGTTCTTCACACCTATAGCAGCTCCTCTTTATGCTGAGGATATTTTTGCTCGTGCTATAACATTCAACGACAATGGTCCTATCCCTGCAAACGACACTGTTTTCGCTTATGTAACAGATGTTGATACAGTTACTTCTGAAAGCGGTAGTGTTTATTATCAGCCAGGCAATACAATCTATGCCAAACTTTATGCAACTTCAGAAACCACAAGCGGATTCACACAGAGTACAGAGGATGTTGTAGATGGTTGGGCAGGAACAGGCGAATATGAAGGTAAGAATCCTACCACAGGTATAGTAACTTATTATAATACTGATAAGACAATCGATCCTATCATGGGAACAGAAAGTCCTAATCCTATCGTACTTCCTGAGGGCAAGGCATTCGCAATTACATTGTCTGATTTGGATAAGACAGGTGTAAACCTTGGTTTCTATGGTACTGTTGCAAACGATGAGGATAACTGTGGACGCGGTATTGTTAACCTTGACAACGGCCAAAGCCTTTGGTATCAGTCAAACATTGGTATTCCTGTAGCTTTGGAAGGAATGTTTGAGAAGATATCTGTTCCTACAAAAGACTTCTTGACATACGAGTCTCAGGACGGATTCCCCGCTTCTTCTTTCTATGGATGGAACGTTCTCCGCGTTTCTGCTGACGGACAGACAGTATCAACAGATGGTCTTTCTGGCACAGACTATGACCTAGGCGCAGCTCTTGTCGGCACAACTTTCCCATGGGTTGATGATAACGATAACTCTAACTATAGCGTAGAGGTAGAATATCTCAGCGGTGAAGATTGGATTACAAGTGTTAACTATAACTCAGACCTCTATGATGGCAATAGCCTTCCAGGCTATAACCTCATCCAGCCAGTATGTTCTTCACTTCCTACAGGTGTAACAGGCCGTACAGCTAAGCTTATCATCCACGGCAAGGCAGACATCGCTTGTCCTACATACGTATATGTACTTCAGGGTGATGCAAGTGAATCTACAGGTATCAACAGCGCAGTTGCATTCGATAACAAGACAAACGTAGAGAATGCTTCTATGTTTAACCTCTCTGGTCAGAAGGTTGGCAAGAACTATAAGGGTATCGTAATCCAGAACGGTAAGAAGTTCTTCAACAAGTAATTTTCGATACTTAGGCATTTCCATTATTTAATTGGAAAGAGCTTAAATAATAACAACGCCGCAGTGCAGCCAAATGCACTGCGGCGTTGTTATGTCCCTTTGTGAAAGGTCTGCTTACACTTTTCCCGCAATTATAAGTTATTTTTGTTTAAAACCTTTTACGTTGCGCTTTTTCTTCTTATCTTTGTCAAAACATTGTCCTGTGGCAGTGTTTTTTATATGATTACATGTTTTTTAATCAGGCAAATTATTAAGAATAAAAGAAATATGAATAAGCACATTCTTACGGTAGCTGTGGCTTTGGCACTCAGTTTGACGGCAAATGCCATACGACCCATTCACAAATTGTTCCCAGTAAAGCAAAGCGACGGAACAACAGTCATGCTTTACAAGAACGGAAACGGGTATCTTGCTTTTTATACCACAGAGGACAATCAGGTTGTTATACGTAATGGCAATGGAATTCTGTGTTATGCAGAGGTAAAGGACGGCAAGCTAGAGGCTTCCTCCGTAGTAGCCCATAACATTGGTGAGCGCACAGACGCAGAAAAGGCTTTTGTTTCTTCAAACACCCTCACGCCACTGGAGGCATATCGTGTAGATGCTAAGGAAATGAATGGAACGGAAGTTCAACGCTCCTCGCCGCTTAAGTCGCTTACCCCCTCCACGTCCGACGGTTTAGGCAAGTACGGGGTAACAGCAGGCGGCTCACTTCCTTCTATTGGAACCCCAACGATACCAGTAATCATGGTAGAATTCTCAGATGTCAAATTCCAGGATTCGTGGACTGTTGAGCATTACTTGCGCTTTATGAACGCCGAAGGATATTGTGAAGACGATTCCCGTCAGGTGGGTTCTGTGAAAGACTATTTCAAGTCGCAGAGCCGCGGCATGTTCGATCCCACATTTGATGTGGTTGCCAAGGTGTCGCTTTCCAACGGCTATGCATACTACGGGCAGAATAGGAATAACTCTCGTGGAGCCGACAGTAATGTACTTCAGATGGTAAAAGATGCCGTGAATGGTGCCATTTCTCAAGGTGTCAGCTTCAAGAAATATGAAGTAGACAACAAAATTCCAAATGTCATAATCCTTTATGCAGGTTATGGCGAGGCCACAGGAGGTGACGAGAACACCATTTGGCCTCACGAGCTAGATCTCCCTATCACTTGGGGACGTATTGGCGACTATGTCTTCGGGTCATATTTCGTAGGTAATGAGCTTAATGGTTCTTCTGGCACAAGTGTAATGGGAATGGGTGTTATGGTTCATGAGCTAAGCCATGCCTTGGGCTTCCCCGACCTCTATGACACCAGTACCTCGCCAACTTATTCTGGTGACAGCCCCTATGGAGAGTGGTCTGTAATGGAAAACGGCCCATACGTTAACGGAGCTTATGCCCCTATAGGCTATACTGCTTATGAACGCAGCTATATGGGTTGGCTGAACATGCGCGAGTTAAAAGATGAGGAAACGGTGACACTTACCGATCCCAACCTCTCTGACGGTGAAATGGCTGTGATGTTCCGCAATCCAGAAAACACAAATGAGTATTTTATCATAGAGAATCGTCAGCCCGGCACCTGGTATCCTTCCAGCTTTGGTAGCGGACTACTGCTCCAACGCATCAGCTACAATAGCACAATATGGTCTGGCAACCGTCTTAACACCATTCAAGACCGCAAACGCGCCATGGTGGTAACAGCCGGTGGACGCAAGATTCAGGATGATAGCCGCCCTGCAGATCTCTTTGGAAACGGAGTTAACAAGAAAGAAACCTACCCATTGTTTGCAGGAACAGAATATGCAGGAATGCCAATCTATAAGATACTAAAGAGTCCTGACGGTTCGGTATCTTTCAGCGTAAAGAACTCATCTCTTTTAGCTAACCATGCGGTAGCAGACGAGAGTGCGGTTTACGAAAAAGTTTCCGACATAAGCACCTTGGCAACAAACGATGTGGTTGTATTTGTGAATGAAACTGAAAACGTTGCTTTGGCGGAAGCGTCTCAGACTTCAGGACGTGCTGCAGTACCAGTAAAGATTGACGGCTCAAAAGTCTACGGCAACGATTTCGTCATGCCGCTAACGCTCATAAAGGCTGCCAATGGCAGTGGTTGGGGCTTCCGCACAGCTCAGAATTCCTATCTCGGAACAAGCTCTTCTGGCTTGAAGACAGTCACAAAGGCAGACGCCAACTGTATTGCAACTATGGCTATTACTGATGGCGTTGCCTCGATAACATTTACAGGCAACGCTACAAAAAAGAATCTCGGTTATGATGCTTCCGATTATAACTTCAATACCTTCAATGATGCTGTAGCCAATCTTTCTATTTATCGCAAGCAGACGTCAACAGATGGTATAAGCACTGTTTCAAATGATTCTCGTAGCAATGCTTCCGACCGCATGTTCAACCTTGCCGGCCAACAGGTTGGTGCAGACTTTAAGGGTATTGTAATTCAGAACGGTAAGAAATATATCAAGAAATAATACAACCCAATTGATAAGTGTAAAACTTATTGGAGATGATTTCAAGAGCCTGGCAGTTCCTTTCTGTCAGGCTCTTTTACATTTTTCAGAAAGATTTTTGTCAAAAGTATAAGGGATACGGCATAGTAATTGTGCCGTATCCCTTTATAAAAGAATATGATTAAGTCTTCAAATCGGTATTTAAAAACCAATGAGTAAAGACCTTTTCATATCTAGCGTTACAATTAAAGATACTATCGAACCGCGGTTAATTTACAATCCGATACCACACTTTATATGTTCCATCATTTTGTGGTTCTACATGTACCTCGAAATTGGCGTTAGCTGGAATTTCTTTTGCAATTTTCTCTGTCCATTTAGATGCATTGGCTTTTTCTTTGCATTTACACCCCAATTTCCATTCGACACTAGGCGACGCTTTGCGAGCATTACTTGCCGAGCCTTCAGAACTAACTGTTCCCTTGTCAACCGAATCGTAAATCGCAGTAACCAACCCGTATATGAAATCTGAACAAGTAACCATGCTGTCAGATTCTGCATCATATACGACGTAGCCTCCATCGTCAAATTGAGAGTCTTTGTTTTCCATGATCTCAACAATTCCTTGTGACAGACGCTCTGAAATATTACTACTCTTAGTCGATATCTCACTAATGGAGTCATCGCTATTATTGCAACTGATAGCACAAAATGCGGTCATAAGCAACAACACAAAGGAATAAAATAATGTTTTCATCTCTTTGCCGTTTTCGTTAAGCCTACTCGTATAGCTTTTCGGCATTCGCTCCTTTCTCCACACAAGTGGACTGTGTGTTCAGTACAAAACCTTGGCGCCGTGAGTCTTGATGCAACAAATCTACATTACATTTCCAAGATGGCAAAAATAAACCGAAGCTTAATTTTCTTTAGAGGTTATATTGGGTAATTTGTACGTCTTATAGAATACTTTCAGTGAAAACAATAGTAAAAATATCGTGTCATTATGTTAAATATTTGTATATTTTGTTGATATTTTCTTACAAATAGTAATAATATTTTGCCTGTTGGTGAATTTCTGTAAGAATTTATTCTTGTGGCTGTTTTTGTGATGCCTTATCCCCTTTAAAGGCTCTTCAACGCAAGATTTATTTATATCCCACGTGGAAAATGCCCAAAGTAAACCGAAAAAACAAAACGGCTTGCAGCATTCTTCTCCTTCTTTTCAGCCCTTATAATCAGTGCATGCATTGTTTAAAAAAGCTTGCGGTATGTTTGTTAAATGAAAAAAAATAGTTAGATTTGCAAGAAGTTAAGTTTCCTAGACTGACGGCCTTGCCAGATTGGGCTTAAATCAATGCCAAACCCATTTTTATGATATCTAATATAGACCAGATTTCCGTGTCGTCTACAAGACAGATTTATAATGGTCCGTCGATAGACGATGACTTATTGTTGTTTCCAGAATTCGGTGATTTACCAATCCCCAGCATGCCCAAACGCATGAATTGTATTTTGGTAGGTCTATGCCTAAAGGGTGAAGCTCGTTATACTGTGGATACGGAAGAACGCATGGTGAAAGCCAACGATGTAATCATAATAAGCGAAGGGCAAGTTGTGAACAATAGTTGCCTAAGTAATGACCTAAGCGGCATCGCCATTATGATGTCTGAAAATTTTTTCAACGAAGTAGTGCAGGGGGTCCACGACCTGTCGTCCCTGTTCCTCTTTTCTCGTAGTCATCCCGTCTTTGGACTTCGTGCCGACGAGGTGGAGAACATTATGACATATTTCAGACTTCTCGTGAGCAAGGTAGCCGATTCCAGCCATCATTTCCGTGCCGATGTAGCCCGCTCGCTTATGGCGGCGATGATTTACGACATAAGCCACGTGATGTATGGTGTGCAGTATGGCATGGAGAAGCGGCAGACGCGTGCCGAAAGCATATTCACTGATTTTATACATCTTGTGGAACAGGAGTTCCGCTCCGAGCGGCGCGTGTCGTGGTATGCCGAGAAGCTATGTATAACTCCCAAATATCTGTCAGAAACAGTAAAGTCAGTCAGTCGCCGCACGCCAAATGAATGGATAGACAAATACGTTACTCTTGAGTTGCGTGTGCAGTTGAAAAACACTTCCAAAAGCATCAAGGAGATAGCCCGTGAGCTAAATTTCCCCAACCAGTCGTTTCTAGGCAAATATTTCAAGGAACATGTTGGCGTGTCTCCCTCCGCATATCGGAAGGAGTAGGGCATGTTTGCTCTTTTTTAGCAACATTGATGTAAGTTGTTGCCGTTGCAAACATTCTATCTGGGTGTAAATATCATAAAAAAAGGTAATTATACACTGTAAACTGCCGCATATTGTAAGTAAATCGCTAACTTTGTGCGGTTTTACCGCATGTAAAGATTAAAGGAAGAAAAATAGATAACAGATGTTGTTAAAACAATAAGTTTTTTTAGATGAACGTAATTACGAAAAC
>CAVLBD010000050.1:0-19750 GCA_963661195.1 bacterium
TAAGTGTATATATTATTTCTAACGAGAATAGATAATTATAGCGCATTGGTCGTTCCTTTAAACTTCACCTTACACTTACATATTTGCTAAAAACTGGTCATATCGCTTTAGTTTTTTTACAAACGTCACATTTTTAGTACAAATTTACGCCAATTACCAGTATTTCACAATAAAATTCCAACATTTTTACTACGCTTTTACAAAAACATTCACGCCTGCTGGTCCTGTTTCTTTCCCAGCAGGCGTGAATGATTCTTTTCTCTATCAATATTTCAGCCCCATATTATAGAGGATGAAACTATAGATATCGGCAGTTTCTTCCAACTGCTTCGACAGTGGCTTTCCGCCACCATGACCAGCATTCTTGTCTATGCGTATAAGCACTGGCGCTTTTCCTGCCTGACATTCCTGCATACGTGCCGCAAACTTAAATGAGTGTGCAGGAACAACACGGTCGTCATGGTCAGCTGTTGTAATGAGTGTTGCGGGATATGCCGTACCCTTGCGCAGAGAATGCAGTGGCGAATAAGCATGTAGATAGTCGAACATCTCCTTACTATCTGCTGACGTTCCATAATCCGGAGCCCAGTTCCATCCTATCGTGAAGCGATGGTAGCGCAGCATGTCCATTACTCCCACCTCTGCAATACACACCTTATAAAGGTCTGGACGTTGTGTCAGACAAGCTCCCACGAGCAGTCCTCCATTGCTTCCGCCCATTATGGCAAGACGCTCCTTGGATGTGTATTTCTGGTTTATTGCGTATTCGGCTGCAGAAATGAAATCGTCAAACACGTTCTGCTTGTTCATCTTTGTTCCTGCTTGGTGCCATTCCTCACCATATTCACCGCCACCTCTCAACACAGCATAGGCATAAATGCCGCCATTCTCGAGGAATGGGATACGCGATGCTGAGAAAGAAGGTGTGTAAGTAACGTTGAAGCCGCCATATCCGTATAGCAACAATGGTGCCTTGCCGTTGCGTTTAATTCCTTTCTTATAAGTAAGGAAAAGAGGTGCTTTCTTTCCGTCCTTGGTTGTATAGAAAACCATCTCTGTTGTGTATGCCTTCAGATTGAAGTTCACCTTTGGTGCAGCCCAAAGCTTACTGCTACATGTTGCAGAATCATACATGTAAACGCTCGAAGGCACGGTATATGAGGTGAAGCTATAGAACACTTCCTTCTGCTTTGGCTTGGCAGAAAGATAGGCTGTGCCCACGCTTGGCAATTCTATAGTGCGCCGTGAATGTCCCGATAGGTCACATTCCTCAATACGACTACAATTGTCTTTCATGTACGTAAGATACATTTTACCGTTGGCAAAAGACACGTCTTCTAGCACATCGCTGCATTCTGCCACAATTTCTTTCCAGTCCTTGAAGCCTGGATTCTTTACGTTGGCAACCATTAGGCGATAGCGTGGCGCTCCAGCATTAGTAAGAATATATATGCTATCACCAAAGGTTTCCACAACAGCACAAACGGATTCCGCATCGGGTGTCATGCTTATGAACTGTGAATCTGGCTGGCGGAGATCTCTTACCGCGAGTGTATTGCCTGATGTCCAACCGCTTGAATATAGATACATAACGGTCTCCTCGTTGTTCACCCCAACATTGTTGAAACGCTGCGGATGGGCTGGATCTTGATAGAAGAGGCGGTCATCACTCTGCGGCGTGCCTATCTTATGATAATAAATCTTAGCCACTTCGTTTTTTGCCGAAGTCTCGTGCCCTTCCTCGGGAGCATCGTAAGCCATATAATAAAAGCCGTCACCCCTCCAAGTGGCATCGCTGAACTTACACCACACGAGATGGTCGGCAAGGTCTTTGCCTGTAGCCACATCACGCACGTAAATCTCCTGCCAGTCGCTGCCGTTGCGCGAGATTACATAGGCGGCATAACGTCCGTCATGGGAGAAGCGCACCGACTTGAGAGCCACCGTACCATCGGTACTCAGCGTATTGGGGTCAAGAAAGACCTTTTCTTCTCCACCAAGTTTGTCCATTGTATAGAGAACATACTGGTTTTGCAGTCCGTTGTTGCGATAAACATACCATTTTCCATGTTCAGAAAAAGGAGTACCAATCTTCTCGTAGTTAGACACCTGCCGCAAGCGCTGCAAAAGTTTTTTGCGGAAAGGAATTTTCGACATATAATCTGATGTAACCTTTGTCTGTCTGTCAACCCATTCTGCCGTTTCAGAACTAGTATCGTCTTCAAGCCATCTGTAAGGGTCGGGCACACGTGTACCAAAATAGGTGTCAACCGTGTCACACTTTCTAGTTTCGGGATAGCTAACTTGTGCCGTAGCTGATAAAGCAGTAAGGCCACAAGCCGCAAGAAAGAGGTTTCGCTTATTCATGTCTCAAAATTGTTATATTTATTGCGCAAAATTAGACATTTTGAAAGGATACGACAAATTTATGTATATCTTTTTTCGAGCTTCCCCCAATACTTTCACAAACAGGTTCTTTTGCATCCCTCAAGAATATCCCACGCCATTCCGGTTGAAACAGAACGGGCTTTCATTGCCAAGTCCGCAACCAAAGCATCTTTTCCCCGCGGGCTTTACTACTCAAGCGGTAGGTTTAAATGTGACATATCTTTGCCTAACATTACCTGTAGGCATATCTCCCCTATCACAAAACAGATGCTCACACAAAAAAGCAAAGCCCCGGTTATGCACTCTGCACACCGGGACATTTCTTTTAATAAGGTTATGTTTGTGTTTACCTATTGAAAATAACAGCGTTTGTCTACTTCTTTTTTACATTATTCCTGAAATACAATACTTTTTATCCTTATTAACTAATCCTATCTGCAAACCTTTATAAACTTTTAAATCTCAATCTTTCCATTTTATCATTAAGCTCTCTCTCTTACCTGCCATTTGATTGCCTCACATAGGAAGCTATACAAACGATATTCAGCTAGATAGATTGCAAATGACCCTCGGCAATTGTTGCCAATATTATATATATTAAACTGGGTATACCTAAAAATATTGCAGCATCATTAAAGTTTTTGTCAACTAAATGGCAATACTCCTTGCCGAAGGGTCAAGTTCTTTAGGCTCCACGTCTTCACAGATTATGAAAGTCCCGTATCTGCATTTTTTTTATTTCTGCTGCAAAATTAGTTACCATCCTACATGGGAAATATAAAATTGTGTTCATTTTATAATAAAAATCGTTCATTACAACATATATTGCATGTAATGAACGAAAAAGAGTATTGCGGGTTTAAAGTAGCAAATAGCTTCAAAAACAGCCTTTTATGCATAAAAGCATCTCTGTTTTAGGTTTTTTCCTGTAAAACTGTCTGCCGTATATCCCCTGGCAACAGGCCATATTCATCCTTAAAGCATTTGGTAAAGTAAGATGGCGAAGAGAAACCCACTTCGTAAGCTATTTCGGCAATACTCTTATCTGTTTGCCTAAGCAATGTCATACCACGCTGCAGACGTGTTTTACGCAACATATCAACAACGGAAAGTCCCGTAACGGCTTTCACCTTTCTATATAGTTGCACTCGCGAAAAGCCCATCTCACGCCCCATAGCCTCTACGCCAAATTCACTGTTGCCCATGTTTTCCATTACCATATCACGAAGACGACTAACGAATTTCTTGTCTGCTACTGTTAGAGCATCTTTGTTTTCATCAAGCGGATTAAGATTATTATTTAAATTCTCTGCCACTGCATCTGCTGAACGCTGCGCAATCTGTTCGCTTGTCAACTTACGTTTGTCTTCGACAGGAGCTTCTAACGAACGGAACTTTGCGGAATAAATTTTATAAGACTTAAAAATTACGGCAATAAGCAGAAAGAGGGCTATGCCAATCCACACTAACATTTCGTGAAATGTCTCATCCCGTTGATACTTGTCTACCTTTGCGTTTAGTTTCTCCATTACAGAACGTTGATTGTTGGTGTTTTTCATTGCCATAATGGTGAGATGGGCGTTATCTTTCGTTATTATCGTTGCAGGAATCTTGTTTATACGATCAAATTTCTGTCCTTTCAGTATATTCATGGCCAAGCACATGATGTCCTCACCGCTTGTCGGGTTAAGATATGAGGCTTCAAACATTCCTTTATCCACACATTCCAGTCCGCCATCCTTTCCTGGAAGACCGTCTACGCCCACGATTTTTACTTTTCCCACCAAGGCGTGCCGCTTTAATACTTGATAAACACCGTATGCCATACGGTCGTTATGTGCAAAAACGTAGTCAAAGTTCTCGGTCCTGCTAAGCAGTCTTTCCATTGCGGCCTCACCGCCATCACGCTCCCAATTATAGGCAAAAGCCGTATCTGCAACCTCTATGTCAGGATATTTCTGCAAGGAAGCCAAGAAGCCCTTGTGCCGGTCAAAAGAGGAAGAAGAATTTTTCTGCCCCTGTATCTCTACAATCTTACCCTTCCCGTTAACTTTTCGGGCGATAAATTCTCCAAGCTGATAACCTATAGAATAGTTGTCACTACCTATAAAAGCCGTGAATTTATCTGAATTGATGCGACGGTCGTAAAGAACCACAGGTATACCCTTGGCATAAGCACGTTCTATTGCAGGTGTCAATGCATCAAGATTGTTAGGAGAAACAACCAGCAAATCAACGTTCTGCGCCACAAGGCTGTCTATTTGAGCCGCCTGCAGACGAGCGTCCTCACGCGAGGACTTCAGTGCAATGCGCACGGAATCGTTGGCATACCCCATCATGCGAAATTCACTCGTGAGCTTACGATGCCATACATCGTCGGCACATTGTGATATCCCGATAAGGTATGGTCGCTTATGGCAGCCGCACAATATAATAACAAGCAAAGCGACAACAGCTAAAGCTGAAAGATTTAAAAATTTACAGGCATTCTTCATATCACAAAGGAATAGCTTCAATTTATTGTCAAGCTGAGCGAACGACTTCACGCAGACTAATATATAAGTTTTCTCCTTTGCAAAATTAGGCATAAAGAATTAAAGTCGCAATGCTTAAAGCCGAATATTTTACAAAATCCCCTATAACTATTCGTCCGCCTCTCTTATCTCCTTTCCGAAATTCGGGTCTATACGCAAGAAAGCCGTCACAAGGAACGTTATTACACAGCTTACCATAACGAATATGAAGAAATGTCGGTAGCCCAGGAAATCCTTAAGATAACCAGAAAGCATGCTTGGCAACATAAGACCGAAATATGAGATACCCGTACAAATAGAATAGTGTGAAGTTTTGAACCGCCCCTGAGAATAGAAAAGCATGTAAAGCGTAAGAACGGTAAAGCCTAGTCCGTAACCAAACTGCTCAACAAAAAGACAAGACGAAACGACGAAAAGATTTGAATTAAGCGAGTAAGCCAAATAGATATACACTACATCTGGCAACGTAATGGCACAAACCATAGGCCATAACCACTTCTTCATTCCATCGCGGCTTACCAAATAGCCACCGATTATGCCGCCAAGCAATAGGCCAATCAGCCCCACGGTTCCATTTGCCAACCCGTATTCCTGTGGCGAAAGGCCAAGACCTCCCTGAGAATTAGGGCGCATGATGAAAGTCTTTGTCATTGTATTGAGCAAGGCTTCGGGAAATCGATAAAACAGAAGGAAAAGCATAACGCAAATAGTTTCAACAAGACGGAACTTGCAGAAGAATTTAACGAACATCATCTTCGTTTCATGGAAAACCTCCGACACTGTTCTGCTTTCCTGGCAGTCATCGTTGGGTCTAGGCATGGTTCGCGTATGCAAAAGCCACAAACCTAGCACCAAACCCGCAAGACCATAGAATATCAACGCCCAAGAGAATTTTATCTGATTGCGGAAAATCACCTGCAATACACCGGCAAGCGATACTAGCAAGCCATTGACAAATATTACAGCAAGGCGGTAGAACGTGTTACGCAGCCCGACATACATAGTCTGGTTATGCTCATCCAGTTCTATCATATAGAAACCATCTGCAGCAACATCATGTGTAGCACTTGCAAAAGCTATAATGAAGAACAGACACATGGTGGCTTGAAACCAAAAGGGCGTTGGTATGGAAAATGCTATCCCCGCCAATGCGCTGCCGATAAGGAGTTGCATAGTGAGAACCCACCATCGCTTTGTTTTCAGCAAGTCTATGAACGGACTCCATAACGGTTTCAACACCCATGGCAGAGCGAGCCAACCGGTGAAAAGACCTACCTCCGTGTCTGTCAAGCCCATCTGCATATACATTACGACCGACAGTCCCGTAACTATAGCGTTGGGCAATCCTTCGGTAAAATACAAAGTGGGTATCCATGCCCACGGCGACGTTTTTCTGATTGTATTATTTTTCTGAATCATTTTCTATTTGCATTATAGCACAATGCTGCTACACCTTATTATATTATATATAGATTATCAATAGATTTTCTTTATTTCCGCATTGCGATAGTAGTGAAGTAGTATCTCGTTGTATTTAAAACCCTTCTCGCCCATAACGGCTGCACCTATCTGACAAAGGCCTACGCCATGTCCCCAGCCAGCACCCGTTAGCAGGAAGCTTTCGGGCACATCGTCACTTCCCACATTCTGGCGATCTACAACAAAAGCGGAACTGTATAGATGCGTATCGCTCAAGGCACGCCGTATCTCAAGTTCCTTACCTATAGTGAACGTACGCTGTGTTCCAACTATCTGCAATTTGCAGATTCTGCCACTGGCACCACGTTCCAATGGCTTAAGCTCAAGGATGCTTCCGAGATCCAGTTTCAGTTTGTCTGCAAGAAGTTGTCTTACTTTCTCTTGCGTTAAAACGACATGCCACCTATAGAAATCGGCTGTTTCCTGGTCATAGTCATTAAGCACCTGCGAAAGAACGACCTTATCGGAGGTGTTGCAGAAGCTCTCAGGTACAGAGCGTATCCACTTCTCTGCCTCCTCCTCGCATGATAGATTAGGCATGTTACCACCAGAAACCGCCATGCCCTCTGCCGTATCACGCACAGCAACGAGGTATGGTTTGGGCAGATTCTCCCAACAATATTGGAATTCTTCGGTTACGCCACCGCAGCATTTGGAGAAACGGGCATCACAAATATCATTCTCATTTATCAAGATCTGCCCTTTAGTCAAGCGTATAGCTTCTGCAACATGGCTAGAAGTTTCTTTTGTTATGCCTTGATAACGCTGACAATGGTCATCGGCACATACATCAAATATGGTGTGGTCTTCGCGGTCATACCAGCGAATGAGTGAATCATCTTTCTTCACAAACGAGAAGAAGCTGTTGCCCTGTTCCGCAACATCCAGCCGCTTCTTTATCTGTGCCAAAAGCCATGAACGTGATATCACTGCATGCGCTTTAAGGAGTTCTAAGCTTGACGTTGCGCTCATCTCGCTGGAAATCACACTTTCCAAATAATTTTCCACTGGCAAACTGTTAATGGCGCAAATCTTTCCGGCCTCAACAACAAGGCGCAGCTCCCCAAGAAATGTTTGCGTTTCTTTTCTTTCCCAATGGAAATTGACACCTATTGTTACATCAAAGAGCGAGAAGGAAGCTTGATTTGTCTTTGGAACAAATGAAAGCTCACGATAACGGTTGCCGTTCCAAAGGATTCCGCCTTCAGAAAACTCCACGGTCTGTTTACCTTTTATGCTCTCGCCTTTTGCTATATATTCGCCATTAAGCGAGAATTCTATCTTTTGCGCACTAACTATGCCTACATTAACATTGGGCTCATGGTGTTTAGGACATATCACGTTAATGGCCGAAGCCTTACGGAAATTATCTTTTATCGCATCTGTCACGGATGCAAAGTCTTCAGGATTAAGGCTTACCTCACGGATGATGGCGACAGCTCTCGCGGAAGTTATTTTCTCAAAATCTTCCTTCCGTGGCGTTATTATCATTCCGGCCATGTCAAGAGCACCAGGACTAACCATCAATTCGTCCTCTTCCGATAGGTTTCCGATTCCAGGATAGCAGCCTGGGCGATGTTTCGCACGAGGGAACACAACGGTAACAAACGTTTCGCCCATACGCCAACATACAAGGTTCATCATCGGCTCCGTATCACCTTTTTGTACGGGTAACGCCTTATAGATATTTTTGAAGAGCTCCACACCTGTCTTTTGACTCTTGGCGCGCAGTACGAGAGCTGGCGAAGGATAATTGTCTATGATAGAAATAGTGTCTCCCTGTGCGTTAGAATATATTTCTGTTACACTGCGACAAAGTCTTTGCCAAGCTATTTGCAATGGGAGGAGACCGCTTGTTCCAGCTTGAAAATGACAATGGTCTGGAGCTGATGCCCCACATTTGGGACCATTATAAAAAACCATCAACTCTGGATACTCTGTCAGTATCTGATATATCTCCCCATAGTTATGGTATATGGCTTGTGGCTGATGGCGACGCATTGGTATGGTATAATGCGTAGGAAGAATTGGATATGGATTTACAAGTATCTCGAAATTCTTGTCTATCACCTTTGTCATCTGCTGTTCTGGCCTGTTCTTTTCACACAAAAAGCAAGGTCGCTTTTCTATGCTTTTTTTGTCTATTGATGCTCCTGTCGAAACGATACGCGCCGGATTGAACTGGGCCATAAATGTGATTCCATCCAAAGGGAGTGCACGTTGCTTAACATTGTGAAGGTCGCGGAAACGATTGCGCGCCTCTTCCCACTGCTCAAGTTGCCGGTTGAAAAAGCGATGCAGCGAACTGTCATCCATAATGTTCACTAATCCTTTTGCTTGTTGCTGACGTGCCTTAAGCTCAATAGTACGCAAGCGGTCTTTATACAAGTTGTTGGCATTTACCTTAGCAATGTCTAGCGCCGCATCGCTGTTGCCTCCCCATCTGCGACAGAGATATAGTTCTGTAAAGATACGCCCTATTTTATAGCGTCGGCAGAAAGCTAGAGCCATGGCATAGTCTTCGCCATAACTAGTGTTAGGGAACTGCAACTGCCGCAGCAAAGGAGTAAAGAAAGCGCGCGGAGCTCCAAGCCCGTTTATACGTAAAGCGTTATTGCAGCCATTATCGTCGGTCCATTCCGCATGGTCTATCAATCCGGGGGGCAATGTGTTTAGGTTGAAGTCGCACATACGGTAACTTCCTATTATCATTGCTGCACGTTGTTTATAGAACTCATCAACGATAGTTTGCAAGGTATTATCTGAAGAATAAAGGTCGTCACTGTCAAGCTGCACGGCAAAACGTCCGCAACGAACATCATTCACGGCAACATTCCAACATCCACCTATTCCGAGGTCGTTTCTATCAGGAATTATATGCACGAGTTGAGCATTGTTTGGAGAAGCAGTTCTTGCAGTATACGCCTGAAGTAAAGCAGTAGTATTGTCGGTTGAATGATTATCAACAACGATTACATTATACTTAAACTTTGTTTTCTGAGCCAATGCGCTATCTACGGCATCGCAAATTGTCTTTTCACGATTCCTTACTGGTATGATTACCGAAGCCTCTATCTCAAAGTTCTGCTCGCCAAAATCTGGAGTTTCATAAAATGCCGTGTCTACAAAGCCTCCCGTTTCCTGCAGATGCTTTGTTACAACCTTCTCCATTTCTATCTGTACCTCACGGTTACGCGGATTTACATAATCAAACTGTTTCTCTCCACTGGCTCTTGTATCTAGCTCTTCCTCAGTGTAAAGATATTCGTCAAGATGCATGATACTCCCATTACGACTCAAGAACAGACGCAAGTCATAAAGTGCGGCATACTTGTATGTGGTGTCTGCGTTATTTGCTGTATATTGACGTATCAATTCACTTTTTATAAGCAGCACACTTCCGAAATCAAAATCATCACGCAGGCTTCCCTCTTGATAATCGATTACCGGATGTGGTTTGGTTTCTCCATTTTCAACAGAATAATGGTCGCTATAGACCATTGCCGCTCCTGTATCATTTGCCACACGCACCATTCGGCGCAAAGCGTAAAGTCCCAAAGTTAGAGGGGATGCCTTTGTATATAACATTGCATAAGGACAATGAAGGTTATCGGCAATGCTAGTCAACGCCTCACTTGACTGCATGCTGTCTACTACAATCATTGTGCAACCTTCGCGTACGGGCGTTGTTTCAGCCAATTCTTCTGACACAAGCAGGTTTATGTGTTTCACGGCTCTACACTCTCTTAGCTGTTCAAGCGTTGAGGAAACCGCTTCGATGCTTGCGCAAGGAAGGAAACAATCTATTTGGGAAATCATATTTATATATTGTCTATAGTTTTATCTTACTTGCTTTTCTCCAACCATGCATCGATTAGCATACGTGCAATACTCAGCTTTTCGGGAATGATTGGTAAGTTGTCCTTGCGAAACCAAGCTCCTCTAGCCAGTTCGGATGTCTGAAGTTTTATTTCACCGCTAACATAATCAGCGTTAAACCCAACCATAAGCCCACATGGATATGGCCACGGCTGACTGCCAAAGTATGTTAGATTGGTAATCTCAAGATTTGTTTCTTCTTTCACTTCTCTATGAACTGCCTCTTCAAGCGTCTCTCCAGTCTCAACAAATCCAGCCACTAGTCCCATAAAATTCGTCTTGAAGTTTTTGGCATGGACAAGCAATACTTCATCGCCACGATGAACAAGCACAATAACGGCTGTGGCCAACTGTGGCCATACTTCTTTGCCGCAGCAAGTACATCTCTTGCTTATTTCGGTGTGCATTTCCATTGGAGCGCCACAAACGCCACAAAACTTTGTATTCTGATTCCAATACAACAATTCTGCACACTTTCCAGCCTTGAGATAAAATTCACGTGACAACTTATAATAACTGCTACGCAAGCCACACATTTCATAATGTGCGTCAATAAATGGGGAGTCTATGCTATATGCTTTAACAGGATATCCATTTAATTCGCCTATTCCCATCACATTTGTCCACGTAGGGACAGGTGTCGGAGGGTTTTCCGCTTTAGGTATGCCATACGTCCCGTCAGAATATTTCTCCAACATTATGTCCCCTTTGCAGAAGACAAAATAAATTTTTTCCATGTGTTTATGTGTTAACATTGCTCATATACACAAACATTGAAGGCTATTGCCTGCCAATATTTATGCTATTCTCTGAAAATAAGCTTACGGTCTCGCTCCGATGCAGATTTGGCCCATTTCTTTGGTACAAAGCTCCAATTACTATTCGGAGTATTGCCTATGCCACCTTTTCGCTGAATGTATTCGGCAAGATACTGACGCAAATCTTTATCACTCTCAAACTCTTTGCGGTTAGACAATTCTTCATGGCTTATTCCTGCTCCCTTTGTCAGCAATTCACCTCCTCCGTTTGCACGATAGCTATTCATTGCTACGCGATACGTTTTCTTCGGGTCAAAATCTTTTCCGTTGGACATTCTGAGAATTTTTACTTTCTGGCCGTTAGGCTTCGTAACGTCAACTTCGTAATCAATACCTGCTGCGGAATCAAAATTGAACGTAAAGTTTTTAAAACCAAAGCGCTGCATATCTGTTGCATTTTCGTCATTTAACAACATTATATGGTCGCTTTCCGCTTTCATAGTATTGACCCATTGATCGTAGCTCATCTCTAGATGGTTACGTATCTCTTCGCCCGTCATACGCAAGACGCATAATTTGTTTTCAAACCTGTAAAGTTTGAACATGTCTCCCATAAGAATCGGACCTTTTGCTAGTTTTGCATCAAACTGTAATGGAGCATTGAACGCCACGTCAGCTCCTGTTATGTCCAATTCCATATTGAGCACTATATCCGTAAAAGAAGAATTACCAAAGAAACAGTCGCGAGTGGACAATTCTTCAGAAGCCTCACCTATACTGGAACTAACATATTTTTCTATTTCTTCCGTTTCTTTACTGAAACGTTTCATGAAGGATTCGTCTATTTTTTCTTCGGTTATATCACGAATTTCTCCAACAATTTTTTTGTCTACAACCTTTCCGTCCTCCACTGTAAACTCTGCCGACACATCAGAAACGTTCAATGCATTGTTCGTTGGGTCTAAGCATAAGACTTCATGCCCCTGAGGACTTTTCACTATGGCCTTGCGCTTACGATGGTCGTGCCCGAAGAATATCACGTCAAATCCATCAACATTCTCTGCTGTAGCACGTGCTGCATTCTCTTTATATTGGGGAGTAACAATTCCTCCGTCCCAACCTGAATGAAGAAGCCCAACAACAATATCCGGATTTTCTTTCTCCTTTATTATATTTATCCACTTGCGTGCGGACTCTTCTATTGGTTCAAAACGCATGCCTTGCCATAATTTTGAATCAAGCCAATTTGGGATTGCTGGTGTCAACAAGCCCAAGACGGCAATTTTCACACCATCTCTCACAAATATTGTGTAAGGAGTTGCATAAGTCTTGCCCGTTGCACAGTCTATGACATTTGCAGCAAGCATCGGGCATTTCAATTCGCAAATCATCTTATCATAGACAGAATGACCAGTTTCAATGTCGTGATTACCGAAAGCCGCTGCATCATAACGCATGAAATTCAAAACTTTAGCTACTATATTGGTATCAGACTTAGCAACATAGTTTGAATAATAGTTTATTGGTTGCCCTTGCATTATATCGCCATTATCCAAAAGAATCAAGTTTTTCCCGTACTCTCTACGCAACTTTTCTACATAAGAGCTTATTCTTGCCATGGAACCACGAGCCGATTTTCGCTCAACATAATTATAGGGGAAAAAACTTCCGTGAATATCACTTGTCTCAACAAGTCGTATTTTCACAGTTCGAACATTGCCGGCAACAGCACTAGAAAAAGCAACTAACGCAAATACCGCAGAAACTAAATGTATCTTTTTCATATTTTACACGTGGTTAAATCAATATCCCATGCAACTTTTTAGATAATGTTTCAAAAATTACACTTCAACGCTTTCACAATACGTTCTTAGACCACATTCAATATGCGAAGTTACTACTTTTTATTCTTTCCGCCAAACAGGGATATCAAAAACCGCTGCCAAGAGCGTTATCGGAACAATAAGTTTGTTGACCTCAAAAAATATTAGTAATTTTGCAATTTGGAAAATCCGCATAAGAAAATGAACGAGAATAAAATTCCCTTAATGGCACTGACATTGACTGAACTTAAAGAAGCAGTCAAAGAATTGGGCATGCCGACTTTTTCTGGATGGCAAATTGCTAAATGGTTATACGGCCATGAGGGAGTGAAAGATATTGACGAGATGACAAACATCTCGAAAAAAAACAGAGAACGGCTCAAAGAAAAATTTTGTATCGGTGCAATGCAACCGATAGAATGCCAAAAGTCTGTTGACGGAACAAAAAAATACCTTTTTCCCACCGCTGCGGGAAAATTCGTAGAAACCGTATATATTCCTGATGGTGACCGCGCAACGCTTTGTGTTTCATCACAGGTGGGATGCAAGATGAACTGTTTGTTCTGTCAAACAGGGAAACAGGGGTTTGAAGGCAACTTGACTGCTGCCGACATTCTAAACCAAATATATTCTCTGCCTGAGCGGGAAAGACTTACAAACGTTGTCTTCATGGGACAAGGAGAACCTATGGACAATTTGGATAATGTCTTGCGTACTACAGAGATTCTAACTGCGGATTATGGCTTTGGATGGAGCCCCAAACGCATTACGGTCAGTAGCGTCGGAATTAAGAACAAGCTGAAAAGATTTCTTGATGAAAGCGATTGTCACGTTGCAATAAGCATGCATTCACCACTACCGGAACAGCGTGCAATTCTTATGCCCGCAGAAAAAGGCATGTCAATTAAAGATGTTGTTGCCCTAATGCACCATTACGATTTCACGCACCAACGCAGGTTATCTTTTGAATACATCGTATTTGACGGAATCAACGACTCTATGGTTCATGCAAGAGAAATAGTGCGACTTGTGGAAGGACTAGAATGTCGCGTTAACCTCATACGCTTTCATCAAATTCCAGGAGTTGACTTGCACGGAGCTAGCGATGAAAAAATGGCATCATTCCGCGACTATCTTACAAAGCATGGCGTATTCACCACTATACGGGCAAGCCGCGGACAGGATATTTGGGCTGCATGCGGGCTTCTCAGCACGAAGATGAAAGAATTGCAGAAATAAAACGTACAAAAAGTAACGGATTTTCAACTACATACCCTTTAAGGACATACCACTATTATATATAAATAAGATAAATGGAAGAAAAAAAAATAAGAGTCGCCATAACCCACGGTGACACAAATGGAATAGGTTACGAAGTGATCTTCAAGACTTTTGCAGAGCAAGGCATGCTTGAACTTTGCACACCAATAGTCTACGGATCACCAAAGGTTGCCGCCTATCACCGCAATGCCCTAGGCATACAAGCAAACTTCACTATAATAAACAATGTTGAGGAGGCACAGGACGGAAAAGTAAACTTGCTTGCAACCTTCGATGAAGATGTGAAGGTTGAACTAGGACGCCCGTCAAAAGAAGCAGGAACAGCAGCTCTGAAAGCTCTAGAAAGAGCAATGGAGGATTACAATAACAACGGATATGACGTGCTCGTAACAGCACCTATCAACAAAAACAACATACAATGTGATACATTCAACTTCTGCGGACATACTGAATATATACAGCAGCGTATGGGTAACGAAAAGGAAGCCCTCATGATTTTGGCCGGAAACAGATTGCGAGTTGCACTTGTAACAACCCATTTACCGATAAGTGAAGTAGCTGCGGCCGTGACAAAAGAAGCCATCGTTAAGAAATGTACTATTTTCGATAGCGCATTGCGTCGCGATTTCAATATTTCCAAGCCTAGAATTGCAATACTTGCATTAAATCCACATGCGGGTGACTCTGGTATGATCGGCAATGAAGAAAATGTTGCAATAAAGCCTGCAATGGAAGAATTAGAAATTTCAGGCATTGATGTCTTCGGCCCATTCCCTGCTGACGGCTTCTTTGGACAAGGACAATACACTGCTTTCGACGGTGTTTTGGCGATGTATCACGACCAAGGCCTAGCTCCGTTTAAAACAATTGTTGGTAATGATGGAGTAAACATCACCGCTGGTCTTGACATCATAAGAACTTCTCCTGATCACGGTACAGCATATGAAATAGCTGGAAAAGATGAAGCCGACGAGACGTCATTCCGACAAGCTATATATACGGCTATTGATATTTTCAGAAACAGAATACATTTTGACGAACCCCTACAGAACCCACTCAAAAAGCTCTACCACGAACGCAGAGATGACAGCGAGAAAGTGCGTTTTGCAGTACAAAAAGCTAAGAATAAGCCTGCTACAGAACAATAAGGACTACAAAGCTTAAAAAAGGAAAGCAAGAGAAACGGATGAGCAAAAAATACCAAAACTTTTTTTTCATCTTCGGCATTGTCGTTTTGGCCATTATGGTTACGCAATTGGATTGCAACGAAGTATGGAACGGGTTGCAAAGAGCTGGATATTGGTTCTTTGCAGTGGTAGGACTATGGTTAGGACTTTATGCCATCAACACCCTTGCATGGTACATTATAATAAGACAAAGCGGCACTGCTAATGACAGATCACCATTCAGCTTTGTATGGTTATACAAAATAACCGTGTCGGGATTTGCCTTGAATTATGCTACACCTGGTGGACTGATGGGGGGAGAAGCATATAGAATAATGGCTCTTGCACCGAAAATAGGTACAGAAAGAGCATCATCATCTGTCATTCTCTATGTTATGACCCACATATTCAGCCACTTTTGGTTTTGGTTCATTTCTGCCATTCTGTTTGTACTGACACATCATGTAACAACAACTACGGGCATAATAGTCGGGCTTACGGCTTTATTCTGCCTGCTTGGAATATGGTTCTTCATGAAAGGCTACAAGAAAGGCTTAGCTGTAAGGCTTGCCCACTGGCTCAGCCATATTCCAATGATAGGGAAATGGGCACAAAATATGATAGACAACAATAAGGAAAGTCTTGAGAACATAGATAGACAGATTGCAGCTCTTCACAAACAGAACCCAGCTACTTTCATTTCTGCTGTACTGCTTGAACTTGGGTGTCGGTTCATATCTAGTCTTGAAATAATGTTTGTACTCCTCGTGTTGTCACCGCACGTTGATTTTTTCTCCTGCGTTATCATATTGGCGTTCACGTCATTGTTTGCTAACCTGCTCTTCTTTATTCCTTTACAACTAGGTGGACGAGAAGGGGGATTCATGATATCTGCTTCAGGACTGGCAATGGCTGCTAGCAGCGGTATCTTCGTTGCACTGATTGTTAGACTTAGAGAACTGATATGGACTGCAATCGGATTACTTCTGATAAAGGCTGAACGCAATAGACAAACTGATAACAAATAAAAAAACAAGTGGTATAGCCATCTGAAAAAAGATTATTCCGTAAATTTGTAAACAAGTTACCTTTTTAAAGGAAAAGGCATAAAGGCTTTATAATAAAGATATGAATACAACAAATCTTCAAGAAATAAAATTGCGCTATAAAGTTGTGGGCAACTGCGACTCACTAAATCGCGCATTGGACGTCGCCTTAAAAGTGGCTCCAATAGATTTGTCGGTGCTCATAATCGGAGAAAGCGGTGTCGGAAAAGAGATAATTCCACGCATAATCCACGACAATTCACCAAGAAAAAGAGAAAAATACTTTGCCATAAACTGTGGTTCCATACCTGAAGGTACCATAGATAGCGAACTGTTTGGCCATGAAAAAGGTGCATTTACTGGAGCCATAGGAGAAAGCGAAGGATATTTCGGAGTGGCTAACAAAGGAACAATATTCCTTGATGAAGTAGGAGAACTCCCACTTTCCACGCAAGCTCGGCTACTGCGCGTACTTGAAACGGGAGAATACATACGTGTAGGAGGACAGAAAGTCCTGAAAACTGACGTTAGAATTGTTGCCGCAACAAACGTAAACATGAGAAAAGCAATCAGCGAAGGTAAATTCCGCGAGGATTTATACTACCGTTTGAACGCTGTTCCCATTCAAATGCCTCCATTGCGCGACAGAGGGGCAGACATACTCTTGCTTTTCAAGCATTTTGCCATGCAAATGCAAGACAAATACAAGCTTCAGAAAATATCACTTGACCAGGACGCAGAAAAAATAATGCTCAAATATAAATGGCCTGGCAACATACGGCAACTTAAAAATATAACGGAACAAATGTCCGTACTTGCCAAAGAACGCGTCATTACGGCCAAGACCCTAACACAATACATTCCAGAAGATCAGGAAACAACGCAACTTGTAGCACTAAACAACCAGAATAGTGGTAACAATGCACAATACTCATATGAAAACGAACGCGACCTGTTATACAAAATTTTATACGAACTGCGTGGAAACGTGGCTAAGCTAAAACAGGAGGTGGAAGAACTTAAAAAGAAAACACTGACAGAAAACGGTCAACAGACAAAAATCAGGACATACAGTCAAGAGAATAACATGACGGCATTGATTCCTATGGGAAATACCGGAATGACTACACCACAGATGGACACACAGCCAATACAACAATCACAACGCATTGAAACATCTGTACAAGATGCCGTAGCAGAGGAAATCTCTGAGCCAGAAAGTCTCAACCTTGAAGACATTAGCCGTATAATGTTAGAAAAAGCTCTTGAAAAAAACGGCGGAAACAGGAAAAAGGCTGCTAAAGAATTAGGGATTTCCGACCGCACACTTTATCGGAAACTGCGACAGTACGGAAAAGAAGGGACAAAAGAAAACGATTGAAGCAACAAAAAAGAAACAACACTTGGAAAAAGGATGGATTTGAAAACCAAGAAAAAAATAACACATAACACTCACACAATTGAGACAATTACAGCAACCATTATTTGGGCAATATTGTTGGTTGTCACAAGTTGTAGCGTGTCGTATAAGTTCAATGGTGCAAGTATTGACTACAACAAGACAAAGTCCATACAAATAACGGATTTTCCAATACGGTCAAGCTATGTCTGGGGACCGATGGCAAGCATTTTCAACAACCAGCTGAAAGATCAATTTGCCAATCACACGAAACTCATACAAGTAAAGCGTGATGGAGACCTTAAGATTGAAGGTGAGATAACACAGTACTCTCAGCGTAATAAAGCCGTAACAGCACAAGGAGCATCTGCGCAGGTGGAGCTATCAATGAGTGTTAACGTAAGATTTACCAATAGCACCAACCATAGCGAAGACTTTGAACGACAGTTCACTGCAACCACAACCTACGATAGTCGTCAATCTCTCAGTTCCGTTCAGGAAGAATGTGTTACACAGATGGTAAAAGATATAACCGACCAAATATTCAACGCAACCGTTGCAAATTGGTAAAAAAGAATTATAGCAATAAATATATTACAAATAAGTTGCGTCCAAACGGTACGCAAATACAAAAAATAGAAGCAAATGGATCTTGGGCAACTGATAAAACATCCTGAACTAATGGACAAGGAAACGCTATATGACCTACGTTCCCTAGTTGCCTTGTATCCTTACTATCAGACGGCAAGGCTATTGATGTTGCAAAACTTATATATTCTGCATAGCCCATCATTTGATGAAGAACTGCGCAAAGCTGCCATTTTCTTCACCGACCGCAAAGTTATCTTCAAACTTGTTGAAGCAGCACACTATAAACTGCGCAACAATGATGAAAGCATGCAGAAAAAATATCACAATGCAGCAAAAGTAGAAAACCGTACTATCTCACTTATTGACCAGTTCCTTGAAACGATACCTGAAAACAAAGATGATTCGTCGGGGCAAGAACGCCTGAAGCGAAAACCAACACCTGCAGATGCAGCTATCGACTATGTGTCGTATCTCATGGAAACAGAAAGTGAGGAAGATAGTTATGGGAGTAGCGTAAACAATAATAACAGCCCAACAATGAAGGGGCAAGACCTCATAGACAATTTTATAAACAATGAGGGAGGAAAGATAGAATTAAGTGACGCACCTGACAGCCCTCCTCCACTTGACGGTAACAAGACCGAAGAAAAAGAAGGAGATGAAGGCGTCTTCACAGAAACGTTGGCAAGAATTTACATCAAACAAGGACAATATTCAAAAGCTTTGGAAATTATTAAACGATTAAATTTGAATTATCCGAAAAAAAACGTTTACTTTGCAGACCAAATACGTTTTCTTGAGAAACTAATAATAAACAATAAATACAAATAACGAAAGAAAAATGTACACATTATTTCTAATTCTTATTGTCTTAGCCGCAGTACTTATGATATGCATAGTGCTTATTCAGGAATCAAAAGGCGGCGGTTTGGCATCAAACTTCTCTTCATCCAATCAGATTATGGGTGTGCGTAAAACTACAGACTTCATAGAAAAAGCCACATGGGGCTTGGCTATTGCACTCGTTGTATTCAGTATAGTATGTGCATATACAGCACCAGAGTCTACAACATCCAAGAGTGTAATGGAAAATCAGACAGAAGCTCCACAAGCAAATCCCAATAATCAACAGGGATTCGGAGCTGGACAAACACCAACTCCTGCAACACAACAGCAGGGAACACATACGCCTGCAAGTCAGCAACAAGGCTCACAGGGAGTAGCAACTCAACAAGTTCCAGCAAAAAGCAAATAAAAACGCAAAAAAAACGCGATTTATTTGGTAACTTCAAATAAATCGCGTACCTTTGCACTCGCTTTAGAACAATAAGCAAGGCAAATATGGTGCCCATAGTTCAGTTGGTTAGAGCGTCAGATTGTGGTTCTGAATGTCGTGGGTTCGAGTC
>CAVLBD010000051.1:0-19680 GCA_963661195.1 bacterium
GTACGGTGGTGTGAGAGGTCGGTAAATGTGAAAGTAGGAGGCAAATGCCTTTTATGATTAGCATTTACCTCCTACTCGATTGCATCGAAAATCAAGATTTATGGTTCAAAACGGAAAATAATTCTTTATACAGGAAAATATTTGCCGTATCAGGAAATTTTCTCATATAAAAGCCTTACCTTTGTAATATGAACATTCTAAAATGATATAGTAATGGCTGACAATAAAGCTCTAAACCGAATTAAAGTTGTTTTGGCCGAGAAAGGGAAAAGCAACAAATGGCTGGCTGAAGAATTAGGAAAAGGTCAAGCTACGATTTCCAAATGGTGTACGAATGCCGCACAACCAAGTTTGGAAAATCTCATAGAAATTGCCAAATGCCTTAACGTCGATGTTAATGAACTGGTACGAATGGAATAGGTTAATCAAAATAGCGATAAAAGAATATGCCTGTAAATAAGAACGCTTACTTACGTTATCAAATACTGGATCAATGCTTCAGCAACAAGCATAGGAAATTCAGCTTTGACGAGTTAGTAGATTTCGTCAGTGAAAAACTGGGGTACAATATTAGTCCACGCCAAATCCGTGACGACATAGCGAACTTGCGGATAGGACCATATTATGCTCCGATAGAAGCAACCCGATATGACGGCAAGAAGTGTTTTTATCATTACACAGACTCAGATTTCTCAATATTCAAGAATGAATTAACAACAGAGGAACTTACCAATCTCCGTTCTACCATCGAAATGCTTAACAGGTATCGTGGCATACCTGCGAACGCTTGGTTGGAAGAAGTTATTTCCAATCTTGAATATCGTTTCGGAGTAAAGGCTAACTCGGAGAATTTGATTTCTTTTGAGCAAAATGATATGCTGAAAGGTTTGGAACATCTCTCAGGACTGATAGATGCTACCATTAACCATCAGACCATTGAACTTTCGTACAAATCCTACGGAAAGGACAAAAGGCAAATAACAGTATATCCTTATTATATTAAGCAATACAATGGACGTTGGTTCCTTTTTGGCATGAACGCCACCAAAAACAGGATAGAGAGTTATGCCTTGGACAGAATTGAAGAATACAACTTGTCTGGCAAGCCTTTTGCCAAGAATGAGAACATAGATTTCTCTACTTTTTTCAATGACGTGATAGGTGTGTCTGTTCCGTATGACGATAACGTTATTACGGAACAGATTGTTCTAAGGTTCTCTGAAAACAGATTCCCTTATGTTGTCTCTAAGCCTATCCATTATACGCAAACGGTATTGGACGAACCATATACTATCAGTATAAAGGTAAGGCCTAATAGAGAACTTTCGCAACAGATATTCTCGTTTATCCCAGACGTAGAAGTCATCTCTCCAGAGTGGCTTCGCAATGAAATCCGGGATAAAATACAAGAAAATCTAAAGAAATACACATCTATGCAGAATGACTGCACTGATACAAAATAACTTTGCACCCGTTAATTGATTTGTTTCACGTTTTAATCGATTTTTAGTATGCAGAATACACAGCAGTCTATCAATGCAGAGTTTGTAACCAATATGACATGGAACTTTATGAACCATGTAAGAGGAAATTTCTCTATTGGTGAGATTTTCACTCCTACATTAGCTGTACTTTATGCATTTCATAAAGGTTATGCCATCCGTTTAATAGACAATATTCGTATAGAATTCATTCCCAACAGCGATAGACTATTCAGTGATCTTGCTAATTTGATTCCAAATGACAAGCATCTGCATACTGCTATGTGTCAATACATAAGAGAGCTTTCACATATCAATCGTGAAGACTTTAATTCCGTATATGTAGAAGTTTTACGAGGACTTTTTGATTTGGTATCTTGTAATTCTGGCAGAGACAGCGGTGAGTTTTATACTCCATCTGCTATTACGAAACTGATGGCATACATTGTGAACAAGGAAGGCTGTAACAAAGTATTTGATCCATTCTGCGGAACAGCTTCAATAATTCATGAGCTATCTAAAATTGGTAAAAAAACTCTTTTCATTGGACAAGAGTTAAACTTTAAGACTTCAATCTATGCGAGAATAAATGCAGAAGCTCTATATGGACATGGCGAGTGCATTAAAAATGTTGACTCAATTAGAAATTGGGATAAAGACTTGTACCATGCAGTAGTTTCTTGTCCGCCATTTGCTTTGAGATTAACACCTGAGCAACTTTATGAAGCAAGACATTTTTCACCAGAATGTCCTTGCCGAAGTTACGAGGAGATTATACTTACTCGTCCTTTCTACTGCAACAATGCAAAACTTTCTGTTATGCTTCTTCCTACGGGAGTCTGCTTTAGAGGAAATCGTGACTATGAGTTGCGCAAAGATTTAGTTGAGCATAATCTACTTGATAAGATTATCGCTCTACCAGCCAACATTCTCTATGGTACAAGCATTCCAAGCGTTGTGTTTGTTTGTAAAAGAGAACGTAAACATGACGAGCCAATAAAGTTCATTCATGCGGAAGATTATTTCCTTGGAGAACGTAGAAAACGCACCTTTGATTATGATCGTTTCATTGAAATGATAGAGGGTGACGCTTGCGATGTTGCCAATGTGCCACTTGATGAAGTTCGTCAATATGACTACAATCTCAACCCTGCACTTTATTATAAGAAAGATTTTGAGATAAATCCTGGCCAAAAAGTTGTTCGACTTGAAGAGTTAATCACCCCAATCGAGGGTAATCGTATTGCTTCTACTGATGGCAAGGAAACCATTTCAGTCAGCAGTCTTAGTCGGGATTTCATTAATATTCTTTTGAATAATGGTAAGACCTCTACAACAACAGAGGTTAGACGAATGAGATATCGTTTGGTTGAAGCATCTGAGGACAAGTATATTCTTTCCATAACCACACCATTTGAAAGTCGCTACGCAATCAATACTGACGGCAAGGAGTTTGTATATCCTGCGGATATTAAGATTTTCAAGGTTAATGAAAACCTTGTCATTCCAGAATATCTTGTTTATACCTTACTCAATCACAGGGCAATAAGCAAGGGACGCATGCCTTTGTCTGGCTATATGATGTTGCCTATTGTAATTGATTCTCTTGAAACCCAAAAGAAAATGGTAGACAAAGAGATTCTACTTTACAATCAAAAACTTGATGCAGAACGTGAAGCTGACGCTTTACGTTTAGGTGTCAAACAGAATGTGTCAGATCTCGAGCATATGCTTGGCTCTACCCAACTGCGTATCACAAAGATAATCACAAGGCTTGAAAAAGTGACTCCTACATCTGAAAATTATCACCATCTTGTTAAGTCATTAAAGGACAATGTTGAGTATATGAATCGTATCATTCATTATAACAACGCTCGCATTGATACGGAATCATTTAACTTGAAAAGAGGTGATATTGCAGAATTTATCAATGCATACGTTGACGCTTGGAATAATTATGGTGGCGAATACTTTAAGATATTAGTTGATAATAGACTTGATGCAAATATATTACTGTCGTTTGATAAGACCTTATTGACAGTTATGCTTGATTCTATTCTTAACAACGCCATTCGGCATGGTTTTCATAAAAGAAAGAATTATACAGACCACAACATGGTACAAATAAGTCTTTCGGCAGTTGAGTACAATGGGCTACCGTACATGCAACTTACAGTTGCCAATAATGGTGATCACATTGCAGAAGGATTTACCATCAAGGATTATATCTCTCGTGGTAGATACACTACATCTACAGGACGTTCTGGTTTAGGTGGCTATCATGTATACCAAATAGTCAAAGGACATAATGGATTCCTGTATTTAGATTCTAATAAAGTGTGGAATATGATTGTTGAAGTGTTGCTTCCAATTGAAACCACAATATTAAATGAACTTCCGACTTATGACAATGAATGTATATAATTTAGTCTGGGCAGACGACGAAATAGATGATATACTTGACAGAGAAACTATAACAGAACTTGAATCCCAGGGATTTAAGATAGTTGGCTTGGCTCATGACGGAGAAGAACTCGAAGCATTACTGAGAAAACCAGAAATGGTTGACGCAGTTATTGTTGATGCAAATTTCAACGAATCTGACGTTGAGATAAGCAGTGAAAGAGATACTTCTGGCTTGGATTATGCCAGAGGTATTTATCTTCACACCCTTAAACAGCGTATTCCATTTTTTCTGTTCACCAACCGCAATGACGAAATACTTAAAGATATATACAAGCATAATCCAAAGTTCCTTGAAGATTTTCCACGTCATAAGCGTTGGTTCAATAAGTCTGTACCTGGTGAATATGATGAAATGTTTAAGGCCATAAAGGAGACAGTGGAAGAAACTAAATCTCCGTATTTCATCCTCCGCAATAAGTTCTCTGATGAATTTGAAGCGGCTAAACTTATACCCAATGCAGAGAATTTACTTTACAAGGGTCTACAGGAAGAACTTTCTGATTTTACATCTAATGACGCTATTTTTGAGAGTTTTAATCCCGTCAGGATGCTCTGTGAGAATATTATAAATAAGTGCCAAGAAAAAGGGTATATACCATATCTTAGTTCTCTAAACTCGATATGTGATTTTTTAGAGCTCAAAGAAGTAGATGGATTTAAGCTAACGACCCCTATAATGCACAAAACGTTAATTCATTCCTTAGACTATTTCCTGTCTATTACACAAGATGGCTCTCATGATAAATCTGGACTTCCTCTTGAAGTTATTGATTATGTAAGATTCCGTCATAATAATAGTTTGTATAGGTCAATTCTATACATAGCGATGGATCTTCTGCTTTGGTATAAGGAGTTAATAGAAAATAATCCTAACCCAGAAGGGCTTTGGAGTGGCACATACGAAGCAACAGGAAAAGTGTGTGCAGTGATGAACGGAGACAGACTTTCATTCATTGTAAATGGTGAATATCAAATTGAAAATAATGGAGAGCTACAAGATGGCTTGGATATTTTTATAATAAAGAGCAATCCCAATCGTCATTCATTTGGGGGCGTAACAAAATTCGTATTTAAAACTAATTACAAAATAAAAAAATAAACATCTGTGCAGATATAACGCACAATATGGATGTAATTTTGCACCAAGAAGAATAACAGAAGACAATATATGAACAAGCAACAACTCGCAAATAAAATATGGGCATCAGCCAATAAGATGCGCTCAAAGATAGATGCCAATGAGTATAAGGACTATATTCTTGGCTTGATATTCTATAAGTTCCTATCAGACAATGAAGTGAACTACCTCCTGAAAGACGGATGGACTGAGGACGACTTGGTAAATCTTGTGGAGGATTATGAGGACGACAACGCAAAACTCATCATAGAATATTGCAAGAACAACATCGGCTACTTTATAGAGTACAACAACCTTTTCTCTACATGGCTCAAGCCTGACAGCGACTTTACCGTTGCTAACCTCAGCGTGGCACTCAACTCTTTCGACCGTCTGGTAAGTCCCAACTATAAGCCAGTGTACGACGGCATCTTCAAGACACTGCAGGCAGGTTTGAGCAAACTGGGTGAGAACCCAGCAAGCCAGACTCGTGCGCTCAAAGACCTTATAAAACTCATAAAGGACATTCCTACCGATGGTTCGCAAGACTATGATGTACTTGGATATGTGTATGAATACCTGATAGGCAACTTTGCTGCCAATGCCGGCAAGAAGGCTGGCGAGTTCTATACTCCTCACGAGGTAGCCATCCTGATGTCTGAGATAGTGGCAGAACACCACAAGGACAAGCACCAGATAGAAATCTATGACCCGACCTCAGGCTCTGGCTCACTGCTTATCACCATCGGTAAGTCTGTTGGCAGACATATAGCCGACAAGAACCGCGTGAAGTATTATGCGCAGGAACTGAAAGAGAACACCTACAACCTCACACGCATGAACTTGGTGATGCGAGGCATACAGCCAAGCAACATCAATACCCGATGTGCAGACTCGCTCGATGAGGACTGGCCTATCATCAAGGCTGGGAGCGAAATTGGACAGCCACTCTATGTGGATGCCGTAGTCAGCAATCCGCCATACTCACAACACTGGGATCCGACAGACAAGGAGATGGACGCTCGTTTCAAGGATTATGGCGTAGCACCTAAGAGCAAGGCCGACTATGCCTTCTTGCTACATGAGCTTCATCATCTCAAACCAGATGGCATCCTAACTATCGTGTTGCCTCACGGTGTGTTGTTCCGTGGTGGTGAGGAAGAGCAGATACGCACCAACCTGATAGAGAAAAACAATATCGACGCTATCATCGGACTGCCAGCCAACATTTTCTTTGGCACAGGCATTCCAACACTCGTCATGGTGTTGAAGCAGCACCGCGCTAACGACGATGTGCTCATCATAGACGCCAGCAAGGGCTTCATCAAGGATGGCAAACAAAACAAACTACGTGCTTGCGACATCAAGAAGATTGCCGACACGGTACGTGACCGCAAGACAATCAAGGGCTTCTCTCGTACCGTTAGTCGTGATGAAATACGTGAGAATGCTTACAACCTGAATATTCCTCGTTATGTTGATTCAAGCGAGGAAGCAGAGCGATATGACATTTATGCTACGATGTTTGGAGGCATTCCCAATGTAGAGATTGACAGTCTGCAAAAATATTGGGATGCTTTACCATCACTCCGTAGCGATTTGTTCGTGCCAGAGGCAGACAAGCCATATTCTCAGCTTCGTTCTGAAGATACAAAAAGCATAATCGAGAACAACCAAGATGTAAAGGCCTTCAAGACGCAATTTAATGAAGCCTTCAATGGTTTTGCCGATGCTATGCACAGACGGCTCATTGACAATGTGATGTCTGTGCATGAACTTACAGCACAGGATGAGATTGCATTGGACATCTTCAATCGTCTGAGTGACATTCCTTTGGTGGATAAGTATGCCGCCTACCAAGCGTTGGCAAACAATTGGCAGATGATAGTCAATGACATCGAGACCATACAACAGGATGGACTTGATGCAGCCCGTGAAGTTGAGACCGCTTATAAAATCGTGAAGAAGAATGACGAAGAGATAGAGGTTCCCGACGGTGTAAAAGGTCGTATCATTCCCTTTGAGTTGGTTCAGCATGAGAAGTTTCAGGCAGAATTAGATGCCATATCAGCATTGCAGCAGCGTGTGGAGACCATCGGCAGCGAACTGGACGAACTGCGTGAGTCGTTCACCGATGAAGAGACGGAAGCTTACCTCGACAGTGAGAAGGACAATGCCTTTAACAAACCTGCAATCAAAGCCGATGCCAAGCCAAAGGCGGACGTAGAGCCAGAGACCAAGGCAAAACTCAAAAAAATCGTTGTGCTATGGGATGAGCAGACGAAGACCAACAAGCAAATCAAGACCGACAAACAGACTCTTGTTGACAAGACCATTGAGGCTATTCAGAATTTGACAGATGAGGAGGTTGCCTACTTCTTGCATCTGAAATGGATTGTGCCAGTTTGTGAAGGTATAGAAGACACTCTTATTACAATATTATCCTTATTGTCTAAGGAGATAAATTCTCTTAACATCAAGTATGCAAATGCATTCGGAACAATCATATCTAAAATTAACACAGAAGCGTCTGTTCTATCTACACTTATAGATGAACTTAATGGCTCTGATTATGATATGTTAGCACTAAAAGAATTTCAGTCAATTATTAAGCGGTAGTCTCATGAGTAACATACATCCCAAATTAAGAAATGTCAATTATAATAGTAATTGGCAAATAGCAACATTAGGAGATGTTGTGAAGGAGTATAAAGTATCAAATAAACACATACATCATCAGAATTTATTGTCTCTGAGCTATGGCAAAATTGTCCAAAAGGATATTGAGTCTAAAAAGGGATTGTTGCCAGCATCTTTTGATACATACCAAATAATAAAAGAAGGTATAATTGTCTTTCGGGTGACAGATTTACAAAATGATAAAAGAAGTTTAAGAGTTGGCATTTCTTCACAAGAAGGAATAATAACTCCAGCTTATGTATGTGTAGAATGTAATAATGAGCAAATATCTCCCAAATATTTGTTCACCTTATTGCATTACTATGATTCGATAACAAAAGTAATGTATAAAATGGGAGATGGCTTAAGACAGACATTATCATATCGAGATCTAAAGGATTTGATAATATACATACCATCAATCAATGAACAACATTACATTACTGATATATTTGAAAAAATAGATTCGACTATTGATACAGAAAGTAGATTACTTGCCTCCTTAAAACAAGTGAAGGAGGCAAGTCTGCAAGCCATGTTCCCACAAGAGGGGGAGACTGTGCCAAAGATTAGGTTCAAAGGATTTGAGGGGGAGTGGAAGAATGTGAAGCTTAATTCCTTTGCAAAAAGAATTATGCGTAAAAACTCAAATTTAGAAAGTACGCTTGCACTCACCATTGCTTCTGCATACGGTTTGGTCTCACAAATAGACTATTTCAACAATAGTGTTGTTGGAGCGAATTTAAGGAATTACTACCTTCTAAAAAAAGGAGAATTTGCGTATAATAAGAGCTATTCCAATGGCTATCCATATGGTTCCGTAAAGCGTCTTGATAAGTATGAGCAAGGAATATTATCAACTCTTTATGTAGTTTTTTGTATAGATGATTCTATTTCTTCAGATTATCTTACTCATTTCTTTGATACTACGTTGTGGCATAAAGAAGTTGCAGAAAGGGCTGCTGAAGGTGCAAGAAATCATGGGTTGCTCAATATTGGTGCAGAAGATTTCCTTGATATAAATATTTGGAAACCACAAACAAAAGAAGAGCAACAAAAGATAGCATCCTACTTCACCGCCCTCGACAAGCAAATATCCCTCCAAACCCAACGTTTGGAGAAACTAAAGCAAATCAAGGCTGCGTGTTTGGACAAGATGTTCGTATAACAAAAAAAGAGAACACTATGACAATAGACGAGATAATCAGCAGAAAGGAAGATCAGACTTTCGACTGCAAGAGCATACAGATAGACCCGAAAGCATTGGCAGTGCCTATTGTGGCTATGGCTAACGCTGACGGAGGCGTGCTTGCCATCGGCGTGTCCGACAAGACAAGGCGTATAGAGGGCATCAATCAACATACAAAGCAACTGAACGAACTGCTCCGTGTGCCAATGGATTTCTGTATTCCATCGGTGAGAGTTCGCTATGACTATCTGCCTTGTGTGGATTGTGAGGGAAACGAGAACCGTATATTGCTGATGCATGTTCCTGCCAGTAGCCATTTGCACACCAACCAAGCCGACGAAGCCTTTATGCGTGTTGGCGACAAAAGCCGAAAACTCGGTTTTGACGAGCGTATGCAACTGATGTACGACAAAGGCGAACGAAACTATGAGGATGAAGCTGCATACGGTGCCACCATCAACGATGTGGATATGGCTGCCGTGGAAGAGTACACCAAAGTCATCGGATATGGCAAGTCGGCAAAGGAGTACCTTTATGAGAACAACGACTTTGTGAAGGAAGCCGACGGCAAGCAGAAAGTAAGCAATGCTTGTATTCTGCTTTTCGGCAAAAAGCCACAACGCTTCTTTCCACGTGCAAGAACACGCTTTATTCGGTATGAAGGTACAGAGGAAAAGGTGGGTACAGAAATGAATGTTGTGAAGGACGTGACATTTGAAGGCTCTATACTCAATCAGATAGTGAAAACTGTAGAGTATCTTGAAACCCAAGTGCGCGAACATTCCTATCTTGGACAGAACGGTCAGTTTGTTACCAACCGCAACTACCCAAAGTTTGCTATTCAAGAGCTGGTTGTCAACAGCGAATGTCACAGAGACTACAGCATCAAGGGAACGGAAATACAGATAAAGATGTTTGACGACAGACTGGTGTTTGAGTCACCAGGCAAACTGCCAGGACTGGTAAGGGCTGAGAATATCCGACATACCCACTTCTCTCGCAACCCCAAGATAGCCCAATTCCTGAAGGCATACAACTATGTGAAGGAGTTCGGCGAAGGCATTGACCGTATCTGTAATGAACTGGAAAGCCGTGGCGCAACCATCCCCTCGTTCCATACCGATGCTTTTATCCTGAAAGCCATCCTGAAAGCGGAATTTGTGGGAGAGAATATAGTTACAGATGAAAAATCCAACAAGAGGAATGTCGCAGTAAATTCAACAAACGAACTAACTGAAAGACAAAGAGATGTATTAAAGCTGATAACTGGAGACGAAGCCACAAAAAACGAAAATGTCGCAGTAAATGTCGCAGTAAATGTCGCAGTAAATACAAAGTTCTTGGCGGAGCGTTTAGGATTTAACAGAAAAACCATACAACGTGAACTTAATTGGCTACAAGAACAAGGGTTAATCCATTGGGTAGGTGCGAACAAGAACGGACATTGGGAGATAGTAAAAGACAATTCTAACAACAACTAAAAACAGGGCATTATGGCAAACGACATACAGAGTTTCATCAAGGAACTTGCTTTTGAAGAAGCCTTGACTGACCATTTGCTTCATCATGGGTGGAACGAAGTGATAAAGAACCCGACGGAAGAACAACTTGTTCAGAACTGGGCAAACATACTCTATGACAACAACCGTGGCATTGACAAACTGGGCAATTACCCTCTTACTGGGAGCGAGATGCAGCAGGTGATAGACCAAATAAACCTGTGTGACTCTCCTTATGCTGTCAACAAACTTATCAATGGCCAGCAGATTAGCATCAAGCGAGATAATGTGGCTGATACTAACAACTATGGCAAAGAGGTTTACCTGAAAATCTTTGACCCTAAAGATATATCTGCTGGTCAGAGCCGTTATCAGATAGCACGTCAACCCAAGTTCAAGACAAAGGAGGCGATGACAGGTGACCGTCGTGGCGACTTGATGCTGCTTATCAACGGTATGCCTGTAGTGCATGTTGAACTGAAACGTAGTAAGGTAGATGTCAGTCAGGCCTATAACCAGTTGAAGCGATACACGCATGAGGGAATCTTTGCGAAAGGCATCTTCTCTATGGTGCAGATATTCGTGGCAATGACTCCTGAGGAAACGCTCTACTTTGCCAACCCCGGCTCAGAAGACCGTTTTTCAAAACAGTTCTTCTTTCATTGGGAAGACTTCAATAATGTGATTGTCAGCGACTGGAAAAAGGTGGCTACCAACTTGTTGTCTATCCCGATGGCTCACCAGATGGTGGGTTTCTATACCATTGCTGATGATAAGGACAAGACATTAAAGGTGCTCCGCAGTTACCAATACTTTGCAGTTAGCAAGATAAGCGATGTGGTGAAGAAGACCAACTGGGACGAGCACCAGCACCGTGGCGGCTACATTTGGCACACTACAGGCTCTGGCAAGACCATGACATCGTTCAAGTCGGCACAACTTATTGCCAATTCTGGTGATGCCGACAAGGTGGTATTCCTGCTTGACCGCATAGAACTGTCTGTGCAGTCGTTGGACGAATACCGTGGCTTTGCCGATGACCCCGATTCCGTACAAGATACGGCAGACACAAGTATTTTGCTTGCTAAACTGAAAAGCAAAGATGCCGATGACCGACTTATCGTGACATCCATCCAGAAAATGAGCAACATTAAGGAAGGTGTTGGCATTTCCCAAGAGGTCATTGACATGATAGGTAAAAAGCGGTTGGTATTCATCGTTGATGAGTGCCACCGCAGTGTGTTCGGCAGTATGCTCATCAGCATAAAGAACACGTTCCCTCGTGCTTTGCTTTTCGGCTTTACTGGCACTCCAGTATTTGAGGAGAATGCCAAGAACGAAGTTATGACAGAAACACTCTTTGGCGATATGCTCCACAAATACACGATTGCCAGTGGCATACCCGACGGCAACGTGTTGGGCTTCGACCCATATATGGTGAATACCTATGACGAAGATGAACTGCGCGAGTTGGTGGCATTTCACCAAATAGACCTCAAACTGAAAGACCGCAATCCCGACGAGGAACCTAAGAAACGCACCACAGAGGAATATCTCAAACTCATAGACGAGGACGAGGAACTTCAGAAGATATACAACCGTTTTGTCTCGGAGCTGAAAATGCCAGACACCTATACGGAGAATGGCAAACAGATACATGGCATAGAGCATTACTTGCCAAAGAATATCTACCAAAATGACAAGCATCATCTTGCCGTGGCACAAGATATCACAAAAGGTTGGGACAGGCTTAGCAAAAAAGGTAAGTTCCACGCCATACTTGCCACAAAGAACATTCCAGAGGCAATAGCGTACTATAAGTTGTTTAAGAAGTATTATCCATCAATGAACGTGGTGACAATCTTCGACAACAATATCGACAACTCTGACGAGGGCATTGCTCGTGAGGATGCCATTTTAGAGATGCTGACGGACTACAATGCTAAATATGGCATGACATACAAGCTGGCAAACTATGCCAAATACAAAAAGGATGTAGCCAAGCGTCTTGCCCACAAAAAGCCATACATTGGTATAGAGACAGACCATAGCAAGCAAATAGACTTGCTTATTGTGGTCACACAGATGCTGACCGGCTACGACTCAAAATGGGTCAATACCCTGTATGTAGACAAGACAATGAAGTATGTCGACATCATTCAGGCCTTCTCACGCACCAACCGCCTTTTCGGGCCCGACAAACCTTTTGGCATCATCAAGTATTACAGCTATCCATATACCATGGAGCAGAATATCAATGATGCCTTGGAAGTGTATGTTGACCGTCCGTTGGGCGTGTTCGTGGATAAGTTGGAGAAAAACCTCTCCAACATCAATCAGCGTTTCTTGACGATTCGGGATATTTTCTATTCTCATGACATCAAGAATTTTGAGGTGCTTCCTGATACTCGTGAGGACAGAAACATGTTTGCAAAATGTTTCTCGGAAATGACCCATCTACTTGAAGCTGCGAAACTGCAAGGGTTTGTTTGGGAGAAGAAAGTGTATGAGTTTCAGCATGGTGACACCTATACGAAGGTTACCATGGAAATAGATGAGCAGACCTATTATATCCTGTTGCAACGCTATCGTGAACTTTTTGAGGGTGGAACACCGGGTGACCCTAAAGACACATGGGAATATGCCATAGATACCTACATTACAGAGACTGGTACTGGTACCATTGATGCAGAATACATCGACTCTAAGTTCCAGAAGTTCATAAAGAACCTGTATATGGAAGGCCCAGGAAGTGAACTCACCAAATCTGCCTTGGAAGAATTATGCAAGACGTTTGCCACACTCTCACAGAAAGACCAACGCACGGCCCTCATCATTCTGCACGACATTCAAAGTGGAGACTTGCACCTTGACAAGGGAAAGACCATCTACGACTATATTGCAGAATATCAGATAAGCGAACTGCACAAACAGATAATGACTCTTAGCGAGGCGACTGGACTGAATCCAAGCCAACTTATCAACATAATGAGTTGTGATGTGAACGAGCAGAACCTGAATGAGTTTAATCGCTTTGAGAACCTGAAACTGACACTCGACTTGCAGAAAACTCGTTTGTTCTTGAACAAGATAACAGGTAATGTTGTGCCCCCGTTCCTTGTTATGCCAAAGGCTGACCAGATTCTGCGTAGATTCATACTCGATCCTATAACGAGAATCCATATTCTTACTGCATGGCTGCATGATGAGGTGACTTTGGAAAATGCCGAAGACTACCACGAGGAAGAGAGAGAGGACGACAATACGCCACAAGATGAAAACGAGGAGGTCGTACTCAATATCGAAAAAATTAAGTTCAGTATAAAAGACATACTGAAAGAGACTTTGTCTGGGGTAAACAAATATATGCGTCCACAAGATGAAGTTCTTGACAGCGTGTTTTATGTATTGGGCAAAGAATCACTTGAAAGTCTGGATGGTGTAGGACTTTTCATTTCTCGTGCTTTCTCAAATCTGTTTGTCAAGGATGCCACAATAGTCGATAAGTTTGTTAGCTTCAACTTGTTGGTGACAAAGTTTGAAGCATATCTAAAAAAACTATTCTATTTGATGAATGGTGAGGAGGTAAGACCTCAATATGAAGGACAGGATGTGACATGGAAAGATGTAATTCATGCTATACGTCCATTATGGACATTGAAGTACAATGAGAACGAGGAGTATCAGAAGTTATATCAGTACTTGATGCTGGTAAAGGGATGGCGCAATGACGAGTCCCATATATCACCTACAGCTTCAGAGCAAGAAATAAACGCTGCTATCAATATTATTATCACAATGTATTTCTTTGCTACAGGTTCTTGCATAACTGAATTGGAGAGTGCAGGTCATGATGTTGAAGACAACAGCAATTGCCATGTAGCTCCCTTTGCACCAAGCGTATAAGGAACATAACAAACAGCCATAAAGTCTCCGATAGGATAAGGTATCGGGGACTTTTTTATGCTTTTCTATCATTTTCTACTTTCTATGCAGATACACTGCACAGAAAGTATATACCTTTGCAACAGAGTTAGACAATAAAACATTCAAACTTAAATTTATAACTTATGAAAAAGGTATTTCTTTTGCTTGCATTGCTATCCTCAGTCATCTGTTCTAACGCTCAAAACACGGCAAAGAACTGTTATCGTGGCTTTGTTGATGCTGGGTATTCTGTCGGAATAGGCGACTATGATTTCGGCCGTTTCGAGGTGAACACATCACATGGTTACCAAATTAATCCATACCTGTTCATTGGAGCAGGAGCTGGGCTACATTTCATGTCTTCCTACAAGACAAAGGACATGGACATTCCCCTTGATGTTAGAGACAGCAAGGTGGATATACCTGTATTCGCCAACATTCGCTGCAACTTTCTGAAAAAGAAGGTGAGTCCATTCGTTGACGTAAAAGGTGGAACTTATGTGACTAACGATGGCGGTCTGTATGTCAACGCTTCTGCAGGTTGCAGATTCTCCATTAACGAAAAACAGGCCATAAACTTGTCGATTGGCTATGCTACAGAGAAGCTGCAATTCGAGACTTTCGACCGTTTTATCAGCCATACAAGTATGGATTACACAAGGTATAACACTTTGTATGACACCGAGGCTATTACTATTAAACTTGGCTTTGAGTTCTGATAAATATGTTCAACCATAAATTGTAATTATGAAAAAGATTCTGTTACTGTTCTTCGCGTTTATAACAATAAGCGCATCCTTGAACGCTCAAATTTTGAGAGCTGACGAACTTGAAAAGTACGCTAAAGAAAAGTATGGCGAGAAATGGGTTGACGCAGCAACCAATCTTGGCTCTCAACTCACACTCGACAAGAACAATGCAATTACCTATGTGCAGGTCATTCCAGCAGATGGTAAAACCAAAGAACAGCTTTATGTGTTGCTTAACTATTGGTTTACGGCAACATTTAATGATGCAAACTCTGTCATCAAGTTGAATGACAAGGAACTTGGAACCATTATTGCACAAGGCTATGTGGCAAACATCGCTCAACATGCAGGAGGCACGAGTGCTTACAATGTGAGTATCAGACCTGTCATTAAATGCGACATTAAAGACGGAAAGATAAGGGTTACTTACACTGTCCCATTTTATGATGTAGTTCGTATGATTGGAGGAGGATGGATGGGAGCTTTAGGTGGTTCCAGCACACCTCCTACTCGTTCTGATGAGAAGTGGACTCTGGACTCTTGTTTCCCATTTGTCAAGAAAGATGCCCATAAAAAGACTTCATGCAAAGCTCTTGTGATGGCTCATGCCTATTCAAATGTTGTCATGGACAAAATTGAAGAGAGCGTAAAGAATGGACTTTCTGGAAATGAGGGAGAGGATTGGTAATAAATTTTGTGTGTCGCTGAATTTTATAAAGCAGTGGCACACAACTTGTTGATATAATACTTGAAATATAAGAAGTATGAGTAATACGTCAATACCTTCAAAAGTGAAAGCAGAACTTTGGTGGAAATCTGCTGGTCGATGCGAGTTTAAAGGTTGTAACAAGCCTTTATACTTACACGGCATTACTATGGATAACTGCAATCTGTCAAATTGCGCCCATATTATTGGAGATTCTGAAAATGGACCAAGAGGTACAAAAGACTCTAAAAGCTTGGCAAAAGATTTTAATAATATTATGCTAATGTGTCCAGAATGTCATCATTATATCGACAATGAAGGAAAAGGTAAGTATGATGCCCAAACATTGTTTGACATGAAGAAGAAACATGAAAAACGTATGGAGTATCTTACCGGCTTCAAGGAAGACCTTCAAGCTAATATTGTTACCTATGGGGCAAACATCGCAGACCATATGACTCAATTCGCATTTCCAGAATTGCAGAAAGCGTTATTTCCTGATTTCTACCCAACCAGTACGGATATGATTCAATTAGGTGCCAATTTTTATGCTGGTGAAGATTGGGATAGTTATTGGAAACGAGAGGAAGACAATCTTGTTCATTTCTGCAAATCAAGAATACTTGATTGCATAGACAGATGGGAATACAAGAGGATTGCTTTGTTTGCATTAGCTCCGATGCCTCTATTGGTTCGCTTGGGAACGATGCTGAACAATAAGCATGATGTCGTCGTATATCAAAAACAGAGAAGAGAAGAAGGTTGGAAATGGCCAAAGGTTGATGAAACAATAGATTACATCATACACAAGCCTCTTAAAGAAGGCGGAGTTCCTGTATTGGTTCTTTCTTTAAGTTTTTCCATCATAGAAAGAGTGCAGAAAGAAAATGCGACAGCCAGTATATGGGAGATGACTATAAATAAACCAAATCCTGATTTCCTTCAGTCAAAAAGAATGCTATATGATTTTGGAAGAAAAATCGAGATTATACTGGATGAAATTTCAAAAGCTTCAAATCACCAGGCTATAAACCTGTATCTGGCCGCACCTGTTGCTTGTTGTATTGAATTTGGGCGAGTTTGGATGCAAAAAGCCAACTCACCATTGAATATATATGATTACGATATAAAGTTTTCTAAAACAGACAAATTGGCAATAACAATTAAAAATAAAGAGAATGATTAATAGTACCCCAGAAGTGAAAAAGGAGTTGAGTAATATATTTATGTTGCTCTCACAAAATCTTGACATTACAAAGACTCAGTACGAGAATCTTGTAAAAAGTTATAGTGCTGTAGGTAAATACCTCGAAGCAGACCCGATTTTTGCTCCTTACCACCCAGTTGTCACACCACAGGGTTCTTTACGACTTGGCACCATAATACAACCTATAAGTGAGGATGATGATTTGGATGTTGATTTAGTCTATCGCTTGATAGAGAAGAAAGCCGACTGGACGCAATTATATATAAAAAGACGCGTTGGCAATCGCCTTAAAGAGCATGGTACACACAAAGATATGCTTGATGAAGAAGGGCGCAGATGTTGGACTCTTTTATATAGGCAGGATTCCGATAATGCCAAAGAACATTATCACATGGACATTCTTCCTTGTGTAGCGGATGCTGGATATACAGAACGCTTACAAAGGATGGCTACTTTAAGCTTTTCATCTGCAGAAGTTGATAAAATAGCTATCCGAATAACAGACAACAAAACTTCCGAGTATTATACCTCTACAGACATCGGTGATTGGATGAAGAGCAATCCTGATGGATATGCTATGTGGTTTGCTTCGCGTTGCAAAAACGTAACGGAGGTACGTCCAACAATAATGAACACCATCATGCCGGTAGGAACTTACGTTGCTGAGAAGAGTATACTACAACGCATCGTACAGATACTAAAGCGTCACCGAGATATAATGTTCAATGGTGATGAAGACAAACCCATATCCATCATCATAACGACATTGGCTTCAAGAGCTTACCATGGAGAGACAAATCTTTTCGAAGGTTTAAGCAATGTGATAGATAATATGGGGATGTACATCAAGGAAAATACAGATGGAACATATTTGATTGAAAATCCTGTGAACCCAGAAGAGAACTTCGCTGACAAATGGGCTACTCATCCTAAAAGAAAGGATAATTTCTTCAAGTGGCTACAAAAACTTAAAGAGGACAAGAAAGCTATCATTAGCCTGAAAGGTATGCAGTTGAGAGATAAATTTGCAGGAACATTTGGTAAGAATGTAACAACCAAGATATTTAGCGAAATGACCAAGGCTCATAAAGACGATGCTTCCAATGGTAAGTTAAGAATTTCTGCAACAGGAGTCATTGGCGCAATAGGTAAAACACTTAATGCACATAACACATATTTTGGCAAAGAATAAAAAATACACAGCTATGGAGCAGTTCTCTTCATTGAGAGCAAACTTTCAAGGAGACCATTGGATTGTCAGACCCAATGGTTTCACTTGGTGGTTTACGGTGACTCCAACATCGTTGAGTGATACATACATGTTGAAAATTGTGTATGAGCAAGATTTCAAGCCAAAGGTATATGTTGTAAATCCGAAGCCGTTAAAATTGGCAGAAGGAGCAACAAAACTTCCCCACACCTATGACACAAACAAGCAGCTTTTATGCTTGTATCTACCATCAAATCGAGAATGGACAACCTCAAAACTCATCTCTCAAACAATCGTCCATTGGGCTGTTGAGTGGTTGGTCTATTATGAAGAATGGGCATATTCTGGAATATGGTATGGTGGAGGTCATGGAGCATGGGATGTTGAGCCTGAGAAAGAATAGTAAATTCATAATATAAAAAGAGGAATATGAAGGCGCACCTATCACCCCATCTTTTATGTTATAAAGGAAACTTGTATTGTTTATCTGCCCAAATCGGCATGTGGGGATAACCACCCTTAAATGGCATCTTGCCTTTTGTTCCTAGACATTCTATGCCTATGACCAAGACTTTTCATAAACGAAATTGAATAGATAACGAACACCTTGTATTACTCACATTACTCGTATTACCGATATTCACCGCCCACGCTTGCGATGCTGGCCGCGGGGTCGCATCATGGCTGCCGATTGGGCGATGCAGCGTCGCCACCAATGCTCATCGTCTTCATCCTTGTTATGCCCCCAACCTGTGCCGGGCGAACCGTTGCCTCCACAAGATTGGGCATAGGTGGTAGCCTCACGGATATAGCCCAAAACCAAGAGCGTGGCACAGTTGATCACACTGTCGGCATTTGTTGTGAGGTCGCTATATCCCGACTCGTCAAGGATTTCTTGTTGGCGGTCTGACAAGGAGGGAATGAGCGGTTCAATGGAATTGGTCAGCATCCTGTTGTAAGTCCAAAGGATGTTCTTTTGGATGGTCGTTGATTTCAAATCATTGTCCTCGCCAAGACTTTTGAGCATTTCCTGATGCTCGTGTTTCATTTCTGCAAGTCGCGCTTTGGCTTCATTGATTGTTTCGTTAGCGTCTTCAAGCATCTTGTAACGCATAGCCAATTTCTCGTCGATATCTTCCATCTCCTTGCGTAGCAGAGCCATCTTATTGGCCAGTTCTTCATTATCAACCCCTGACTGCCCGAATTGATTGGCTATCTGGTCAATCTGAGTTTGTATATCATCTTTGCGGGCTTGCAGGTTTGCTATCATCGTGGAAATTCCTTTCAACTTGATTTCTGCACGTCGAATTTGCTTCAACAGGTCTTCCCTCGTTGACTGGAGACTGCACACCTCAGAGACCAGTTCACGCTTGTATTCTTCGGTGGAACGGTGTCGTGCCCTTGTCTCTTCCATGTTGCTGCCTCGTTCCAATCCCCATTTCTCACTAAC
>CAVLBD010000052.1:0-18056 GCA_963661195.1 bacterium
TAACACATACTGATTTTCGCACTAGGGCGCATAACAGAAACGTTATGGATAATTTACTTAGCTGCACAAAATGAAAACAACAAGAAACGCAGGAAATCAAGAGAGTTTCCTGCGTTTCTTGTTATAATAAATTAAGATTCTTAATTAGTAAGCGAACAAAGGATAATCCTTCATTATTGCATTAACGCGCTCACGTACTGAAGCTATTACCGCTTCGTCTTCAGGTGCATTGAGCACCTCCTCTATAAATTCTGCAATTTTCACCATCAAGTCTTCCTTTGCGCCACGCGTTGTTATGGCTGGAGTGCCCAAACGTATACCAGATGTCTGGAATGCGCTACGTGTGTCAAATGGAACCATATTCTTGTTCACTGTGATATCAGCAGCAACAAGAGCCTTTTCAGCCACTTTACCCGTAAGCTCAGGATACTTGGAACGCAAGTCAACAAGCATGCTATGGTTATCCGTGCCACCACTTACAATAGTAAAGCCACGTTTAACTAGTTCGTCTGCCAGGCAAGCAGCGTTTTTCTTCACCTGCAAAGCCCACTCCTTAAACTCAGGTTTAAGTGCTTCTCCGAAAGCTACAGCCTTGGCAGCGATTACATGCTCCAATGGTCCGCCTTGCTGACCTGGGAATACCGCACTGTTAAGCAACTGACTCATCATCTTTATCTCGCCCTTAGGAGTCTTCTTGCCCCATGGATTTTCAAAATCCTTGCCCATAAGAATAATACCGCCTCTCGGACCGCGCAAAGTCTTGTGGGTTGTGGATGTCACGATGTGAGCATACTGCAATGGATTGTCAAGCAGACCAGCTGCAATCAGTCCTGCAGGGTGAGCCATGTCTATCATGAGCAATGCACCAACCTTGTCTGCAATTTCCCTCATACGCTTGTAATCCCACTCACGGCTATATGCCGAACCTCCACCGATAATGAGTTTCGGTTTACATTCAAGCGCAATTTTCTCCATCTCATCGTAATCCACGCGTCCTGTCTCAGGGTTAAGGTTATATCCCACAGGATTATAAAGCATACCAGAAGTGTTTACAAGCGAACCATGCGAAAGGTGTCCGCCATGTGCAAGATTTAGTCCCATGAATGTATCGCCTGGGTTAAGCACAGTGAGCAACACAGCAGCGTTTGCCTGTGCTCCAGAGTGCGGCTGCACGTTAGCATACTCTGCTCCGAAAAGCTTCTTCACGCGTTCGATTGCAATAGTCTCAACTTGGTCTACTACTTCGCAACCGCCATAATAGCGCTTGCCTGGATAACCCTCTGCATACTTGTTCGTGAGACACGAGCCCATTGCCTGCATAACCTCGTCGCTGACAAAGTTTTCGCTAGCTATGAGTTCTATACCCTTCAGTTGTCGCTGGTGTTCCTTTTCGATAAGATCGAAAATCTCTTGGTCTTTCTTCATACGTATTGCTGTTAGATTAGTGTCACTTTATCGATATGTTGTTCTTTGTCGCAATAGCGGCATTTAATGATACCTGCTTTTTTGTCAATCACATTGAAAACAGTTGGCATTGGTTCGTTGTTGGTCACGCACTTCGGGTTATTGCAGCAAACAAGTCCGCGAAGTGTGTCTGGCGTTTCAACCTTTTTCTTCTCCACAACCTCATAGTCGCGGATAACATTTAGCACAACATTTGGTGCTACAACCGACAGTCTTGAAATCTGTTCGTCGGAGAAAAAAATGTTTTCAACCTTTATTATACCTTTCCTTCCAAGTTTCTTTGATGGGTAGTTATAACCGATTGTTACAGGCGTTTCCAATTTTTCTAGCCCCAAAAGATTAGCAACCTGATATGCTTTCTCTGCGGGAATATGGTCAATGACGGTGCCGTTCTCTATGGCGGCCACTATACGTTCTTTTTTAGACATAATGAAATTCTCTATATGTTTGTTATTAGTCTAACGGTGTATCACTCTTCACTTGTTCCAACGTTATTCCGAGGACGTCACAAATTATTGCTTCACGCGCATAAACGCCATTTCGGGCCTGCTGGATATAGTGAGCATGCGGATTAGTGTCCACATCGTAGTCAATTTCATTGACACGTGGCAGCGGATGAAGAATTTTCATGTTAGGCTTTGCTTTAGAGAGCATTTCGTTCTTCAGAATATAAACGTTCTTCACACGTTCATATTCCATAAGGTCAGAGAAACGCTCTTTCTGCACTCTTGTCATATAAAGTATGTCTGCATCAGCAATGATGTCTTCATTAAAATCAGTATGTTCAACATATTTTATGCCATGCTGACTGCAATACAACTTATACTCTTCCGGCATCGCAAGTTCAGTAGGTGCAACAAAATGGAATGTCGGGTTGAAATGTCTCATAGCCATGATAAGCGAATGAACCGTTCGCCCGTATTTCAAATCGCCCACGAGGTATATATTAAGATTCTCAAGCGTCCCCTGCGTTTTATATATGGTATAGAGGTCAAGCATGCATTGTGAAGGATGCTGATGTGCACCGTCTCCAGCATTGATGATTGGCACAGGAGCCACTTCCGATGCATATTGCGCTGCTCCCTCTATGTAATGCCGCATAACTATCACATCGGCATAGTTTGAAACCATCAGTATGGTGTCTTTCAGCGTTTCGCCCTTCGTTGCACTTGTCACTTTGGCATCGGAGAAGCCGATAACTTTAGCCCCCAACCTGTTGGCCGCCGTTTCAAAACTCAGTCTAGTACGCGTAGAGGCCTCAAAGAAGAGTGTCGCTACTATGCGCCCTTTAAGGATTTCACGGTTTGGATGTTTTTCAAACTCCTCAGCCATTTCGATAAGATACAGGATTTTCTCTTTCGAGAGATTGGCGATTGTTACAAAATCATGTTTTTCCATTTCTGTATTGAGTGTGTAATGATTCTGGTTATTGTTTCCGTCTGCGAAGTTAAGCAATATTTTCGGTTTTACACACCCGTTACAACAATAAATTTACCATGCCGCAAATATTCAGTCCTTGCGCATTGTTTAATGCTAAAGTCTGCGCAAAAGCGACAGTCGCTTTTGCATGTCACCTTATTTTTAGCTATCTTTGCATGTTGTTATTCAAATAAACACGATGAGAAAAGCTACGATACATTTCCTCTGGTGGTCTCTTGCCACGGTTGTCATACTCGCCTTTGCTGCATTCACAGCTATATGGAACGGATGGATTGGCTACATGCCCGACATTGAAGACCTAGAAAATCCCATAAGCCGATACGCCTCGCAGGTTTATTCTGCCGACAACAAACTTATCGGAACCTACAACATGAACAAGGACAACCGTATTCATATCGACTACAACAGCCTGTCACCCTATCTTGTCAAGGCTCTCGTAGCTACTGAAGACGAGCGTTTCTACGACCATTCTGGCATTGATTTCATTGCCCTTGCCCGAGCCGTAGTAAAACGCGGCATCATGGGACAGACTAGCGCTGGCGGTGGTTCAACAATAACACAACAGTTGGCAAAGCAGCTCTATTCCGCCCATGCCGAAAGCACATCACAACGTCTTCTTCAGAAGCCTATAGAATGGGTCATTGCGATAAAACTGGAACGCTTCTACACAAAGGAAGAGATAATATCAATGTATCTCAATTACTTCGACTTCCTCCACAACGCCGTTGGAATAAAGAACGCCAGCCAAGTATATTTCAGCAAAGACCCCAGTCAATTGTCGTTGGAAGAGGCAGCAACCCTCATAGGCCTCTGCAAAAATCCATCGTTCTTCAATCCCGTGCGCTACCCTGAGCGTTGTCGGGAAAGGCGTAACGTGGTACTTCAACAAATGGTCAAAGCGGGATACATAAGCCAAGCGGAATTTGAACAGTCTTCTGCAAAAGAATTGGCACTAAATTTCCATCGCTCTGACCATAAAGACGGCATTGCCACATATTTCCGCGAGTTTCTCCGCCAATACATGATGGCGAAAAAACCTGAACTTTCAAAGTATCCGTCATGGCAACGCATACAGTATTCAATTGATTCGCTGGCATGGGAAACCGATCCGCTCTATGGTTGGTGCAACAAAAACACAAAGAAAAACGGCGAACCATACAACGTTTACACCGACGGTCTGAAGATCTTTACTACAATAGACTCCCGCATGCAGCAATATGCCGAAGAAGCGGTGCGCAAACATGTGGGTGGATACCTCCAGCCGGAGTTTGACAAGGAGAAACGCCACCAAAAGACCGCTCCCTTTACGGAGGAACTCAAGCCAAAGGAAGTGAGAGCCATTCTCGACCGCGCCATGCGGCAGAGCGACCGCTACCGCATGATGCGTGCACAGGGAGCATCGGAGAGCGACATACGTGAGGCTTTCAATACGAAAACGGAGATGACCGTCTTCACTTACCACGGTGACATAGATACCGTTATGTCGCCAATGGACTCCATCAGGTATGTCAAGTCGTTCCTCCGGGCGGGTTTCATGAGCATGGACCCGCACAACGGACACGTAAAGGCCTATGTAGGAGGTATAGACTTCCAGAATTTCAAATACGATATGGTGATGCAGGGACGTCGCCAAGTGGGTTCTACGATAAAACCCTTTCTCTACTCGCTTGCAATGTCAAACGGGATGTCGCCTTGTGACGTTATCCAAAACGTTCCCCGCCACTACGGAAACTGGGCTCCGCGCAACTCTTCACGATCGCGCTACGGACAGAACGTAACGCTCAAGTGGGCTCTTACAACATCTAACAACTGGATCTCTGCAGAGATTCTCAACCGCATGACGCCTCAGGATTTCCTGCGCATACTGCAGGACTTCGGCATCTGCACCACTGGCATACAACCGTCAATAGTACTCTCACTCGGTCCAAACGAGGTTTCCGTTGGCGAGATGGTCAGCGCTTACACCACGTTTGCCAACCACGGAATACACACAAGTCCCATGTTCGTTGAAAAGATTGAAGACTCCGACGGTAATGTCATAACAACGTTCCAACCACGCATGAACGAAGTTATCAGCGAGGAGAGCGCATACAAGATGCTTGAAATGCTGCAAAGCGTCATTGACCACGGTACAGGCGGACGCATACGCTACAAATACAATCTGGAATGTCCTATGGGAGGAAAAACCGGAACGACGAACAGAAATTCCGACGCTTGGTTCATGGGCTTCACGCCAAGTCTAGTCAGCGGATGTTGGGTGGGAGGTGAAGACCGCGACATTCATTTCGACTCTATGGCTATGGGGCAGGGAGCAACAATGGCGTTGCCTATATGGGCATACTATATGAAACGGGTGTTTGCCAACCCTGCCTTAGGATACGACCCCGAAGAGAAGTTCGATATTCCTGAAGACTTCAACCCCTGCCAAAGCGAAGACACATCGAATGCTGGGGAATACAGTATTGAAGACATATACGAATAAATCACAAGCGGCTACACCTGCAAAAAAGTTCGCGACTTAAAATCATGCCATCTATTATGGAACATAACACCGACAATGCCTCACGCTCTCTTGCTATTCCTGCAAAGATAAACATGGGACTCAACGTCATAAATCGGCGCCCCGACGGATACCATGACTTGGAGACCGTCTTTTTTCCGGTTCATGACTTCTCCGACAATCTGACAGTTACTTGCACAGAAGATCGTTCTTCTGGCTGCCAGCTTTCAATACAAGGACTTCCCATACAGGGCGCTACAGACGACAACCTTATTTGCCGTGCCTACAAACTGCTTGACGAAGAGTTCCATCTGCCTCCAGTTGACATTGTCCTTGAAAAGAATATTCCCACACAGGCGGGTATGGGCGGTGGCTCTGCCGACTGCGCTGCTACGATACGTCTGCTTAACAGCTTGTTCAACCTGCAGCTCTCCATTGTGCAGATGCAGCAGCGTGCCGCACGGCTTGGAGCTGACTGCGCTTTCTTCATAAATCCTACTCCATCTTACGCTACGGGAGTGGGAGAACAACTTGTTCCTATTGACCTCGACCTTTCTGCCTACCGCATAGAAGTTATAAAACCTGATGTCTGTGTAAGCACACGCGAGGCTTTCCACGGAATAGCACCGCGTAAACCGCTGCGCAACTGTCGTGATACGGTAACGACATGCCCCATTGAGGAATGGAGCAAATGGCTGAAAAATGATTTTGAAGATACTATTTTCCCACTTCACCCAGAACTGAAAGTTCTCAAGCAGCAGTTTTACGAGCGCGGTGCGCTATATGCAGCAATGAGCGGCAGCGGCAGCGCAATATTCGGAATATTCAGAAAATAACATCACCCTACGATAAAAAGAAGCGGTTGGCTTTCAACACCAACCGCTTCTTTTATCATTTTTAAGGTAATATCTCTTCCGCCTTTTCCACAAACGTGTCAGCTCCGCAACGTTCAAGAAAGTCCTTGTCACGGAAACCCCATAACACACTGATACATGGCAGCCCTGAGTTGCGCGCCGTTGCCACATCAACATCACTGTCGCCAACGTATACTGCATTTTCTTTTCCCGTATTCAATAGGCGCAAGGCCTCCTCCACCGTGTCGGGCGCTGGCTTACGGCGGATATTCTCGCGCTCGCCTATCGCCACTTCAACATAATCTCCAAAGAAATGCGCCACGAGTTCCTGCGTGGCAGTGTAGAATTTATTGCTCACCACAGCCAGTTTCTTACCTCTTGCCTTTAGTTCTTTCAGCAAGTCCACCACTCCGGGATAAGGTTTCGTTGTGTCAAGTCCGTGTTCAAGATAGTGTTGCTTGAAAACAGTAAATACGTCTTCAAAGAGCGGGTTGGCCTCACCATCAGGCAATGCCCTCTCGATGAGCTTCCTCACTCCGTTACCTACAAAACACCGTATGTCCTCCACGGAATGTTCCTTCTGCCCATAGCGACGCAAGGCATAGTTAGTGCTTGCCGCAAGGTCATCCAGAGTGTTCAGCAGCGTTCCATCTAAATCAAAGATGTAAGTTTCGTAATCCTTCATTGCTTTTTCTTTCTACCTTAATTATATATGTATTATCTGCATTGCCATTGCCCCACCCCGTAAAAAGCGGAAGTATACACAAGGCAGGCGTCAGTCTTTCAGCGAATATGTAACCGTTGTCACCACTCTCACCTTTTTCACGTAAGGTGTGTTTGAGTCGCGGTCTTCTATTGAGAACTGCCCTTGATCGGCACTGACTATCTTGTTCAGCGTACTCTTGCTGTTTGAGGCAAACTGTTCTGCCGTCTTCTCCGCATTCGTTATAGCCTCTTCCATCATCTTCGGCTTCATTGATGCAAACGATACGTATTCATATTTCACAGGATTCTCGTAGCCTCCGTCAACGATTGCCACGCCTTGCTTCAAAAGCTCTCCCTGACGCGCTATTATGCTTCTCACCAGTTTCACGTTACGCGACGTCACTGTTATTATTGATGTTATGTTATAGCGGTATCCCCTCTCGTTACGCGAATACTGGTCGGCATTGAGATCCACAACCACAGGGGCATTTATGTTTATTTCCGCATCCTTAATGCCACTGTCCAAGAGGAATTTCTTTATCTTCTTCTGCGTAACGGCAATTTTCTCATACAGGTCGGGCAAATCGTTGCCCAGCTCCTTCGACAGTATGGGCCACGTCACCTTATCGGCATCCACCTCCTTTTCAGCGAGACCCTTTACCGACACCTTGCGGTCTTTGTTCGCAAAATTGTCTATTCCCGATTTCAAGCAGAAACCAAGAACCACTACACTTGCCGCCAACAATGCGGATCCAATCAGATTGTTGTTCAGATTTGTGTTCATAGACTTTCAATTTTTGCGTGGTTTCCTTTCCACGACGGTTAAACAGCTGTATCTTTATTCTTTACGTTCGGGAACATTCTCTTTTTAATTCCCCAAACCCGCCATGCGGATATTGCCAAGGCGCTGCCTTTGACCTCAACATATTGCGGCATGGCTTTGCGGGCAAAGGTAAGCAAAAATACGGTAAACAACATTCCTTTCAGATATTTTTAACTACCTTTGCATGCAATTCTCAGTATGCTTGCCTTTGGCATATACTAGAAATATAATACAAAATACATACGAACAGTAAAGATGTCCAGAAAGAAGAAACCGTTACCCATACTCGAAAACATCACCATAACCGACTGTGCCGCTGAGGGCAAATCCTTGGCGAGAGTTGACGACATGGTTGTTTTCGTGCCATTCTGCGTGCCTGGCGACGTTGTCGACCTGCAGGTGAAGAAGAAGAAACACAGCTTTATGGAAGCCGAAGTCATTCGCTTCATCAAGAAGAGCGATGTGCGCGAAGAACCATTCTGCCAGCATTTCGGCATCTGCGGCGGATGCAAATGGCAGAACCTGCCATACAACGAGCAGCTTGCCATGAAGCAGAAACAGGTTGAACAACAACTAAAGCGCATCGGTAAAATAGAGTTGCCGGAGATATCACCTATACTCGGTTCGGTTAAGACGCGCGAATACCGCAACAAACTTGAATTCGGCTGCAGCAACAAGCGGTGGATGACAAAGGAGGAAATATCTACTGGCGAGGCGTTCAGCGAGATGCGCGCCATCGGCTTCCATATCACGGGGGCGTTCGACAAGATTCTTCCCATTGAGAAATGCCATCTTATGGACGACTTGCAGAACCGCATACGCAACGACATCCGCGACTACGCCATTTCATCGGGAATTTCATTCTTTGACATACGGCAGCAAGTAGGGCTGTTGCGAGACATTATGGTACGCAATTCAAACACTAGGGAATGGATGGTGCTCGTGCAGTTCCACTACGATGAGGAAGGCGACCACGAACGCGCAATGGCTCTGATGCAGCATCTTGCGGATGCGTTCCCCGAGATTACATCATTGCTATACGTTGACAACCAGAAATGTAACGACACCTTCGGTGACCTTGACATTAGCGTTTTCAAGGGTAACGACCATATTTTCGAGACAATGGAAGGTTTGCGCTTCAAGGTGGGCCCCAAGAGCTTCTATCAGACAAATACAGAACAGGCATACCACCTATATAGCGTTGCGCGCAACTTCGCCAAGCTGACAGGAAACGAAACCGTATACGACTTGTATACCGGCACTGGGACAATAGCCAATTTCGTGGCGAAAGGGGCAAAAAAGGTTGTCGGCATCGAATATGTACCCGAGGCCATTGAAGACGCTAAGGTTAACTCTGAAATCAACAGCATTACGAACACGCTTTTCTATGCCGGAGACATGAAGGATATTCTCAACGACGAGTTCATCCTTTCTCACGGCCATCCCGACGTTATCATTACCGATCCGCCACGTGCCGGCATGCACCCTGACGTTGTTGACACCATCTTAAGAGCTGAACCTGACCGCATTGTCTATGTTAGTTGCAACCCCGCTACTCAGGCGCGCGACTTGCAGTTGCTCGATGCCAAATACAAGGTCACGGCAATACAGCCCGTTGACATGTTCCCCCACACTCCGCACGTGGAAAACGTAGTGGCATTGGAGAAAAAATAGTCTACAACTAAAACCATTATATGAAAAAGAGTGAAAACGACCGCTATGGATGTTTTCACTCTTTACTTTTTCTCAGAAGAAAAGGTTCCTCTTCGGGAACTTATCCGAATATTTCTTCCGTAGCCGTTCAAACAAGCGCATGGTGTCGTTTGAGAAGCCGTGACCCTTCCATGTGCTAGTGTTCGTTATCAGAATCCAGCACTCGCCGTCTGGGTAACGCAGCACCAGCGCACTCGTACCGGAAAGTGAGCCCGTCCTTATCCAGGGCTTTCCTTTTCTGCAGAAATTCCAGCCAAGACAGAAACCACCGTTGGGCATGTCATACGTCATCAGCTCCACACTCTTTCTAGAAAGTATATCTGGCACGCCCGGCAAGAGGTCTATGCTTGCCACAAAACGGGCTAGCTCTGCCGCTGATGCGCACCATGCCCCTGCTCCTGCCAGACGCGGAATATCGTTCTCGCCATAGCATTTCTCCACCAACCTGCCACTATTGTTATATTCATACACAGGCTCGGAGCCTTTGTGCATATAGTATTTCACCTCGTTTGTGCGTTTGTCGGCATAATAGCTGCCTGCGATATGGAAATCATAACACCCTGCCTTGCGGAACACGCTGTCTTGCATGAACGTCTCATAAGCCATTCCCGTGCGACGCTCCATTATCATAGACAATAACATATAACCTACGTTGCTGTATCGGCGTGCCGTTCCGGGCGTGAAGCCAAGGCGACGTTTCAGCAATATGCACAAGAGCTTTCGGTTGTCGGGGGCTTCCGTCAGATGGTTCTGCATCATGATATAACGTGTGGAGAACATCGGATCGCCCGCCCCGCATGTGAAGCCTCCTTCATGGCGCAACAGGTGTTCAACGGTTATGTCGTAATAGCGCACATCCCTTATCCTGTTTGTAAAAACCGTGTCGTTAAGTATTCCGTTCTGGCCAAACACTTTGTCAGAAAGTTTCAGCTTCCCCGTTTCCACAAGGTGCATTATTCCCACCGCCGTAAGGAGTTTCGATACGGAAGCGAGGCGCATAACATGGCTTGGCTCCATCTTCTCGACCTTCTCCTTGTCTGCCCAGCCAAATCCCTTGGCGTAGACAAGTGAGTCGCCACGCGTCACTGCTAGCTGTGCTCCGTTCAGTTCCCACCGGGTAAAGTAGCGTTCCAGCTGCTCTTCCATTGCTTTAAGTTCTGGTGCATCGGACATTGCGTTGGTCAGCGTGTCGTTCAGATGCACCCTATATTCTTCCTCCTCTGTTGTTGCCGTTTCGTCTCCCTTGCATCCGCGGCATGCCTTGACCGACAGCACTACGACTGCCACGACGAACAAGACGAGACAGGCTATCCTTTTCTTTCTTAATCTGCGTTTTCCTTTTGCCATGACAAAGAAAATTGTGTTGTTTTCTTGCTTAGACTGATGTCAAATGACTGTCAGTCTTGCAAACTTCATCAGCAACTGCTTCGTTCCAACGTTGTCGAACTTAACCGTTGCCTTCATGTTCTCTCCAGAACCTTCTGTGCGCAGCACTGTCCCCTTGCCGAATCGTGCATGTTCAACCCTAGTTCCTTCTGCCACCTTCAATGGCACACCGCCACTCGCTGCTGTCGGTGAAGACGTTGCTGCAGAAGTAGGTTTCATTCCCATTCCCAGCACTTGCTTGTAGTCACCCTTACGGAAGTGGTAGGTGTCGTCAACATGCCTTACTTCCCGCGGTTTGGGATCTGCCATAAACTGTGTTGCCACGGGGCGCGAGTTCTGGAAGCGGCTATTTGTGTATTGCGTGTTGCCATAAGCATTTCCATATTTAGAATATGACTTCTCTCTGCCCATATCGTCCAAGCCGGATATTTCAAGCAGCCGTTTGTCCAAATCGTTCAGAAAGCGGCTCGGAGTGTCTATCTCCATCTTACCATAACGGTAGCGGTTGCGTGCGCATGTCAGACAGCAGTTCTTTTCTGCCCTTGTTATCGCCACATAGAGCAGTCGGCGCTCCTCCTCTATCTCGCGTTGGGAATGGGTTGCCATCGGACTGGGGAAGATGTTTTCTTCCATACCCACGACAAAAACATTAGGGAACTCCAGACCTTTCGCACTGTGGATGGTCATCAAGTTTACCTTTGGTGTATTGTCGTCCTCGCCTGATTCCAAGTCCGTTAGCAGTGCCACTTCCTGCAAAAAGTCTGTCAGAAATGCCGTTCCCTCCTGCGCTGCATCTTCGCGTCGCGTGGCTACGAAATCTTGCAAGGCATTGAGAAATTCCTCTAGGTTCTCCTGTCGCGCCACGCTTTCCGGCTCGTTGTCACTGTAAAGGTCGGCGTGCAGACCGCTCTGCATTATGATGGCATTGCCCAGCTCGTAGGCATCGTCCGTTTCCAGCCGCTGACGGAAGCCTTCAATCATCTGTCTGAACGCTGATAACTTCGCCACTGTCGCCTTTGCTACATGCAGGCCGCAGCGCATTGACTCGCGCAAAACAGTCCATAGGCTCACGCAATTTTCGTTTGCCGCTTCCTGCACCTTTGCAAGCGTTGTGTTCCCGATGCCTCGCGCCGGGTAGTTTATGATGCGTTTTAGGGCTTCCTCGTCGTCAGGATTTGCCACTATGCGGAAATAGGCTATGATGTCTTTTATCTCTTTTCGCTGATAGAAACTCAAGCCGCCATATATCTTATACGGCATACTGTTCTTCCTCAATTCCTCCTCAAATGTGCGGCTCTGCGCATTGGTGCGGTAGAGCACGGCAAAGTCGCTGTACTGAAACCCATCGCTACGCATCATTTGCCTGATGTCGCGGCATACAATGGCTGCCTCTTCACGGTCGCTATAGGCTTGTTTTACCTTTAGCTTGTTGCCCTCGCCGCCCATGCTTACCACATTCTTGGGTATCTGCCACTGATTGTTGCGTATCAAACTATTGGCGGCTTCTACTATGCGCCGCGTACTGCGGTAGTTCTGTTCCAACTTAAACAGGCGGCTGCCGCTGAAGGCTGTTTCGAAGGCTAGCATATTGTCGATGTTTGCGCCGCGGAAGGCATAGATGCTCTGCGCATCATCGCCCACGGCACACACTCTATGGTGAACACTTGCGAGCAATTCTACAATTTTCTGTTGCACAGCATTGGTGTCCTGATACTCGTCTACGAGGATATACTCAAATTGCGAAGCGTATTTCTCACGTGCCTCGCTACTATCGCTAAGCAGACGGTAGGTGTTTACGAGAAGGTCATCGAAGTCCATGGCATTCGCCCGGCGGCAACGCTCGCAATATTCGGCATAGAGTTTTGACACCTCGGGCATGTGGATCTCGAAATCGCGCACCATCAGCTGCTTGTCGTTAACATAATCCTTGGGCAATATGAGGTGGTTCTTCGCCATGCTGATGCGCGATGCCACGGTGGAGGGTTTGTATATCTTGTCGTTGAGGCCTGCTTCCTTTATGAGTGCCTTGACAAGGCTCTTTGAGTCACTATCGTCATAGATGGTAAAGCCTGACGTATAGCCTATCTTGTCTGCCTCGCGCCTCAATATCCTTGAGAAGATACTGTGGAACGTGCCCATAAAGATATACCTTGCATCATTGCCACCAACGATGGAGTTGATGCGCTCCTTCATCTCGTTGGCTGCCTTGTTGGTGAACGTCAAAGCGAGGATGTTCCACGGCTTTACACCATTCCTTAACAGATACGCCACTTTATAAGTAAGCACACGCGTCTTGCCCGAACCGGCTCCGGCTATGACGAGCTGCTCGCCGTCGCAGTATTCCACGGCTTCGCGCTGGCTCTGGTTCAGAGCGTCAAGTATGTTGTCTGACATTTATTTCCTTTTGTAGTTTCTGTATACGCCACCTGCCGATGTTTCGGGGTTTATGTCCTCCCCTTCTCTTGGAAACGACGGGATGAAGCGCATCTGATGTTCTATCTGCGAACGGCGCTTCAGCATATAGGGGCTGGGGTTCTTTGAACTGAACTTGCGGGGATTGGGCAGCGTGGCAGCTATCTGCGCGCATTGTCCACGGCTGAGCATGTCGGCGGTGGTATTGAAATTGTCGTTTGCCACTGCTTCTACACCATATATGCCGTCGCCCATCTCTATGGAATTGAGGTAAACCTCCATGATGCGCTGCTTGCTCCACATAAATTCTATTAATACAGTGAAGTATGCCTCGAAACCTTTTCTGACCCACGAGCGGCCTGGCCACAAAAACACGTTCTTTGCCGTCTGCTGCGTTATGGTGCTGGCTCCGTGTTTCTTCTTTCCCTTCATGTTGTTCACGGCGGCTTTCTCTATCGCCTCATAGTCAAAGCCGTGGTGAAGAAGGAAACGCGCGTCTTCGCTCGCCATGACTGCCACAGGCATATGGGGAGAGATTCTTTCCATCGGTACCCAATGGTGATGGAGTTTTATGCTTTCGCCATCAGCTACCTGCTCAAAGCAACGGATGAACATAAGGGGCGTGAAGTAAACGGGTAGAAAACGAAACAATACCACTGCAAGGATGGTACTGCCGAAAAAAGCTATCGCCGCCCAACGCAGTATCTTTACGAAAATTTTCATTATACGTCTTTTTACGAAACAAGAGTTAAGAACCACGGACGGCGTTTGTCCATGGTTCAAAACTCTTTATTTTATTGTGTTTCAAGTGCTTGATGCAAAGCATCTGCAACTTGTCATCTGTACAATCAGGAAACGAGGCTTAGTTCACTTTCAGCGTTCCCTGCTGAGCTTCCTTCACCATCTCTTCACTAGCATACATAAAGATCTCTACACGACGGTTCTGCTGCATGCCTGCTTTCGTGTCGTTTGACGCAACAGGATCTGTGCTTCCCTTGCCAACGATGTTCTGCATCTGGCTTGAAGCCACGCCCTGAGCCTTCATATAGTCTGCCACAGACTGTGCTCTTTGCTTGGACAAAGCAAGGTTTTTGTTGTCGCTCTCTTCTTGTGTGGCGTTCTTCCAACCCTGGTTGTCGGTGTGACCATAGATGTCAACAGAGCAAGTGGAATATTTCTTCATCAGCTTTGCAAGACTGTTCAAGTTTGTCTTGCTTGCGGAACTCAGTTCTGCAGAACTGGTTGAGAAGAGGATTCCGGAATCGAACGTTATCTTTACGGCTTTCAAGCCGTTTACATCGGTAACTTCTTCTACCTTGGCATTGTTAAGAGATGCCTCGGCTTCTGCCTTCACCTTATCCATGTGCTTGCCGATAAGCGCACCGGCACCAGTGCCTACCGCTGTTCCTATGGCTGCACCTACGGCTGTGTTGCCAGCCAGCTTACCGATTATCGCTCCTACGAGCGCACCGCCACCAGCTCCTATCAATGCTCCATTTCCTGTATTGTTTCCGCAACTTACCACTGCTGCAGCGCAAAGGCCAAGAGTGGCCAATTTCATCTTGTTCATAATATTGTCGTTTTTAGTTTTTTTGATTCTACATTAAAAAAAATATTGTTTACAAAGTTACATATTTTTCCCGTCATTGCGTTTACAGTAACCTATAAAAATGATTATTGTCCCTGCGGGCTTTCATTTGCAACCCCGCACTCAAAACGTTCCATTGCCGCGGGCTTTGAAATAAATGTGCTAGAAAAAGGATAACAGCCCTAATACTGGTTAACTTATTGATTATAGGTTATCCAACCATTTCTTCCCTGACTTGGTGTATGTCCATAGCAATATGCCTATGGCTATTATTGCTATCAGTCCCATTGTAAAAGTAAATCCTGACATATATAACTATTTCTTTAAAATTTTATTACCTACAAGGGCTAATGCCCATGTAGCAAATACTCCTAAACAGAAAGAAACCAAATTCATAATTCCATAATGGTTCTTTCCGAATAGGTCTACCACATTTCCCAACACCATGATTGAGAATACCAGTTTGCTCAAATCGTAGAAATACTTACCGAGCGTTTAGCGAGCGGTGCGGCTCTTCTCTTTGTTGTCCTTCGTTGTCATAAGGCATCGTTTGCATCTGCAAAGTAACGTTTTTTTTTCGTCACTTGCAACTTATTCCAACAGAAAAAGCCCCGTGCCGACCTTCACAATGTAAGGTTTACACGGGACTTTGCCTAGCTTTTATTAACTGTTATTGCAAAAGTTCTAGTTTTGCAATAACAATGATTTTCAATTCTGTTACTGCACCTTAACCACCTTTGCGGCTTTGGTTGCAGTTACCTGACCTTCAGCAAAACCGGAAATTAAGTTTTCGCTGACCTTATTATTCACCCAAGTGGTGTTGGTGTAGTTGCTGCCCCACGTACCGAAATCAGGATAAGCCTTGGTGATGTGTGTCAGCTCTGTTGGCCACTGCCATTCGTAAGGCAGGATAAGCATCTGCGGAGCTTCGCCCTGACTTGGACCGGTTACAGTATTCTTCGTGCCGTCGGCACGCTCAACAACGATGGAGAAATCACCATCCTTTGCAGTCGGGTCGGCTGTAAACGCCTTCATGCTCCAGTTTGTAGGAACGCCTTCAAGACGGATTGGCCAAATAACATGATCTTCCGTACGTCCGGTATTGATCATCTCTGTAGACTCATAGCCATTACCGAAGTGCTGGTGCCACTCTGCAGAGATTGGAGTACTCTTGTAATAGAGCGTTGCGGGCAGTGTACCACCGGCTGCCATCGGATAGATGGTGAGGTAGTCGTTACCTGCAACGTGCTTCACGCGGAACACGATGTCGTTGAAATCGTAGTCGAACGTACCACCGAGGTCTTCGCAAGCCACTGTCCACTGTATCTCGTCTTCTGTGACAGGAGTTATCTCACGCGGTGTGTAGAACACGAGGTCGTTGAAATCATGGTCTCCCTCGCCGCCGTTGTCACTGGGATCATCGAAACAGAGATATGTGTAAGTCTTGTCTGAGCCGTCACCTGTCAAAATGGATGTCTCTGCGAAATAGGATATTCCGCCGTCATTCAAATAAGCCTCTGAATAATATGGCTTACCATCAACCATAACATAAACACCGGCAGCCAAACTTACGTCAGGAGTTATAATGTAGGGTTTGCTTTGGAATTTGAAACCACTATGGTATTCTACATCCCAAGAATTACCAAAAAGGACCGATGTTTTCGCGTAATGCCAACAATCCTCTGCATCTGTCTGCACTGCATAAGGACTTTCGCCATAAATTCCCACATTGCCTATTCCATACCACTTATAGAAGCTTAAATCATTATTGTCAATCTTATCAGCATACATTGGCACAAGAACGAGCTGGCCATTTTCATGATAGTAAACACCTGCGATGTGCTTCTTAGGCGAATTCCAATAAATAGGATAAAAACTAACGCTTTGACCCTTCGTCAAGACTTCTCTACCCTCTTTAACTAAGTTAACTAATCCCGTTTCAATATGATCAACACCATTTTTGGCAAGGTTGCTCATTTTGTTGTCGGTAGTTGACAAGGTTATGGTTTTGGCATCACCTTGCTTTATATAAGTGCAATCACTGGGAATCTGGGAAGCACGCAGTGCGCCATTCTTGCTTGAAGCCGTGATAGTAAGGGTCTGACCATTCTCTACGGCATACTTAGCGCCGTCAATACTTACAAGGAACGGTGTGTCGTCGCCTTCCAAACCGTCGAAGGTAATGGTTTGCTTCGTAACACCCTTATAATCAGCAGCTAAGCGGTATACCCCCCCTGTTTCTCGTAAATCTTAACGTGAGCTGGCTGCGTGAGGTCTACTGTGACGCTCTTCTGCTCAACAACGCTCCAGTCTTGATTGCGGTCTATGGTACCGAATTGTTTGATAAATTCGCGCGTGTAGTCCTCTTTTACCTTTGATGCTGCGCTCTCGTTGTCCTCCACCGAGCAAGAAGCAAGGCTTCCTGCCACAAGGGCAACGCCAAGAATTGTTTTAAGTTTCATGTCTATCATTTTGTTATAATTGCTTTTGTGCTTTAATATACAGATATGCTTTAAAATGAAACATACCATATTGGCATTTATATTTCTGTTTTTTCTTTAGCTTTATACCACTTGTTTAGAATATTCTGCTGTTGTATTATCTATATTTCAAGTGTTGTTTCACGCTTTAGTGTAGACAATTCACAATGTTTTCGTGTGCTTTTTATACACCTACACCTTGCAAAGGTAGCATAAATTTCAATACCCCAACAATTTTTCTCCACATTTTTAAGAAAATGATGAAGGAAAAGGAACAAAATGTACTTCTTATGCTCAAAAATATGCTACACTTCAACTTTTTTCCAGTTAATAAGTGAATTTATAGAACCCACATTAAATGCAAAGATATTGATTTTATTATATAAAGACAAAACAGGCATGTTGCTTTCAAACCTTTCAACGAATAATATCCCCATGCAACGACAGTTATTGCCTGTTGCATGGGGATTTTATAATGTGTTAACTGTTATCCCACGAGGGGGAGATTAAGTTTATTCCGTCGTGGGCGTGTACGATTGACGACCAATAATTTGCATATAGAATTTATCCTCGGTGAGTTGATCGGCATTCTGGATATTTTCTACCCACTTATTTGTTAGTCCGTCTTTATAACCATCACCCCATTGTCCAAAGGTAGGATAGATGGTATTGATGCGTACCAACTCCTTCG
>CAVLBD010000053.1:0-17959 GCA_963661195.1 bacterium
GGAACGAAAAAGAAAAGTTCTGCACCCAAGATGAAACGCACCGATAATCGCCATGCTTCTTCACATAAGAAACAGAATACTGGCAATGCAAGCGCAAAAGAAGCATAACTGCATGAAATAACCAAAATCTCAAGATATGCAAACAGGAACAAAAAACACCCTTGAACGCAAGGTAACGGAAGAACTTTCAGCACTTAGTATGGGCAGTGGCACGCTGCGCGTCTTTGCAACCCCTGCCATGATAGCCCTAATCGAAGAGACTTGCTGGCGAAGTGTAACTCAACAGTTGGAAGAAGGACAAGGCACAGTGGGCACTCTGCTCAACGTAAAGCATCTTGCCCCCACACCATTGGGCATGACTGTAAAGTGTGAATCTGAACTCATTGAAGTGGATGGCAGACGCATTGTCTTCAGCGTTAATGTCTATGATGAAACGGGTCTGGTAGGCAGCGGTACGCACGAAAGATTTATAATCAACGAAAGCAAGTTCCAGGCAAAGGCTAATTCAAAACTCCCGGAATAGCATAATGAAGAGAAACGTTGTAAAAACGTAAAAATTACGGGCTAGGATACAAAACGGCGACTTCCTCACCTCTCTGCAGGTTCGAAGCCGCCGTTTTAATATGTCTAAAGTTTTCTTCTTATAAAAATAAGATTTTACCTTCCACAGAAACCGACATACGGACAGTATTTGCATGCCCCAGCATCAGCTGTGCGGCGGAAAGGCTTATCCATGTCGAACAATTCTGTGAGCAGATCCTTTAACAATTCGTTGTAGGAGGCCGAATATTCGGCAATGTCAGTCATGCGCACCGTTCCCATTAAGAGCACAGGGTCGTAGTCGTCGGCCGCTGCCTTTTGGATAAACACCAAAGCAGGAGCCACAGGCAAAGCCTGCGGGTTAAACGGATGGGCTAGGGAACCGTTTGCTCCGCGTATTATGTCAGAATAGAGCATCGTCTGAAAATAATAGTCGGTATGCCCTCTTGACCGCTCGTCGGCATTGGCACGAAACACTGTCTCCACATCTTTGGGTGCCATTCTAACGGCAGAGGAGCCCGTTTTATAGTCTACCACACGCGTCAACCGCTTTCCGCTTTGCCTGTCGGTTAAAGTATCTATGCGGTCAACACGCCCACCAATGACCACATCTATATTTCCTTGCGGCGTTTGCACACAAACAGTTCTTTTCACATTCCCTTCTACTGAAACGATATCAAGTGGGGCTTGCCTCATGTCGAGCTTCAGCATGCGTTCAACATACTTGATTATCACTCTTCTACTCAACAGTTGCATGCCAGTGTAATGCAGTTTACGTCCTGGATTGACATCCTTTCCATATATCTCACGTATGAACATGCGGTCGACTGTAGCCTCAACATTATGCTTCTCAACCAGCTTTTCAATGAGCGAAGCGGTAACGGTGCGTCCTATGCCAGCGTAAGGTTTGTAAAGTTGTTCCATCGTATTGTGGAAGATGTTTCCGAAGGCACGCAGCGACAGTTCCTCCTCTGCATCATCGTCTGGTTCCTTTATGCCAGCCATGTAGTTGTAATAAAATTTCATAGGGCATGCCATATACATGTTCAGAGCTGTTGGCGAAAGAGGATGTTCATCCGACGACATTTGCCTTAGCGAACACATCATCCGCTTCGTCTTCTTAACCTCTGATTCTGATGGTAACATAGCATCCTGACCAGTTTGCAATGTTGTACGCCGAATGTTGAAATCTGTTTCAACAAGCATTTGCAGCATGAAACGGCTCATTTCGCCACGGTTGCCGTTTTCCGTTGCATTGTTGTAAACCACGGTTATGTCTTTCGCCCTTTGTATAAGGCGGAAGAAGTAATAAGCGTAGATGGCAACCTTGTTGTCTACGGTTGTAAGGCCGTAAGCCTTGCGCAGAGCATAGGGTATGAATGAGGAGTCGCGTATGCCCTTCGGCATATTTCCTTCGTTGCAAGAGAGAATGAGCAGATGGTCAAAGTCAAGATTTCTCGTTTCAAGCACTCCCATTATCTGTATTCCCTTCGCTGGTTCACCATGGAAAGGAATGCTCGATGTGGCAATTATCTGCTTTAGGAGTTTTTGCAATGTTGTGCGGTCTACATCTAGTTGCCCTTCAGAAACGAGCGTTTGCAAACGATTGACTATTGTATATGTACAGAACACCGCCTCTTGATAGAATTCAGATTCGCAATGGGGTGCTACGCTTCTAAGCACTTCCACAAGCCATTTCATCAGTTCAATATTGGTTGTAGGTTGCCGGAAGAGCAGTTCCAGTTCATTGTCTCTTGCAAGGTCTGCCTGCGAGGGAAAATAAATATGCTGACTCTCAAGATGCTCAAGCAGCGAAGGGGCTGAGGGGGCAGCCAAAGTGGAGTAGGGGTGAAGCAGAACGCTCTTCACAACCTTGAAGCGAAAACCTCCATCTGCACGGTGTCCGGTTGTCTGCATGTCGAGAAGCTGCGTTACGAACGATGCCACAGGGGTTTGCGCCAAGGGGTATCCTGCCGTGATATTCACATCATAATCCTCACCGTCTGCAGCAGGAAGGGAATATAGCACAGGAAGAAGCAACGTCTCGTCGCACATGACAATAGCTGTGCGACTGCTTTGGGCATAACGTTTTTCCGTGCGTAGCCATTGTGCCACATGGCGTGCCTGAACATTTTCAGTCTTTGCCTTTACAAATTCCACGCTCTTTGGCTTATTAAAATTGCAATATGCCGTATGAAACATACTTGCAGGCATTTGGTTGCCAAGCAAGCTTATATACTGCGCGATGTATTTCCCCGCCTCACGCTGCTGCTTGCGGGCTGAAGGATTACAGTAGAAGGTGTCGAAATCCCAATAAAATTCGGCTTTGCCCTCTTCCTTCAGCATTCTGAAGAGGCTCAGTTCAACCTTTTGCAAGAGGTTGAAGCCAACAAAAATATACTTGTCCTTGTCTACCTTTATGCGATTGTTCTCGATGGCATCGCGGTATAGCATTCCTTCATAGGCAATGCCCTTTTGTAAGAGCCGCTCACGGTATGCAGTGTATATGTCGCCGAGCTTGTTCCACAATGTCAAGAAAGTTTCCTTTAACCGTGAATTATGTTCTTCGCTAAAGTTGGCAAAAAAACGCTTTAGCGTTTCTCTCTGATTGTCTGTCAGATAGTCGGCACTGTCAAACTCGTGTATGTTGGCAATATTGGCGAAGAGCTCTTTCGGGTCAGCCATGTTTTTGTCTACGTCATCAAAGTCACCGACAAGTAGTTTACCCCATTCAAAAAACTGGTCTAGCGTTTCATCTTTGCCTGTTACTTGGGAATACACGGCATACAGTTCTACGATAGACAATATCGGATCGGCTTGTTTAAAAGGCGAGTCGCCATGGAAGAGCTCGCTTATAGTAATGTATGTAGGAGCCCAAACGGGCTTTCCTGCTGCGCTGTATAGATGACGGTTAAAGAAGAGTGCGGCACGCTTGTTGGGAAAGACAACGGCTATGCGGGTCATGTCCGTGCCGTAACGTTCCACAAGGTCTTGTGCCACTATACTAAGAAAAGTGTTGTCCATTGTTGATATCTTACGATTGTGTAATTGTTAACTATTTCATTTGCCCACCTTTATCACCTTTCCTTGCTTCAGGAACCACAAGTAGCCGGTAACATCTGTGTAGCCCATGCCCTTAAGTAGACTCATGTACGTTTTCACCTGTTCGTGGTATTGCGGCATGTCTACACGCCCAAACTTAAAGTCCACCAAAACAATGCGCTCTCCATCCTTCATTACGCGGTCTGGACGTAGGGCTGTTATCTCTCCTTGTGCTGTCTCGCAAAGTATTGAGCACTCGTTGAATAGTGTCCAGCGAGGCGAGAACCATTCTGCAACGGTGGGATTGCCGCTTATTGCAGCATTAAGATTCTTTTCTATCTCGTCACGGTTGAGATTAGCTCCAGGAAGTATTCCTTCGCTCTCATAGCGATCCAACACATCATGAATATCTGCTATGGTATGTATTTCCGACAACACTAGATGCATCACATTACCTTCTTTGATATATTGGGAAACCTTTTTCGATGGTGTTTCTTCATCTTCTACGTCAGAGGAAAGCTCCTCAATGAACTGTCGCGAACTGTTGCTCTGCTTGAAATCAATGCCATGCTTTTCTTTTTGCCCTTCAGATTGTGGCATAAGGTAGTTCATTGGTTTGCTACGGGTGGAAAATGTGGCTTTCAGCGGTGCATATGGTTTTAGGAAAACGTTTGAAGATTCTTCATTTTCCTTCTCCACCGATGGCTCAAATGTTCCGAAAGAGAAGAGCAAATCACCTTCAGGATCGTCATCGCCTTCAAGCTTGGCTCCGTCTAGCGAAGCATCTTCGCATAGTGCAGACAATACATCGGCCAAAAGTTGCGAACGGTTATTCGTAAGTCTGCGGTTGCCAGGACGTTGCCCAATGACAAACAGATTTTTCTTCGGCCTGGTGAATGCTACATACAGCAAATTCATATTATCTATGGTGTTTTGCGTATGTTCATGGCGAAAGTCTGCTGCAAAAACTGTTTCACTCAATTTTGTTGAGTAGTCTATCGGAATGGCAGGAAGCCGCGAGAAAGGTTCTTCCGCTGGATGACACCATATTATATTACCTGTATATTTTTCTAACTGCCAATTGCAATAGGGGAGTATCACCGTGTCAAATTCAAGCCCCTTACTCTTGTTGACAGTAAGCAAGCGCACTCCGTTGACACTATCCGTCTGAATTGTTTTCCTGGAAATGTTCTCTTCCCATTCATGCACAAACCCAAGCGGAGAAGCCGTCATATCATTGATGTATTCCGTTAATGCATCAAAGAAGGCGCATATGTAAGCACTCTCTTGAGATAGCCTATCGAGAGAAAAAATGGAAAATAGACGTTCACACAAGTCATAGAGCGGAAGTTCTTTTAGCTTGTCAGCCTGACTGACATATTCTTCTGGCAACAATTCCGAGAGCTCGGAGACAGAAGCCAACAGTGCATCCGCATTATCCTCACCCGAGAGTTCCACGTTTATCTTAGCCAGCAATCCGAGTGAAAGCTTGTCCGAAGGTTCATAGATATGCTTCAATGCAAGTATAATGCAACGTGTTGACACTGCATATTCAAGGCGAAAAGCCTCATCGCTCAGCACACTGATGTCGGGACAATGAACATGCAAATAGTCGGCTAGCATTGCTATATTCCTATTTGTACGCAGTAATATGGCAATGTCATGCGGAGGCGTACCATGGTCTATCAACATACGCAAAGTCCTTTCTGTTTCTTCAAGCATACGTTGTTGCCAGTTTTCTGAATTCAGCATGCAGATGCTCACCAGACCTCTTGCATCTTTCTTCATAGGGCGTTGCTCAACATCGGCATATGCCTCAGCCAAGAGTCGGGCTTCCAAAGCATTCACTTGTGCCTCTGCTTCAGTTTCCTTCTCAACACCTATCCGGAAAAAAGAATTATTGAAAAGCACAATGTTACGTTCGGAACGGTAGTTGTCCTTCAACGCTTGAATATCAACACTATAGCCAGGGAATTCATTACGGATTCCTGCCAACAAACGCCAATCTCCACCACGCCAACGGTAAATACTCTGCTTTATGTCACCAACAATAAGGTTTGCTACAGCACCTTCGTCAGCACATTTGCTACTCATACACTCACGCAGCAGACAAAAGAAATTGCGCCACTGCACAAGACTTGTGTCTTGAAATTCGTCAATCATAATGTGCTGCAGCTGCATTCCTATTTTTTCAAAGATAAAAGGGGAATCGCTATCGTCAATCATGCCTGCCAAAACCTGCTGAGTATCGCTCAGCAAGAAACGATTTTCGTTGGCATTCATCTCTTTCATCTTGCGTCCTATATCGCCAAGCAGACGCAAATTGTCAAGATTGCGCAATGTCATAGTTGCACTATTGGTCACAAAAATCGCACGGCAACGCATCTCCTCCGTCTCACGCAAAAAAGGTATCAAGACATCGTCTGCCACGGCAACTATATGTTCTTTAGACGCTGCTTTCTGCTTACACCAATTATTTGCATCTGCAAGCAATCCGTCAACTGTTTTTTTCTGATATTCAAGAGATTTCAGACCATTATTCAACAGTCCTTTCATGTATCCTAATATTCCTCTTGAAGCACCTCCAAGCAAATCCCCGACATCAACACTATAATTGCTCAATATATCATTGAATTTGGCAACTTGCCCATCCAATTGTTCCGTAACATGTTTACGCAAGTCCAGGATATCCTGCCTGTAATGTGAAAAGAAATCCTTCTCTGCGAAAATGGCATCTAATTCAACAGCATGCCGTTGGTATTCATCATCAAAGACCATGTTGCCAAAATTCTTGGCATCCTTAATTACGTTCCAGTTTTCGCCATTTTCTATTTTCTCAAGAATATTCCTCATAAGCCAGCGAAACAGACGAGAACTCTCGTCCAATTCGTCAACCATACAGTCCACGGCTTCGCTTTCAATTCGCTTTCCGTCAAGCTCTATACGCAATGCTGCACCAAGATCTAGCTCTTTGGCAAGATTACGGAGAACGGTTTGAAAAAAGCTGTCAATCGTTTCAACATGAAAGTAATCATAGTTGTGTATAAGTTCCTGCAATGCTATAACCGCACATTTCTGGATATCTTCTTGTGAAATATTGAGCTCTGATGACGCTACTTGTGAGCAAGCCTTACCGTCTGGCAAGGAATTCGAAAGTGCATAAAGCATTGCAAGTATACGAGTCTTCATCTCGTCGGTAGCTTTATTAGTAAACGTAACTGCAAGAGTAGAGCGAAAAGCTGTAGGGCAGAGGGTTAACAATTTTATATATTCAAGGGCTAAGCGGAAAGTCTTGCCGCTTCCAGCACTTGCTTTATATATGGTAAGTTCATCACGCATAATCTTCTATTTTACATAATAGCTATTATATTAAATCATTTATATTTGAAGCAACAAATTTAAACATTATATTATGAAAGAAAAAATTATAGAAATCATTATCAAGGTTATTTTGTATGCTTTGACCTTGATAGCTGGTGCACTTGGTATATATTCGCTTTCCAGTTGTCGTGTATCTCGTAACGTTGAACATCGTGGTATTGGTTACTTTCAATATTATGATACTATAAGTACTGACGGTCAATATATATTGTTGTATGATAAAAAATAGTTTACGTGTATTTTCGTGTTTTCATCCTAAGCGCATTTGGAATAGATATTCTAAAGAATGGATAACTGTTGGTTGCGGTGTCTGTAAATCTTGTTTAATTAAGCAAAGTAGACAAAAATCTTTGCTTTGTCAGATACAGGAACAAGACTACAAATATTGTATGTTTGTTACTCTTACATATAAAAACGAATTTGTTCCCCTTATGCGTGCTGAAAAAACTCAGCTTGGTTGGTATGCTTTTTATGATGTTACTGATAGGTTCAGTAAAGAAGAAAATATCTTCGGTAGATACCTTTTTCAAGATAGTATAGACGATTTCAAGCTTTGTCAGTTGATAGGTAAGACTCGTAATAAAACTCTTGCTGGTGTTGATATACCTTATTTATGCAAGAAAGATGCACAAAAATTTTTAAAGCGTTTCAGAAAAGAATTAAACAAATATACAGATGAAAAAGTACGTTACTACCTTGTTGGAGAATACGGACCAGTACACTTCCGCCCGCATTTCCATTTCTTATTTTACTTCAACTCGGAAGATACATTTAAGAACTTTCGCAAATGTATACTTCTCGGCTGGTCTTCTCGCACCCGTGTATATAACAAAAGGTCCAAAAAGTGGCATAGTAAGTCCGTCTCGTTTGGTCGTGTCGACTTCTCGTTGTCCCGAGGCAAATGTTCATCGTACCTTGCTGGTTACGTTAATAGCCGTGTGTCTATGCCGAGACTATTTACGCACGATGCCTGTGCTCCGTTCTCGTCACATTCTATCGGCTTCGCTCAAAGCTTTTATCAAAATGCGAAAGAAGAAATATATGAAAATGAGCCTAGTTACTTTGTACAAACACTCCGCTTGTGCTATGCTGGAATTACAGAGCTGCACCCTTGGCGGTCGCTTGTCTCTTTATATTTCCCCAAAGTTGTCGGATACCGTCGCATGTCTTATAACGAATTATCTTACTCTTATAAACTCTTTGCAAAAGCGAGGAATATCTATAAAACGGATAGCGTTACAGAAATTGTAGACCATGTAATCAATGATTTACTTACTACTTGTTTATCTTCAGAAGATTATGGTGTTTTGGTTAATCCATCTATGAAAGAAGAGTTTTTAACTTTCTGTGCTTATTATGGTAGTGTTGTTTATCATGAATTAAAAGCTTATATCTGTGATAATATTTCAGATGAATACGATAAGCTTCGTGCCCGTATTTGTCATTTGTTCTATGTATCTAAGCATTTCCATGTATTCTGTTGTGATGGTAATACTAATTTATATCGTAAACGTATTTCTCAAATAAAACGTTATTATGATTATGTAGATTATGAACGTTTAAGAGACCAATATAATACTTATAATGATAAGTTAGAATATAATGGTAACGGTGTTATACCTTACTTGTATGATAATTTCAATGATGGTCTACCCTATTTTGATTGCTCCATGCCTTATATGTCTGAGTTTCTAGAAAAGTATTTATCTAATCTAGATGAAGAAAATTATAAATCTCTTAATTCATATATAGATTTGTGTTATAATACTGAAGTATCTTTCAGTAATTCTATTAAGCATAAATCACTGAATGATGCAAATAATATATTTATGTACTAATTAAATTGTTTAACTATGTCTAATGTAATGGATTTAAAACGACTGCAAAATCATGTTAGTCGTAATGCGTTTGATTTGTCCGAACGTAAGTGTTTTACAGCTAAAGTTGGTGAGTTACTCCCCGTTTATATGCAAGAGGTGTTACCAGGTGATAAGTTTGATTTAAAGGTACAATCTTTTACCCGTACTCAGCCTGTTAATACCGCTGCTTTTACTCGTATAAAAGAATATTATGATTATTTCTTTGTACCTTATCGTTTGCTTTGGCGTTATTTTGATACTCTTATAACTCAAACCCAAAGTAATCCTACTTTTGCTAATGGTATTAATGAAAAGGCTAGTATAGGTCTTCAACATCCTTTTTTGTCTCCTAATGGTATTGCTAGTTATTTCAATCGTCTAAAACTTGCTTCCATTGCTGGTAATAGGAATGTTAATAATTATTTTGGTTTTTATCGTGGTGACTTATCTGCTAAGCTTTTACGTTATCTAGGTTTAGGTTGTGTAGGTGCTAATATGTCTACTTATGGTAGTAATACTGATGGTTCTTATTCTATTAAATCTTATGGAACTATTTCTGCTACCTCTCCAGTACCTTTAAACGCTTTTCCTTTACTCGCTTATCAGAAAATTTGTCAAGATTATTTTCGTAATTCTCAATGGGAAGCTTCTAATCCTACTTTGTATAATGTTGACTATCTTAATAATGTATTGAAGACCCCCGAAGTTCCTTTAAGTCAGTTATGTCCAAAAACCGATGTTTCTTCTGATATTCCTAGAAATCTTTTTGACCTTAATTATTGTAATTGGAATAAAGATTTATTTATGGGTGTTCTTCCCGAAGCACAATATGGTGGTTCTACTGATATTGGTACTATTACTATTCCTTCCGAAATCTCTTTTACTGATTTAAATTTGCGTAGTGGTCAATTAGCTGGTAAGTATACTACTGATAATTCTTCCTCTAATTTTGATGTAGAAAATATTGAAGGTTATTTTGGTGACGGTGCTATACGTGTTTCTTCTGAACGTACTAGTACCTTTACTGTTATTGCTCTTCGTCAAGCTGAAGCTTTGCAAAAATGGAAAGAAATTACACTTTCTGGTCAATTGGATTATAAGGACCAAATTAAAAAACATTTTGGTGTCGATGTTCCAAATTCACGTTCTAATCTCTGTGAATGGATTGGTGGTACTTCTGATAATATTGATATTTCCGAAGTTATAAATACTTCTCTAGACGCAGAAGGTTCTCAAGCTGATATTGCTGGTAAAGGTGTTGGAACTGTTGGAGGTTATAATACTTTTGAATCAAAAGAACATGGTATTATTATGTGTATTTATCATTCTATTCCTATTTTGGATTATATGGATAGCGTTACTAAGCCTATTTGGTTTAAAACCAAAACTTATGATTATGCAATTCCCGAATTTGATAGAATTGGTATGCAGTCTCTTCCTGCTGTTGCTTTGTCTTCCGCTTTTATGTCTGTTGGTGAAGCTCCTTCAACTGAAGGTACTGTTTCTTCTACTTCTGATGGTATGAATTCTCTAGGTTATGTTCCTAGGTATGCTGATTATAAGACTTCTATTGATGTTGTAACTGGTGCTTTTACAGGTTCTTTAAAATATTGGACGGCTGCAATTGGTGATAGTTATTTTAAGCAATATCTTGCTAATTATAAATCTTCTAAATCTTTAGATTATTCTTTCTTTAAAGTTAATCCGTCTGTTCTAGATAGTATTTTTGCTGTTAATGCTAATGGTTCTTGGGACACAGACAACTTGTTAATAAATTCATTTCATGATGTTAAGGTAGTTCGTAACCTTGATTATGATGGTTTACCCTACTAATTTAAAATCCATATAATTATGATACGTTCTAAAAAAATTCCTCCTATTACTTTGCGTAATTATGATATGATTAATAGTTATTTGTATCAATCTTCACCTATTGACCAATTACCTTTGGATTCTATAACAGATAGTGAAGGTAATACGCTTCGAGTTGTTCAAAATGATATATCTTTGTTGTTTAATCAAGAAAGATTATCTAATCTTGGTGCAGATAATATTAAGAAATTCTTTGATAGTCTTGTACCTAAATCTACTGCGCTTTCTGAATTGCGTAAGAAATGTAGTGATAATGATTTAGTCAATTTGTGTAAGTCTAGGTATCTTCAAACACCTTCTGAAATATTGGCATGGTCTAATTATTTAAATGAAAATTATTCTATGCTTGTTCAACAAATACGTACTGAAGCTGAACAACAGCTTATTTCTAAACATTCTGAAAATACTGTTTCGTCTGTTGCTCCGACTTCGGAGTAATATATTCTAGTTCTTTTTTTTCGGCATGCCGTTGTGAAACGGTGTGCCTTTGTTTAACTTAAAACTTATAATTATGTCTTGGTCAGGTGTTTTGGCTGCTGGTATTGCAGCTACTTCAAGTGCTATTGGTACTTATGCTCAAAATAGAGCGAATTCTAATTTAAATATTCATAACCGCCGTTGGCAAGAAGATATGTTTAAAAAGGAAACCGACTATAATACGGAAATGTGGAATAAACAGAACGAATATAATTCCGCTTCTGCTCAACGTTCACGACTCGAACAAGCTGGTTTAAATCCCTATTTGATGATGAATGGTTCTGATGCTGGTACTGCTAGTAGTACTACTTCTCCTACTGCTGGTACTCCGTCTACTACTCCGTCTGATTATTCTGCTATTACAAATGGTATTGGTAATGCTGCCCAAATGTATCTTAATAGTAATCAACAAGCTTCGCAAACTGAATTGCTTCGGCAACAAGTTGAAGCCCAAAGAATAGCTAATAAATATAGCGAATTAGATATTTTGTCTAAAATACGAAATATGGACGCTGATACCAAAGGTAAAGAGCAACATTCAGCTTATGAAAAATATCTTACTGACTTTGGTCTAGCTTCTTGGAATTCTGATATGACTTATAAATCTTATCAGAATGAGTATATGAAGAATAGTGCAGAGAAAGCATTGCAAGATAGTTTGGTATCACAAATGAATGTCGGTTTGCTTGCTAAAGAATTGAATGGCTTTGATGAAAAACGTAAAGCCGAACTTAAGCAAATTGCAGCTTCTACCTATGCTGCTTATGCAAGTGGTCAGTTGTCTTACGAAAGTGCTAAAACGCAAATTGCCCAACAGTTGTTAATTGGTAGTCAAGGTGCCTATGTTGATTCACAGACAGAAGGACAGAAAACGCAAAACTATATAAATAAGAAGTCTGCAAATTATCAAGCTGCACGAATTATGCACGAAATGTCCGAAGCCAAATGGCGCGCTGTTCATGCTAAAAATAATAGTTCTCCTGATAGTTATTATAAAGCTCAATATGGTCGTTTAGGTAATTCCTGGTTTGATAGTGCTAAAGCTGGCATCCTTGATGCTTTGGACGCAGTACATTTTTTTAAGTAGTACGTTCTTATTATATGGATATATTAAAGTATTTTGTTAAGTTATTGATATTGGCTTTTATAGTTTTATCATTCTTGTTTATGTTATTCTACATTGTATAATTTAATGCTCCTTGGCGCTAATTGTTTATCTTTAGTTAGCTTTGGAGCATTACTCAATTTAGGTCCAATTCGGTTTTTCACTCTAAGTGGAAAATCGGCTTTGATGAGCGTAGCGAATACAGCGTAGCGTATCTCCGAAAAGACGTCTTTTCGGACGTCCTATGGACGTTAACGAACTTAATATTAAATGCTTGCATTTAATGTTCAGTTCCAAAAAAGAGCCGATAGGCGTCCCCTTACTAGATAAAAAAAATTGTTTATCTTTTATTATAACTTCACATTTAAGTTAATATTAACGTGAAACCTTATCACTTTGTGCGAAGTAAAATGCCCTCGCTTTTGGCATTTCCGACTTTCTTGTCCCCAATAGGCAAAGTGACACCAACGTCACATTATAAATATATTGTGTTAAATATTGTTTTTCTTAATAGCTATTATATCTAATAAATTTAAGCTTTAAATCAAACAAATATAATGATTCTTTTTTATGATTACAAGACTTATGGAAATTATAATCTTGTTTTTTCAGCATACTTCTTGTTAAAGAACCCATAAATCATGGAAACTCATCCCATAAAACGTTTTTCTATAAAAATGTTTGAATGTTTCAAGCATTTTACCGACTTTTGTATAAAGCAAAACATAGCCTCAAAACCAATGGCAATAGCTTTGGTAAAAGGCGGATAAAAAAATGATTTCAAAGATATGAAGAAATTACAAGTTTCAGCAATGGCAATTGCTCTATTTTCGCTTTGCCTCGCGGGCTGCAAAATGGCGCAATCAAACCCAAATGCTCAAAACGCTTCGTCAGAGAGTTCACAACAAATGAACATTTGCGAACTACCGATAGATAGCATCAGCTATAGCAACAACACAGAAAAGACGGGTCTAAAGTGTAAAATAACTGTTGACTATCCTAAGTCCGATGACAGCTTGTCTTTAGGTATTAAAACGTTTATTATCAACGAATTAGCCGCATTGTATCTACCCTTGGAAAATTCGGAAGATGAAGTGGAAACGAGCAAATATCCCATTTACAGCGGAAATATCGACAATGGCAAGCAAATTGTAGACTACTATGGCAACGGAACTATGCGCTATATGTCTGGCATTCAGGAGGAAATGAAGAAATCATACGATGCTAACCAGCAAATGCCACCTATAACACAAGAGATAAGAATCAAACTGAAAGATATTACTCCTACATACATTACTTATAGCATCACAGACGAATATTATCTTGGAGGCGCACATCGTTCATACACTTCATATTTAAAAAATATAAGCAAAAAAAGCTTTAAGCCAGCAAATAACCTTGTTGACTCCACAAAACTGGTTGCCTTGCAGCCTATATTGCGGAAACAGATTTTGCAGTGTCTCAAGACTAGCGGCATAGAGTCTGTCACAGACAAGACCATGGAAAACTATCTGATATTGCCCGACGATGGGAACGTTCCATTGCCTGCACATGCTCCATGGCTTCAAAACGACAGTCTGTGTTTCGAATACCAGCCCTATGAGATAGCTTCTTATGCCGTTGGTGCAATACGCTTCAAAATTGCGCTTAAAAATCTCAAGCCATATCTGACAAAAGAGGCTCATGATTTAATGGGAGAATGATAAAACTATAACACAATAATATGCGAAAAGAATCAAGAGCTATGGACAGCCAATGGGCATTGGAAGTAATGCACAAGGCACCTTACATAACCGTAAGTTTTCTCGATGCAGACGGCCGGGCATATGGTCTGCCCTTGTCGCTTGCATCCGATGACGATGTAAACTGGTATTTTCATGGAGCATTGGAGGGGAAAAAGCTAGAAGCAATAAAAGCACATCATGAGGTCTGCCTTTCTGCTGTAACACGCTGCACGCCAACTGTCGATCCCAAAGATGGCAGCTTCACGCTGCTATACAACAAAGACGGAAACGAACTGAAATACGGAGCTTTATAAGCGATACACTGAAGCGATATGGATAACGCAAACACTAAGCGACACGTCTTTATCAACCATTTCGCATCGCCATGCGGAGAAATAGTGCTTGGCGCCATCGGTGAAGCACTATGCCTCTCAGACTGGAGCGATATGCCCTGCGCCAAGCGCAACATGATGCGTCTTCAGCGTATGCTGGATGTTGATTTCATCGAAGCAGATACAGAAATACTGAGCATGGCGAAAATGCAGCTCAACGAATATTTCAACGGGAAACGTCAGAGCTTCGACATACCGATACTTACCGTCGGCACCAGCTTTCAGAAACGCGTGTGGAAGGCTTTGCTTGATATTCCATTCAGCAAGACGCGCTCTTACATGCAAATGGCACACATCGTCAACAACCCCAAAGGCGTGAGAGCCGTGGCTCAAGCCATTGGAGCAAACGGCATCAGCATATTCATTCCCTGCCACCGTGTTATAGGCTCAAACCATACGCTGACGGGCTTTGCCGGTGGACTTGAAGCGAAGAGGACATTGCTCCAACTGGAAAACAACAATACTCCCATATTGCAATTCCATTAACATCCTCCCTCATCCACTAGATACTATGCCCTAAACTCGCTCGGCATGCGACCAGTCATACGTTTGAAGAACTTTACAAAGTATGAAGGGTCTTCAAAGCCCAATGCAAATCCTATCTCTTTAACGCTCAACGCAGTATGTTGCAGCTGTCGTTTTGCCTCAAGGACTATGCGGTCGTTTATGATGTGCAACGGAGAAATGTGTGCACTCTCGCCTACATATTTGGTAAGTGTGCGCGAAGAGATGTTCAGCATGTCGGCATATTCTTTTACAGTGTGCACACTATGGAAATTCTGCTCCAGCAATTGTCTGAAGCGTACAAATGTGCGATTGGCAATACTCGACACATAAAGTTTCGGTATCTCACGCCGCTCTCCGCTTCGCTGCACCCTTATCAGGAAAAGACGCACCAAATACTGCATATAGTCCTTGTGCGCAAAAGCTCCCGTCAACGAATACTCCCTGTTCATCTCGTTAACAAGGAGCATAAGCCGTTCTGCTTCGTCTTCACTAACATTATAATAAGGTACAGAATCGTAGGCATTGAACACGTTATACTTCAAAAATATGCTTTCGCTTGTCTCCTCGTCAACAAGGAAGCTGGCATTGAAGAGGACTATCACCCCGGAATAGTCTTCATTACCGTCAAAGGCATGGATTTGTCCTGGTGAAATGAAGAATATCGTGTTGTCTGTAACGGGATAGTCTACAAAATCAATACGGTGCGTTCCCTTGCCACGACGAAACCACACTATCTGATAGAACTCATGCACATGTGGCGGCATGTCCCCACATCCGTTCTCGTGAAAGAACTTAGGCATGAAATGCAGTTCTAGCTCCAGTCCCGAATGGCGGTTCTCCCCTATTTTGAATGAATTAACTCCTTCGCTGTTCATATAGCACAAAGTTACGATTTTTTTTGAATACTAGCGGAGAAGCATGAATATCTTCCCGAATTTACCATGTAAAGACCCTGTTTTGCATGGTTGTTTTAATGGAATGTGATAATTTTGCAGCCGCAAAATCAGCCGGACATGAATTTCTTGACTTTATAAAAACAATTATGTAACGACTTAATAAAAACAATAGAAAAGTAAAACTATGAAATTTTCAAGCGAAAAGAGCGGCATGCTTTACGGCATACTGCTCATCACCCTTTTTGCATGTGCCGCCTTTATTATCGGAGGTACTAAGTGGATCAAAGCCCTATCGCTTAGCCCTATGGTAGTGGGCATTATAATCGGTATGGTATATGCCAACACCTGTGGGGGGAAGATGCCTGCCTCCTGGTCACCGGGCATTAAGTTCTGCTCTAAGCGTGTGTTGCGCACAGGCATAGTGCTCTACGGCTTCAAGCTGACGTTTCAGGATGTCATGCAGGTGGGCATTACGGCAATCGCCCTAGACGCCATCATCGTGTGTGGCACAATCGGTCTTGGCGTACTTCTGGGCCGTTGGCTGAAGATAGACCGCAGCATCGCCCTGCTCACATCCTGCGGCAGTGCCATCTGCGGTGCTGCTGCTGTGCTTGGTGTCGACGGTGCCATCCGACCGAAGCCGTATAAGACGGCTGTTGCTGTTGCCACAGTGGTGATATTCGGCACTCTCTCCATGTTTCTCTACCCTATTCTCTATCGTGCCGGTATCTTCGACCTTACCCCCGATATGGCGGGCCTCTTTACTGGTGCCACCGTGCATGAGGTAGCCCATGTGGTGGGAGCAGCTAATGCCATGGGCAGTGAGGTGAGCAACACCGCCATAATCGTGAAGATGATACGCGTGATGATGCTTGTGCCTGTATTGCTCATTATTGCTTGGAGCGTGGCAAAAAGTCACAGCACCGAAGCGGGCGAAGGATGTGAGAACAATGGGAAGACAAGCATAACGATCCCGTGGTTCGCTATACTCTTCCTTGTGGTCATCGGTTTCAACTCTCTTAGTCTTCTGTCTGCCAACTATGTGGCGTGGATAAACCAGCTCGACACGTTCCTCCTCACCATGGCCATGGCTGCCTTGGGGGCAGAAACGAGCTTCGACAAGTTCAAGAAGGCTGGCTTCAAGCCGTTCCTCCTTGCCGCCCTACTCTACTGCTGGCTTGTGGGCGGTGGCTACTGCATCGTGAAGTTCGTGGTTCCCGTTCTCATGTAGCCATTACTTTTCGCTGCAACAATGCAAATGGTAAATTTTGCATAAGGCATGGTATTTTCGCGACACCATGATTACAGCTTACCGTAACTTTCCCGAATTTACCATTGCCGCACAAAAAATGACAACGGTCGCAACGCTCCAACACGCTAATTTTGCACCTGTCAATACGACACACGACAAGATTAACATAATCTAATTAAAAAAAACAAGAAAATGGAAAGAGCAAAAGCTTATCTTCAGATTACGATGAAGATCAAAGAGAGTGACCGTGCAAATGCAGCAAAAGTTTATTTCGACTATCGTCAGCCGTTCCTCGACACCATCGAGGGAGCGATGAGCAAAGACCTTCTCGTGCGTGATGAGGACGTACAGGTGCTCCACGGATTCGACAGTGCTGAGCATGCTGCAGCATATCTTCAGTCTGATATGTTCACCAACGATGTTGTAACAGGTCTGTCGCCTTATTTCCAGGCAGACCCAGAAATACGCATCTTCACGGTAGCGGGATAAGACATATCCCAACATCCCTTGAGCCTGCATCACCCTTCTCTCTGAAGGCAGTGCAGGCTCATTTCGTATTCTTGCTCCATACCATTTAAAATTACAATGCAAAAGAATATTTGATTATAAATTCACGCGGACGCAACTGATGAACAGTACTGGTAATGTAGTCAGAATATATAATTCTACGTTCATAGGTATCATTGCCCATTAAGTTATTCAGACAGAGTGACAATTCGCTGTCTTTTAACTTATAAGATATTGACACGTCGGAGAAGAAATTGAATGAGGCAGACTGGTCATTACTATGGTAGAACTCGTTTTTCCATTGTAACACCCATCTCTTTGGAGTGACGAATAAGTCAAGTGTATGGTTTAAAGTATTTGTACTCTCCTTATAGGCTGTCAAATCGCCAGTCTGTTCGCGTTTGT
>CAVLBD010000054.1:0-17623 GCA_963661195.1 bacterium
ACTTATAGCCTTTAGAAACAAGGTCATTTATCATCACCCAACCCTCATGAGTATTCACACCGTCTTCAATCTGACGCTTGGCGACCATATCCTGCGTTTTCCACTTAGATACATTGATATTTATCTCAGTAAACGCTTTGGCGAAATTATAATAACCATCTTTGTCCTTCATCGGGAAATGCCCCATAACGAGAGGCCACTCTTTCACTGTTTGCAAGAAATCTACTCGACCATGCCCATCCACTATGACAATACCATCAGAGTTTACAGGCTTGTCTTTGTTAGGGTCATTGGCAAATCGCTCTACTTTTATACCAGCCTTATTTGCCATCGGTACTGTTATGACGATTAAACTCTGCTGTGCGCCATTTTCAAGGATAGAGCGACCTGTCTTCTGCTCATCTGCGCCATGTGTACGATTTACACCAAGACCATAAAACTCAACACCAGCATCTTTAAGTCCCTTCAAGTTCAAAGAAGCAACATCGCCATTCGGGAATATTGAGACACAATTAGGATATTGCTCTTTAATACGCAGCATCTCATACTCACAGAAGTCTGTGAATGCTTTCAGGTTTGTCTCTTCACTACTATCCTGAGCGTTTGTCTGCTCAACAGCAATGTTTTCCGTTTCTTTACTAATAGTCTTTACAGGCTCATTCTCAAATTCTTCTGTCATAATTTTTAATTTTTGTTTTGTTGTTAATAACTGCTGATGCGTTTTGTCTTGCTTTCATCAATTCAAGAGCCAAGTCCGCATCAATTACGATTACTTTGCCATGCTGACTGATTGCTGGATTTAAGATGCCACTGCTTTTAATTTTTGAAGCGGTAGATTTACATACTCCAAGCAGTTTAGCCAGTCCTGCCAATCCATAAACTAGATGTCTTTTAACCTCTGGCGGTTTGTCGTGGGGATAGTCTGTAGGAGTAGCAAACATATCCTCAATCATTTCTTTCAAGTCACCCAGTGTTGCCTGAATGATTGGTTTGTTATCTCTTTCCATTGTCGATTTTTTGCGTGGCTTTAGTGCCGAATCGCAATGCAAAGTTATGAACGGATTTAGCGATTAAAGAATAAAATTATCCCAAGCGGATTGTTGCGGAAAACATTTTTTCCCAACGGAAAAGTTCGGGGAAGTTACGGAAAATTTTTTCCGTAAAAAGGATTGTAATTTGACTGATTAGTGGATGCTATAGACACAAAAAACAGCCATCGCCCTAAAATGAACGACAGCTATTATATGATACTCAAATATAAGGAGCATGATACTATATATGATATGGGGATGCCCAATAACAATGATTGCAATCCCCAAAAAACAAATTTAATAATGGGGGGGGGACTATTAGGGGGACTACTTAGTAACAATTATGGCAAAAGTGCAGTATTAGGCAAAAGCACAAATTATAAAAGGGTACAATCTTTCCAATTCGAAATCAACAAAAACACCATAAAATACGGACAACAGCGCAATGTCAGCGTTAAACAAATATAAAAGTGATATTGCGCAAAGGGGGACTACTTCGGGGGACTACTTAAAAGTATAAAAAGAAAAAGTCCTGTAAATCAAAGACTTACAGGACTCAGTTGCGGAGAGAGAGGGATTCGAACCCCCGGTACCTCACGGTACGCCGGTTTTCAAGACCGGTGTAATCGACCACTCTACCATCTCTCCTAGCGGAAATTAAGTCTTTCTCTAAAGACGAATGCAAAGGTATGGATTAACTTTTGTTCCTGCAAATTTTTAAAGGATTTTTTTTAAAAAAAAGTTTATTGGTAGTTTCAAGGCAGAGTAAATACTGAGTTATTCCCTTCAAAAAAGGTCGCTTTTGAACGACTTTTGGTGTCTTGCATTCAGTAGAGAAAAATGAAACAAACTCTGTAATTTTGTTTTAGACATTGTTATATTTGTAGAAGTCAAACCCAAATAATCTAACTTTTTGTCTTTTGTGAAAGATAAAAAGAGTATTTTTGTAGGTAATTTAATTTATAAAAGAAAAAAATATGGCAGCAATCGCTCGTTTTGTTGTTTACAGACAAGGCACGTGCCACTAAAGCAACAATCAATCGGTATGGCAAATGGCACATTAAACAATGCACGCATGGCCAAGAAAGACGAGTTCTATACCATCTTCTATGATATAGAAACGGAAATGGAGGCCTATCTCGACTACAACCCCGATGTGTTTCGCGGCAAGACGGTACTTCTGCCTTGCGATGACCCCGAGTGGAGCAATTTTACCAAGTATTTTGCACAGAACTTCGAGGCGCTAGGACTAAAGAAGCTTATCTCCACCAGCTATGCGCAAGACAGCAAGCTTTACAAGGAAGGGATACAGCTGCAACTGTCTTTCCTTGAAACAGAATCCCCGAAGTTCGACAAGAGCAAGACGAATACCCACGGAAAGATATTTGTGTTGGAAAAGGACACAACAGGCGATGGCATAATCAATCTCGATGATTTGCAGTGGAATTACCTTGAAGGTGACGGTGACTTCCGTAGCAGCGAGGTGAAGCGTCTAAGAGACGAGGCCGACATAATTGTTACCAATCCGCCGTTCTCTTTGTTCCGGGAGTTCCTGGCGTGGATAATGGAGGCAAACAAGCAATTCATAATTATAGGTTCCCTAAATGCTGTCACATATAAAGAAGTGTTCCCATTGATAAAAGAAGGAAAAATGTGGAACGGGAATGGGTTTAGGGGAGGAAACGCTTTTTTCCGTTCGGCTGATACAAGAGATTACGCTGAAGGGGTTTACAACGAGCAAACGGGATTGGTAAAATTCCGCAATTGTTGTTGGTTTACCAATGTAGAGCACGGAAAAAGACATCAACCACTACGTCTTATGACCATGGCGGACAACATCAAGTATAGCAAGCACAAGGAGATAAAGGGGAAGGGATACTTGCATTATGATAACTTCGACGCGATAGAAGTGCCATACACCGATGCTATTCCTTCAGACTATGAGGAGTGGATGGGAGTTCCCATCTCGTTCTTGGATAAGTATTGCCCCGAGCAATTTGAAATAATGGGAATCACGAAAACTTGGTTTGGAATAGCAAACAAAATATATCCCAAACAGACACAAGTTAGTAAAACGGGGAAAAAGACTATTGTAACAAAGTTAAACGACGGGCCAGTCATAGAATTAGAAGAACCATTGGAGGATAATGTATATTATATTGTTGACGGAAAATATTATACCCAAACTTATGCCAGAATCTTAATCCGCAAGAAGCAATAATCATGGAGGCAACGTTACATACATATACGGTAAAGGAGTTGTGCGAGGGGTTCACCTATAGCGAACTTGACGGAAAGGGACTGTATGGTTTGGCTGGCAAGCTGACTATTCAGCCCGAGTATCAACGCAACTATCTTTATAGCGAGAATAAGAGCGAGAAAGAAATCGCCGTCATCAATTCCGTGCTGAAGAAATATCCTTTGGGACTGCTTTACTTCAACAAACTGCCCGACGGTCGTCTGGAAGTTCTTGACGGTCAGCAACGCATCACCAGTCTGGGGCGCTACCTGATAGGCAAGTTCTCCGTCATGAAAGGCGGCCTCCCCTATAAGTTCAATACATTGAACGCAGAGGAACGAAAACTGATTGAGAACACAGAGATGCTCGCTTACATCTGCGAGGGCACAGAAACGGAGATAAAGGAATGGTTCAAGATTATCAACATCGGTGGCATAATCCTCAACGAGCAGGAGAAGCTAAACGCCATTTACTCAGGCTCCTTTGTGAGTGCTGCGCGCAAGGAGTTCAGCAACAAAGAGGATGCCCGTGTGCAGAAATGGGGATGCTATATCTCGGGGTCAGCCAGCAGACAAGAATTTCTGCAGGAAGCCCTGAAATGGGTGAGCCATGGCAACATAAAAGACTACATGCAAGAACATCGCCGCGACGAGAACATCAACGAGCTGAAACTTTATTTCAACGATGTCATCACGTGGATAGAACAAACCTTCGACGAAGTTTATCCCAAGATGAAGGGGTTGGACTGGGGCGAACTGTATGAACGTTTCCACACCACGCCATACAATCATACAGAAGTTTCAGAAAAGGTGAAAGACCTCTACTATGACCCTTGCGTCAAAGACAAAAAGAACATTTTTGAATTTGTGCTTGGCGGCTGCAAAGACACCAAGCTATTGAACGTGCGCGTCTTTGACGAAAACACGAAGGGGCGCGTTTATCGCAAGCAGACGGAATGTGCCAAGAAAAAAGGCGTAAGCAACTGCCCCTTCTGCGCCTGTGGCCATGATGCCAACAAGAATAAGATTTATGCGTTAAAAGATATGGAGGCCGACCACGTGGAGGCGTGGAGCAAGGGTGGGGCAACCGACGAGAGTAACTGCCAAATACTCTGCAAAAGCCATAATAGGGCAAAGGGAAACAGATAGCCCGAAGTTCAGAACTTAGAATTTACATATACACAAACAATGAAACATTCACTTCTTATTCAGTTGTTACTTTTGCTCCTTATCCAACATGTCTGTGTGGCTTGCAGCAAAAGCGACGGAGAAAGCAATCAGACAACCTCGCTGGATTGGGCAGACAAAAGCTTATGGTATGACGGAACCAACCGTCTGAACAACATAGACGCCTCTCGCCCCGATGTAATCTATTTCCTGCCAACTTGTCTGACGGCATGGACAGACGAAAGTGGCGCGGCCCAGTATAACGCAGACCCCACGCGTGCCGACCACTTGGAAGCATGGCGATTGTCGGCAGAACTTGCCGACACCATTTTTGCCACACGCGCCAACTTATTCCTTCCGTACTACCGTCAAGCCGTGTTTGACGCCCTTGAGGGGGAACATTCTGAGGCAGTATGGCGCACGGCCACGAGCGATGCAACGGCAGCCTTCGACTATTACTTGAAGCATTACAACAACGGCCGTCCCTTCATTCTCGCCGGATATAGCCAAGGAGGGCAGATGGTTAAGGAAGTTCTTAAGCACATCAGCGACGAGGCATACTCGCGCCTTATCGCAGCCTATGTGGTAGGATATGGCATAACGGCTTCCGACACTGTTACGCAGCCCGGCCATAAACTCTCCCATATCAAGCTGGCACAAGACAGCGTGTCGTGCGGCGTAACCGTAAATTTCAATAGCGTAACAACCACCGCCGCCATAAGTTCGCTTCTATGCAAAGGCAACATCGGTTGTATAAATCCCGTCTCTTGGACCACATCATCCACCGCTGCCACACTTCTAAAAGCAGGCGAGAAAGGCAAAGCAGACGATGCCCGCTTCCCATACGGCACGGCAGTAGTAGCACACGACGGTCAGACCCCAGTCACGGTAAGCGTAGACCAACAACAGCATGTGCTCATAGTGAACGGCATAGATGCGGAGCGTTATTACCTGCCCGCCCTGCAGAGCTTCTTCTCGGAAGGCAATTTGCATCTTCAAGAGTTGTTCTTCTATGGAGACAACTTGCGCCGCAATGTTATTCTTCGCAGCGAGCGTAAGACGGGCACTGCGCTCCAATCAACAACAGAGCATTAACTTAGTAAGCAAATAATAAAAGGAAAACAATAAAAAATGGAAATCCTTAGACAAATATCCAAAGCATTCAGCAAGTATATGGCACTCATTGTCATTGCAATGGCTCTGCTAGCGCTCTTCGCTCCCAACACGGTCAGCTTCATAAAGACCAGCTACATCAATCCGCTTTTAGGCATCGTGATGTTCGGCATGGGGCTAACACTAAAGCCACACGATTTCCGCGTGGTGTTCAGCCGCCCGAAAGATGTAGTAATCGGCACGGTGGCGCAATTCACCATCATGCCCCTGTTGGCATACATCTTGGCAAACGTGTTTGGTCTTTCGCCAGAACTGACAGTAGGCGTGATACTGGTAGGAACATGTCCCGGCGGCACATCCTCCAACGTCATGACATTTCTTTCAAAGGGTGATGTGGCGCTGTCAGTCGGTATGACCGCCGTTTCAACCGTTCTCGCTCCTGTAATGACCCCGCTCCTCACTTATCTCTATGCCGGAGAAACCGTAAATGTAGACATGTTCTCCATGTTTATCTCCATCATCCAGGTTGTTATCGTTCCGATTGTGCTCGGTTTCGTTGTGAACCATTTCTTTTCCAGATTTGCAGAGCGCGCCACCGATTTTCTGCCGCTCATCTCCACTCTTGCCATCGTAGCCATTGTTGGAGCTGTGGTAAGCGTTAATTCAGCCAAGCTCATGGGGTGCGGACTGCTTGTGCTTTGCGTCGTAATACTTCATAACGTCCTTGGTTATGCACTGGGCTACAGCGCAGCCCACTTGCTGAAGATGTCTTCCACCAAATGCCGCGCGATGTCAATAGAGGTAGGCATGCAAAACTCAGGACTAGCCACGTCGCTAGCCACCGTACATTTTGCCCAATACCCACTAGCCACCATACCCGGTGCCGTGTTCAGTGTTTGGCATAATGTATCGGGAGCCATACTTGCCAACATCTTCTTGCGCCACTCAGAAAAAGAAAGGACGAACGAGAAGAAAGAAAAATAAGGCTTGTTTTTACTCAGCTTTCCGCAGGCTTTCAGACATGTCCCCACGGGCAAACGCCAATAACGGCGCTTGCAAACATAAGAAATCACCATGTTGTCTAGTATTCAGACATGGTGATTTTTCTTTCTGCACTCCGGGCATTCTCCCTTTACAACGAAGGAGAAGGAATGTGCCGAAAAGCCTTCGGGCAGATGAACATCGTGTATATGTATGTCTTCTAGGCAGAAAGACTGCCGACATGACTCGCAATAGAAATGCACATGGTTGTCTTTCATATTGCATGCCCCTCGACTTAAACACAGTTCATAGTTGAGCACACCCCGCCCGTCCTCGAAAGAGTGAACGACATCGTGCTCCAAGAAAAGAGTGAGCACACGGAAAATGCTCGATTTGTCAAGCGACAAGTTCAAGCGTTCCATGTCATTCAGCGTCAATGGACGCTCGGCAGCAGCCAAAATCTTGTAGACAACGATGCGGTTAGCCGTTGGCTTTACGCCCTTTTCCTCAAGGCGAGAAACGGTTTCGTCGCTATTCATAAGGCTTCAGTTATTCAGTCAACAACCTCAATAGTCATGCTAACGTCAGTCAATGGGCGGTCGCAGCGGTTAGTTTCTACGTTCTGTATGCGTTCCACTACGTCAAGTCCCTCCTCAACCTCACCAAACACCGTGTATTGGTTGTCAAGGAATGGCGTTCCGCCCACATTGATATAAGCCTGTTTCTGCTCTTCCGTAAATGCCGGCTTGCCTTGCTCCTTGCTCAAGGCTTTGGTCTGTGCAGCCAGTTCGTCTTGCAACTTCAGTATGCCTTCACGGTCACGACTGCGACGCAGACGCATAATCTTCTCGCGGTTGTCATTGGCCAAGCGGTTAAAGATGGCTTGTTCCTGCTGGATTTCAAGTTGCTTTTCCATGTGTTTCAGCTCACTGGCCTTGTATGTCTTTCCCCAGACGATGTAGAACTGGCTTCCGCTACTTTGACGCTCGGGGTTAATCTCATCGCTCATGCGGGCAGCGCTCAGCGCTCCGCGCTTGTGGAAGAACTTGGGATATACAAATTCGGCAGGCACGGTGTATCCAGGGCCTCCTGTGCCAAGCTGCTTGCCTGCCGGAGCGCCTTTACTGTCGGGGTCTCCGCCCTGAATCATAAAATCTTTTATTACACGATGGAACAATGTTCCGTTGAAAAATCCCTCGCGTGCCAGCTTCAGGAAGTTGTCGCGGTGTTGTGGCGTTTCATCGTATAGCTTGACTAGGATGTCGCCTTCGGTGGTCTTAATTCTTACTCGAGTCATTGTCTTGTTTTTATTGTCGTTATGAAAGTCGTTTTTAGCAATATTCAAAAGTTATATTACATGTGCGCCCATGTTTGAAGCGCTATGTCAGTCACCTATCATTTCTGTCATGATTTTTGCCGCATTGTCAGCAGCGTTTTTCTCTCCCAAAGCCGTTTTTAACTCACCGTAGTGCCGCAACATGGCAGCGCGTGTTGGCGTATCGCCAGCCAAGAGAGAAAGCTCATCGGCAATATTGGCTTCACTGAACGTGTCTGCCACCAGTTCCTTCACCACTTCATGGCCAGCAATGAGGTTAACCAGCGATATGTATTTGACCTTGAGCAGTCGGCGACGCAGAAAGCTAATGAGTTTTGGCACCGGTGTCTTGTAGCAAACCACCTGAGGCACTTGGAACAAAGCCGTTTCAAGCGTTGCCGTGCCACTGGTTACGGCAGCGGCTTGCGAGTGTGACAGCAGGGCATAAGTCTTACCGTAAACCACCTTTACCCCAGTACCCTTTACGAAGTGAGAGTAGTAGGCCGGATCTATGCCCGGTGCCCCAGCTACGACAATCTGGAATCGTGTGCCAGCCACGCTTTTTGCCGCCCTCACCATGTATGGCAGATTGTCCTTGATCTCCTGCTTACGGCTGCCGGCGAGAAGTGCTATTATTGGCTTCATGCCGAGATTGTTGGCACGTTTGAATTCTGTTTCCGTCTCAGTGTATTGCCGTTTGAATTCCGCCACCTCGTCAGCCGTAGGGTTGCCCACATAGTGTATGGGGTAGTGATGCTTGTTTTCATAGAAATCCACTTCAAATGGCAGAATAGAGAACATCTCGTCAACATCGCGGCGAATATTCTTTATGCGGTATTCTTTCCATGCCCAAATCTTCGGTGATATGTAGTAGTACACCGGCAACTGAGTATGCGAATGCACAAACTTAGCGATGCTCAGGTTAAATCCAGGATAGTCTACAAGAATTAGAGCATCAGGAGCGTACTCCATAATATCTTTCTTGCACAACGCCATGTTACGGAAGATGCTACGCAAATGCATAAGTACGGGGATGAAGCCCATATAAGCCATTTCTCGATAATGCTTAACTCGCGTCCCTCCGACTGCAGCCATCATATCCCCACCAAAGAAGCGAAACTCGGCAGAGACATCCCTCTCCTTTAGAGCCTGCATTAGGCGTGAGGCGTGCAGGTCACCGCTTGCCTCACCAGCAATCAGGTAGTATTTCATGCAGTTAGATTATCATGTTGTTTATCTTTTCCATTGCCGCATAAGCGGTAACATCCACTGTGGTAGGAGTCACGGCAACATAGTCGTGGTGAAGAGCCCATTCGTCGGTGTCTTCAGCGTTAGGTTCCGGGTCACGGAACTGGCCCACCATCCAGTAGTATTCATAGCCGCGCGGATGTTGCTCCTTGACGAGTTCGTTCTCCCACAGCCCCTTGTTCATACGACAAACACGTATGCCACGATAATTTTTAGTATCGGGGAAGTTTACGTTCAGACAGACATTATCCGGCAATCCCTCTTGCAGAACCTTCTCTGTTATTTTGCGAATTATGCCAGCCGTAGGGCTGAAATCAGCGTCGGCAGAATAGTTGCACAGAGAGAAAGCCACTGATGGTATGTGCTTCATGCATCCCTCGCGCGTTACGCCCATCGTTCCACTATAGTGGGTATTCACGGACGCATTGTCACCATGGTTAATTCCGCTAAGCACTATGTCGGGAACCCGCGTGCATAACTGGTCGAAGGCAATCTTAACGCAATCTACTGGTGTTCCGTTGCATGCCCAAATTTCTATGCCAGGAGAGCGCCTCACCATTTTCAAGCGTAGCGGTAGCTCGGAAGAGAAGGCACACGAATAGCCGGAACGTGCCGACTCTGGAGCACAGACAACAATGTCGCCCAACGCACTCACATACTCAATAAGACTATTTATCCCTTTGGCGGCATATCCGTCGTCGTTAGAGATTAGTATCAATGGTCTTTCTTTGTTCATTTGTCGTTCTTTCGGAAAAATAAGGCCAGCCCAAAAGCAGTAAGCCATGCTAGCAAGCCGAACGGATGCAAATGTACGAAAAAAGGTTTAAAACTCTCCACCCTCGTTTTAACAATATGTAAATTAACGGGGGGAAACACCACTAACGGGGAAAAAAACAAATGTTTTGTTTCATACTCCAAGCGATTTGTTGTATCTTTGCAGAAATAATCTGCCCGCTTGTCCGGCTTTGTAATGTCGCCGGAAGGGTATATTAACAAAAACAAGCAAACAAAATGGGAAAGATTGTAGCATTGGCTAACCAAAAAGGCGGCGTGGGCAAAACCACAACGACAATAAACCTTGCCGCTTCCTTGGCTACGCTTGAGAAAAAAGTCCTTGTGATCGATGCCGACCCACAAGCAAACGCGTCAAGCGGTTTGGGCGTCAACTCAAAAGACGTAGACAGTACGCTTTACGAATGCATCATTGACAACGTGGACGTGAGGGATGCCGTTTACACTACAGACATTGATGGCCTTGACATAATCCCTAGCCATATTGACCTCGTGGGAGCAGAAATCGAAATGCTAAACCTTGACCACAGGGAGCAGGTTATTAAGCGTCTTCTTGAACCGATACGCGGTGATTATGATTATATTCTTATAGATTGCTCGCCATCGCTTGGCCTAATAACAGTAAATGCGCTGACTGCTGCCGACTCTGTGATTATTCCTGTGCAATGCGAATACTTCGCTCTTGAAGGAATAAGCAAATTACTAAACACGATAAAGATTATAAAGAGCAAGTTGAACACGCATCTAGAAATTGAAGGCTTCTTGCTCACGATGTACGACAGCCGTTTGCGCCTTGCTAACCAAATATATTACGAGGTAAAACGCCATTTCCAGGAACTTGTATTCAAGACCGTTATCCAACGAAACGTGAAGCTAAGCGAGTCGCCGAGCCACGGATTACCCGTAATTCTATATGATGCCGACTCAACAGGAAGTAAGAATCACCTTGCATTGGCAAAGGAAATTATCAACAAGAACGAAAAGTAAAAAGATAGAAGCATAGCGACAATGGGAGTACACAAAAGATACAGCGCATTGGGCCGCGGACTTGACGCCCTCATTTCAACAGACGATGTCAAGACACAAGGCAGTTCCACAATTAACGAAATCGCATTAGACAAGATTGAAGCGAATCCCAACCAGCCACGCCGCGAGTTCGACGAAGAGGCTTTGCAGGAACTAGCCAACAGCATACGCGAAATCGGTATCATACAGCCGATAACATTGCGCCAAGTTGATGATGACAAATACCAGATTATCGCAGGCGAACGCCGATGGAGAGCTTCGCAGCTGGCAGGCCTGGAAGCCATACCGGCTTATATCCGAACAATAAAGGACGAAAACGTGATGGAGATGGCCCTCGTGGAGAATATCCAAAGAGAGGACCTGAACGCAATAGAAATAGCACTCGCTTACGAACACTTACTTTCCAATACAGGAATGACACAGGAAAAAGTATCGGAGCGCGTAGGAAAAAGCCGTACTGCAATAACAAACTACTTGCGTCTGCTGAAGCTTCCCGCACAGGTTCAGATGGCATTGCAAAGAAAGGAAATAGATATGGGACATGCACGTGCTCTGCTTTCCATCGACTCGCCATCTCTGCAGATAAAGGTTTTCAAAGAAATACAGAAGAACGGATATTCCGTGCGCAAAGTGGAAGAGCTGGCCAAACAACTGAACAGCGGACAAGATATTCTTATCGGCAAGAAAACTATAACGGCAAAGAACCAACTGCCCGAGGAATTCAATATTCTGAAAGAACGCCTTTCTACATTCTTCTCGACAAAGGTTCAGATGACTTGCTCACCAAAAGGGAAGGGAAAGATCTGCATTCCGTTTGAGAACGCTGAGCAATTGGAACACATCATGGAAGTTCTTGACAAGAAGAACGACTAACCAAAAAAAAGTGGAGTGCAAAGCAATATTCTCAAGATAGCAATAGGCGTGGCTGTAGGGCTGGCTATGGAAACGGGAGCTTATGCTTCTCCTGCAGAAACGGCTGCAGACAACATGGTTGTTACCATTGATGCAGATTCGGTTGAACAGCATGTTGACGTTGCGCAACTTACTTCTGCAGACTCTGCCCTATATATATATAATAAGGTGGATACCATAAAGGCGGAGAAACGCGCAAAACGCGATTGGAGCACATGGGCTCCCAATCCGAAACGTGCCATGTGGCTAGCCGTAGTTTTGCCTGGAGCAGGACAGATTTATAACCGGAAATACTGGAAACTGCCTATTGTATATGGCGGATTCATGGGATGTATCTACGCATGGCGATGGAACAACCAAATGTACCGTGACTATTCGCAGGCATATATGGATATCATGGACGATGCCCCTACGACGCAAAGCTACAACCAATTTCTGCATTTAGGTGCGGAAGTAACCGATGCCAACAAGACTCGATACCAAAATCTCTTCAAAAAAAGGAAAGACTATTATCGAAAATACAGAGACCTAAGCATCTTCTGCCTTATCGGTGTTTACGCACTCTCTATCATTGATGCGTATGTTGACGCTTCGCTCTCGCAATTTGATATATCCAAAGACTTAAGTCTGAAGATTGAACCATCGGTAATCAACGGAAAAAGCGGATGCAATCCTTTGAAATCTTCAGCCTTGGGACTTCAGTGTTCTCTCAATTTCTGAGACGCCACAACTGTTTGGCGAAAGAGAACGGAAACAAAGTCAAAGAAATTGCGAAACAAAGATTGAACAATTTGAAAAAGAATACATAAAAGACAAATGAATTTAAAATTTAACATAAAGGCAACTGTTTTGGCAACTATACTGCTCTTTGGAGGAACTTTATACGTTGCTGCGCAGACTGATGATGACAAGGAAATTACCATTACCGACAAAGAAGGACATCGGGAAGTGATAGACGTTCCAGAATCAATGGACACGGAATTTGACAACCTGCTCGAAGAATACTACACAAAACAATATCTCAAGCCTGACGACGACTGTAACTACAGAGACGAAAACAGAACATACGATACGGAGGTTTATATAGACCGCTTGAAACGTCTTCCAAATATAATGGAAATGCCTTACAATGAAATTGTGCGCAAATTCATTGACAGATATACTGGAAAATTACGTCGCTCGGTAAGCTATATGCTGGGAGCATCAAATTTCTATATGCCTATTTTTGAAGATGCTCTTGCCGCCTATGATGTTCCTCTCGAACTGAAATACCTTCCTGTTATAGAATCGGCGCTCAATCCCAAAGCCACGTCACGTGTGGGAGCTGCTGGGCTTTGGCAATTTATGCCCTCAACAGGAAAGCAATACGGATTGGAGATAAACTCGCTTGTTGACGAACGTCGCGACCCGGTAAAAGCCTCTTACGCGGCAGCTCGCTATCTGCGCGATCTTTACAGAATATACGGAGACTGGAGCTTGGTTATCGCATCATACAATTGTGGTCCAGAAACAGTGAGGAAAGCTATACAACGTGCAAACGGCTCTACTGACTATTGGACTATATATCCATATCTTCCTAGAGAAACAAAAGGATATGTACCGGCATTCATTGCAGCAAACTATGTAATGAATTACTATTGTGAACATAACATCTGCCCTATGCGCACTACTTTGCCGGCAAAGACAGATACGGTGCACGTAACAAAGGATGTGCATCTAAAACAAATAGCCGACGTTTGTGGAGTTAACATTGAGGAGTTGCGCGCACTGAATCCCCAATATCGCCGTGATATAGTGAATGGTAACTCAAAGCCATCGGCTATAAGACTTCCGCAATCTGTCGTTAACTCGTTTATCAGCAATGAAGACTCTATATACAACTATCAGGCAGATCAACTATTCACAAGACGTTCGCTTGTTGCCGTTGATGAGCAGGAACAGAGTTCATATAGCAGCTCTAAACGTAGCTATAGCAGAAAGAATTATTCTTCAAAAAAGTCAAGAAAGGCTAAACGCAACAAGAAGAATAAAGGGAAGAACGTAACCATCAAGAGTGGTGATACGCTATCGGAAATAGCCGAGCGTAACCATACAACAGTAAGCAAACTGCGCAAGCTGAACGGAATAAAAGGAAATAACATCCGTGCTGGAAAGAAAATAAAGGTGAAATAACATTGCTGCACAGCACAATCAAAAGGCCTTAAAGAACATTTCTAATTGGCATAAAACAGAAAATATGCCACATACCTAAAACCACAAGACTATGGGTGAGCAAAATCTTTCAGAAAAAGAGCGTGAGGCTGCCGACACAAAAATGGTGGACGACGCTTTCAAACACTTGCTTGACTGCTATTTAGCATCACGCCACAGAAAGAAAGTGGATATCATAACAAAGGCTTTCAATTTTGCACGGCAAGCTCACAAAGGAGTTCGCCGGTTGTCTGGAGAGCCTTATATTATGCACCCTATCGCCGTGGCACAGATTGCGTGCTCGGAAATGGGACTCGGTTCAACAAGTATCAGTGCCGCACTTCTTCACGATGTCGTAGAAGATACCGACTATACTGTAGAGGATATCTCAAATATGTTTGGTCCGAAGATAGCGCAAATCGTAGACGGACTGACAAAAATTTCTGGTGGAATATTCGGTGAACAAGCATCGGCACAGGCTGAAAATTTCAAGAAGTTATTGCTCATGATGAGCGATGACATCCGCGTCATTCTAATTAAAATATGCGACCGCCTGCACAACATGCGCACCTTGGACGGACAACCGCCAAATAAACGTTACAAGATAGCGGGTGAAACTCTCTATATTTATGCTCCATTAGCCAATAGACTCGGGTTGAATAATATCAAGACGGAACTGGAAAATCTCAGTTTCAAATTTGAACATCCTGAACAATATGCCCAAATAGAAGAGAAACTGGCCAATACGCAAGCCTCAAGAGACATTCTCTTTGACAATTTTACGGAGCCAATACGGGAGATGCTTGACAAAATGGGGCTGGAATATACGATAAAGGCACGTGTAAAAAGCCCATATTCCATTTGGAACAAGATGCAGCAAAAGCATGTGTCGTTTGACCAAATATACGATATTTTAGCTGTGCGCATTATTTTCAAACCAAAGGAAAAGGATGAAGAAGTTGATGACTGCTTCAAAATTTACGTTGCGCTCAACAAAATATACAAATCGCATCCAGACCGCCTACGCGACTGGGTTAGCCATCCAAAAGCAAACGGGTATCAAGCAATCCACGTTACGCTGATGAGCAACAAGGGCCGATGGATAGAAGTTCAGATCCGTTCTGAGCGCATGGACGAAATGGCTGAACAAGGCTTTGCTGCACACTGGAAATATAAGGATGGCGTAGACTCTAACGGAAAGGCGGAAATTACCGAAGACGAAGGGGAACTGAACAACTGGCTTCGTACGATAAAGGAAATACTAGATGATCCGCAACCGGATGCGATGGATTTCCTTGACACAATCAAACTAAACCTGTTTGCATCGGAAATTTTCGTGTTTACTCCCAAAGGTGAGATAAAGACCATGCCTTCAGGATGCACGGCGTTGGATTTCGCTTTCCAAATACATACATTCTTGGGGAGTCACTGTATAGGAGCAAAAGTTAACCATAAGCTTGTGCCACTGAGCCATAAGCTGAGCAGCGGAGACCAGGTTGAGATACTTACATCAAATGCCCAGCATGTTCAACAGTCGTGGATTAACTTCGTCTCTACAGCAAAGGCTAAAACAAAAATCCAAGCCATACTGCGCCGTGAAGGTAGAGAATTGCAGAAAAAAGGAGAAAAGATTCTTGAAGAGTTCCTCAAGCGCAACTCTATGGAAATGACCTACTCTGCACAAGATAAGCTATGCGCACTACACGACATAGATAAGCATGAGAAACTTTTGCAAGCAATCGGCGAAAATAGCATTGTGCTGGGAGAACAGGATCTCAACGAGCTATGCGGGAAAAAGAAAAAAGAAGAAACGTCAAAAGGATGGCGTCGTCTCGTTCCTTTCCTCGGAAAGCAAAAGAAAGGGGATGAAAAATTAAATGTTTCACCCGAATATATCGTTGTAGGAAAAGATTTTAACCGGAAAAAACCTATATATATTACAGATGAGAATATACATCAGTATGTTTTCAAACCATGTTGCCATCCGATACCTGGTGACGATGCTCTCGGCTTCATAGACGGCAAAAACCGTATTGAAATACACAAACGGTCATGCAAAGTTGCCTCCAAACTAAAATCTAGCTACGGGAATCGTATCCTGGATGCGAAATGGGATATGCACCGTCACGTTCTCTTCGATGCGACAATAGCAATAAAAGGTATTGATCGTATCGGGCTTCTCAACGAAGTAACTAAAGTTATTTCAGACCAGTTTGACGTTAACATCCACAAGGTTACAATAACTTGTGATGAAGGCATCTTTGACGGAGTTTTTGAACTTACAATCTACGACCGTAGCGATGTGCAGACTATTATGCAAGGATTAAAAACAATAAAAGGTATACAAGAAGTAAATCAAACAGTATGAAAAACATCTACACCCTTATTCTACTTGCTTTAGCAAGCATTGTCTCAGCTCATGCTGCCAATAAGTATGACAATCCAGACACTATTTTCGTGGCACGCGACGGAACAGCGGAGTTCCGTAATATTGATGACGCCCTTGAAGTTTGCCGTGCATTTATGTCTTACCACAAAGTAATTTATGTAAAGAAAGGTACATATAAAGAGAAACTAATAATCCCTTCATGGCTTACAAATGTAGAAATTTGCGGAGAAGACAGAGATAATACTATCATTACATACGATGACCATGCCAATGTGTTTATAAAGGGAACAGACCGCAAGATGGGGACGTTCCGAAGCTACACGGTTCAAGTTAATGGTAATGATATAATATTCAGGAACATAACCATAGAAAATAATGCAGCGCGCTTGGGGCAAGCAGTGGCTCTTCATACGCAAGGTGACAGACTCGTATTCATTAACTGTAATATCCTGGGCAACCAAGACACTATTTACACAGGGGGAATAAATACACGACTTTATTTTAAGGATTGTCATATTGAGGGAACCACCGACTTTATTTTCGGTCCGTCTACTGCATGGTTTGAAAATTGTAGTATACTCAGCCGCATCAATTCTTATATAACAGCCGCTTCAACGCCACAAGATGTAAAATACGGATATGTATTTAACAAATGCCGCATCCTTGCAGCAGAAGGCGTTGATAAAGTATATCTTGGCCGCCCGTGGCGCCCTTATGCCTATACAATATTCATGAATTGTGACCTAGGAAAACACATACGTCCGGAGGGATGGTATAACTGGGGCAAAGAATCAAACGAAAAAACTGCACGCTACCTTGAATATAATAATAGCGGTGAAGGTGCGTCGAAGAACAACCGTGTGGCATGGAGCCGCCAACTCAACAAGAAAGAAGCAGCACAGATTACCTTGGAAAACGTTTTCATGCAAAATGACGGATGGGTACCGTCACTGAAATAAAAAACTTTTAATATTGTTTTGCACATTAAATAATTCTATTTACATTTGCAAACAGATATCAAAACTAACCGTTCCCAATAAGGACACGGCACAGGGGTGCCAAGAGTGTATGTAAAAAACTACTAAAATGGTGCGGACACAAGCACTTTGGGGCACTCTATTAAACGATTGAGCTACTAACTAATAATCAAAACAAAACATTTATGCATTTACAAATCAGAAGAGCCTTGACGGCTTCCGTATTGCCTATGGTTTGTCTTAC
>CAVLBD010000055.1:0-16582 GCA_963661195.1 bacterium
TAGCAATAAACAAAAGTAACTAAATGGGCTGAATTCCAAGCGAGGAATCCAGCCCTATCTTTTTCATGCTCAAAAAAGTTTTAGCGGACAGCAATATTTATGAATATAGAAGAATTGAATGCGCTCGTTGCGCAATATAAGAATCTTCGCAATTCAGAAATAGTGTGCCGTATTGAGTTACAAGCGACCAACGGCACGCACGTTATCAGCAATCGTGCGATAATCAACAAGGTCGTAGATATGCTGATTAGAGAAGCGCAAAAACAGATAGAAAAAGAAATAGAATCATGATCAATACAAAGACAAGGAAACGCATCGTAGTATTCAAGGACAATGACACGCCACTTGTGTATGGCACGTGCGTAGAATTGGTAGCCGATAACGGGAAAGAAAAAATTGGCGCAGGCCTTGGTGCGATATGGAATAGTATCTGCAAGAACAATGGTGTATTCGAGAATGCCAATTGCAAGATATATTACAGAACCCTCGACCATCACATTAAAACTGAATGGAAATGACGTATGACGAAATGCTTGCATTGAAGGCGGCATCGCACAGAAAACGTCCTCGGCACATTGAGTCGCAATTGCAGCAGTCTGCCGTCACTTGGTTTCGGCTCCAATACCCCAATCTGTTAATAGCTGCTATCCCTAATGGAGGCCTTCGTAATGTTCGCGAGGCATCCATTATGCGGAAGGAGGGGGTGTTGGCGGGGTTCTCGGACCTTGTCGTTATTGGGCCGTGCAATGTATTGTTTGTCGAAATGAAAACGCCACAAGGCCGTTTGTCGCAATTTCAAAAACTCTTTAAGGATAAAATTAAATCTTTGGGGTTTGAGTATATTGTATGTCGGTCGCTAGAACAGTTCGTTCAAGCCGTCAGACATTGGGTAAAGGAAACGTCTGCAATATAGAAGGATGGAGAAAGAGCTATATATAAAAGACAATTTGAGCAGTTCTTTTTTTGTTCTGACTCAATCCGGATGCGAACTATGGTCGAACATGCGAGACATACATATTGTTATATCCCGTACTGACATGTTCAATACGTGCAACAATGACCAGCAGCAGATATATTTGGTCGTATGCTGGGTAAAGTCCAGTCAAGGCTGGGAAAGGGGTAATAATATTTCTTCGGTCGCATCCGTTGATGATTATATGCAGAGTATATTTGCCGCCCCTAATTTTTCCCGGTCTGTTGCTGAATATCGCAGTCTGAAAAGCGCCGCAAACCAATAGTTGTATTCATCCTTTTTCGGAATATGCCAATATCCTAATCGTAGAGAAACTATTGTTACCTATGCTTAGGATATTTTTGTAAAGAGTGGGACGGAAGAATAAAATATCAGAATAAAAGTGCTAAATATATTAAAGATACAGATAATACAGATAAAAATACTTGTATTCTCAATGCTATGATATTAACTTTGCGATATAGAAATTAATAATATGCAGATACCAACGAATATAGAATCGCTAGATAACGATTTTACGAAATTATGCCAAGAGATACAATCCTTATATTTCAGTAAGGAACGTTATATACCTATCCATTTCGAGAACCAAGGGCTGGATAATGTGACGGGAAATGCCTCCCTTTATGATTTCTTCGGCTATGTGTATGCCGACGAATTCAAGAAAGCAAAGGCCTCGTTTAACTGGTCTTACGATTATATCAGCAACATAATGGATATAGCCGACTCATATCGTCCTGCTTATTATAGTGAGAGCGTCTGCGGGTTTGACACACTTGTTTGGGTATATGCGGGAGAAGCTCTTGAGGCACTCAACAAAATAAAAGAAGCAATGCCGGAGGCGTTTGCGGCATGAGCAATATGGGGCGGCGTGTCCTTTGAGACTACAATTTGATTTGACACCGACCACAACGCGCGGGTGAGTACAAAGTTTCGGTAACATTTACCTTTGGGTCATCTCACGTAAATAAAAATGACTGAAAGCGGAATGGTGAGGCGTACACGCAAACGCACCAGGGAAAGGGCTGGCCAAAACCCACCGTCCGAGCTTGGGATTGACGTAAACGAACAAGCCGTGAGCAAAACACGTACAAAGCCGTAGATGAGTGCATCATCATTGCATCGAGAAGCCGTAAACCGAGCGGGGTGAGCTCAGAACCCATGAGGAAGGACAACCGCATATTGTCAAAAACCAGGCGGCACCCGCAACGCCGAAAATTTGCACCAGTGGGGATGATGTGTTAGTCATCTAAAACAACGAAACACGTTGAAGAATAACGTTAAGTCTGCTTGGGCGAAAAGGGTAAGCGCAAATTCATTACACCAAAAATGAATATATGAGTTATCTGAATATAAATCAATACTACGGTTGCGAGACCTGCAAAAACGCAGACAAATACGGCAACGGTTGCAGCAGGATTTGTTACTGCCTGTCTTGCTCGTTATGACCAACCAAAGGCACTGTAGTTATTACAAATTCAAAATAAAGGATTGAGTTATGAACGAATTGCAAACATTGTGGAACGCTGAGATAGAAAAACAGAGAATCAGCAAAAGAACGCTCAAGGAATTACAACGGGAGCAGTTTGCTAAATCGCGGAAGTTCTGTAAAGAAATGGTGGACAAACTGTCCTTCCTTTCGAGCGTCGGATGTAAGGTACGACTTGATGACACGAATGCCCGGTTCTTTATCGACTACCCATATAACGGCGGCATAAACGGAAAGAGAACCGCAGAGGTAAAACTGAAGTCTGTGTATAAGATATATGAGGGCCAACGATACGCCTGCTATTACGCAGAAGAGCGATTCTACGTGGATTGGAATTACAATGTGTGTCACAATGACAAGGATGACTACCTAACCACAGAAGGCCTCATTCGCAAATTGGCAAGAATAGCGTCCAACTAATATGGGCAGGCTGACTATGGGTGCGATGTTTTAATGGTCGTTTAATATTTGTTTGAACCGAAATAATCGCTTATTTTTGCATATCATTAACGACAATAGGAGGTTTTATGAAAACGATGAAAATATATACCGGTGAAACTCCACACGGTGGGGTTCTCACGAAAGTATTCTTTTTCGATGCTTATGGGATACCATGTGAAGAATTGAAGGCTAAGAAAACGCAAATTATAGAATACGACGAAAATGGTAATGCCGTATTCTCGATTATTTCAGAGTGAGTTGAGTAATTTCTCTAATAGTTTTGTTCTATTAGGGAAATTCCTCTCTATATATTGTTTATAACCACCTCCTTGTGCATAATAAGAAATTGTATCTGCGAAATCCTCCATTGGGTCATTTTTAGAATATTCCCTTATATATCCTTTATCAAGTTGCATAGCTTGTTTCCATTCTGCTTGTCTTGAAATAATCCCCATCTTATGGTCTATATGATGCCCAATCTCATGTGTCACGCTAGTTTTCGCCTGTTCAATACTAGCAGTCGAATGAACCGTTACAGGGTTGGATGAATACATATATCCATGCGTAAAACTCTTATATGCCTTTTTATAATAATCATCAAGTGGATGCCAGCTATTGCAACTCATCATTCCTTTTATGTTTTCTCTTACATACTTAGGACAGTCTAAGAAATATTCCGACATCTCCTTTGCATTGAATCTTGCTAAATTCCCATACCCAAACGTCTCGTAATAGTACCTTATTCCAGCCTTATCTTCAAAACAAACAAAATCTGCAACATACTCTTTTATATCTATTAATTTCCCTTTTACGGCAAAGGTCCTTGCTTTTGATATTACATAATCTTTTGCAGTCCCAACATATTGCAATCCATCAACTTTACCTTGATTAGAAAGCATATCTTTTGTCAAAGTTAACGACTGTTCTCTAAGCTCATCAAGAATTTTCTTTGCCTTATATCCATCTTTGCATTTATTGAAATTGTCGTATAGTTTTTTTATCTCCCCTTGATATATTGAAAGGTCGGATTTAAATGGCTTGAATCGTTCTTTGAATATCGCTTTTTGTTCCTGTAATACTTGAGGCGCAAGCCTTTTAAATATATCTTCTCTGGTTTTAACCCCATCGGTAAAACGTGTGAATGTACGTTCTACATCATCCACGGATGATTTGTTCTTTATAGCAGATAATACATTGTTGTATCGCTGCAAAAGCGCATCTTTTGCAATAAAGTTTGAATCATACATTTTAAGAATATCAAGCGAATCATTCATTCTTTCAAGATAGATTGCAGACCTTCGCATCGTCCATTTACTCTGAATCTTGTCAATCTGCTCCCGTGTACGTCCCGCGTGCCTTTTTCGCGCGGCTTCAAATATCAACTTCTTTGCAGACTTTGCGCTATAGCCCATTTTCTTTTGATTCTCTGCGGAGCAAAGCCTTTGCCAGTATCTTTTGTTGTCTGCGAGATGCCAAGCGAGTTTGCCTCGCCGGAAAGCGTCCATTATCGCATCTTCATTGCTTTCGATATATTTCTTGTATTGTTCCGGGACATCAGTAACGGCATACGGAGAAATATATCCAGACATATCTTCACCGGCGTATAAACGATCATAGAATTTTTTCTTCTCCTCGCCTTCTATCAAGATGGGGTCTGAAGTACACATGCATTGTGGATGCCAGTTAGAAAATACAAAATCCTTCGGATAACGCCCTTCCAACTCATCGCAGATGTCCTCAACCGGGTGCTGCGGCGAGACGTGTATCCATTGACCGATAACGAATGGCTCGTTAGTCCAGCGTGCATTGTGGCCTCGGAGATAGGCTGCATTGATTTCCGTTCTCGCAACACGCAAAGCATTCATGCGCGAAGAACGATACACACCACGTCCAACCTTTTCGAGAGGTTCTTCGATAAATCGAACCTTGCCATCGATAATCCTCTTTCTGCGCCATGATACAACATCCTTTTTAGTTCCGTTTGCGAGTATCTTAACCGTATGATAGCGACGGTACATCATGTCAGGATTATTCAGATATTGACGTATTCTACGGCCAATCTCTTCCGCAGACGTGCCACCCTTGACACCATCAGCAATAACGTTGCTCATTGCCATTTCAAATTCAGACTTGGTCTGCTGACAATAATTCCAAATAGTCTGTGACAAATTAAGGCCTTTTGCAGCCTTGAAACGACTTTGTATAAACGTCGCTGCGGCATTATCTCGTACCGTCTTTATAGCTTTATCAGATAGCACGGAAAACGTGCCAAAAGTGGCCGTGTCGTGCGAAAATGCCAAGGCCACACCATCGGTAATGCCTTGCTTGTAGCAAAGCACGTTGTCGGCAAAGTAATTGGCAAATATATCATCCAAACGAGTCTTTAGCTCCGGGAAATTATTAAAGTTGAAGAGTGCATCACCTTCAAGCACATCTTCGCTATAGCCAAGAGAAGTTAATTTCTTGACATAGTCGCTATAAAGCCGCCCCAACCGTTTGTTGTACAGGGCGAATAACTTATTGAGCTCTTCTTTTTTTTGTTTCGATGATAATTGCTTTGCCATTGCCAATTAGAGAAAACAAAGAAAGTTTCGTTGTATATTTACTCTTCCGCACCCATGGCCGATACAGATTGATTTCCATCTGCCACACCACCCATTCCAAGCGTCATTGCTTGTCGAGACATTTCGCTTTCTTGTTCTGCCTTAATCTCCTCTTCAATACTATCCGCGTCATCATTGAGTGGATTGAGTTCAATAGATCGGCGCTGCGAGGTAGACGCCTTGCCTCCATTGCTCTGCGTGATGAGTTGCAACAGTTCTACGTTGTTTTTTGGAACATACGGTTCGAACACAGGTTCAAAGTCAATACTTTCGGCAACTGCGCTATCAATACCTCCAACGTATACGCCAGTATTGCAAATGCCATTGGCAACAATATTACTTCGGCGGGTAAACATTTCTCCATACATCTCTGCTTTGTTGCCTACCTTAAGAAATGGGTCGGTGAACATTAGGCGGATGGCAGCCCCACTAGTATTATTTCCCAGCGTTTTCATGTTCTCGAACGATATGTCCGGCGTTTGTGTAAAGGAGAAGATGATATTGAAAAGGTAAGCGATTTCTCCTTTGACCGACTCTGGCGAATGATCCCATGAGAGTACGTTCATGTGGGTCTCTTTGCCGCCTTGGAATATTGCGCCTTGTTCTCCTTTCTCTGCGAAACCCTCAAGCCGACCTTGAATAAAGTATTTTGGGGTGCCAAAATAGTCGTTTGTGTCGCCCCAGTTGGAGATGCACTCCTCAACGCGGTCAATGGCCCATTGAACGTCCGCCCACTCGGGTCTGTCTTGCCGATAATATACGATAGGTGTTTTTGTGAAACCATGTGCGTTGGCCTCTGTAAGTCTCCATCCGGCATCATTGTTGATATATTTGTAAACGTATCTATCTGTATAGACATCGAAATGCAAAACGCCTGTACCCAATTCGTCATAAACGTAGTACTCACGCCCGAAGCCGTCCATGCGTCGCCAATCATTAAAGTGCGGATAGAGCTTATCGCCATGTTCAGGCGAAAGCAGTTGTACCCGTATCTCGCCACCAAGTCGTCCATTTTCATCGGTGGTCATATACCATAACTCAGCAGCTTCACATTGGGAACATACGGTACGGACAATTCTTTTGTCGAAATATTGCATCTTGTTGTCGTGGAAGCAATGCATCAGTGCGTCATAGAGTCTTTGTTGTTTGTCGTCCATACGCTTAATCGCTTGCCCGTGTGAGTTTGCCCGGTACGTTACGGCATTCGTCAACATGAAACCGACAAGCCTTTCTACTATAACCTTTTGGGCTGGCACTGCAATTCGCACCCGGTCCACTTCCTCGCTCTTGTATATTGTTTGCCCAGTCACGGGGTCCTTGTGGTCAGTTGGAGTTTTTATGCGTTTCTTCTTCCGTTTGACAGGATCGAACACATCATGTCGGTATGGGTCCCATTGGCGCATAGCGTCTTCGAAACTTTCAAACGGCATGCGCTTGCGCGATGTGAGCAGTGTGTGTATTGTGGCGGCATCGCCCAAGGCTAGTATTTCGGAGATATTTCTCATATATTACAGTCTTTTTTTCTCGCAAAGATAATAAAATATTACTTTCAATTTAAGAAAGTATGGTGTAAACAGATAAAACAAACAATTATGCTTGCATCATTGGAAATTAGATATTAACTTTGCGATATAGAAATTAATAAAAAGATATAGCGATGAAAATGGTTTATAGAACAGCAATTGTTGTAAATGGAGAAATCCAATGGATGAACTATACCTTCTTTTCCACAAAGGAAAGAGCAAAGAAAGACATCGAGAAACGGGTAAACGACGCAGTAAGTCATTGCGACAACCTTGTGGTAAAAGCCGTCGCTTGCCGATGGGATAGTTACCGTGTCAATGAATGCGGAAGCAATAGTTTCCAATCCGTAGAAGGAATTGTCAAACTAGTCAACGAAACCACGCATACTAGTACGATTTTCGGGATTCTCGAATATCCACTTGATTAACGAGCGACGAATAAAAAGCGGAGACTGGAACGGCCTCCGCTAAAACTAATACAATATACAAATCTGAATTTTATCCATTATGAGACAAATAACAATTACACCGCAGACAGGCACAAGAACACTTATTTCTGCTTTATTCACAGTAACAACCCTCTTGGTCCATCGTTTGATAGACAAAGTACGGCGAATGTTGAACACCGTCCACAAGTGGTTCAATACTTATCACGATTTCGGTGACAAAGAAGATGAAATCATTCTTACAGGATGGCAATATTTGGGCGTTGGCGCAATTAGCATGACGATATGCTTTTTGCTTTCCATTGAGTGGTAAAATCATCAATGTTCCCGGATGAGACAACTGAAAAAACAAAAAGACACCGAAAATCATGAAGACAAATAGTCAAAAGAGAATTGAAGCCTTGCGTAAAATGCGATATGAGATTACACGAGGGTTTGACGAGTATACCAAGCTGCCGACAATCGGGCGAACGCACTTGTATTGGCGTTCCTACTTCTTCGGCCATAAGGACCATAACAAGGAGATTGCATTACCGATTTCAGGCAATGAGGATTTTATTGCCCAATTGTGCATGATTTCACAACGATGGCTGAAGAATACAATTGTGAGCGAGTGACAAGTACGATGGCTATATGATGCCGAGTATGTCGGTAGCGGACATCCCGCTACCGTATGCTCCGAGCAATTTTTGGAGCACAATATAACGCGCCGCGTCAATTCCGTGATTATAGCAATCTATTGGCTCGTTTAGCCATTTCCCTTCTTTGTCTTGTCGCCACGTGTAGTTGTTGAACTCCTTTCGGAGGTTGGTTGAACGTGATGTGATGTGTATTTTGTATTGTTGCATCTTCAAGATGCCAGCCTTGATTGAACCTGGAAACTTTTGTACAGCCTTGATATCTATTCCGGCGTTGTAAATTTCGTCTATAAGACGTGGGTCTGCGCTCTCGCATATAAACTCAGGAGCACAAGGTACACCCTTGCACACGTCGATTATGTCGCCGGATAGCATTCTCGTCTGATAACATATTTCGTCAATGTACATTTCGTCGCCCCATACGCACATCATAACGATGGCCGTCGGGTCGTTGGTATAGCCTAAGTCTATCCCATACCATTTGCGGCGTTGTGCTTCAACTGGTATATAGTCATCCACAACAACATTCTCGAATATCAACCCCTCAACAACCGCACGCTGCCCAAGTCCATAAATGCGCCACAGATTTGGGTTTTTCCATTTCAAACTTTCAATCTCTGCGATTACCTTCGGTTCAAGAAATGGATTGTCTTTGTATGTGGAAATGAACCAATACGTGCCTTTTTCCTCATTCACTCGGTTAATCCAGTGCTCCTCGGAGAATGACGGGTTGTAGTCAATGATGGAAAACTCGGTTGTACGCATTTGGAGTTGTTGCCACTCAATGAATGACAACTCATTTGCCTCATTGACGAATAAAATTTTACGCTTGGAACCGCGCACCTTCTGTTCGTTGTCGGTGGAGAAGAATTCCACCCATGAGCCATTTGAGAATCTATACACGAATTCCGATTTATTCATTGCACAATCATCCCACCAATCGAAGTCAAGCATCACTTGTTTGAAGTCGCGGTATACGGTGCGCTTAATTGATGGCATACCAGCACGTATAATAGAAACCGTCATATTAGGCGTTTCGTGGCATAGAATACAAAGCCACTGGACTATTCCGTAGGTCTTGCCCGAGCGCGAAGAACCTTGCAAAGAAACGGTTGTGAATCCCGCCTTCCTTGCTGCATCTACCTTGGCATAGTTCTTGGCTAAAAATACGTGTGGCATTTTTTATCCTCTTAACTTCTATCTTTCAATACTTCTATCGGGTTCGGCGTTCTTTCGTTCCTTCTCTTTGTTTATTTCTTCTTGAATCTTCTTGTAGTCATCCGTGCTTGATACAAAATGTATCGTCAATGGTTCTTGCTTGATCTGTGCGCCCTTGCTGGTGATGTCAATATGTTGTGTCTTGCCATAGGCTCGATCAAAGATGCGTTCAAGTACATCGAGCCCTCTCTTGTCAAGTATTCCTTTGGCTATAATGCGCTGCATCATTGGACGTGTCTTGTCAGAAAGTATCGTCTTTATTTCGTCCTCCGGCAGCGTGCAGATATACAAGAACGACTTGGAAATGGCCTCCGCGCTTGGCACCTCATACCCCTTCGCTTCCATCTCCTTTACAAACCCGGACATAGTTAGCGGAGGGCGACCTTTAGGGTTTGTCACCTGTCCTTTTTTCCATCGTCCCTTTTCAAGGTTGGCCAACTGTTTTCTTCTCCCTTCTTCTGTACTTGGATATCCTCTTGGCATAATCTTATATTCCTTATTTTTCCCTTATTTCCATTAATACTTACAGAAAATCCGTATCCTTTCTCTGTTCCTTATCCATTTTTGCAATTTCTCGACACATTTGGATAAGAGAGAAATACTCCACGAGATTGTTCACAATGAGCATCTTTGCGCAACCTTGATAAAAATAGGGTAGGGTGCTATTCTGCGCAATATCCGCTATTTTATCCAAGGGCGTTGTCAGTAATTGCTCCAATATATGCAGCTTGTCGCTCACAGATAACGCTGCCGCACCATCTATTGACAGTCGCTCATTGGTCATTGTCCTAAGTCTTTTTGTTTTGCTCATGTTTGCTAAGTTTCTGTTTTTTGTTGCCAGTACTCCTTGTAATCTTCTTTCTCTTCTTCATTTTGCTGAGAAATAGGCGCAACGGTCGAGGTTTTGTTTTTCCAATATTTGTTCATGCGAATCGCGGTTTGTTAATTATTTTTCTTATCTTTGCAAAATAAAGGGTCTTCGGTAGCGAGGATGTCAGCAGCCCGAGGAGTTGCTTAGAGATACAGTATGGTGGCATCGCCTTATATCTCTTGCGCTTATTCATCAAAGTGGTGTTCATGCATCTCGTGTTTTGCATTCACCACCACAACAGCTTTTACCCCTTTTTCTTTCCACGCATAATATTTCTTTTGGTAATATTTCATTCCGTTTTCAATGTCTTGACGGTGGAATAGAGAATGCTTGTCATATATTAATGCTATTTGCGATCGTTTTGCATTGGCATGAATTATGGCTTGCCTTATAGATGCCTTGGCTGCATTTTGTATACTTGTTGGCGTTTTCTGCTCATAGGTAAACACGCTCATCGTTCCTTCTGAATATTTGTAAGTATTCGTGCTATCAGCATTGTGCTTAACGTTTGTGGCGTACATTTCATATCCATCTCCTTCTGGTGTCAAGGTAACACATATACCATTGTCTGCGATTGCCATTCCTGCTTCAAGCTCTGCTTCACCATCTTGATGACTGTTTGAATGTTCATGTCCTTCCATGAAAAGCATATACGCGCCTGTCTTTTCCGAAAAATAAGACAATTGCGCATTTGCCTTTCCTGAAGCAATTTGGGCATTATAATATCTGCGGTTTTCGTCCTTTGTTTTGTTCGTAGGACGTATCAACCTTGTACTGCCACTTGCTTTAGCCATGAAATTTATGTTTTAAAACAATCCCCATTCTGCGAACTCCTCGAATCCGCCAACCGAATTGATGTAATCTCTTGCAATCGATACAATATCGGCGTAGGGTTTGCCGTCAACGGTCTCATCGCCTATAGCGCAGAACAACTCAACCGTTTTGCCTGTTTCCTGTGCTTTGAGGAACGCGTAGATGTTCACCGATACATCAGCTTTCGATAGGTCCTTTCCGTGCAACCCACCACCAGTTACCGATTGTGCCATATCTGAGCCGAGCTTGCGGTTTGTTGCGCCGCTATCCACGTCTGTCCCTCCCGTCCAATCACCAAGCGGATTTACTTTTGCCTCGGGGAAACGCGCCTTTAGTTCGCTTGATGGCGCATTGCTCTGACATATTACGAGTTGGCCATTGGCAAGTACATATTTCCCGTCAGTCGGGTATTTGGCGTATATTTCCCGAGCAATATTCGCAAGGGCGTATTCTTCGTCTGCAAGAGGTACGCCTTTGAAAATACCATTGTCGCCGCAGCGGATGTCCCCTTCTTGGTTCTTTGCAAGGTGAGCATCCTGCTTCTTACTAATCAAAGACAAGTGAATATCATTCCGGGCTGTAATGCGATCTACAATGCATTGTATCTCGTCATTTGTAAATGCAATGCTGCTTTCGATGATAACGTTGCATACGCCATGACCGATAAGCACCTCTACGGCAACTTTAGGATTATCCTGCTTTTTGTAAGCAAGGTCTACAATGGCTCCGGCAATACGATCTGCGACCTTGTCGGGGTGTTGTGGATTTACTTTTTCTATCATTTCTATCTGTATAATAATATGTTATGAATTAAACTTCTGTAATTTTAACGGCTTTCTCTCCTGTGTACGTCTCCCAACGATTTATGATAACATCGCAATAGTGTGGGTCGAGCTCCATAGAAAATGCTTTTCTTCCCAACTGCTCACAAGCCATAATGGTTGTGCCGCTTCCGCCGAAACTATCGTACACGCGCCAGCCTTCTTGCGAAGAGTTTTGAATAAGGTACGCAATTAATGGGATTGGCTTCATCGTTGGGTGTTCTATGGATTTTGTCGGTCTGTCAAATTCCATAACGGTTGTCTGCCGCCGGTCGCTGAACCAATGGTGGCTTGCGCCTTTCTTCCAACCATACAAGCAAGGTTCATGACGCCATTGGTAGTCTTGTCTGCCTAATACCATTGAGTTCTTCGCCCATATAAGATTCTCGCGTAGTTCAAGGTCCCCGGTATTAAGCAATGCCTTTCTGAACCAGTAGGAATACCCATCGCTGTGGAATATGTAGAATGACGCTCCTTTCTCCATGTTTGCATTCGCAGCGTTAAACGCATCGGTGAGGAATTTCTCAAACGCATCGTTATCCATTTTGTCATTCAGTACAACAAGACCATCCTTGCGATGGCCTTCTGTTGCCGCGCCGTCATACCCGTATGCTACATTGTACGGTGGATCTGTGAGATAGAGTTGTATCTGTTCTCCGCCAAGGAGTTTGTTTACTTGCTCTGCATCTGTGCTATCCCCACACATTAACCGATGATCGCCGAGTTGCCATATATCGCCAAGTTTGCACTTAGTTTCTATCTCATGCTCGTCTTCGTCATAATCGTCATCTTCGGTTTCTTTGCGTCCTGACAATTCGTCGACAGGTTCTGTATCTGTAAGAAACGAGCAGTCTACGCCCCAGTCTTGCAAAATCTTCAACCTCCCAATCATCATTGGCCAAGTCATCCCAATCCCAACTACCAGCCTGTACGTTGTCTTTGATTGCATATTCCTTGATTTTGGCAATAGATGTGTCTGCATTCAGTACAAAGCAAGGTAATGATGCGAACTGGCCGCTACCATCTTTCAGTAAATCGTTGGCTGCTCTGAGACGCATATTTCCGCAGATGGTTATATACTTGCCTGATGAGAGGAGATATACCATCAATGGCTTATACTCCAAGAATTCCGGACTCAAGAGCAACGATTTCTTCAGCGATGCATATTCCTCTTCCTTAATATATCGAGGATTCTTGGGACATCCGGGCAACTGCCCCTCGTTGTATTCTAGTAGAGTTATTTCAATCTGTCGAAATACTCCCATTTTAGCAAGGCTTTTGTTGTCTTGTGGCTTTGTTGTTTTTCCCATAACTTTTCCTATTATGATTTAACTTTCCGCAAAGTTACCCAAGGCAATTAAAATTTTATTTATTTTCCGAAGTTCTGTGTAAACAAAAAGAAAAGGCCTGCTTTGTACGGGGTAGGATAGTAATTATCAACTATGGCACCATTATCAAGATACATGTTCTCTGAACTAATAAATGATTTTGTTGTTTGACGAATATTTATTAATTTTGCAATCAACATCATAGTAGATGCCAGTATATATCGGAACAAACTGGACGTGCGCGGAATGAATGGTTCAAATCCATCACTATGGTGTTATTTTTATATAGCCATTTGATCTTTTGAACACATTTTCGTCTTTCAACTTTGAACTACCTACATGGTTGATAACCTTCTCTTCCCCATTTTTATTTTTAATAGTAACGTTTGGCCTTAACACGTACTTGTTCTTATTATCAGAGAAGACAATTTCTTTCTTGTGAATATAGACATCCATATTTCGGATATTTTTAGGCAATTGAACCATATCTTCCAAAGTCGCAAGTTTGTCTTTCTCTGCTTTTTCTCCAGTTCTGTGATGGAATAAAACTTTCTGCCCGGTATACATATCCTTCCCGTATATTTCTTCTCCAGTTATCTTTTTATATACTTGCCGCAATTTATCTGAAATTTCCCCAAATTTAAACAAGTTGCCATCTTTGCTGTATCCCGCCTTAACTCTGTCATCAATAATCTTTCGCAATCTCGCGCAAGCAGCAACGGCAATACTCTCGTTATATACAATAGCATGCTTTGCAACAAGAGACCGTTCCTTACTTTGCGGATATTTCATCCTTGTATTTCCGCTTGCTTTTGCCATAATCTTTGAATTCTCATGTAGTTAATAGGCTCGCAAACAAACCATACATTTACGACCAAGTCATGAAAGAACGCCCGTTAAACCTTATTTATCTGCTTGTGTTGTAAAATCTTCGAGTTGATGGGTAAATGGAGTCATCTGTGCCAATTCCTTTGTGATCGAGAATTCCTCACCGAAGAACGCGATACCCTCGTGAATTTTCCTCAATGCTTGCATCTTGCGCTTGGTTGTAACGACTGGATTGATGTATATACATCCGTTGTCATGGGCGAACCTCCGACAATCCGCACCGCCTCCATATATCACAAATAGTGGGGCCTTTCCTATTGCCCAGTCTTTTGCAATCGAATATTCGAAGGCGAGATTGTTCAGTCTGTCAGAATATCCACGGGTTGCGAAGGCACACCATCCCCTCGGTACCCCCAGCATGTTGAGTTGGTAGAATTTCTGCGCAACGTTTAAGTCTACGAATATCCGGATTCCACGTTGCTGCATTGCCCGTGCAATAAAACGCTTCTTGTACAGGGATTGCAATCCAAAAGCAATAGGCGTTTCGTTGTAGAGTGAAAAGTTTGGCTCTACGATTGCGTAAGGATTATGCTGGAGTATTTTCTCCGGATGTTCGTATACGGAGTTAAACCGATAGTCGTCTGTGTAGAAATGAAGCGTGCCTTCATCATTAAGGTTATATGTACGTTTTTGCTCACCAAAGCATAAAAATGGTATTTGGCATGATGCTGCTTGCATGTTGATGTCGAGTGTCGGTATCTCAAGTTCGTTGTCCGTCGGGAATAACATATCCGGGATGGTCATGTCATAATCTCTTCTCATTGTCGTCCTATTGTTTTAAATTCTCTTTTATTTCGGAATAAAGCATCGATATTTCCCGGTCGTGAATTTGCACGTGCTGCGCATAACGTTTTGCTTGATTGATAATATTTTGTCGGGTCCGGGATATAAGCCGCGCTGCGCGATCTGGATGCACGCCAAAATCACGTGTAAGAAGGCAATATAAGCCCCGCAATTTATCCATCTTGTCACTTCGTCGTTCTGAGACAAGTTCGGAAAACGGGATTCCACCAACAAGACATACCGCTCGCAATATCTTGTCGGCCCATATATATTGTTCTGTCTGTGTGCGCACCATTACCGGAGGAGTGATTTTGTATACATGACAAAGTTAGTAAAATTAATAACATTAAGATTTATTTTGATTTACTAATGACAAAACATTAATATATATTTGTTTTATTAAATTCTTATTATTAATTTTGCGGCGTGATATTAATTGTATCACGGCTTACACTCATGGTACGGTGTGAGAATGGCTAAGGATTTACACGCATCCTAATAGATGCATTAAATACGGAGCGACAAAGGAAAGTACCAGCCTTTGTCGCTTTTGTTTTTTACACAGATGAAAGTAAAACGGAAATTATTAAATGACATGTATGGCAATCCTCAATTAAGGAAAGCGGTAGCGTTTTCTCTGTTCGTGAAAAACAATACCACAAGTTCAGTAATCATAGATTGGACTATCAATAAACTGCATGTGCTTACAGGCGTGAGCGCAAATGTGGTATCAAAACGTGTGTCTACCCTCCGGGAATATGGCCTTATCGCAGTCGAAGGGATACACGGAGAACACCTTGTGTTTAAAAGTCTACATAGCAACACATCGCATCGAAATATCACATTGCCGTCGCTGCGATTCATGGCAGACGGCTCAAAGAATAAAAACAGTAAAGCGCAACAGATAAAAAGCATTGAGGATATGCTTGCCGCAATGCTGCTTGTGGAAATTCAGAAGCACAAAAATTACGCCGAACAAACAATTCAGAAATCGCTCAATCCTTCCACGAAAAAGGAATACAAGAAAGCGGTTAAAACTCGCAATCGTTTGAACTACGGTCGAAATTTTGTTGACAACGGTATTTCATACAAGTACATAGCAAAGAAAATCGGCTTTTCTATCTTTTCTGCGCAAAACTTAGTCAAGTTTGCGGTAAAATATCATCTCATTGAGAAGATAAAGACCACTTACAAGAAAATACATGGTATAGGTAAATATATAGAGGATATGGTAACGGGATATACATTCTATTATCGTAATTCTCTGTATAAAATATACGCTAACCGCTATGCCTTGCTCCATCATGGTAATTATTAGATATTGAAAAAGTAAGATGGAAAATACAGACTCAATGAAAACAAACCCAACGCACATTTGGTACATGAGAAAAACAGCTGCTCATTTCGGCAAACTCGATTCTCGTCCTTCCGTGCGTATCGTGCGTCCGTCGGGCAAGCGATGGTCTCCGGTACGATATACAGATATAAACCATCTATGGCATACACCTAATGAATCGCCGTCAGCAAAGGTACCTTTACTTATCATGCTTAAATCCGGTATGACCGTGTGTTTGCTGTATAATGGCAGCGATTTCCGTGAAACATGCAAGAACAAAGGCTGGGTCCGTTGGGCCTACGTCAACAGTTTCCTCCCCTACAAATAACAACGCATCCGATACTATGATCCTCTCTTACACCGACGCCCTTCCGGGCCAAACGCGCACCCTGCGCCCCTTCAAGCCCTACA
>CAVLBD010000056.1:0-16055 GCA_963661195.1 bacterium
TCTGCATGGATTCGATTTTTCATATCGGCGTGGGCTCTGACGTTGTCTGTTCAACTTTGATAGGCAATTGCTAGAGCCTCGTTACGTGGAATGGACAACAGGTAGGTTCTCCACGCTTTTTTTGTGCTCGTATTTCTAAATTGCTAACTGTCGATGAAGGAGAGCGTTCGACTATGATTTGAGTTAAAGCTTATGTCGAACGAGCATTCATTTATAGCAAATTCTGGAATCCAGATAATAACAATGCCCTTGAGTATCAACACTCAAGAGAAATTCAAAATGTGGTATCATGAGTGGTATGATACCACGAATGGAGAATGGTTGTTGGATCCTGTCTATGAATTGAGGACAGAAGACGAATGCGTTTATTATAATAAGCAGAAGTTATATACAGGTGGATATTTGGCAGACCCCACCATTGAAATTGATGTCAATGAACTAAAAAATGACGGCATCACCCCTTTACGTATCGATGACGAGAATTGTCCAGGTGTAAGAGGTGAAATTTTCAACATGACGTTTGCTGATAGAGAATGTAAACTCCAAGCATTTGAAAATGTTTGGCTTCCGTTGCCATACTTTTTCAAACGCACTCCTAAACGTTTTAAGTTTGGTCCTCTCAACTGGGCCAGATTAAAACTTGTTCCCAAATCAGAAAGCAAAGGAATCAAGTACTATGATGCAATTATAGCATTTGACACAAGGGCAAAATTTGAAGTCACAGATGAATACGATGAATGCCCGGTATTCCCGGATAAGTATCGTAGCGATATGGATTTTGCTTTGTGCAACAACGAGTTTTATTTGATGGACTATTGTACTTCTGGCAAAAACTGGAGCTACATTGACGAATATCTGTTGCACTTAGTGCACCCCACAGTACAAAGGGTATCTCAAATCAGAGGAGCAAACGTTAGACGTACAGCGTATATTGCAACATATACGTTTTTGGTAAACTATCTCGCCCAAAAGGACGTACTGCCACTTGTCAAACTATATAAAAATGTTGATGTTGAGACAAAGGACGTTGACATGGTCATTGACATTGGTAATTCCAGAACTACCGCTTTGCTTATTGAAGACAACACCAGCTTCAACCAAGTAAGGAAATTGGAACTGGTTGACTATACAGATTTGGTCATAGAAGGCAACGATGGACTAAAGGTAAACAAGCATGCCGACCCGTTTGACATGCGGTTAGCTTTTAGAAAGGTTGACTTTGGCAACTTTGGCATTAAGGATAGCAAGCAGTTTGTCTATCCGAGTTTGGTGCGCTTGGGAAAAGAAGCTAATACCCTCTTGCATTTAGCTACCAACAATAATGATGAAACTGAGTCGTTGTCAACATATTCAAGCCCAAAGCGATATCTATGGGATTGGCGTCCAAGCAAAGAAGAATGGAAATTCCTTGTATTAAAGGGAGAAAAAGATGACCATATATTGAATTTGCGTGGAATCACCAATCAACTGAAAAGTGATGGCACTGTTGATTTGAATGGCGAGAGTGGTAATACTTACCATTATTCTCGTCGTTCTCTGATGACATTCGCCTTTCTCGAAATGTTGGTTCAAGCTCGCACGCAAGTAAACACGGAAGAGCATCGTTCTAATAAGTTAGGCTTTGGCAAACCCAATATGCCACGCAAGATTAAGCGTATCATTGTGACTTGCCCCACGGCAATGTCAAGAGTTGAACGTGAGGCACTGATTCATTGTGCTAAAGACGCAGTCGTCTTACTTGAAAATTCGGAATATGATAATCCTTCTGAAAATGAAAAGCCAGGAAAGTCAGTAGAAGTGATACCTGCCGTTCGTTCATTAAAAGACGAAGGTGGTTGTTGGTATTATGATGAAGCCACGTGCGCCCAACTCGTCTATATGTATGGTGAGGTTGGTCACAAATACAAAGGATGCTGCAATGAATTCTTCAATCTTTATGGTAAGGTTGAGGACGGAGACGAACAGCCTTCTATAACTGTTGGCTCATTAGACATCGGTGCAGGAACCACTGACCTCATGGTTAGCAAATATACCTATATAAAAGGTGACGTAACGACCATAACCCCAGAACCAAAGTTCTATGATAGCTTCTATTTTGCCGGAGATGATATTCTTTATGCTCTGATAAAGAATGCCATGCTGCTTGATGAAGATAGTGCTTTCAGAAAAGAACTTAATAATTTGCCATTTGCGGAATATCGCCAGAAAATAAAGAACTTCTTTGGCAAGGACTACAATGGTCAAACTATTGCCGACCGAGTACTTCGTAAGAATTTTAATATTCAGTACTCCATTCCGTTGATGTGCCATTTCCTTGAATTGCTCAAGCAAGACAGCAAGGATTGCAATGTACGGTATGATGACGTATTTGCGGACTGTCCGCCCAATGCGTCCGTCATTTCCGATGTTAAGGAAAAGCTTGGAATTGACATCACTCGACTGACTTGGCGTTTTAAGCGAGATGCCATCAGCGCTATTGTAAGGAAAGAAATAGAGCCTCTTCTCAAGAAGGTGGCTACTATTATGTACTCTTATGCCTGCGATGTGGTACTGCTTTCAGGCAGGCCATCATCATTGCCTGTAATCAGAGACATTTTCCTGAAGTATTATGCTGTATCCCCCAATAGACTCATCGCGCTCAATGATTATTATGTTGGCGACTGGTATCCATTTGGGGAAAACACAGGCTATATCAAGGATGCAAAGACCATTGTGGCTATGGGTGGAGTCATAGGTCATTATGCTTCAGAATTTTCCAATCTCAACAAGTTCATTATCAATCTTGATTTGTTGAAGAAAAATCTCAAGTCAACAGTCAACTTCATTGAAGCATCACGCGAGGGGCAACCGATAGAATATTTCATTACCCCTGACAAAAACCGTGGTGACTTGATGGTCAGCAGCGTTCCTGAGACACTCAACGTAAGGCAAATAGGTATGGATTCTTATCCCTGCAGAGCCTTATATTCGATTGACTTCAACCGTCATAAGATGGCTGACAAAATTAGAAAAAGAGCAATTTTGGAAGGCTATGAATGTCCGACAGATGCAAAGGTGATGGCGTTGGTAAAAGATACTATTGATGTCTTTAAAAAACGTATGCCTTTCAAAATGACTATTGAACGAGATGCAGATGATAAAGAGAATTTGTCTATAACTGCCATCACAGACAAGGATGGAAATGATGTTATGGACGGCAACCTTGAAATCCACATTCAGAGTCTCGGTGTGGATGAACAATATTGGTTAGATTCCGGTGAATTCGATTTCTAAAAAGACACAAAAAGTATGTTACAAGATATTGAGCAACACATAGATTTGATTGAGAAGAGCATTTCGTGGGCAAAGGAATTCAACAAAGATTCCTTTCCTTACGATGTATTCAAGGACTATCGCAGACAATTGAAGCGAATACACAATGCTCTTAGCGACAACTGTTCTGCAGCAGCCTATGGTGAGAGTCAGGTGGGAAAATCCTATCTGATGAGTAGTTTGTTGTCTTCTCCCGACACTCCGTTTGTCATAACAAATGCAGGAAAGTCCTATAGTTTCATTGATGACATAAACCCAAGTGGCGGCAACCACGCTAAAGTTGAATCGACTGGTGTAATTACCCGTTTTACGTTGCAAAAAGACAACAATCCGATGAAAGACTATGTTAAGATACACAATCTTTCCGTAGTTGACATCATTTTGTTGTTGACCGACTCCTATTACAATGACATCAAAATAAACCCAGACAACGTCCTAAAATATGATGACATCAATAAAAATCTTGAACAATTGAGCGGATTATGGAATGCTCATATCATTCAGCATGACAAGATAGAAGAAGATGACATCAAGGATATTAATGACTATATCCGTGACATCATCGGTAATGCTGCAACAGGAGTAATACAATCTAATTTTTGTAAGATAGTTGCTCCAATTATTCAGTATGTGGCATACGACAAGTGGGTTGATATATTCAGTTTACTTTGGAACAAAAACACAGAAGTCAGCCATTTGTTCAGTGTTCTCATCAATGAGTACAAGAAACTCGACTTCAATACAGATGTTTATGTGCCATTCGATGCTGTACTCAGAGAGAAAGGCACATTGCTGAAAATAGATTGGCTGGATACAGTATGTGGTATAAAGGCCGATACAGGAAATGATGTCATCTATACGGATGTGTATGATGCAAAGGGAAACATCATTGCACATGACTTCAACAAAGGCAACCTGTCTGCATTGATTGCAGAACTTACCTTTGAGTTACCTGCATCATTGGCTAGTAAAAGAAAGTTTTTGGAGAAGATAGACCTCCTCGACTTCCCCGGAGCGCGGTCACGCGAAAAGTTCAAGGAGGCAGACATTCATACCGTTTTACCAAAAGTGTTGCGCAGAGGCAAGGTGGCATACTTGTTCAACAAATACTCTCGTTCTTTGAAGATAAGTAGTGTTCTATTCTGCCATCACAATGACCAAAAAGCAGAAGCTACTATTGGTGATACTATCAACAATTGGATTGAAGACAATATTGGAGCTACGCCTGAGGAACGTGCCAAAATGCTGACAAACACAAATGGCATTGCACCTTTGTTCTTCATCGCGACGAAGTTCAATATCGACCTTGAACGGACGAAGACAGACTGTGCAACCAACAAAGATAGGCTCTCTGCACATTGGAATCGTTTTGATACGGTGTTCCCAGAAATCATTAAGCCCAATAGATGGCTTGATGAGTGGGCTACAAGTGGCAATATGTCCCGAACAACAGCCTTTCAGAACATCTATCCACTGCGTGATTTTTATTGGTCGGGCAAAAATGGTGTGTTCGACGGCTATAGTGATGGAGTAATAAAGTCTAAGGAGAAGTCTGTTCACCAGCATGCAGACTATCCTGAATATTTTGAGGATTTGAAAGAAAGCTTCCAGCAAAACGATTTTGTAAAGAAGCATTTTGCCAACTCTGAGCAGACTTGGAATGATGTAGCAACAGTTAACAATGATGGCTCAAAGGCCATTATCCGCAACCTTGATGCAATATCCGATTTCCTAAATGATGCTCGCAAGCAGAAATATCTCGTTCAACTTTTGGAAATAAAGCAAGAAATGTACAAAGCTCTGTCTGTATATTTTGAACCAGAAGACAATGAGGCAAAGAATGTGAAAGTAAAACAGATCGCCAATGACATTAAGCGTTCATTGACATTCTCTGTTGGTTCACAACCCGAAATATTCGGAAGGATTATCGACTCATTGATGATACCTGTTGGTGATTTGCGTGATATTGCGTATGACATTATCATTTGCCATTCTGACGAGCCGAAGGACTTCTCTATGATAAATTTCATTCGCATACAAGCAGGAATAGATGTAGCAGATAGTAAGCAAGTCAATATTCAAAAGTTATGCGATTTATATGGTGACATTAAACTCATCGAGCAAGATTTGAAGAAAAAAGGATGCTCCATAGAAGAAGTTGTATCTGCTGAAACAGAAACGCTGACAACGATAGCTGATGTCGTTACAAAGCATATCATTGATTACTGGAAAGAGTTCCTCCAAAAGCAGGTAAAGCAATTGGAAGAAAGCCTTCCACATGCAGATGAAGTCATATTCATGCTTACGTCGTTACTCAAGAAACTTGGAGTAAAGAAGGTTATTTCAGAGCGCATTGACAGATACTGCAAGGTTTTCAGTATCAATGAGCAACCCAATGCCATTGCCGATTATGCATCATTGACACTCAACAACTTCGTTAGCTCGGCTGGCAGGAACTACATGGGTGACAATGATGTCGAAGCAATACGGACAAAAGCAGACAAGTGTCATGTGGCAGTGGATTTGAGTCCAACAGCATGGAATGTGGCACGAAAGCCTCAATCACTGCTAGAAACCCTTTCTGCCTTTGATGATGCCGCTAATATAGACAATGTCAGTATGGATACGCTCATGAAACTCCCTCTATGGGATAACTTCCAACGTTGGGAGAATCTTGTTACCATTGGCTTGCTCTACGCCAGTGATATATCTCATGTTGATCCAGTGGCAAACGCCAAGGTAAAAGTACTCATGGAAGAATGTGAAACCTTATATAAAGATTAAGTGCAATGGCAGGATATACATTCAAAGGTAAGCAGAAGCTCTGCTATACTGAAGTCTCTGATTTTACAGACTTTCAAGGAGTTGGACATGACCCCTTGTACAAGCGTTTTGACAGTGTACAAAGCGTTGTCAAGAAGTTTGTTGCGCCTGAATACCAACATTTTCTTGCCACTCCACAATACATTGAGGAGGAAGACCAAATATGTTGGCACATCAACGAATGGAAAGACAACCCTCGGAAGCTTATTGAGCTTACAGGCAGTGAACAGACAAAATACGAAAGTATCAAAGAAAATACAATAACGGCCTACCGTAATGCAGCACAGGATTGCAATGGTGAGGACTTGATGATAATGGCAGGTGCTATTCGTTATCTTCATGATGAATGTATCTATTGTTGTGATGATAAGGTCTTTGTCGTAGCATGGGGAATGACTCCTGACGTACATCAGCATAAAGTCATTGGCTCTGTCATCCATGAGTTTGATATGGTGAAGAAGTACAAGATTACGTTTGATGCCTATCCAAATGGAGTATTTGTCAACAAACTTGACAAGTCGATGACTCGTCCTGAAGGGTTTGTTCTATCAACACGAGATTTGCCCCAAGTGTCAGCGAAAGAAGGTTGGCAATTTGAAGGTTGGACACCATCGCCTATTGGTGTGACCGTTAATTCCGACTTGAACTTTGTTGCGACATATAAGGAAATTGCAAAACCTATAGTTCCCGAACCACCATTTGTTCCTGTTGATGAACCAGAGATTTCAGAAGAGCCAGAAACTCCAACGGAAGATGAACCAAGGTTCTATACTTGTAACTTTGTTGCAGGTGAACATGGCCAAACAGACGGAACTTCCACTTTTGCAAAGCAAGAGAATTCAAGACTCTCTAACACAGAGATTCCACAGGTAATGCCAAACAAAGGATACGAGTTCAAAAGATGGATTCCCTCTCCAGATAACGTCCTGATGGATAGTAATAAGACGTTCACCGCAGAGTACACTCGTGTTCCATGGTGGAAACGTTTTTGGCTATGGCTGACAAGTCTATTCTTGGGAAAGGGCTGCCTAAAGTGGTTACTCTGGCTGTTGCTTACTTTATTGGCTATAGCCCTGTTGCTTTTCTTGCTAAGATCATGCAACGGATGTAGTGGACACCATGAAGAGAACGGCGTTGTGCCAATAGACAGTGTTGCGACTTCAAATGGAAGAGTCATAGAAGATAATGGACGCATCAAACCTATAACTGGTAATGATGGCAAGTTGCTTGACCAAGGTGATATTGTTGCCCCTGTGACGGGTGAGGATGGTGAAGAAATCCCCATTATCCGTCAGCCAGGTGTACCCAATACGATAGCCAACCGCTTGTTCTTGTTCATGGAGAGTGAGAATGACAACATAGAGGCTTTGGCACAAGACTTCAAGAAAGTTTATTCCGATGACAAGTATTCCATCATCGGATATGACAAAGAAGTAAAACTGTTGGTAGTCCAAATTCCAGAGGATGAACGTGACCAAATTCGCCAAACGATAAACTCAAAGATACCGAACCATAAGTTCTTGGTCTTTGACGAAGAAATATACGAGTTGAATGGCCATGTGAGTACTTCTACCGAAAGTGTTGGTTGGCACTTAGGGGCTATTCGTCTAAAACAAGGATGGAGCATAACAAAAGGCTCTGCCAATGTGAAAGTTGCTGTTGTTGATGACGGAATAGAAGCTGGACACCCGATGTTCAAAGGTCGTATCGTAGATGCATACAATGTGTTTACACAAAATAACAGCCTTAGTTTGGGACAAGGACATGGTACACATACAGCAGGTCTTGCTGCAGGTTGTGCAGATTACTATGCCAAAGGAGCGTCTGGTGTAGCCCCTAACTGCAAACTGATGCCTGTTCAGGTATTTGACAACAACCAATGTCCTTTGTCTGCTCTTATCGCAGGAACGATGTACGCTATCCACCATGAAGCGGATGTCGTGAACTTGTCAATAGGTCCATCCTTCAAGGGATTGAACCAATTGCCAGTTGACCAACAAAATGAGATTGCCAAACGACAGTTCAAGAATGTCGAGAAACTGTGGACAAGGGTCTGTGCCTTGGCTGCTAAGAAAAACTGCATACTTGTATTTGCCGCAGGTAATGATGACATACTGTCAAGCATACCTCCAGAGAACAGAAATGCATCGTCTATAGTAGTAGCCGCCGTAGACAAGAACTTGTACCCGACAGACTTCACAAACTATGGGCCATGTTCAGACATATCAGCCCCAGGCAAAGGCATTTACAGTTCTTATCCTCGTGGCGATTTCAAGTCTTTTGACGGAACAAGCATGGCCGCACCGATAGTGTCAGGCACGATTGCTCTGATGAAGTCAATCAAGAAAGATTTGACAGTGGAGCAAGCAAAAAATGTTCTTTACAAAACTGGCTCTGACGTATATGGCTTCATGCCTCCAATGGTATTGGTAGACAAAGCTCTTGAAGGTGTCAAGCGAGGTGATTTCAGCACTCCAAAACAGCGAGAAATGAAACCAGTACCAGATGGTGCAGGAGATGAATCGGCAGCAAATCGGGCTTCTCCAATAACGGACAGTTCACCTTCGGTAGGTAATATTCCGACACCGTCAAAAAGTAACGAGACGGATTATGAGGCAATTCGTAGAAAGATTGCCGAATACAAAAGAAAAATAAGTGAATTAGAAAAACTTTTGCCAAACAGTTAAGATATGAAAGAAAATAATTATTCGTGGAATCAAACCCTAAAGTTTTCATGGGGGCACATCATTGCATTCGTTGCTTTGGTGTTTATTAGTTATGTTACTTATATGGGCGAATTCTACAAGAACGGAGGCGATTTTACTTCATCTGCCATTAAAGTTCTTGTAATAGATATAACAATACTCATTACTTTCATTGGTGCTCAAATATTAAAAGGTACAGATGAGAGATTCAATCGTTCCATCGTTATAGAAAGAATTCTTATTTGCTTGAGCCCAATCGTTTTTGTTTGCGCCATGCTGCCATATAATCACTTTTGGACTGTGTTTAGCTCAAGAGATGACATTGAGAGCCGTTTTTCATCCTCAATAGAAAAATCAAAACAGATGTTTGAAAATTACGAGCAATATTCAAACAAGCGCATCTCATCATACGAAACTCTATTAGAGAATGCTATAGCAAACAAAGAAAATGACAAAGCAGCATATATAAGAACTGGATTTAAAGGTACTAATGATGCAACAATAAAACAGATTTATATAGAAACGTTAAAACTTCAATTGCAATCACAAAATACAGATAGCCTAAAGACTTCTGCTATAAAATGGATTGATGAAGCCAATCAAGGCGCAACTGTTTGGAATGCCTTCCTAATCGGCAATATAGATAAAATTTCAGATGCAATCGAAGGATGGAACAGTGTCCTTGTTGAAGTCTCGAAGCCTATCTTAAGTAATGAGCTTAATTCTACAAAACCATTTGATGCAGATATGAAGTCTTGCAATGCGGTAAAATCAGAATTAAAACAACTTCAGAACATGTATACACAATCTTCGGGAGTATCTTTAAATACGTTTTGGACTGGACTTGTTTTGTTTGTAATGTTGATGTTCCCATATTTCTTGCAGAAGAGAAATACAAGAGCAACAGGACTGTACTCTTTGCTACCAACATCATCAAGAAATAAAACATCATCACCCAAAGTGACGAGCGGTGGCGAAACTAATAAAGACACAGAATCGTCTCCTGAGATAGATATATATGGTGGAACATTTTAGATCTTAAAAGAACAGCATATGGCAACAAAAAAAGAGTTACTTAAGAACCTCAGAAAATACAGCCCTGAAGAAATTGCCGAGGCAGTAAGAGCTGGGGTGGTATCCTTGTACGAGTTAAGTAAGGAGACCGAAGGCGCATTTACGCCATTGTTAAAGAAGAAAGTGAGGGCTTTATTAGAACAGTCAGCACCAGTAACAGCAACCAACATGCATGAGCAAACATCAGCAAATCCAATATCGGAAGAGCCTGTTGCGAATTCGATTGAGCAAAATGAATCTTTGGCTATTGAAACCGCAGATGTCATTCAGCAAACAGACAACAATACAACAAGCAATGTAGATGAACAAGAACATATAACAAGCAATAAAGGCATGTTCAAACGTCCATTTTCTTTCCATGGTCGTATTAGAAGGACAGAGTATGGGATATCCTTTATCATATATTTCATATGGGCTGTGATTTTGAATGTGTCTACTCGGTCTAATGATGTACCAGAAGGAATGATAATTTTCCTCGTGGTAACTTATATTCCCATGATATGGTTCTTATGGGCGCAAAACTGCAAGCGTTGCCATGATCGGGGAAACTCTGGTTGGTATCAGTTAATACCATTTTACTTCTTTGTTCTTCTCTTTGGGGATGGCGAAGAAGGTACAAATGACTATGGTGACAATCCTAAAGATTAAGATTTATGCTAAGCAAAGAAAAAATATTAGAAGATGTTGCTCAGTTTACCGCTGAGCAACTCGTTGACCACATAAAGAATGGTGTTGTTACTTTTGATGAACTATGTAATGATACTGACGGACAATTTTCGCCAACCAAGCGTCGTGAAGTAAAACACAAGCTAGAATGTGGCGATGAAGAAGAGTGGCAAAAAGTCCTTCAAGAAAATACAATAGAAGCTGTAATCCGTTACCTTCAAGAATTTCCTGATGGACAATATCGCTCCAATGCACGTGCTCTGAAAGCACAATTAGAACAGAAACAACAGGAAGACTATCTTGCATCTACCACAGATGATGCATGGACCATGGTAGACAAAAGTGATTTGGCTTCACTTAGAGAATTTGTCAATACATTTCCAAATAGTGAGCATGTTGCTGAAGCAAATTCCCTAATCAACACATTGCTTTTGGACGAGATTATGGGTGTTAATGCAGAAAGTCTTGTAAGTCAAATTCGTACGTTTCAAACAGACCGTAATCTTACTGTTGCCCAAAAAGACAATAACATAATTGATGAGATTGAACGTTATCTTAATGACAAGAAGATAACAAAGCAAGAGTTTCTTGAGAAGATAGAAGAAGACCATAATTTGCTTAGTGCAGGTGTTGTAAAGCGCCTTATAAGTAAGGTAACAATATCGGTAGAAGATCTGTTGAAAATCCGAATTGATAAGCAATTCATCCAAAAGATGTTTAAGGGTGAAAGTGCACAGAGTTTTGCTACACCAGAAAAGTTAGATAGGATTCACAAACAGTCAACAGAAGTGTACTTTTGGGGCATACCCTCATCGGGTAAAAGTTGTGCATTAGGTGCTATTCTTAGTGTAGCAGCAAGTGGTCGTGTGGCTAATTCTATGGATCCTGACATAGATTCACAAGGTTATGGCTATATGATGAAACTTATTAACCTTTTTCAGAATGGTGAAGTTGGAACCTTGATGGAGGGAACTTCTGTAGACTCATTCTATGAAATGGGCTTTGATTTGGTTGACAAAGAAAATAAAATTCATCCGATTACTTGCATAGATATGGCAGGTGAGTTGATGCGTTGTATGTTTAAAGCCAATGCTGGCGATTCTATGTCTGAAACAGAAGACATCATGCTTGATACAATGACAAATGTACTTATTGACAATCGCTCAACAAGTCGAAAAATGCATATTTTCGTAATTGAATATGGTGCTGAAGATCGTCTCTATGAAGGATTGCCACAACGTGTTTATCTTGAAGGTGCTGTGTCGTATATCAAGAATACAGGTATCTTTAGAAAGGATACAGATGCTATTTACATAATGATAACAAAAGCAGACAAGGTTAAAAACCCGTCAAGAGATGCATTCACGAACTACATCAACGAGAAGTATCTTGGCTTCTATAATGGGCTGGAACAGATCTGCCGTGATAATGAAATAAATAAAGGAAAAGTAGAAAAAATTGCTTTTTCGCTCGGAGAAGTTTGTTTCCAGAACTATTGCAGATTCAATTCTCGCCCTGCTGAGAATGTTGTCCAACTGATTCTTGAACGTTCAGCAAGCTTTCGTGGAGGCAAAAGAGGTATGTTTGAAAAAATATTAAGAGGTTAAATTATGAAACTGGGATTAATACTTAAAATCACAAACGGTGGAGAGTCAGAGACTTATTCCATCAACAAACAGGAAGCGTGGGCGCGATATGCGTCCGACGCACGTTCTTCAATAAAAGAACTGCAAGGCTTTGACGGAAGTGATAAGGTTGTTTACTTGTTGAAATTTCTCGGTAATGCAGGCTATCTTTTGGGAGTTGTAAAATCACGCCCCGAAGGAAGTGGAAGGCCAAATGACAATACTGCAGCGTGGATTTTTGTTCCTGGTGCAGCCGTCTTGTCTGCCAATGAAATGGAACAAGTTTTGAAAAAAGTAGAAGAAGCAATTTCTGAAAGCAAAGGTATAGACAATGCTAAGCTTGATGAAACTTTCAGCAAGGACTATGCGACAAAGAATGTTCTTGTATCTGCCGTAGGAACAATATCTTCGACAGCAGACGGTAATTATGCGTTGAGATACTACAATGGCGACTATCGTCTTAACGAGTTGTTGGGGGAACATCTTGCTCAAACAGAATACGGCAGATATAAAGGGGTCTTTTTAGTAGAGAATAATAGTGGAATCAAACTATCTACAAATGATGTTCTGAACTTTGAACCTGAGCCGTCCATAACAATCTCTCCTTTAAAACCAATGGAAGGATTTGTTGCAGGTTTCGCTACAGCAAAAGGATTCATAAAAATCGACAGAGACATAGAGTTAGCTAAGGGTCAAAAAATCACAATAGAGTGGCGTAAGGAAAATTATGCACCGATAGTAAAAACGTTTACTGCAGGTGTAGATAACACAGTAAATCTTGAAATTAAAGATGCAGAACGACTTGTTCGTATACAACGTTCTTGGTTTAAAGTTCAAGATGCCCATGGAATATCCATTCCGAATGCTAGTGTCAGCATTAATCATCAGTTAATTAAAGGCGACTACTTGGATATAGCGGAGAGTTTGCTTCTTAATGATAAGATTTATGTTGATATACAAGCTAGTGGTTATGAGGAATCTCATGAGATGCTGCAAAAAATAACTACTAGCAAGGTGATAAAATTGCATCATCGCATCTATGAAACAGAATATGTTGTTCCTATCTATGATGGAGAACAACATGTTTGTGATGCAAAACTGACAGTTTCTGCAAAACAGAGAATACGTAAGTCTCCGTTAAAGGGTTATGAAATAAGAGATCATAATGAATTGGTTTTCAGGGTTGGATTTATGTCTAAGTTCAAGACTTTTGCATATGGATTCGTATCATGTTTACTACTCATTTTGCTCTATGCTGGTGCTCAGGCAATGGAAGAATATGAATTCCAGTTTGGGTGGCCTCCATTCAAGCATATTTCAGTTTTACAGGAGTCAGAAGATTGCAACGCTAGTGAGGAAGGATCTGAAGATTTCGCAAATGATAGTGTAAATATTGGCTATCTGGATGCCAATACTTCTTGGAGCAAAGATAGTCTCGATAATTATGAAGAAACGAAGGGATTATTTGACGAGTTGAACGAGTTCAAACTTGAAGCATTGAAGAAACGAAAAGATGACAAGAAGCTATCATCACCAATGCTTCAAAAAGTTGTTGATGCATTGCAGAGAAACCAAGACAACGGTTTCGACCCACATGTGGGTAAAATGTCTAATGGAGGCAACTATAACAAATCGTCAGACAAGTCAATAAATATAGACAATTACATTAAATGGCTATCTGTTCAACATGTAGAGCCTGTTTCTGAAGACAAGAAAATAATAGACGCGGAGATAAAAGAAACTCCAAAAGCGTCAACCTCAAAAATTACTGGCAAATCTACAACTAAGGCAACGGACAAAAAGAAAGCGTCTGCAACTGAACAGAGTAAGAAAAAGGATTCTGCCCAAAGCGGCAACAAAAAAACTGATATCTCTAAGAAAAATGGTAAACGAGGTGAAGATTAATAATATTTGCAATTATGAAAGTTACAGCTAAAATCATAATATTGGTACTTGCAATATCTTTAGCCATAGGTGGCGTAATGGTATATGCAAAGACAAAGGTTGCCCCTCCATTAGCGACTAAGCCTATAGACCAATTCTCGAAGTGCCTTGCAGATGGCATTGCGTTATTTAACAATACCGAATCAGCAACACCGGAAGACTCGTTGTTTGCAGTAATGACAGAAAAAATACGTATCTATGTATCTGAAGGAAAGTTGAATAAAGATAATGGTAATGCAGATATGAATCAATTATGTTCAAAATACGTTCCATTATTCTTAAAGCGTTCGATGGAGAATTTTAATGGCAGTATCTGGTCTGATGCAGACCATACTTATATGCTTAGCGTTGTGAATAAGCTACGCGCGCTTAAAAATTTTGACAATTCTCAGCCTTTAACCAAACAGAGTCTAGATTCATTGGCTTTGGTTGATAGAATCATATCAAATTACAGGCAAGCACGTCAGGTCAGCAGGCATACAACATTTACAGGTACAAGTAATGCTCAAGCCACCATAAGTAAAGCTCGTCAGTTTGCTAAAGATCCCTACCTGTCACATTGTAATGATTTGGTGAACGCACTTAATGGTGTAAGACCAGCTATCGCTGCATCGCATTACAATCATGTTTGTGCAATGGTAGAGAAATTATCTCAATATAGAAATCTATCTCAATCGTATTACGACAATACGCTGGTGCCTCAAGTTGATGCGGCAGTTACAGAATATGACAACAAGGCTTCTGCCCTCTATGGTTCAAAACGTGATGTGAACACTTTATGGAATAAAGCACGTTCATATTATAGCAATGCGTCTGAATATTATAATAACTAGACATGATAATGAAATTTCTATTTTGTATAATATGTGTGTCTCTTTCTCTTGTAGTTCAAGCCCAAGAGAAGGTGGATAGTTTGTCCAAGAGACAAAACAATGCAGAGATGAGTGTTTCAATCTCTGTTGGTAATTTAAGTCGCTTGGAAAATGAAAAGAAACAAGCAGTCCAGAACAATAAGGATTTGCAAAAAGCATATGACCAATTACAGAAACAAGATTCTGTAAAAACATGTGAACTCAACAAAGTCAGTACAGAGTATAATGTCCTGAAGAGTAATTATGACGCAGCCGTTAAAAGCCTAGAATTTTCGAATAAGAAGCTAGTAAATATTGCTTCAAATTTTTTGTATATACCATATGAGGCATATAGTATTCAAGAAATAGCGATTCCTGCATTTAAGGCTGTCACAGACGAACAATTGTTGCATAAACATCAGATAAAATTAGCGTTGTTGATAAACTATCAACAAGATATTAGAGATTTGTTATCCTTTATTTCAGATATTGAAAAAGAACTTGGTAACAGATTTGCAAAAGACTTGAAAGTTTTGAATCAACGTTACATAAACACAGATTATTACCATCGATATAATCAATATGATGATTGGAAAAACACCTACCTTGGGAAGAGAATTAACTATATCGATGCAAAGATGAAATCATATAATGGAAGCAACAAGCCGGATTTCACATCGATAAAGAAAGAATTGAATCAATGTCTTGAAACAATAAACAACTTATGAGTGTAAATCTTTATAGGAATATATTCATACTAGCGGTTGGTTTGTGCATTAACAGTCAAGTTGATGCACAAACCTTGACTAAATATGCCAAACAGAAACAGCAGGAAATTAGAGAGAGGCAACGTGTGGAAAAACAAAAATATGAAGAGGCTTGTCAAATAGGCACTTTGGTTGCATTTGAAGATTATGCTAAATCATATCCAAATGGCAAGTATATAAAGGAAGTAAGCAATAGAATTGCCGACTTTTCTTTATGGTCTTCTGCCAAAACAGCAAACACATTGTCTAGCTACAAACAGTATCTTCTGGAATCGAAATATAAAACAT
>CAVLBD010000057.1:0-13782 GCA_963661195.1 bacterium
TAGCCATTCACTTAAACAATAAACAACTGAACATTCTTTATATATTATATAAGGTATATGTTCTTTAGAGAACAAAAGAGATAAGAGAAAAGCATAATTTTATTCAAAAATGGATATTTTTTCTTCAAAACGTTTGACACAAAAGAATTATTCACTATCTTTGCAGCAGTTAAGAACACAATAACAAAAAGATTCTGAAACACTAAAGCAATAAGACACTAAAGCATTAACAACTAAAAGACATAAGGATATAACTCAAATCATTAACAAGAAAAAAAATACGAAAAGACAAAATTAAATGAAACCACTAAAGCTATAAATAGAAAAGATACTCATCGGGGCGCAAAAGCCCACAGAACACTAAAGCTATTTGAAAGAAGATAAAAACGAAAGGAAAGATTACTAAGGAAAGAATTAAAGACAGAAAAAAATCTGTTATTAGGCGCAAAAAAAATAAGCGCAACTTTTTGTTACAAATTTGGTAATCAGAAATAAGCAACCAAGGCGGTCGAAAGGGCCGGCAAAAAAGTCCAATCGGCCGCCACAACAATGAAAGGAATAAAAAATACGGAAGCAGCAATGCTTCACGAAAGATTAGTTAGTAAAGTTTTCTCATAGTTAAAAGTTTGTTTAACAATAGGTCTGAATTTTAAGGTAAAAAGATTATAGGGAATAACACATACGATTGAATATATCTTATACATCAATTCGTTAAATAAAAATAGATCATAGGTAAAGTTTTTCTCTTTGGAAAAGGGACGACGGGAGTCGTCCCTTTCTGCTTTCCTACAATAATGTCATTGTCAACATCTAAACTTTGACCTAACCGATAGTTTAACCCCACATCCGCTTCATGCTACTTAACAACAAAATATCCGAAGGGCTCGGTACAGCCAATCACCCAGTGCGTGTGTCCATTTGCCACGCAACAGCGCATATAACAAACGGGCACGGTAATGCTCTGGCACATAGCGCAGGTGAGTATCTATTTCTTCCAAACTCAACGTTGCGGATAGCGTTTTTTTCCGATACACATTAAGCAACCCTATTTCAAGAGCTATGGGCAGATGCCCTCGGCGGCGATAGAATTGAAGAACCTTGTTGTTTGCTTCAAGGTATGAGATATTGTTACGTCGACTTGGCACTGCTGTGTAAGACGCCACGTTATCCCGACGATAAAGGTAGACAATCTCATCTGTCCAAGCCCTGGTTGTAAGGGCTGCCAGTCGTGATGTCGCACAGAAATCTTCAGAATAGTCTATCCCTGCGAAAAACATATCGGAAAGTTTTTCTAGCACTTCACTTCTGTATAGTTTTCCCCATACGCGGTTAGGTTCAAGATTTTGGCAGAGTAGCCGACGGAGGTATTTCCTATCCGAACCGTGGAAAGCACAATGCTTCGCCAATATTCGTCCTTCAAGATAGTCTGCATATGCTCCGTCAACTATATCCTTATTTGTTTCCGACATACACTTTACTAGTGTTTCAATGGCAAGCACAGGCAAGACATCGTCACTGTCAACAATACAAAACAAAGGACTGTTTACTTCCTTCAACAGTCGCACTCTTGCCGCACCAAGACCGCCATTGCGTTCCTGCTTTACTATCCTCACAAAAGGTTTTCTGTTGGGATATTTCTGCAACACCCCACGCAGAATGTCTATACTGCGGTCAGGACTACAATCATCGCAGAACACATACTCAATGTCTTCATAGCTCTGTGAAAACAAGCTTTCCGCACATTCTGCAATGAATTTCTCCACGCCATATACGGGAACTAGAATTGTTACAGTCATAATGCCTTATATATTTTTTCATAAGAACTTTGCATCTGCCCCGTCGAGAAACGTTTTTCTACGTAAGAACGGGCCATTTCTGTTAGTTTTTGACGATCTATTTTAGGTAGTTTCTCTCTGAATATTTCCTTCCATTGCCCAAGGTCATTGTTCATCACCGCCAGTGGCCATTGTGGTGGAAGTGTATCCGTCAATCCATCGCAACGGTTGAAAATTAGCGGAAGTCCATTCATTGACGCTTCTATTGCAAGAATGCTCAACCCTTCATGCAGGGAAGGCATAATTAGGAAATCGAACGAAGCCATAAATGCGGAAATCCCGTGTAGTGGAGCATGCACCGTAGCATTGGGCAACGCATTCAGTTCATCCACCAAAGCTTGCTGACTTCCTGAGCCGAAAATATGAAAATGATAACGAGAATCATGCTGCAGAGCTTTCACTATGCGGCATAACACGGCAATGCCCTTCTGCTCCTCAAACCTTCCTGCGAAGAGTATGTTTGTTTTGCCTTCGGTGATATTTTTGTAAGCCCGTTGCGATACCGGTGAAACCCCATTATAGATAATTGTCGGCAAGCAACCTCCGTATTTTTTCACATAGGCATTCTGCACATTCAGCGAGATAGCGACATTAACGCCACGCGTCTGCATAAACCGTTCGACACGTGGGCCAATCCATTCCATGCCCGTCCAAAGGCACGTATTGTGTATGGTGCGCACCACCTTGAAATGCATGAAAGGAAACATACGCACCGCTGCCCACACTGCCATGTCAGGCATTTCTGTATGCGTATGCACCACGTCTGGGCGATATCTCAGCCAAAGCCACAACATTCTTAGTGGAAACAACAAGGATATTAGCCTTTCTATAAGATAATGGAAATGCCAAAATACAGGCAGGGCTGAGCGATGGAAAGGTATTCCGCTTTGCTGCAGTTCAGAAATAAGCTCATGAGTATATTCTCCGTGCCCACGCTGTAGCTCAACAATATGATGGCAGCATCCATTAGTCTGTGATTTGGCAATGCTAATTGCCACACGTTCTGCTCCGCCCACGTCAAGATGTGAAATAATATGGAACACTTTCATCCTTTTCCTTATTTTATATTTAATAGCTTTGCTCGATTACCCTATAATATGCGGTACAATTATGGACATATTGTGTACCCATTGGAAGAGTGTCAAGAACAGTACAGCACACTGCACCGACGCATAGACCTTCGAACTCTTGCGCTCAGCATCCTTAAGCAGAAAGCCTACAGCAATAGGCATGCAGAAAGCCCAATGCGCAGTCATTATATACAAGTCGGCACTAGCAAATTCTAGCCCAACATGCAACAACATATCAAAGGCAAACATTGAAACTACCATCCATAATAACCGTTCACGTCTGCCGGCCCACACACCTGCGACGAAGAGCAAGACGGTAATTGCTTCCAACACATAGAACCACCAATAGGCGTAAGTCACAAGAACCGGACGCTCTTTATTGGCATCCTTCAGAGCATAGTCGCTATGAAGTATTATACCTTCACCGAAAACATTTTCAACAACCGAAGGCAATCGTCCAATATAATGCTCTGTGTTTGTCACGAATGACATATGCACTTTCTGCATCTCGTGCTTTTTCGCCATAACCTCCTTCTGATGTTTCCATTCGGCTGCGAATGACGCGTTCTTCTCTGCTTTTTTTTGCATCATTCTCTCGTTGTTTGCCTTTTCTTCCGCCTCGGTAGTTTTATTCTGGCAAATGAGTAGAGCGGCAATAACCATCAGTGGAACAAGATATACCATAAAGTGCAAAACTATATGGCCAAAGGATTTCCTTCCTAATTGTGTGAAAAAGTCCGCTATGCCTACCTTTACCATGTTTGTTGTCGTCACTCCTGTTGCCACAAACAGAAGCGGCAACGACTGCCAAAGCGGCATTGGCCGTTTTTGCTCTGCCGCCTTTGCAGCTAGAAGCACCGTGAGAAGTAGTAAAGGAAGTGTTATCGACATGTGATCCGGCGTGAATGTAACAAGCTGGATATGGGAGAAGGAGAAGAACCATGCCGTCAACAATACGCTTGAAAAGAATGTAAGTTTAAGACATGCGCGTAAAATACGGAAAGTCAGTAGCCAGGATGCCAAGGCAAGCAACGTCCACACCATAGCCACTATGAATATTGCGCAATTTACATGCCATTCGCCCATCAGCCATGCATTTAACTGAGCAAGTGGCCACATCATTATGGCCAAAAGAGGATGGCGGGTAATGACATAAAGCGGACGCCACTTTGAAACCACGATGTATGTATATGGATCGAAACCAGATATTTCGAAACGCGAATAAAAAGCTGTCCAAAAGCCAACCTTTGGGTTTGTCCATGGGTCGTAGTTATAATTAAGCATCATTATATTAAGACTTGCCATAACAACAAGCCCGATGAGTGCCATTACGCACGTCTCGTTGTTCCGTTTTAAAAACTTCAGCATATCTTACAATGCAATATAGTTACATATAACTGTTATGTTCCACAAAAAGCACCACGCTACCAACGCTGAAACGAGGCCAGTAAAAATTCGAACTTGCCTGCGCTTTTTCTCATTTTCCTTTATTACATAAGCCATGGCTATAGGCACGACAAAGAGGTAGTGGGCTGACATTATGTATATTTCATTTATTCCGAATCCTAACCCCATGTGCAATGCCATGTCCATAAGGAAGAACGACATAGCTGTCCAAAGAAATAAGCGTCGACGCCCACACCATATTCCTGCAATAAATAGGGCTACGACAATAGCTTCTACTAGATAATTCGCTATTGCCCACGCACCGTTGTATCTCACTATTAACGGACGGTTTCTCAAGACATCGCCCAACGCATTTTCACTGTGCAGCTGAATAGCTTCACCGAAGAGGTTATGAATAGCAACATCTGCGCGCGACGTAGTAATATCCGTCCAGCTCATAAACTCTCCCTTGGCAATTGGCTTTCCGGTATTAACGTTCCATATTTTTTTGTGGTCGGCACGATATTTTGCCACTGCGCGTTCCTGCCGGATGCGCTTCACCTCTGCAGCCACAGCACTGTCTGTCTTTATGCTGATAGTGTCCGCCACACTCTTTCGCAAGCGTTCTGTTGCCTCATGTTCTTTCCTGTTCTTCACCTCCATACGGGCCTTGTATTTGGGCAATTCCCATGTATTATATTCCCAACGCGCAAGCCCCCAAATGAGAGCTGACGGTAAAAGGACAGCAAGAGCTAAATATCCAGGGCGAAAGAAACGGTGACGCCGGGTTACCAAAGCCGCTAGAAAAACTTTCAGCCCATTGTTGAGCGACACTCCCGCCGTGAGAATGAAGAGAGCCACGGTTTGCCACATGTTAAGAGCCGAGCCACGCTTCAATTTCTCGCCCCCTAACCAAAGAGTGAGCAGCAAACAACACTGAGACATAACGAAATGATCGGGCACCATCGCCGAAAGCATTATGAATCCGAAGCTGAAATAAAGTGCCGCCAATGCGTATGTCTGCATTTTACCTATGCCCACAACATTGCGTAGTATGCGATAAAGGAAAACAAATGAATATGTAGCGCAGACTATCAAGATGAATGCTGTTATCGGAGTTGCGCAGTTTACGCCTGTTAACCACATCAATACCTTGTTTAAAAGTCCAAAAGGATACATAAAAAAGGCTAGAAGCGGATGACGATAAATATTATATGCGGGATACCAATCGGAAATAACTTGATAAGTAAGCGGGTCAAAACCTGAAACTAAATACTTTCCGACAAAACGCCTATGATAATCATCTCCTATGATGCTAAATTCTGACCAATAGGCACACACATTCAATACATTCATTACGGTGAAGAACAAGGTTGCAACTGCCGTAGGCATACGCTCCTCACAGCGGAGCCTGAAAATGTCCAATATTCTTTCTACCATCAGCGAATGTCGGTTTTATTATTTTCTATACATGGAGCTAAAAGTCCACCTTTTCGTTTTTCTGTTCTTTACTGTTTTTCCTTGCAAAGGTACAAATATTTTACTATTCCGCTTACCGTTGACATTGAAAAACGCTACCTTTGCAGGAAATCAAGAAACGACACATGGAATTTACCGCAGAAGAAAGAATCAAATGGAATGCCTGCATATTGGGATGTCTGAAAGAGTTTACACGCTTATGCGAGAAATACGGACTGACTTACTATGCCATTGGAGGAACGGCAATAGGGGCTGTGCGCCACAACGGGCTGATTCCATGGGACGATGACATTGACATCGGCATGCCACGCAAAGATTATGAACGTTTCTCCGAGATATGCACCAAGGAGAATCTTGGCAATTACGAATTTCTGACACCGGCAATAAAAGGATACCCCTACCCCTTCGGCAAATTCTGCGACAAGCGAACAACTATTCTTGAGCGGCATAACGTGCATGCCGTCTATGGATTATTTGTTGATATCTTCCCTATTGACGGTACTGCACCTAACCGTTCAGAAGCTTTGCGCCTTCTAAGATGTTACCGCCGCTGGTTCAATAAGCTAAACGCAGTTTTGACAAGATACACATTCTGGCAATATCTATCACTTATCAAGGCTCCATCAAATTGGGGGCGCATGGCTTGGCAAACTATGGCTGTTATCATAGGGCGCGAAAACGCTAGAAAATTCATCATCCATAGACTGCAACTCATTGAAAAGAAATACGATTACGATAATTCTGAATATCTTGTTAACTACAATGGCTGCTATTTCGACAGGGAAATATTCCCAAGTTCATGGGCAAAAGGCACCATTGACCATGTTTTCGAAGATTCTACGATAAAGCTTCTTGGCGAAAACGATGCTTATCTAAGGAATGTCTATGGCGATTACATGCAGCTGCCTCCTTCTGAAAAGCGTAAATGTCAGCACAACCATGCTTTCCATTCACTCGATGCACGATTCCCATTAAAAGAAATTCTGAAAAAAATAAAATAAAAATTACGGGGCGAAACCTATGGAAAAAAGGTTTCGCCCCGTTTTATTATGTACTCCTTCACCTTTCTCACGCCCCTAGGGGGATGATCAGAAAGGATAGTGTTGTTTACTTACGCTTTCGGTTCGCACGTTGTTGACGGTATTTTGCTTTCTGCATGGCAGAGCCACTGCCATGAACTCCGGTAATGTAGGCTTTCTTCTTTGCCTTCGTCTTCACCTTCCCGTTGTCCCCCTGACCATTGCGCTTAGGACGGAATGTTATGCCGCCCTCAATTATCTGATCTATATCCATAATCAATGGTGGAAAAGGCGCACTCCAGTGAATGCCATCGTTATTCCATACTTGTCACATGTTTCGATAACATGGTCATCGCGCACCGATCCGCCAGCCTGAGCTATATACTGCACACCACTCTTGTGGGCACGTTCTATATTGTCGCCAAACGGGAAGAAAGCATCGCTGCCCAAAGCCACACCAGTGTTCTGGGCTATCCATGATTTCTTTTCCTCTAGCGTCAGAACTTCTGGTTTTTCAGTAAAGAACTGCTGCCATATTCCATCTGCCAGAACGTCATCGTGATCTTCACTTATATATACGTCTATCGTATTGTCGCGGTCTGCACGGCGTATCCCCGGCACAAACGGTAAGTTCATAACCTTCGGATGCTGACGCAACCACCAAATGTCGGCTTTGTTTCCTGCCAAACGCGTACAGTGAATACGGCTTTGCTGACCTGCACCAATACCTATCGCCTGTCCATCCTTAACGTAGCAAACTGAATTGCTTTGCGTATATTTCAGAGTAATAAGGCTTATCACAAGGTCACGAAGTGCATCCTCGGTAAAATCCTTGCTCTTTGTAGGAATATTCTCAAAGAGTTTCGGATCATCAAGGCGTATTTCATTGCGTCCCTGTTCAAAAGTAATTCCAAAAACCTGCTTGTGCTCTACCGGAGCAGGCGTGTAAACCGGGTCAATCTTAATAACATTATAAGTACCTTTGCGCTTAGCTTTGAGTATTTCAAGCGCCTCATCGGTAAAGTCTGGGGCAATGACGCCATCACTAACTTCCCGTTTGAGAAGAGTGGCAGTTGCCGCATCACATGTGTCGCTCAATGCAACGAAATCACCATAAGAACTCATCCTGTCGGCACCGCGTGCACGCGCATAGGCACATGCTATTGGCGACAATTCAATCTTTAAGTCATCAACAAAATATATTCTTTTTAGCGTATCGCTTAGTGGCAATCCTACAGCAGCTCCGGCAGGTGAAACATGTTTGAAGCTTGCTGCCGCAGGAAGTCCCGTGGCTTGCTTTAGCTCTTTTACTAGCTGCCAACTGTTAAGCGCGTCTAGGAAATTTATATACCCTGGACGTCCATTCAACACTTCAATAGGGAGTTCGCCTTCATCCATATATATACGCGAAGGCTTCTGGTTCGGATTGCATCCGTACTTTAGCTGTAACTCTTTCATTTTGTCTTGAGTAATTAAGAAGAATGGTGCAAAATTACTGTTTTTTTGCCATATTTCAAAGGCTTTGCCTAAGAACGTGGCATTGCGACGCAATGGGTAAAACAAAAAAATGGAGCATTTCAAAAAGTTGAAATGCCCCATAGTTTCTAAAACTTAATAATATATGAGATTTTTATCTCCTTAACGACGATCGTCGACCGCATCCTTACTCAGGAAGGCTGATTGCCTCAGAAGGACAAACAGAAGCGCATGTACCACACTCTGTGCAAGCGTCTGCGTCGATAGAATACTTGTCGCCTTCAGAAATTGCTCCAGACGGACATTCATCAATACATGTACCGCATGCGATACAATCGTCACCAATTACGTAAGCCATAATGTTTTTATATTTTAATCGTTAATAATGTTCTTGTACTTATATTTTGTACGTTGCAAAGGTAATGCTTTTATTTTAAATACCTAATTTTCGGTACGGTTATTTTCCTGTTTTAACGATTTTTCCGCATTTGCGCATTATCAGAAGCCTTAAAAGACATTATTTTTAGGTAGCACAACATAAAAGCTAACTAATCATTAGTTGGTATAGAATTCTTTAAAGAAAGTAGCAGAAACCTATACAATAAGACACGAGATTTTGCGTTATACTGATTGTATATATATTATATAAGGTATAGAAATGAAAAGACTCTTACTCACAATTCTTAGCGCAACTATCGTTTTCGCTAGTGTTATGGCACAAGACACTCAGGTGCAGAACCGCCCATATACAGATCTTCGCCCGTTCCACTTCGGTGTTATGGTGGGAACGCATCTGCAAGATATTGAATTCATTGACCGGGGGCCTCAAATTATTACCACTGACGACGGCACCGTTGAGAAAATAATTACCGTCGACCAAGACAAATGGGATGCCGGCTTTACGGTTGGCGTATTGGGCGAACTGCGTCTTGGCTCGCATTTTGCCTTTCGCCTTGCACCGGCAATGTATTTTGGAACAAGGAACCTTACATTCATGAACCTTACAGACAAAACTGGCGATGGAGAAAACGTTCAGAAAACACAACAGATGAAGACCATATATATATCAACTGCCATGGATCTCATTTTCAGTGCCAAGCGTCACAACAACTATCGCCCCTACATTATGGCAGGATTCAACCCTATGTTGAACCTATCTGGCAACGACACTGATTACATCAAGTTGAAACGCTACGACTTATTCTTGGAACTTGGATTGGGTTGCGATTTCTACCTGCCTTTCTTCAAACTGCGTCCGGAACTGAAATTCTGCCTTGGATTGACAAACAACCTTGACACGAAACACGCACAACGCTTCAGCGATCCAAGCATGGCCGACAGTTTCATGTATGCGAATTCGGCAAAAGAAAGCAGAAGCAAGATTATTGCTCTCACCTTCTACTTTGAATAAATCATCAATTTACTATTTGCACTAGAGGCGTTGCCGACTTTTAAAAACATAGGCAACGCCTCTGGCACTACATTTCTCTACTTCTTTTCATATCTAGAAGTATTCGCCCTACAAAGATGCCGCTCTTGCCATTTTGATCGTTGCCAATCTCCTTTCCGTCCAAGTTCTTCACGAACTGCATCTCCTTAAAATGCGTATGAGAATGGCCGCCCAAAACGATGTCTATGTTGCGTGTTTTCGACATCATCACCTTGTCGCTTTCTCCACCTATGCCCCAACCAAGATGGGAAAGACAAATAACAAGGTCGCATTTCTCTTTGTTTTTCAGCAAATCTGCCATCTCTTGAGCCTTCTTTACCGGGTCCAGATACTTCACACCCACGCAATTCTTTAAGGATACAAGTCCTTCCAGTTGTGGAGCAATGCCAAAAACACCTATCTTAAGCCCATCACGCTTTATTATTGTATATGGTTTTACGATATTCTCCAGGCATGTGCCTCTGAAATCATAGTTTGCACATACAATGGGGAAAGAGGCCATTTTGAAAATGCGCGCCATGTTTTCCAGTCCATAGTCGAATTCATGATTACCAATTGTTGCGGCATCATAGCCCATTCTGTTCATGAGTCCTATTTCGACATCGCCCATAAACATAGAATAGTATGGCGAACCTTGCGAGAAGTCGCCACTGTCAAGCAACAATAGTCCGGGGTTAGCCTTCCGCTCCTGCCTAATCATCTCTAAACGGCGTAGGAAACCGCCTCGTCCTGCCACCAACGTATCCTTAAGAGTCGGTTTAAGAGGCATCACGCAGCTGTGGGTATCATTGGTATGAAGTATAAGAATCTGTTTTGTCTTTGCCGCAACACTTATAGATATTGCCACAAAGAATATAGTAAGAAGCAATGGCTTTTTCTGTTTCATATAGAAATTAATGTTTCCTTGTTTGACATTTATGGAATTCAATGACTGTTATTTTATTTTCACGAAACGCCCTTCCGTTTGACTGTCAACGGCTTTCCCTTGTTCATATAACGTCTTGAAATATTTTACTATAAAGGCACGGACGTTATTCTCTGCCCCTGTCAAGAACCTGGTATCGGTCTGACTTTTGAATGCCAACAGTTTGTCGTTTCCTTCTGCTAGATAGTCAAGCGTGGCAATGCGATATTTTCGGCTTTTGTCTATTGGCTGACCATGCAGTTTCACGCTAACTAAATTCCGTCCCTTGTCCATAACGACCTCTACCCCGTGACTCACACCCTGTCCGCCATAGCCAGCCATCTGGCTGAAGAGTTCTTCTACTTTGTCTCCCGTTAGGGTAAGAAAGCAAAGCCGGTTTTCAAATGGTGCAACATCAAGGATATCGCCATATGTCACCTCGCCTTTTGCCAAAGACGCTCTGATTCCGCCTACATTATAAACGGCAAAATCTGGTGTTTCTCCGAAATTCTTGCCTGCCCAAACAAGGATATCAGAAAGAAGGTTTGATAATGGACTTTCAGGTTGATAGCTTTCCAACGGACGAGCGGCTAGTCCAACGACAGGACTCATCACGCTATCTACTTTTTGCCTGTATGGTGACATGAATGTTTCCAGTTCCTCGTCTACCTTATCATAGCGACTATCTATAAGTATACGGCTGCGACTCACGTCGGAAAGCTCATAGTGAGTGGAGCAAGACGCTGCCGCAAACATTGCAAAAGCAAGCGCAGCATTTTTTATTGTCTTCATTTTATTCATCTTCTTGTTTTTTTCGTTATTGTTCCGTCAGCAGCAATAATCAATCCCGACTGTGGAATGTCCGTTTTCGTCAGTTCGCTAATATCTTTCGCTGCACTATTGCGTAAATCCTTGCGGGGGCCGACACCATATTTTTGCGCAAAGGAATAAATCCGTCCGCTTTCGAACTTTCCGTCCGCTTCATTTATCTTCAGAATGAGCAGGGGTGCATGCCCCGACACGCCAGTTATGTTTATTCCCAATGGGGTGCAGAAGTTTCCTAGGCTATAAGCTATAAAATGTCCCTTATACAATTCCACAGCACGCGCCACGTGCGGACCATGACCATATACTATATCAGCCCCATTGTCAATGCAAAGATGGGCAAAATTTCTAAGATTGCCGCGATCTTCACCCAAGAATTCCTCTTTTCCCTGTGGTAGATGGCGAGCTGCAGCACCTTCTGCCCCTCCGTGGAAGGAGACTATTACGACATCAGCTTCTCGCTTCAGATGACGTATTATGCGAGATACATTCGCGTTATCATTATGTTTCAAGGTATAACTGTTGTGACCAAAAGCGCAAAAGCCGTATTTCACTCCTTGCCGCTCCACTATTACGCTCTCTCTACGCCCGGTTATGCCTGCATAGGCTATTTTGTTGGCATTGAGCACCGCCTCTGTTGACTTCACACCTGCCATGCCAAAATCGAATACATGGTTGTTTGCCATGCTCATAAAGTCGAAACCCGCCTCAGAGAGCAGGCGTCCGTAATGCGTTGGAATACGGAAGGCATAGTTCATCGCCGCCTTTTTCTTTGTCGTTTCGCCCGTATCTGCAAGAACTCCCTCCATATTTCCGGCAGCAATGTCGGCTTTCTGCAACAGGTTGCGAGTGTCTAAGAACAAGTGCGCACCGTCTTTTTCAGGCAACCGCTCCTTGGGATATGTCGTTCCGGGCATAATATCTCCCACCAAGGCTACCGTCAAGGATGAGGAAGCTACAGCGGTGTCTCCATCTGCCTTTGCGTAAACGCCAACGGGTACAGTGCCTTTACGCTCTGTACCCGTTGACGTGCAGGCGACAAACGAGCCTGCAATTATCAGTAATGGAGTTATTACCTTCATTTCCATCCACTCTAGTTGTGTTGCTCCCTCAAGGAATCGTTTCCCAAACTATTGGGATATCCGGCGTGCGCCCACATAACGGCGCGAATAGAACGGCTCGTTCGACTGGCTCACCCGCACACCTGTCGTGCTGGCATGGATGAAACTAAAATTTCCGTTCATGGGGTCGTAGTCAACAACTATACCTACATGACCTATAGACTTGCCTGAACGCGGACTTGTAAAGAACACAAGGTCGCCTGTGCGTAGTTCGTTCTCTTCGACAGCCTCGCCCTGAGCATATTGTCCGCGCGAGGAGCGGTTGAGCTCTATACCCATTTGGCGATAGAGATAGCTCGTAAAACCAGAACAATCAAAGCCACTAGGACTTGAAGCCCCTGCGCGGTAGCGCGTCCCGATAAGGGAAAAAGCCTCATCCATCAAGTTGTCCATAGAAGCAACATCATAGTCATTGACACTTCCGTCGCTTGTATAAAGGAAATCGTAGTTGTCTATTTCATCTGACTTCTCGCCGTCAGCAACTGTCTGTGCGCTTACGAACAATGGCATCGCTGCAACACACAATGTGGCAAGAACAGTTTTAATGTTTTTCAGTTTCATATTGTATTCTTTTCGGATGCACGCATCACTTTCCAAATGCCGCACAAGTGTCGGCAATGGCTACATGAAAAATCATGTATCGATGATACTTGCTCCCAATTTGCAGTTTTAACCTCTAAGGTGGCATGGGGGAATACAATCAAAAGGCATTGCCATATATTCCACAAGCTGCCGAAGCAGAGGTCTTGTTGTTTGTTTTCGCTACAAAGATAATAAAAAATTCTGTATATTAAACGCTTTTACATCTTTTCAACACGCAAGGATTTGCTGCATAATCTAAAGTTAACGCAGTTTACACCCTGTAATAAAGCAAATTACACACCACATCCGAACGCAACCCTTTAAGGCGTAATTTTCGTTTATTTAACCCTACTTTGTCTGCAATAAAGACAACATGCAAAGCCTCTTTGCGAATTAAATGCAGCAAACTTCCCAAGGAATACACAAAAAAAAGACCACAGTTTTAACACAATACCCGCGGGCTTTCAAACGCAAAGCCGCACGAACGCATCATAAACCGCGCGGGTAAACACAATGGAAGCCCATGCTAATTGATAACAAAACAGAAATAAAAAAAGCGAAGCAGTATTGCTTCGCTCTAAAAAGTAGCGGGACCCAGGATTGAACTGGGGACCTCATGATTATGAATCATGCGC
>CAVLBD010000058.1:0-13500 GCA_963661195.1 bacterium
TTATTTCGCGTTTCTTTACAAATAAATAGGGGATTCTTGATTTTTCACCTTATTAGATATATTATGGCACCGGGGGAGATTTCTAAAAAACGCCTTTTTGACTGTTCGCGATAACGAAACAGAAAAACAACTTTATGCAGCGGCCAATGGTTTATTTGCCCGCACGGGGAACATTATCTACGTGCGGGCTAAAAAAACTTAGCAAGCGGAAGAAAAGGGAAATGGGTGCGGGGGAAATATAATGTGATGCAAGCTTCCCAAAAGAAGCCGAGAAACACGATCTTTCAAATAGGCTAGTACGAAAGATGACAATGTACAAAAGAAATCGCCCCAAGAAAAGAACTTATGTCAAAAAAGACAAGAAATTCATTACAAGGGGCGAGAGACAAGAAAAATGCTTAAGGTGTGTTCTATAACTTCCACGCTTTGTTAAATTCGTATTTTAGAAAGGTTGCTCTTGGGGGCTTTTTGTTTTTATCCGGCATCTTTCGCTTTCTTCTTCAGTCGCATAGCCAGCTATGCTCCTTCAGAAAGAAGGTAAAATCTGCTCTACTAAAGAGCAAAGATCCATTAAAGGCAATTTATAGAACCCGTCTTAATTTCGAAACACTATCTTAGTGTTACCTTTGAGACAGTATTTCCTTTTTTTACTATATATATACCATGTTGCGTTGGTTCTTCAAGTATTTGCTTTCCCTCAAGGGTATAGTAAGCTATCGGTGCATTATCTGTTGAGGTCATTGGAGTATCTATGCCGGAAACATCCCAATGATTGTAACTTAGACTTGCTGAGTTTGCTATTTCACAATTCGTTGTATCGTCTGAATCATAATTATGGATAAAGGCTACGATCTGAAGGTTATCGCGTTTCCATCCGCTACGCAGTTTAAAGTCACATGAATAGGAGTAGTCATCCCCGTTCCATTCAAGTTCCTCACCCCAAACTCCATTGTTCGCTCTGTTAACATGCTGGTGTACGAAGTTTGAAGCGCCAGCCTGACTATGTGCATCGATGTTATTTTCAACAATAAATACGCTTATACGCGGTGTTCCGTCCGTGATATCTGTTTTACTCCGGCTGCCAGTCACGGTTACATGTATTAGGTCTGCATCCTCATTGTCGTCATCTGCAGAAATATTTAGCGAAACATATGCCGGCTGAGCCATTCGGTAATCAACATAAGCATTGAAAAGATTTTCTGAAGAAGGGCAGTAAACTGGTGTAGAGCCTCCCATTGCATCACGATCGAGCATGATTGCCGGTGCATATGTATTACCATTGAAGAACCAAAGGTAGTCTGTGTCGAACGATGTAGTAAGCCAATCGGTATAGTATCCAGAGTGATGACAGATAACATTAAGCCTACCTTCCTCATATCGTCCGCTTTCCAAGGCGTCTTTAATATATCCTGCCATTCTTGGGCAGTTGGTACATCCTTCTGTTGTAAACTCTTCGAGCAAGACATTGCGCGTATAGTCATGATTTACCACTTCAATGCTATCACTAAGAGTGTTGTCAGAGATATTCTGATCCTCACCTTCGTTCAGTTTGCTTACTGTTACAGTAACGAGCCGATGCAATGGATCGTTGGAAGTAATGGCCGGACGCACAGTAAAAGATACTGTTTTGCTATCCTTATAAACTATTGTAGTATCAATATGCGTGGTGTATATTTCATCTATGCCACTAACGGACGTTGTAATATCAAAGCCTGTTATCGTCTGCGTTGCTTCATTTTTAACAGTTGCCGCAATCTTGAGCGCGCCTTTATCCACAACAAATACAGGTTGGAGACTAAGTTCCGTCATAGCAACGTTGAATTTAGGTAGCTTATCACCATAAACCATTCCCTCAACACAAAGTGTTCCTTCGCTACTATGGTCTTCCCATTCTGCATCGCCTATTTTTGCATAGAAAGCGTGAGGCGTAGGGGTTGAAATCGCCGACAATCCAAATGCCGAACTCTTCTGATGGAAGGAATATCCTATATACATACCGTCCATTCCATTAGTATGTATGTCATAAGGAGTGTTTAGTACAACATCATTCCAGCCTTTGGCCAGTTGTGCCTTGGCCATGCTTCCTGTTGCCAAGTCTGCGCCATCAAGTGAAGAACGTATCCAAACCACAAGCGAATCAATATTAAGTTTAGATGCCAAACCGGCACGTATTGACTTAATCGTGCATCCATCGAATGTATTAAGTTCATTTTGCGAGACATATATAGCCCCCGAAACCCATATATCTTTCTGCGACGAGGCCACAGACTTTGTTGTGGAAACTTGTCCGTCGCAGTATCCAAGGCTCATTGCGCTAATTTCTTGGGCCATTACCGCACCATGAAATGTGCCTAGCAGGGTGAGCAATAAAAATATTATCTTCTTCATATAATATATTGTTTAGTTATACAAACAAGAGGATGCTCCCTTCACCTTCAGAACGGCAGAGAGCGCATCCTCTTATCGTTAAGTCATATTTATTATTTCCTCATGCTCTTCAACGTTGTGCAAGAACCGTCGGCATACACCGTGCGAACGATGTTCAGGCCCTTAACCGGAGCTGAAAGGCGCTTACCTTCTGCATTGTAGTATTCCTGACGCAATACTCTCTTGCCGTTTGTTTCTACAGTAACAGGATTAACAATACCTGTCCATGCCTCCTTCTTCCAAATGAACACGTCGTCTATCTTCAGCAGATAGCATCCTGTACAATCATGATGGCGGAAGCATATTGTCACCGTCTTACCAGCATATGGTGTGAGATCTATATTATTGTAAGACCATTCGTCAACCTTTGTTGAGTCGAGAGTTTCCGAGAACACAGAAGTTAAGTTGCTGAGTTGTTCCGGATCACTTACCTCTTCTTGAGTAGCGACATATACGCTATAACTGTCTCCTGCGCGTTTCTTGCTTTGTTCCGCTGCATACCACGTAAGCATTGCACCTTCTTCTGGAATGGTTACCAGCGGTGAGAAGGCCCAGTTGTCTGGAGTTATATCGCCGTTGTAATAACTGTATGAAGCAGAAGCTATAAGACTCTTTCCACTATGGCAGTATTCAGGATAGTCACCACCGAAGAGATTGTAGGCCAAATCCCATGTTTCGCCATCCTTGTCTGCATCATATATGCTCCATCCGTAAGCATCATCTTCAAAGTCGCCTACAAGCAGATAATCATCGCTGTTCTTTGCCACACCTTCGCAAGCGACCTTAAAATCACCTGCATTTGTCTTTATCGTCAGAGAGTCCTTGTATTCGCCAGGGGCAGAAGGATAGAACCAAAGAGTTACGTCGAGCGTTTTACTGAACTGCGCGCTGTCTGTCGGTATAATTCCGTAGAACGCGCCAGAAGACGGAATGTCCAAAACTTTGAGAGGCTTGCTTCCGAGGTTATTAAGTGTAACCTTAGCTGTTGTATAGCGGTTGTATCCCACAAATGTTGAATCGAATTTCACATTATCTGATGCGAGTTCTGCATCATGCTCTTTAAAATCCATTATCTTAAGCGATAGATTTTTGATCATCATGCGGTCTTCTCCACCATAGAGAGTGTCACCTATCTGACGATACTTAAACGAGATATAATGTTCTCCCGGTATACATTGCAGGAAAGGTGCCCAGAATTCATCACTGCCATATGTAGTCTTAGAGTCAGCCTTGCCCGTTCCTCCTGGAACATCTTTTGAAGCAGTGTTCAAAGGATGATGTATTTCTATTTGTCCATAGTCTGATGTATACCAATTGTTCGGGTCTTCTGGAGCAAGACAATCAATGTCTCCATCCCAAGAAAGAATACCGATTTTACCCTCTGGTACAGTAAAGTTAGCCGTAAATGACGCCTCCGTTGCCTCTGTATCAACGACCTTGGATGTTGAATTGTATGCCATACCATTCTCAACGAGCCACGGATGAGAAGGAGTTGTGGTAAATGTAAAGTCACCTTCCTTCACTATACTTTGGAAATCAGGCATATCGCGAACCAAAGCTTTCAGCTCCGCATTAAAAGTGCCAGCAGTTGTCTCTATTTCGGCTGTTGCTACATAGTTTCCTGAAGCATCTGCTTCGAGCGAGACTGGCAAGCTAACGGTTTTCATCGTTGGAACGCTAGAAACGCTATTGTCCACAGAGAACACGTTGGCACCGTCGCCTGTAAGTGTCACTTTCTTCACTTTCAAGTTGTTTGCCCCTTTGTTTGTGAGCGTAATATATCCAGATCCTGTGGCGGGAGTAGTGTCATCTACAATAAATTCGCCAAGATTAACAACAGGAGTATTGAGTTCTGCAGCGTTTTCGGCCAAGTCAGCCAAATCTAAGTTCAAGTCGTAAACATAGAGTCGGTTACTTGCCAAACCCGTATAATAATAACTATCATATTGGAAACGCACAACATGCTCTCCCGGAGCCAGTTCTACACTGCTACTGATATTCTCGTTTGCACCGGTAAAGGCGGAGTATTTCTCATCGTCAACGAATACTCCGCCCGCATTGTAGTACCAGTACGAATCATTATTGCTTATGCCTTTCCAAGAGAATGTTCCCAATTTGCCTTCGGGAACAAGGAACTTCACATATAGTTTGCTGGACGTATTTCCATAACCATCTGTCTTTGACGCAGCGACTATGGTACCGTTAGCAAGCGTGTCTACAGCAAACGGATAGTCAATATCCGTAGTCATGGTCATATCACCATTCAGCACAACAGCACTATAGTCAGGATAGTCAACAACTGTTCCGTTGTAATGCACCATTAGGGGCTCGGCTTCAGAAACGTTTTCGCCCTCCCACTCTATCGTGGATATACCCTCATAGTTCCCAGCCTTGGCTGCACTAAATGTTACAGTAAATGTCTTTGTGCTTAGTCCGGAAATTGTTCCTGCCGATGGATTTATAGAAAACGCATTTTCATCGCTCTCTGTTTCAGAAGCCAAATCTGCAGCGTCATTACCAAGATTAGCAACCGTAAAAGTCTTGCTTATGGGATAATCCGGGAAAGTATTCCCCATATTTACCTCATCCGACATAGTAACCAATTTTGCTCCTGCAGCAGGTTTCTGAATATACATTTTTTTAAATCCCTCCTGCGCCCCATAACTTTGGCTACCATCGGCTGTATACATGTAGGCATAAATGGCTTGATCTGTAGTAATTCTCTCGAAATCACCTTCAACCTTGAACACAAGTTCATTGTCGGGAGCCAATTTACCATCAGCACCAACCGTGCCACACAAGAGCACTGCCGGATAATATCCATAGAAGTCACCACAGATTGTAGCATCTGCAAAAGCCGTTTTGGTTGGAACTGTTATAGTTTTCTTATCTGGATCATAAATTCCCGAGAAAGGAATATCATGTGCCGAAGAATAAGAATTAGGGTCATAAAGATTAAAGAAGTTGGTGAACGTAACCTTATTCCCATCAATGGCAACCCCAATATTATAAGAAAGGACATCGCCCCCTTCTACATTAAACGAATACCCTGAATAATAAGATTGCACAGCAGTGAAATACTGCACTGTGTCAACAGGTGTATCAACCCGAGTAAGTTTTTTCCCAGCCGTACGCAATAAGGCTTGCGATAATCGGCTATTTTCCGAGAGGCTATTCTTGGCGGCTTCTTCAGCAAGAGCCTTGTTAAAACGCCTCATATCATACTGCTTTTGCACGCACCAAGGATCGAAATTCTTGGACAATTCGAAAGTTGCGTTTTCAGAAGCAGTGTTCAACTTGTCGGCAGAGAGTACGGGAAGAGTCTTTCCTGAAGATGTCTGTGCCAAAGAGAATACCGTGCCGCCTGCTATCAACAGAGCGGAGAGCATAAATTTTCTCATAAGCATTACTTTTATAAATGTCACATTGTGTTGTTGTATTATGAGTGCAAAGGTAAGCAAAAACAAACATTTACGTTCAAAAGTCCATCATAACAACATAGACACAAGCAAAAAGACATTATTTATATAAGTAATTGATTTTATGTTTGTTATCGGTAATACACCGAGTGTTAACTTGTAGACAAGTACAAAACAAGAGTCAACAAGTTGTAATCTGTGGCGATTTTCTGCTTTCTAGTTACAATTTAAAAGCGCAGGAGCGACATACGATTTCACGGGCTACATAGTTGGGAGTTTAGGCAAACGTTTTCTCCAGTAATTCAATCCACCTAATTTAAAAAATATGGATAAAATCGTCAAGAGTTTCAAAGTCGTCAGTAAGCTGCATCTTTTTCTTTTTCAAACGATACTTACGGGTACGCAATGTAGAATCAGAAATTTGGAGTAAGATAGCTTGGTCTTGTGCCGTAACTTTAAGTTTAAGCATACAACAAAGGCAAATATCGTCAATATTTAAATCATTGAAGCGTGATTTTAATCTGTCTACGAAATTATCGTAACAGAGGTTTGTTGAATCAATAAGATTCTGCCGTTCTATTTCCGACAAAGCGATATCTCTTGCAGAAGAAATCTTGTTCTTCTCATTCATCCTGTTCAGAGATTCTATTTTTCGTATTACTTCGTTCGTATGAAGTATACGTTCTTTTAGTTCATGCTGCTGCCGACGAAGAACTGCCAACTGTTCGTCTTTATAGCTCAAGGTTGAAAGTAACTCCATTTCCTTGTCTTGCGCTGTCTGTTTTGTTTCCATAAGCTGATAGTTGCGTTCCTTCACTTGCGCAAGAGTCTGTTCCAGAAGATTTTCCTTCATACGCAAAGCATCCTTTGTGCGGCGACGATAAATTTGATGAAGGTACAATGCTCCTATACCTACAGCACAAACGACAGCAAAGAGAGCGATAATAAGTGCTGTTTTACGCTGACTATCAAGAGCGTATCGGTCTCGTTCAGCCGAAACAGCCGCATAATTGTAACGTCTATCTGCTTGCGCCAAAGCCAATCTTCGGTCTTCTTCGTAGGTAGAGTCAACATAAAGAGAATATAACTTATGGTAACGAAGGGCTTCAGAGTAGTTCTTCTGCACTTCTTCCAAAGACGATAACTCGGAATAATAAGAAGCTTTTTGATAATAGCGGTCTTCCAAATGTCCCTTGTCTATGTAATATCTTGCAGAATCATATTGCCCTAGACCTATTAAGCACGTGCCTTTAATACCTAGCAACGATTTGTCTTCCTTCTTGCTCACCGCAATGGCTTCATTGACATAGCGCAGAGCCTCCTTGTGTTGATGCATCATCTCGCAAGCCGATGCCTTGCTTTTAAGCAACCATCCCAAATTACTACAATGATTTTTTGTCGCAATGGCAACACCTTCATCAAAAAGAGTCTTTGAACGCTGCAGGTCACCATAAAAAAGCCATGCCCATCCTTTCATGCCACAAATCTGGGCCAATCGACTATTGTCCTTGATTTGGCGAGCATATCTCCCCGCCATTTCTAACTTCACTTGCGCCTCGGTGTAAGGCGGTTCCGTACGGAGAAGCCATCCCCAACGCGTATAAACAGTAGAAAGCGCTCCCCACTTGGATGAGCCTTTCAAATCGTTTGCCGCCTGCACATAACAAGGCAAAGCTTTGTCCTCTTGGTCATTTGCTTCAAAGATCAGACCAGCACACAAATTTGCCAAAGCGCGAGACAATGACTTTTGTTCACTCCAATAGTCTATCAAATCGGTTGCAACAGAATCGCCCAACGCATCTCCCTGACCATAATAATAAGCTATTGCACGCAACATAGCCAATCTTTTGGTTTCCTCTTCAGAAAAGTTTGACAAAGTATCTATAGTTGAAAGGAAACAAAGCGCAGAGTCTTTAATGGCTATAGCCTCACAGAGTTTATCATCTGTAAGTACAGCTATCGTATTCCTCTTGCGACAAGAATACAACACAATCAGTATGGGCAACAACAATATGAGTATCTTGCGTAAATTCATTGTTAAAAGAGCACACGGAAACATAAGCAACGTGAGCAATATAAATTTATTTGTTGTCGCAAAGTTACGATATTTTTTTGCATATCATACTATTGCAGACCCCAAATGTGCAAAACCATGAAAATGCATACGTAGCTATGTAATCAATAAAAGCAGAAATTAAGATACGAGCAAGCTATCATGCATATTTCGGCAACAGACAACAAAACAAATTGGCATTTTAGCGACATAAATGTTTTAAAGGGTGGCAAAAATTATTCATCTCGCATAAATTGTAATTTTACTTGTTAACTTTGCATGAATAGCAGAATAGTCAAAACTTTTGACTATTATCTGATTTCACAATCTACTTATACGAGAAACATAACCTATTTAATACGACTATAACATAAACTACAATATAATGAAAACAAACGTAAAACCCGCTGAGGGTAAATTGGGAATAATGATTGTAGGCAACGGTGCGGTTGCCACAACTTTCATGACAGGTGTACTTATGACGCGTCGAGGTTTAACAAAGCCTGTTGGTTCGATGACACAATACGATAAGATACGCGTCGGAAAAGGTGAAGAAAAGAAATATCTTCATTACAAAGATATCGTTCCTCTAGCAAGTCTTGACGACATTGTATTCGGCACATGGGATGTATACCCACAAAATGCATATCAGGCAGCCATGTATGCAGAAGTCCTAAAGGAGAAAGATATAGATCCCGTAAAAGACGAACTTGAGAAGATAAAGCCAATGAAGGCTGCCTTTGACAAGAATTATGCGAAACGTCTTGACGGCGACAACGTAAAAGACTGCAAGACACGTTGGGAAATGGTAGAAGCTCTTCGTGAAGACATCCGTAACTTTAAGAAGGAAAACGAATGTTCACGCATAGTTGTCATTTGGGCCGCATCAACAGAAATCTACGTTCCTGTTGACGAAAAGATACATTACACACTTGCCGACTTAGAGAAAGCGATGAAAGACGACGACCGTGAACACATTGCGCCGTCAATGTGCTACGCTTATGCCGCACTTACCGAAGGAGCACCTTTCATAATGGGTGCGCCAAACACTACAGTAGACATTCCTGCCATGTGGGAACTGGCTGAAAAGACCAAGATGCCTATAGCAGGAAAAGACTTCAAGACTGGTCAAACCCTTGTAAAAAGCGGATTCGCTCCCATCATCGGCACCCGTTGTCTAGGATTAAGCGGATGGTTTTCAACAAATATTCTCGGCAACAGAGACGGTCTTGTACTTGACGAGCCTGCAAACTTCCACACAAAGGAAGTAAGTAAGCTTTCTACATTGGAAACAATACTAAAGCCCGATGTGCAGCCTGATCTCTACGGCCACGGCAACGATGAAGACACTCAATACTACCACAAAGTAAGAATCAACTATTATCCACCTCGCAACGACAACAAAGAGGGATGGGACAACATAGACATTTTCGGATGGATGGGTTATCCTATGCAGGTAAAGATAAACCTCCTTTGTCGTGACTCTATACTTGCCGCTCCACTATTGCTTGACCTTTGTCTGTTGAGCGACCTAGCCGCAAGAGCAGGGAAGTGGGGAACACAACGTTTCTTGAGCTTCTTCCTAAAAAGCCCGCAGCATGACTACACGAAAGGCGAAGAAGCCGTCAACAACTTGTATCAACAATACACCATGCTAAAGAATGCAATCCGCGAAATGGGCGGTTACGAAGCAGATGAAGAGATTGACTAAAAAAAAAGTTATAAAAATAACATTGCAATCGCTACCAATAGCAATATTGGCAGCGATTGCTTTTATTGTCATACCGTCATTCTTGCCACAAGGCACCGACGGGATGCTACAAAGCGTTGCTATCATTGAATATAAAAGTCAAATAGTTATTACTTCAAAAGGCAAAGTTGTTGCAGTTGTCAGCGAAGTCTTGCCAGACAACACAATGAAAGATGTCAAGGAAAAAGCAGACAAAGAAACAGAAACGCGACATACGATCTTGGGATGTTGGATGAATAAATGGTCGTTTTTCCCTCCTTGCACAGGACTAATCATAAGTGTTAGCCCTCAATCCAAGCAAGAAGAAAATCTTGCATCATACAATACTGATACAATTATTGGTAGAACCATACTCAGTTCTGAAGAAATGATAAAGGTATACAAACAGCGCAAAAGAGAACTGGACTACTATCTAAAAACACATAGCGTAAAGGACGAAGGCTATTCATCCATTGCCGAATACTCTGAAGAATACGCAAACTTAAGTAAGAACCTAGAAAAGCAACTTAAGTTACTCCAGAAATTAAAACAAATGAAAGGACTGCACATGAATGTCCATACGAGCTATTCGCTACTCTACTCCACCGATGGGAAAAAAATGCGGAACATTCCATGCACTGTGGTAAAAGATAACAAAGGAAAGTATGCGAAACAGATTGTCATGCTACAGACTAAAGACGGGTTTATGCCACCAAAAGCCAATGCTATTTACAGGTTCAACACCATTAGCGTTGCTCCAGAACGTAAAGACACGATTACCATAGCCACGGTTTTGGGTCTTGATTATTATGAGACAGAGAAGTCTGCCCTACGAAAAGTTTCCACATTCAAAGGAATAATGAAAGACTCGTGCAACCACGACATACCACAATTTCTAGCTCCAAATGGTGCACCTGCTTTTAATAGCAAAGGCTTTTTCATTGGTCTTAACTTCAACGGACGTATAATATGAAGACTTACCACACCTTATTATATATAATACTATCATTTGTTATAGTCTCATGTACCAAAAGCAAACCTTCTAACACTGATACGCTCTATTTTGGACAACTATGCTACCGGGGAGAAATACTCAACGGCAAGCCAAATGGATATGGTGTGCTCACAATTGGTGATAGTTTGGTATACTATGGAACATGGAAAAACGGAAAACGTTGTGGCCATGGTTCGACTAGAGATTCACAAGGGCGCGTTATCAACGCAGTGTGGCAGGCGGGCACCATAGTAAAAGGCACATGTACAGATTCAGCTGGAATATATAGCGGAGAAATAGACACGCTACTTCAAGCGACAGGTCACGGAACTTGGAAAGGCATTGACGGGAGTTTTTACACCGGCCAATGGAAGGAAAACAAGCCCAATGGCTTTGGATGTGGAATAGATAAGCGAGGCAAAGTAAAAGCCGGCGATTGGAGAAACGGTTTATATAGAGGCGAACGCATGCTACACACATCTGACCGCATCTACGGCATCGACCTTTCCAAATACCAACACGAGCAAGGCAAACGACATTTCGCAATAAATTGGAAAATACTACGCATAACAGGGCTTGGTTCTGGCAATATAAGCAAAGGGAAAGTAGACTATCCCATCACCTTTGCCTACATAAAGGCAACAGAAGGAACTACCGTTCGCAACAAATACTTCCACGATGACTACCAACAAGCGCGCAAACACGGTATACATACTGGGGCTTACCATTTTTTCTCACCAACATCACGCGCTGATCTGCAAGCATACTTTTTTATCAAAAACATGAAATATGCGAAAGGCGACATGCCTCCTGTGCTAGACCTTGAACCAAGCGATGCTCAAATAAGACAGATGGGAGGGGCAGACGAAATGTTTAAAAGAGTACGCACATGGCTTAACATCGTTTACCGCCATATCGGCAGATGCCCAGTTCTCTACATCGGACAAAGTTTCGTAAACAGATATCTTCCCAAAGCCTCTGACATAAAGAAGAATTATCCTGTATGGATTGCTCGCTACGGGCAATACCGCCCCGACATAAAGCTTGCATTCTGGCAACTTACGCCCTATGGTAAAGTAAATGGTATACACGGAGACGTTGACATTAACGTATTTAATGGTTATAAAACCAGTTTCAATGAATTTCTATCTGAGGACTATGTAATAAAAAAATAACACACATAGCTGTAGCCTATGCTGGAAAAAGCGTAACTTTGTAGCATACATATATAAAGGATGACTAAAAAGGCGTAACTTTAGTTTTCGGCGCCTTGAAAAACTATCCCTCATTTTTAACAAATTTATGAGACTCAACAAGATTAAAGCAATTCTTTTGCTAGCAACAATGGCATGTTCTTATGCCACATCGCTGGCACAAATTCCGAGCGGCTACTATAATTCGCTCAAGGGAAAGAAGGGTAAGGAACTTAAAAATGCTGTACACGAAGTGATAAAAGACGCAGAAGTGTTGTCTTACGGCTCTGGTGCCGGACATACATGGTGGGGATTTTGGACTACCGACCGCACCGACGATGGGCGTTTCATCGACCGTTACTCACCCGAAACGACTTGGTCACAAAGCACGGCACAGGGGGAAAGCGGCACAGGCATGAACATTGAGCACTCTTTTCCCAAAAGTTGGTGGGGCGGTGCAATCAACCAAGCATACCAAGACCTATATAATCTTATGCCTTGCGAGCAAAAGATAAACTCAAGCAAAAGCAACTATCCAATGGGGAAGGTTGCAACAGTAAAAACAACCAACGGCATGACAAAAATCGGAACCAGCACAGAAGGTTTCGTGGTTTGGGAGCCAGGTGATGAATGGAAAGGTGATTTTGCCCGTGGATACATGTATATGGCTACATGTTATCAAAACCTTACATTTAGTAATAGCGTGGCTCAAGAAATTCTCACCACAGGTGAATACCCTACGCTGAAGCCTTGGGCTTACACACTCTATATAGAATGGGCAAAAGACGACCAGCCCAGCCAGTTGGAAATTGCACGCAACAACGCTGTGAGCGAAATCCAGAACAACCGAAACCCATTTGTCGATTTTCCAAATCTAATGGATTATATATGGGGGGATAGTGTTGATTACGACTTCGACCCTGCCACGACAGAATGTACAAGCACATACGATAGCAATGGAGGCGAGCAATACCAAAAGGATGAAACCATTGCAGAATGGACATTCACTTCATCCGACGGGTTGTTTACCACAGAAAATGCGGTGAATCCGCTATCAAAGGAGGTATGGACGCGCAGCACAAGTTATGGTTGGACTGGGTCTGCCTACCAAAATAGCGTAACATATGCCGCTGATGCCTCTCTGATATCACCAGAGATTGACCTAACAGAATATTCATCTGCAACACTCAACTTCAGCCATGCATGCAACAAGGGTGTACTTACTCCACAAGAAACATATCGCATTGAAGTGCGTTGCAACGGAGAGACCACCGTTCTTAGTGGCATTACTTGGCCCAAAGGCACGTCATGGACATTCAACGACTCAGGAAAGTTATCGCTAAATGATTTCGCAGGAAAGAAGATACAGATTGTTTTCCACTACACTAGCACAGACTCCTCTGCCGGAACATGGGAAATAAAGTCTGCCACAATAAAAGGAAAGAAGCAATCTACAGGAATACAGTCTGCAAATACTACAACGAACAAAATAGATTGGAGTAAGTCTGTTGACACATATTCCATTGATGGCAGCTTCTGTAATGCAAAAAACAAGAAAGGCATGATTATAGTAAAGCAAGGAAAAAACACTATTAAAATTTCCAAGTAAAGCGAAATTTCCTCCTTACATATAAGTAATAATGGAAGCGGCTGAAGGAACTTGTAGTTCTTCAGCCGCTTATGCA
>CAVLBD010000059.1:0-13461 GCA_963661195.1 bacterium
TAAAAATCTTTCTCTGCAAACTTTTAAGACATTTTTTTGTAGAAAAAGAATAAAACAAGACGCATATCTACTTAAAAAGGCAGTTTTTATGTCTAACACCTTATTATATATAGAGAAAAACTTTAGGAAAAATAATAATTCGGACAAGATATAAGTTTGTGTATAGCAGGGTATATAATATATATGCTGTTTACACGATTTTAATAGACATGGTTTCCGGTGAGAAGCACAAGCCCGGTTTGTTGATGAATGAGGAAAGAACGCCATTGTCAGCAAGTTGTCGTGGCGTTCCAAACTTAAGGGCATCTGGCATCATTACCCACAAATCGTCGGCAAGTTGAAGTGCCAGTTCCAAATCATGCGTGGACAGAAGTATTGTCTTGCCTTCTTCATGGCAAAGACGACGCAGTAGCTGCAAAATATCAACCTTACTACCATAATCTAGGAAAGCGGTTGGTTCATCAAGGAATATGACGGAGGTCTGCTGGGCTAGAGCTTTAGCAATCATCATTTTCTGCCGTTCGCCATCGGAAAGTGTACCGACTAGGCGTGAAGACAAGTGGTCAATGCCTACAAGACGTAGGCTATCGACAACTATATCCCGGTCTGCTGAGGTTAGCCTTCCAAAGAAACCCGTATAAGGACTGCGCCCCATAGCAACCATTTCAAAAACAGTAAGATTCTGAACGGTTGGCCTTTCGGTCAGCACAACACCTATTCGATGCGACAACTCTTCGTGCGTATACAGATCCAAGTCCTTTTCTTCCATCATTATATTGCCCGCCAACTTGGGCTGAAAGGCTGATATCGTGCGTAAGAGCGTTGATTTTCCCGCTCCATTGTTACCTATTAAGCAAGTAAGACGGGCAGTAAACAGAGCTACATTGATGCCCTGCTTCACTACCCGTTGTTCTTTACCTTTAACATAACCTATGGAAAGGTTTATTAAAGACATGGTACTTGTTGGTTCACACATACCATATTTTATTTTACATTCCCTACCTTTATCAGGTATTCGGCAATTTGGACAGCATTAAGAGCTGCGCCCTTGCGGATCTGGTCGCCAGTGAGCCATAACGTATTACCATTGTCATCGGCCAAGTCTTTACGCACACGACCAACATAAACATCATCGTGTCCTGCACTCTCTAGCGGCATAGGATAAACATAGTTCTGAGGATCGTCTTCAAGGGTAACACCTGGTGCAGCCTTCAATGCCTCGCGTATCTGTTCCACGCTGAGTGGCTCTTCCGTTTCAAACCATACACTCTCACTATGTGAACGCAACGAGGATACACGCACACAAGTGGCACTTGTACGAACGTCTGAGTGCATGATCTTTCGCGTTTCATTATACATTTTCATCTCCTCCTTCGTATAGTCGTTGGGGGTCATCTTGTCAATTTGAGGTATAACATTGTAGGCAAGCTGATGCGGGAACTTGTTTATATGATCGGTTTTGCCTGTTTCCAAGATGTCTTTGTACTGTTGTTCTAGTTCAGCCATTGCCGCTGCACCTGCGCCAGAGGCGCTCTGATATGACGAAATGTGGATCTTTTTTATGTGGCTTAGCTTGTCAATGGGATTGAGAACCACGACCATCATTATCGTTGTGCAGTTAGGGTTAGCGATAATGTTGCGCGGACGGTTAAGTGCGTCTTCGGCATTTACTTCCGGAACAACAAGAGGCACATCATCACACATACGGAAAGCACTTGAGTTGTCTATCATAACAGCTCCATACTTTGTTATCGTCTCAGCAAATTCTTCGGATGTACCACCGCCTGCCGATGTGAATGCGATATCTACTCCCTTGAAATCATCGTTATGCTGCAAAAGTTTCACTTCATACTCCTTGCCACGAAAGGTGTATGAAGTGCCGGCGGAACGCTGCGAACCAAACAGGACTAAATCGTCCATCGGAAAATTTCTCTCAGCAAGTATGCGCAGGAATTCCTGTCCTACTGCACCGCTTGCTCCTACTATTGCTACTTTCATATTCTTTTTTTGTTTGTTTTCGTCATTAATTTAATACCATGCGAATAATGCGGCTACAACATCTGCATAAGGTTCCTCTGCCATAGACGCCATAGAAGAGAGATGTTGGCAATTACACACACTAATTTTCTTGAGGTTTGCCAAATCTTAATTATTATTGCAAAATTACAACTTTCGGGACATTTCAAGTTATTTCTAACATTTTTTTTGCACCTTTGCAATAAAATCAACAAGGAATGATAGGTTACATTGCCAATTATCTACCGATTACCGACCCTACGATGATTTTCTTCGTCGTGCTTTTCATTATCCTGGCAGCCCCGATTGTCATGGGGAAACTGCGCATTCCACATATTGTGGGAATGGTCTTGGCTGGAGTGGTCGTTGGAAAATATGGCCTTAACATTCTTGTCAGAGATAGTTCTTTTGAGTTATTCGGCAAGGTGGGACTATATTACATCATGTTTCTAGCCGGATTGGAGATGGACATAGAAGGTCTGAAAAGCAATGGGGCGAAAGTTCTTGCTTTCGGTCTGCTGACTTTCTTCATACCTTTTACCTTGACTTACTTGACAAGCGTCTGCTTAATTGGATATCCACCGGCTGCAGCTATGCTACTCAGCAGCATAATGGCTTCAAACACGCTTATTGCCTACCCTATTGTTTGCAAATACGGGTTGCAACGCCACAAATCTGTCACGCTAAGCGTTGGTTCATCAATGATAGCTCTGACATTGGCACTTATCGTTTTGGCAGCTATAGTAGGAACGTTCAGCAGTGGAGCAGGTTTTGGCTTTTGGATTATATTTATCCTTAAGATAACTGCTTTCGTAACTATAGGGGTATATTTCCTCCCCCGCGCTGCAAGATGGTTTCTCAGACGCTTTTCTGATGCTGTAACACAGTATATCTTCGTTATGGCGCTTATGTTTCTCAGTGCTGCCGTATCAGGATTCATCGGACTGGAAGGTGTTTTCGGAGCTTTCTTTGCCGGACTTATCCTCAACCGCTATATTCCTCACGTGTCTCCGCTAATGAACCGCATTGAATTCATTGGCAATGCATTATTCATACCCTACTTTCTCATTGGAGTGGGCATGTTGATAAACATCCGTGTGTTGTTTTCTGGATGGCACACTGCTTTTGTTATTTTCTGCATCATATTTTTCGGAACATTCGGCAAAGCCATTGCCGCATATCTCTCAAGGATAATGTTTCGCCTCCCATTGTCCAATGGCAATATGATGTTCGGCTTAACATCTGCACATGCCGCCGGTTCCATTGCTATCGTAATGGTTGGAATGAAATTATCAACGGCTCCCGATGAATATTTGGTTGACTCAAATATGCTTAACACCGTGGTCATAATGATTCTTTTCACTTGCGTGATAAGTTCCATAGTCACAGACAATGCTTCAAAGACTATCGCTCTGTCGGAAGCGGCACACGATGAAACGAAACGCAAGGGGGACGATGAAAAAATACTTGTCGCATTGAAAGCTGACGGCGAAACCGACACGTTGGTAAATCTGGCACTTATGATGCATAACGACAAACTTAGTCGAGGGTTAATTGGACTGAATGTAGTTTACGATGACGAAAACAGCCACAAGAACCAGCAACGTGGAAAAAGAACTCTTGAATTGGCCACAAAGATAGCAAGCGCTGTTGACGTGAGAATGCTGACACAAAGTAGGCTTGCCACAAACATATCAAACGGCATTGTACACGCTTTCAAGGAATATGATGCATCTGAAATAATAATTGGGCTACATGACAAAAAGGATGAAGCTGACAAATTTTGGGGATTGTTTACTCCCAATCTTATAAACTCACTCAACAAACAAATTATACTGTGCCGTTGCAATCGGCCGCTTAACACTCTGAGACGCATAACTGTAGCTGTTCCGTCAAGAGTGGAGTTTGAGCAAGGTTTCTACCGCTGGATTGAAAGGGTTGCAAGGTTGGCTGGAAACCTTGGATGCAGAATTGTTTTTCACGGACGATTGGAATCTACTACGTTAATCAATGAATACATACGCAATCGGCACCCTGGCGTAAGAGCAGAATATGTACTTATGGAACATTGGAAAGAGTTTATCAATCTTGCACAAAGCATCAGTAACGACCATTTGCTGGTTGTCATCACAGCTAGGCAAGGTACTGTGTCTTACAAGCCAGTATTTGAGCGACTTCCTTTAGAGCTTTATAGGCATTTCAGCGAAAGCAATCTTATGGTTGTGTTTCCTGACCAAAATGGACAGGCACTGGAAAATATTACATTCACGGCTCCACAACAACATGCCGTAGACAGCGCATATACAACAATCCTCAACTGGATAATGAAACGAAGGAAAAGCAAGGAATAATACTAAAATTTCAGTTTCAACAAAAGAATATGATTTCAATCAAAAACATAACCAAAAGTTTTGGGAACCTACAGGTTTTAAAGGGTATTAATCTTGAAATTGGCAATTGCGAAGTGGTCAGCATTGTGGGGCCTAGCGGTGCGGGAAAGACCACGCTGCTACAAATTATGGGAACTCTAGACAAGGCAGACAAAGGGGAGGTTACTATTGACGGAATAAATGTGGATAGTCTAAGCCAAAAGAAATTGGCAGACTTCAGAAACCGCCACATTGGTTTCGTTTTTCAGTTTCATCAACTACTACCAGAGTTTACTGCACTTGAAAACATTATGATACCTGCTTTCATTGCCGGGACAAAAAAAAGAGAAACAAAGGAACGGGCCATGGAATTACTTGATTTCATGGGACTGAAAGACCGCGCAAACCATAAACCCAATGAACTTTCTGGTGGAGAAAAGCAGCGCGTGGCTGTGGCTAGAGCTCTGATAAACAAACCATCACTCATCCTCGCAGATGAGCCATCAGGAAGCCTTGACACACAGAACAAGGCAGAACTGCATCAACTATTCTTTGACTTACGCGACAAAATGGGACAAACTTTCGTTATTGTGACACACGACGAAACACTTGCGGCCATTACCGACCGCACCATAAAGATGAAAGACGGACTTCTTGTTGACTGATATGTTGCGGTAGAGCAGCTAAAAAATCTTTCAAAATCATTTTTCTACATTTCAATTTCAAAATTAAATACGATGAAGGGAATAAAGTTAGGTGAGATTAACACCATGACTGTTGTAAAGAAAGTTGACTTTGGTTATTATCTTGACGGAGGCGACGAGGGGGAAATCCTCATGCCAACACGATATGTTCCAGAGGGATGCAAACCAGGAGACAAGATTGACGTATTTGTTTACCTTGACCAAGACGAGAGACCTGTGGCAACAACCCTAACACCCAAAGCAATGGTTGGAGAATTTGCATACCTTGAAGTTGCATGGGTTAACCAATACGGAGCTTTTCTTGACTGGGGGCTAATGAAAGACCTCTTCTGTCCATTCCGCGAGCAGAAGATGCGAATGGTAAAAGGTAACTCCTATATAGTACATATACACCTTGACAAAGAGAGCTACCGTATCATGGCCTCCGCAAAGGTAGAACATTACTTGAGTGAAGAACGCCCCCGATACAAAAACGGGCAAGAGGTGGATATTCTAATATGGCAGAAAACCGATTTAGGCTTCAAGGCAATTGTAGACAACAAATTCGGTGGACTAATTTATAAAGACCAAATATTCAAATACGTACATACGGGCGATAAGATGAAGGCGTATATAAAAACAGTGCGTCCCGACGGAAAAATAGATCTCATGCTACAGCCCATGGGCCAACAGCAAACAAAAGAGTTTAGCGAGGCTCTTTATGAATACCTAAAAAACAACAACGGATATTGCAACCTTGGTGACAAAAGCGATGCCGAAGAAATATACGAACGTTTCCAAGTCAGCAAGAAGACATTCAAAAAAGCCGTGGGAGATCTATATAAACGTAAGCTTATAACAATAGCTCCACAAAGCATTGAGCTAAACAATGAGCAAGTATAAAGAACTTCTCTGTATTGCAGATATAGAGTTTTCCCATCGGGATAAATAAACAATCGAAAAATTCTCAAAGCGCAAATACCCTATAAAAGGAAACAACACTAAGCCTTACACAAGAACAACACCGACAATCCTGGACGAAATGTAAAAAGAAGAGAGAGTATTATGGGTACAAATCATTATCCTTTTTCTCTTAATAAAAAAAAGACATAGTCTCTACTAGGAAAAATTTTCCATTAACCTTAAACTATAAATAATATGCATGGAATAAGACACTCTAAAAGGGTGACATTAACCATACCTGCCTTAGTTGCTAGTATGGCATGCTTCGCCCAATCTTTAACGACGAGCGGAATTGTAAAAGACGCATCTGGCGAACCACTTATCGGCGTAACAGTTTCGGTGAAAGGCTCAAATCAAATGACCGTCACAGACATGAACGGACATTTTACAATAAACAACGTAGCGCAAGGAAGCAACATAAAATTTTCTTACGTGGGATATGGTGAGAAAGTTGAGAAAGCGACAGCAAATATGAGCGTGCTCTTAACTGAATCAGACAAGTCTATAAACGAAGTTGTGGTAATTGGTTATGGTACGGTCAAGAAACGCGACCTTACAGGTTCTGTCGCTTCGGTCAGCAAAGATGCTCTAATTGCCAATCCCGTAGCCAACGTTGCTGAAGCTTTGCAAGGTAAGCTCGCTGGCGTTGCTGTAACATCCCAAGACGGCCGCCCTGGTGCAGATGTTTCAATACGCGTAAGAGGAGGAGGAAGTATTTCACAAAGCAACGAACCTCTGTATGTCGTAGACGGATTTCCTGTCACTTCCATTAATGATATTCCTGCCGACCAAATTGTATCCATCGATGTTCTTAAAGACGCATCGTCTACTGCAATATACGGAGCTAGAGGCGCAAACGGCGTAATACTGATTACTACAAAAGCTGCAGAAAGTGGGAAAATTTCTGTTAGCTACAATGGATATTATCAAGCGAAATGGGCTGCAAAACGTTTTAAAACTCTCAACGCACAACAATACGTAAAATCTGTTTGGGCATACGCTGCAACTCCTGGGACAGGCGGCTCAGCCGACGACATCGCTAAATATTTCGGACTTGGTGCAAAATATGGTAATCACTACGATGAATATTCCAGCATGTATGTTCATGACTACACAGATGACATGTTGCGCACCGCTTCTTCATGGAACCATAACATAAATCTCTCAGGAGGTTCTGACAAGTCTAAATTTACACTTGCCGTAAATTATGCGAAAGACGGCGGCATAAAAATAAGCTCAGATTTCGAACGATTAGGACTTAATTTCAAGTTCAGCCAGAAACTTGCCAAGGGTCTTGATTTCTTAATGGATTTAAGATACTCTAATATTGGGATAAATGGAACCGATGGATGGGCAACATCTCGCGGATCTTTGCTTTCTGCAGCATATACATATCGTCCAATTGACACGCCATTAGGCACAGATGACTACACGTTATTCGGTATGGGATCATCAAACATTGACCCATCACAAAATCCTGCCGCCGTTACAGAAACTCTATATAACTATAGCAAAATGGAACGAATGCGCGGTAATTTCGCTCTCCTATGGGAAATAACTAAAGGTTTGACACTGCGCACAGAATTTGGATATGGGAAAAGATTGGCCGACACCAAATACTATGATGACGGCTCTATAACGAGTAGTTACACCAAAGGTTACAAATATGCGACATGGGCAAAAACGGAAGGGGAAAACTGGCGTTCTGTGACAACAGCAAACTGGCTAGTACAAGGTTTAGGCGACAGCCATAGGCTTTCAATACTTCTCGGAAATGAGGAAATATACAGAAAGGATGACAAAACAACACTAAGCGGAGCTGGATATCCATCTGGTGATGCATGGACGAGAAAACGTGTGTTCGGCATGATGAACATGGGCGATGCGACTAAATATCCAAGCGAAAACTACTATTTACCAGAAATGGGCGTAGCTCAGACAACAGCTTCATTTTTCGGACGTTTAAACTATACTTTGCTTGACCGCTATATGCTGACAGCAACTATGCGTGCAGACGGTTCGTCAAAGTTCGGTCCCAACCATCATTGGGGATACTTTCCTGCTGCAGCCTTTGCTTGGCGCATAATTGACGAGCCTTTTATGAGTACGGCTTCAAATTGGCTTGACAACTTGAAATTACGCATTTCTTATGGTACATCAGGAGCCGACAATATAAGTTCTAGCCTATGGCATGAAACATGGAAAAGTTCTAACGGAGTATGGAACGGCAATTCTGTTCAATATTATAAACCAAGTGGTCTAAAAGAAAATCCTGATTTGAAATGGGAAACAACTATTTCAAGAAATATCGGCCTTGACTTCGGATTTCTGAACCGCATCAATGGAACAGTTGATTTTTATTGGAACACAACGAAAGACCTGCTGATGCGACAGGAGATAGACTCGTCTACAAGCTATAGCTACCAATATACAAATATTGGACAAACATCAAACAAAGGTGTTGAACTCGGACTTAATGTTAATATGGCGCGAACAAAAGGCTTCAACCTAAACTTTAACCTTACCTACAACTACAACTTTAATAATATCGACAAGCTTCAAGGTGGAAAAGAGATACTTTATGGCTCTGGATGGGCCTCATCAACTCTTATGCCTGGAAACGATTATATATTGAAAGAAGGTAGTCCGGTTGGTGTAATACGTGGCTATAAAAGTGCAGGATTCTACACACTTGATGATTTCGACTACAACAATGGCATTTATACCCTCAAGAAAGGAGTGCCCGACATACAAAGTAATGTATTCACAAACTACCCAAAACCTGCAGAATTGCAAGTTCCTACTGGACAAAGTGCATTCCCTGGAGCACTTAAAGTAGAAGATGTTGACGGAGACGGTATTGTGAATGAAAGTGATGTTGTAGAACTCGGTTCAATTACGCCACATCACACTGGTGGTTTCGCCTTCACTGGGAACTATAAGAACTTTGACTTCACTGCAAATTTCACCTACCAAATAGGGGGTAACGTATACAATGCATCTGCAATGTGCGAGTATACAGGAGGCAAAGAGCCGGGTATTGGAAAGAACAAACGCGACTTTATTAGCGATTGTTTCCAACTCTACGATGTAAGAAATGGTGAACTTGTAGCCGTAACAGACCCTACAGAATTAGCTCTACTCAACAAAAACGCATCACGTCCGGTACCTTACTACGAAGCCAATACGGTGCTTTCCACTTTTATTGAGGATGCCTCATTCTTGCGACTCAGCAATATAACGATAGGCTATTCCCTCCCAAAGAATTTTCTTAAGAAAGCATACATTCAATCTGCAAGAGTGTATGTCACGGCAGGCAACTTATTCTGCATCACAGGCTACAGTGGTCTTGACCCAGAAGTCAGCTCTAATTCGTCTGCCGGCTCTAGCGGTTATCCGACTCCAGGCCTTGACTATGGTTCATATCCTCGCGCAAGAACATTCACTTTTGGAATAAACTTAACATTCTGACACCACGATTCAAAATGGCAGCCTAAAATAAGGCAGGCATAAACAAAATAAAACATATCATGAAAAGAACTATATATTCAATAATGATGGCGGTAGCATTTACGATGCTAAGCATATCATGTACAGACTTCCTTGATCAGACCTCTGATTCGGAGGCGGACAACAATTTTGTTTTTTTCGATCCAACAACCGCTCGTGCTGCCCTAATGAATGGGTATGAGCAGTGGCGTTCATGTGGCGTAGCGTTTGGAGAAGGCAGTTTCTATCACTATGTTATTTCTAGTTCTGACATAGAGACACAAGGTGAGTCATATAGTGCACAACCATGGCGATGGGTACCATCATATTTCTATGGATATACCAATGGTAATCTGTCAAAACAAGGTCCCGGAACTTATGGGCTTTATGAAAACGGCATGATGAGTTCCACATGGTCAGACCTGTTCAACGTTATAGGAATAACCAATTCACTGATAAATCAGTTTGAAAATGCCGATACTTACAAAAGCATGATTGCTCAAACTTCTCCTTCTACACTGAGCGAGATCTATGGTGAAGCCATAACACTAAGGGCATCATGCTACTTTGAACTCATGCGTCAATATGGCGATGTGCCGCTGCAAACGAAAGCAGGAATTGAGCCAGAAAGATTGTCACCACGCGATTCTATAGCAGATTTCGTACTAGAAGATCTAAAAAGGGTAATACCTTTGATGTTCCGCTCTGGAGAATCTTCTGATATTGACAAAACTAACATGACAAGAACCTACGCAGAAGGTCTTGTTGCAAGAATTTGCCTTTGGGAAGGAGGTTACCAAACAAGGCGAACAGATCTTGGCAATGATTTTTACAAAGGACTTGACGGTCATCCCGTAGCCTTTGAAAAAGTGTCAGAAGCGGGGAGTGCTTCTGACGGACAGGTGAGCAATTGCTTCTATGGACGTCGTACCGATTGGCAGAAATATTACGAACTTGCAGAAAAATATCTTGGCGATGCAATCATAAATCATGGCAACATAACATTTCAGACAACGGATCCCCGCGATGCATCACGCTTCGGAAATCCATATCAGTATGTTTTCCAACAAATGAACGACCTTCAGATTAGCAATGAAAGTGTCTACGAAATACCAGAAACGCAATCACAAGGCTCAGCACGTCCATATGCTTTTGGACGACCTTCAAATGGAGGCGGCAGCAATTTCTACCCTTGTAAGAGCTATGCTCAAGCTAGAATGCATCCATTATACTATTATAGCTACTTTGATCCTAATGATATGCGCCGCGATGTAACCTGTGCTGTTACGGGTTCCGACGGGCATGGTGCAGAAGCAATATTATCATTTACGAAAGGTTCACGCCTTAATGGTGGAATAGCCCTCAACAAGTTTGACGAGAACCGTATGTTAAAGCCATATACAATAAAGCAGCATCAAGCTGGCATCAATGCGGCATATATGCGTTACGCAGACATTATACTTATGCAAGCTGAGATAAAGGCTGCACTTGGCAAGGATGCCGAAGCGCGCCAATTGCTTGATGAAATAAGGAACAGGGCTTTTGGGTCAGCAGAAAAGGCAAACACTGATGCGCAAATAGCAAAATGTGGTTCTTTGTTGGATGCAATCATCAAAGAGAGAATGTTCGAATTCGGTGGCGAAGGTCAACGAAAATGGGATCTAATTCGCACAAACAAATTAGCAACCGACATTCCCGCTTTCCACGAAGAATGTAACAAGATGATTAGCGATCTTCGTTCGCAAGGATACCATAAATTCGCTAACGGCAATGTTATCTCCAACTTTATATGGGTAAAGTCTGTAGATGCGAAGAAGATTTACGGCTATAGACTGACTACACAGTGCCCCGAAGACAAAAAAAACGACCCTGTCCTTTATCCAGGCTGGCGCGGTCAGAATGACGATTGGTCTGTTGTCGCAGAAAATAATGGTGACTCAAAGAAAGAAGCACTCACAGCAGGCAACATGACAAATCTCGCAATAGAAGGTTTGTTCCGCTATATCGACCCTAACGGAGCGGAAGCAAGCTCACTTGAAGCCGATGGATACGAACGGGTTGACTGGGGATGTATTATCGCAGGTGAAGATAATATAAATATAAAGTACAAAGACGTTAACTTGCAATACAACAATTTGATCTATAATGGATATAATCCTTCTGTTCCTCCAGTATATATGCTGTTGATGCACGGAAATATCCTCAAGAATTCTAACGGAAAATTCCGCAATGGATATGGGTTCAGCAACGATTATTAACAAAAAAGCATAATAACAAGGACTAAAAAATTATAGTAATGACCCTCAAAAAAAATCATAGCGTGTTTCACGACAATGCTTCTCATGGTCTATGCTAATGCTACAGGTAAGAGCATTAAGATATGGAACTGCAGTTCAGACATGCCGTCGTAAACAAAAATCCTTTCACAGACATCTGCTTTTCGGCAACGTTTAAAAATATTGCCAGCAAAAAGCAGATGACAGTAAATGGCTTCTATGATGGGAATGACACTTATGTCATACGATTTATGCCAACGGAAAAAGGGGAATGGGAGTATATTACTTCATCGTCAGAAAAAGCACTTGACCACAAAAGTGGGACATTTGTCTGTACAGACGATGGCAAGCAACGAAGTATGGTCACTACAGGGAATGACAATGACTTTATATTTGCCGATAGTACACACTTCCATCCTCTTGGCACAACCTCCTATGCATGGACATTCGCCGAAGGGGAAAAGCAGAAAGAAACATTTGCTAGTCTTAAGCAAACAGGTTTCAATAAAATACGTTTCTGCATATTCCCAAACGAGAGTGTAACCGATGAGCCTAAATCATTCCCTTTGGTATACAAATCCGTTGCCATTCACAAAGACGGGACGTACAAGGGATACAATAAATATGAATGGGACTTAGGTCATTTCAACACAACATTCTTCAAACACTTAGAAGAATGTATAAAATGCCTTGATAGTTTAGACATCGAAGCTGACATTATCCTATTCCATCCATATGACATGGGACGCTGGGGCTTTGACACTATGACAATGGAGCAAAACAAACAATATATAAGATATGTTGAAGCTAGACTCGGAGCATATCGTAATGTATGGTGGTCGCTGGCAAATGAATGGAATCTGGTCAAGTCGCGCACTGAAAGTGAATGGATAGAGTTAACAAAGTTCGTAAGAGACAATGACCCTTATGGTCATCTTTGCTCAATACACGGTGGCACGGCAAAATATATCAACTATACCCTACCCTGCTTCACTCACGTCAGCATACAAGATCAAGGTCCTCTCGCTGCTTTCGAAGGCCCTGCTACACTACGCAACATATACCATAAACCTGTTATATTTGATGAAGTGTGCTACGAAGGCAACCACGAATCACGATGGGCTCAACTTACTGGCGAGGAGATGCTTGACCGAATCTGGACTGGAATAGTTGGTGGCACATACGTCACCCACGGTGAATGTTTCTGTTCTCAACCAGGATTCTATACAGGAAATTCCTTCCTAGCCACAGGTGGCAAATTCAAAGGAACGTGTCCACAACGGATTAAGTTTACGCTTTCAATATTGAAAGCAATGCCATCACCGCTACGACTTGCAGATCCGAGTTGGGACATAAATACCGCAAGTTGTGGGAAGGGTATATATATCCGCTACTTTGGAAAAGATACACCTTCTGAATGGCATTTTGAATTACCCGTAAGAAATGGACGTTTCGGAAAATTACAAGAAGGAACGAAATTTAAAGTGGAAATAATTGACACGTGGAACATGACTATGACAGAATATCCAACCATTTTCACAACTAAAAAACTTAATAAATACCGCTTGACGGACAAAGACTCGCAAAGCGTAAAACTTCCATCTAAGCCGTATCAAATGCTGAGAATAACAGCTTTATAAAAATATGAAGAGCGTTATTTTATAT
>CAVLBD010000060.1:0-12834 GCA_963661195.1 bacterium
AACCGACTAAAAATACAGGGCAAACTTGCGCAACTTATTTTTTGAACATTACTAAAATCGGGCGATATTTTCAGAAAACACAAGCTTCTCTTGCTTGTTTTATAAAAAATCATTAATTTTGGCGCGGCTCTCAAGTCTGCACGTCGATTTGTGTTCGCTCAATATCGGCAAGCTGACAGCCTACGCCGAGCTGAAAACTGAGAAGTCAAAACAACTTTCTCGGTAAAAAGCGGGCTTTGGGTGGGAAGAGAGTCAAGACATATAGAAGGCGTTTATCGACGCTGTGTTTGAGACAGTCTGAAATCTTGCAAACTCTCAGTATCTAAGTCTCGAATGTGGTCAACGGTAGATGTCCCGGGTGTGATTATATCAATCCCGTGGAGACCTGTAAGCATGGATTGCCCCTCTATGGTGTAATCTAAAGTGTTATATAGGTCTCTTAACGGTAATGATTTTCATATCGGCGTGGGCTCTGACGTTGTCTGTTCGACTTAGATAGGCAATGCAAGAGCCTCAGACTGTGGAATGGACAACGGGACGATTCCACGCTTTTTTGTGCCTATCACAACTGGGTTCTGCTTAGAATAAGTTAGCATCGACATGAAAATCGATGAACAAACATCGCAAGATGTTTGCACTGAAGGAAATGATAAAAACCTTCCCAGCGTTGGACTTGCACCCAATGCCCTCCCCGAAGTTCGCAACAGTGTATTTCCTGCGAACTCACGAACAGGGGTGTCCACAAAAAGTGTCTTTTCGGAAATCACGCCAAAGGAAAATGATACTTTCCATTGGTATGCACTCCGAACCACATACGGAAGAGAGAAAAAGGCTTATGATTATTTGGTGTCAAAAGGTGTCACCGCTTTCTATCCCACTAAAGATGTTGTGAAACTCATTAAAGGCAAACGCAAAGTCATCACCGAATCCCGTTTGCCAAACATTTTCTTCGCCTATGGCACAGAAGACGAAATCAAGGCATATGTTTATGACAATGTAAACCTCCCCTTCCTCCGTTTCTATTATCGCTATGTCCATGTTGGCCGCAGAATAGAGAAGACGCCAATGATAGTTCCAGACTATCAGATGGAGAGTTTAAAGATAGTATGCGCTGTTGAAGCTGACGACATTATTGTTTCTAACGAAGAAATACAAAAATTTGAGACTGGACAATTGGTGCGTATCACCAAAGGACCATTTACTGGAGTTGTAGGAATAGTGGCACGCTATAAAGGACAGCAGAGAGTGGCTGTAATGGTAAAAGGATTATTTACAGCAGTAACGGCTTATGTTCCAACGCCATATTTGGATTCCAGCATTTGACGATTCTGAAACATTCAAAATACTTTTAGATATGAGATGTAATAATTGTGGATGGCAAAACCCTGATGGGGTTTCTTGCTGTGAAAGATGCGGCTCTGCATTGAACGGCCAAAGCGGCTCAAGCGCAGACACTTCCAATCATCAAAAAAATTACAATCAAGAGGCGTCTTCGCCTCTTCGCTCCACATTAAGGGAAGCTGCCGCCTTTGGTGGCAATGCCACCTCAGGGAGTCCTGGCGGAAGCGCAGACAGTCAAAATTGCGTTTGCCGTAATTGCGGTTATATTTTGTCGCCTGTAATGAACGTTTGTCCGCAGTGTGGCACTTCGCGAAATCAAAGACATGGAGAGTATGTGCAACCAAGAGCAAACGGCTATCAGCAACAGGCTTCACAAAGGGACAAACAATGTCCGAAATGTGGAACGGCTGTGCAACAGGGCGCAAAGTTCTGCCCCTCATGCGGACAACCGCTGACTATGCGCGGAACGGTTAACGCATGGGACAATCCTCAAGGCGGCGACTACTGTTCTTTGAAGCCTATACCTTGGTCTCGTGAAAGCACAGGATATGCACCTATTTCATATTCTGGACGAAGAATCATATTAAACCGCGCAAACACAGACCCTAACAACCAATCCATAACTTCCCGTGAGCAGGCCGTGCTTACCAACGATGGAAAAGATTGGTATATTGAGGATTTAAGTGACCAGCATTCCACGATGATTCGCGTTTCAAGAAAGACAAAACTACAGTCTGGAGACATCATCGCTTTAGGCAATCGTCTTTTTGAGTTCAACGATTAGTTTGGAGTTTTCACCCACCTTATATTTATGAGCAACCACTACATACCATGTGAACGCTGTGATTTTCACCCTAATGACAAAATCGGCAATGATTACCTCGTGGAAAAGATTCTCGGCGCAGGAACTTTCGGTTGCGTGTACAAAGTGAAAGGGAACGACAGACAAACATACGCCTTAAAGCTCCTGAAGTTATGGGAGTCGCCATCATCCGAACGAGAGGATTTGCTTAAGCGCTTTGACATGGAATATGAAACAGGCCGCATTGAAAGCAACTATCTCGTACATTCTTACACAAAAGGACAAGTTGGAGGCAATCCTTATATTGTCATGGAGTATTGTCCTTATGGCGACCTAATGGAGGCTGCCGAAAAGGGGAATGTCGATTTTCCTACAGTTGGCCGCGATGTGCTTTATGGACTTCGCGACCTACATAAACGTGGCAAGGTTCATCGAGACTTGAAACCAGAGAATGTTCTGATGCGAGAAGACGGAACTGCGATACTTACTGATTTTGGAATATCCGGCGACCAAAACAACAGACTAACCCAACGAGGTATATTTGGAATTCCACAACAGTTGTTTGGAACTTTCCCTTATATGCCTCCAGAGCAGATAAACCCAAGGAGGGGCAATGCCACTGTACTTCCCACCACTGACATTTTTTCTTTTGGTGTCATGATGTACCAACTTCTCACCTACGAACTACCATTCGGTGAATGTGCCACCGAATCCGATTTGCCTGCCTATGTGGAACGAGGTCGCAGGGGGATGTGGAATCGGACTCTTTTGCGGCAGATTCCAAATGGGACACAATGGGAGAGAATGGTGGAAGGTTGTTTGATTCCTAATTTCAAAGAAAGGCTTCAGAGCATTGACGATGTTTTGGCTTTGATGCCACAGGCAGCAAAATCCAATGCCTATCGTCCAACCATGAATACTTCGTTTGAGTCATGGAATCCAGGTTGTAGTGGCATCCAACTGCATATTATGCAAGGAGAAGAGCATGGCAAGATATACAAGTTGGATGACATGGTGAACGGCGTATGCCGTTTGCTAACAATGGGAAGGGAAGATGACGAAGTTGTTAATTCGATACCGATAAAAGACACGTTGAATGCTTATATCTCTCGTTGCCATTGCACTTTGGAGAAAAATGCCGAGACGGGTCTGTGGATTATACGCGATGGTCAATGGCGCAATCGGCAATGGAAGAACAGCATGAATGGCACTTACGTGAATTCTACGGAAGTGGGCAGCCATGGCTTTGTGCTGCAAGCTGGAGACATCATAACCATTGGTGACACTAAACTACGTGTGGAAGGTTATCAAAAGGCAAACTCTAGAAAGTATTCTTTTAAAAACAAGTGGGACACTTAAAAACAATAAAAATATGGCTCAACCAACTCAACGCTACAAGCGAACGCTTAAAGGCTCCATTGGGGCAGGGATGCAGTCTGTGCTAGGCTCAGACCGCCGTTTTTACATCTTGGAGCACAAAATTTCTTCCAAGTATCATAAGACTGGTGAAAATCAGCAGATTATTGTCGACCAAATAGAACTTGGACGAGCTTCTACTTGTCAAGTTCGATTTGACGAATCGTTTCCTACTGTTTCTCGCCGCCATGCCGCCATTGTGCGTGATGGGGACAATTGGAAATTGGTTCAGTTGTCGCAAACCAATTCGACATTCCTCAACGGTCATCAAGTTCAGAAAGAATGGTATCTCCAGAATGGCGACGAAATCCAACTTTCTGTGAATGGTCCCAAAATGGGGTTCATAACTCCTTCAGGAAAGAAAGGGACAGTAGGCTCGCTTGGACTCACACGAAGACTGTCTTTGTTTGGGCAGCAAGCTTTGAGACCTTATAAGTATGCCATTGCAGGTTTGTCTGCATGTTTGGTTATTGCGGTTGCAGGACTAGGCGGATGGAACTGGAAGCTACATGAAGACCTTCGTAATCAAAGCCTGTTGTTGGCAGAGCAGATCATCAAGAATAAAGACAACAAAGAAATTGTGGATTCTTTGGCAAAGAAGTTAGCGATAGCAAACGAAAAAATAGCAGCTGCTGATGATAAAATCAACGCTGTGAAAAAAGCTCGTTCTAAAAATGTAGGCACTGTGGTCGTTGCCGCTCCACCAGCCTCTTCTTCTTCAAAAAGCACTTCCAATGAGCAAAGTACGATAACTTCATGTTACCCATATACATATCTTGTCAATTGCTATATTGTTGATGGGGAGGGAAATCCTATTACTTATAAGAATAGTAGAGGAAAAGATTGTTATGCCGGCTGGAGTGGTTCTGGCTTTTTATTAAACAATGGCTACTTTGTAACAGCTCACCATATGATACATTGGGACAATGTAGACTTTAATGAGAGTCGGCAAATAGATGCAAATAGTGCTTATACAGTTATAAATACACGTTATTATTCAGGGGTATGGAAAGTGAGAATGATAGCAGTGTCATCTTCTGGTGATAAAATCTGTATGGAGTACTCTTATCAGAATTGCCCTTTCCGAACAGGTAATTCCAAGATGGGGCAAGCTACAGTAACCGATGACTCGGGGCGTAGTTGGGTCGTGAGAAATCATTCTTATTCAGATGGGTCTGATTGGGCTTATGTCAGAGTGAACAAATCTGGTGGACTACCTTTTGATGGGGCTTTTTCTAAAAACATGCCACCTCAGACAAGGTTGACAATTCTTGGATTCCCAGCCAATATGGATGAGACGCAAAATGGCAGAGTTACACCTGATGCATCAGAAGCAATAACTTCAAGACAAGGACTGGAAGATGGAGGATGGATAAGAACTTCTAATGAAAATACTGACCATGGAAATTCTGGTGGCCCAGTCTTCACTTTGCGTAATGGCAAGCAAACTGTTGTAGGGTTATGTTCAGGAGCAAACAATGGCTCTGACGAGACACATAGAAAAGGACGAATAATTCCAATTGGGGCTGCTTTCAATTAATAAAAATATAAACATGAAACGTTTTTTCTTAACATTATTATCTTTTGTTGTGCTGGCAATAGATGTGCAAGCACAGCTTGCTGTACGAAAAAGTATTGCCACACAGTGGACGGAAGATGCTATAATCGCAAGTCTATTTCAAACAAAGCAAAGTTTTTGCATAAAGGACAATAAGACTGGTGATCTATATGGACTGAATAACAAGGAAGTATTTGGTACAGAAATTTCGCTTGCAGTGAAGGTGAAAGGTGGATATGTAATAACAGACAAAGCAATTTCACCGTGGGCATATAATGCAAAATTTGCAACATATAGGGATAATTACACGCCTGTAATGGTTGCATCTGAATATGCAGAGTTTGGGAGTGCGACGAAGTTTGACACTTTGGATATAACACAATCCAAACTGGATGAAGTACAAAAGTCTTCTTTGTATATTGTCAAATCAGATTGTTTTTCCTCCAAAGGTCTCACGATTGATGATACCGAAGGAACTAAAAAGGGATGGGTAGTATGGGTGTGTGCAGATAAAGATGCAGACATGACGAAAGTGATTACTCCAGAACTTATCTGTTACAGTTATGATATTGAATCTAACAAAAGTAAGGCCGTAAAGATGGATGCTCCTAATGGCAAAAATATTCTTGGTGGAATTTATGTGGTACCTACTTTCTATGAAATAGGACAAGTTGAATTCCGATTAGGTGGTCTGCTTTGCGAAAAAGATGAGCAGTGGAGTTTGGTTTTTCCATTTGTGGGATGGAAAAATGAGGAAAACATGAAATCTACTGACTGTGCGAAAAAGGAGAATGTAGCGAATAGTGATAGTTTGACTCCTGTTGATGACGTGTATCCTGCAAAAACCAAGAAACGTAACAAGAAAAGCAAGAAGTAATGGCTGAACATATTATTTTCCGCATGGCGGCATGGACGGATGCCGCTGGCAAATACGACCCAAACGCCCCTCTTGAAGGCAATGAGGACAACTATTATGTGGACGATGACCTAGGAGATGGCACTCCTGGCCATTTGGTCACCGACGAAGACATCTTACTTTCTGATTGCGGCATGCTGATGGCTGTTGCTGATGGCATGGGTGGTATGAATGCTGGGGAAGTTGCTTCCCAAATAGCCCATGACACAGTAGCGGAGTTTTTTGCCCCAGGAAAGATAACGGCACGGTTGGCTGCAACCCATGAAAGTCGTAGCCATTATTTGGAAGAACTGGTTCGAGAGACTGACCGTCGCATCAAAGAGGATGCCCGAAGCAATGGCGAGCACGAAGGGATGGGGTCTACACTCATCATGGCATGGATTGCAAATGGCGAGTTGACGTTAACTTGGATTGGTGATAGCCGAGCGTATCGTTTTAATCCAGCGACAGGCCTCGAACCGTTGTCAAGAGACCACTCTTATGTACAGGAACTAGCCAACAAAGGCATCATTACATATGAGCAAACTTTCGAACATCCACAAGGGAATATCATCACTCGAAGTTTGGGCGATACCAGTCAAAAGGCTAAGCCAGAGTCGCGTTTGTTTAAAGTGCACGACAAAGACATCATCCTTCTTTGCAGCGATGGCTTGAGTGGCGTGTTGCGCGACAAGAAAACGTATGACGAAAAAGGGCAACTATATCCAGGTGAAAATCTTGAAGACATTATCAGAAGTCACCAAGAGTCTCTTCGTGACTGTCGAGAGGCTTTGTGGACAGCTGCGGAAAAGGCTGATTGGTATGACAATGTAACGGCCATTCTTTGCAAAATATGCTCTGGAACAGGGGACTGTGCCATTAAAGAGAATTCTAAAAAGACGGCAGGTTTGGCAAGTCACCAAGAAAAACCGCTCAATAAGACTTTTGACGGATTGACGATTCGAATTTCACGAAAAAAGATAGTGCTGGCTTCTGTATCCTGTTTCTTTCTGCTTTGTGGTGTGTTAGCAGGCTTGCTCTTTCAAGGAAGGGAGAAAAAGAATGTCGAAATTCCATGTAGAGTACTAACGATTGATTCTACAAATTCCAAAGGAAAAGCCGACTCTGTGACAGATGCTTTCCCGAAAAATGAGGTTAAAGCTAAGGTACGCCCGAAAGCAGAGAACAAAGAGCAGAATGTAAAAAAAAGGAAAGCAACAAGAAGAAAAGGAAAAAGCTAAACAAGAAACTCCTAAACATTCTAAGGAGAATAAGACGGGAGGGTTTAAGTTTGATCCAATAGAAAATGGACAAGGCCAACAAAATCTCGTTCGTGCCAAAGGCGGAAACAAAGACACTATTACGCTAGTGAAGAAAAAACAAGGACAAAACAAGTAACTATGGCTGAAATACGACAAAATGAAGAAATCAATGGCCGTTATGTACTGAAAGAGTACAAAGGACGTGGTACGTTCGGACAAGTATGGTTAGCCTATGACAAAGCCAAAGACGAAAATGTTGCTATCAAGTTTTATGTGGCTCTTGACCACAAAGGTCGTGAGGAGTTTGTTCAGGAATATCGCATAGCCGCAGGTCTTGGACATCCAAATCTATTGGAGACAAAGGACTTTGGGGTGTGGCACGATTACCCTTGGCTTACTATGCGCTTTTGCGATTCAGGTTCCGCCGGCGACATTGTCGGCAAACTTAGTCCAACATTGAAGGATGAGCGCACCATATGGCGATTTATCCATGATGTCGCAGCAGGCCTTGCCTATCTGCATCATGTCAAGCCTGAACCAATTGTCCATCAAGACATAAAACCTGACAATGTGTTGATAGCTTCAGATGGATCGTTCCTCATAACCGATTTTGGAATCAGCAAGAAGGTACGCAATACAATGAGCAAGCAATCGGCTCGGAATTTGAAGGCTGGCGCTCCTGCCTATATGGGACCAGAGCGTTTCTCTGCCAATCCCGAACCAATACTGGCTAGTGACGTGTGGTCTCTTGGCGCGTCTATCTATGAACTTGCAGAAGGGGAGCTGCCTTTTTCCGGTATGGGCGGCATAATGATGAACCAGGGTGCGGAAATTCCTCTGCTTAGTGCAGGATGGTCGAAGAATCTCAATGACATCATGCGATGGTGCTTGGAAAAGGAGACTTGGGATAGAGCCAGGGCAGACCAAGTGGAGGAAATAGCCAAGGTTGTTCTTGACTCACGAGGTGGAACATCTGTCGAAAGCCTCATCGCTAAAATGAAAGGGAGAACATCTTCCTCCGCAAAAGGTGAAAAAAGAAACCCAAGGGCAACCAATCCACATGCAAACGGGACTTCTGGCAATGTCCAAAATGAAAGCGAACAAGAAGCGGATGGCCACGCCAACTATTCAGAACCAATTGCACATAAAACTTGGTGGAAGAAACCTTTGGTTTGGTCGGCTGCCACCGTCGTTTTTGCTTTGGCCATATTCTTTGTTTGGAACGGAACTGGCAAAGAGCAGCATAAGGACGAAATCAACATAGAGCCACTTATGGGTGAGACTGTTGATACTGGCGTGGATTTGGAGCCACAGTCAAAAGAGCCTGATGCTGACAGAGGAACCAATAAAGCCAAGGAAGAGGAAAAGAATAGCCCTGCTGCTAAAACGGCAAAGCCCAATCCTAAAAAGGAAAGTATACCAAAGGCAGAACCCCTAGAACCCCTACTCAAGATTGCTCGCCACGGAACACTTTCGCTCGGGTATGCAACTTGGGAAGGAGGCATAAAGGGCGGGGTGCCTGATGGCAAGGGGACAATGACCTTTTCTTCAAGCCATCGCATCGACTCTCGCGATTCCAAAGGGCGCATTGCCGAGGCTGGAGACAAAGTGGAAGGATCATACTCAAAAGGGCATCTGTATTTCGGCAAATGGTATAAATCTGATGGTTCAACTGAAACAATAATGTTAGGAGAATAAAAAAATGATGAGACGATTACTGTTATTTATGGCGATGGGGCTGATGTGCTGTGCCGTGTCTTTAGCCCAACAAGCTGACTCCAAGCGTAAATCCATGGAGGATGCTTTCATTGAACAAATGAAGAAGGTTGCCAAGATGGATGTGCTTGCACGTATTACAAATGACACTACGGTGATGAGTCGTGTGGAAGGTGAAGATTATTATGTGCATCCTGGAGAAACCTATATCGTAGACGGTATTTCTACAGCTACATATTATGAGCTTAAAGGCAAAAGTTTTATTCCTCTTTGTGATGCCAAGCATCCCAAAGAGACGATTGCCAATCGGTTGCTTCTGCCGAACAAAGAATTGCCTGATGGCAACATCAAGCTGGCCTTTCAAAAATATCGATACAAATCGGACAGCGTAAACATCCAGTTCAAGCAACTGATGATTTTTTGCAGGAACAAAGGCTACGAGATGTTTGTTGGCATAGAGAGTATGGACAAGATGGTGATGAAAGTCGATTTATTCCTTTTCAACAACGAAAACAAATGGCTTCATGTCATAAACCTATCCTGCCCAACCAGCAAAGTCGCTGATAAAGGTCTTGTCGCTGATGGAACGGCTTGGCTGTTTATTCCGACATCAAACATTAAGCAACTGATGGGAAAGGAGTTGCCAAAAGATTTTATGGATAGATTGATGAAAAAAACAAAGCGATAGTGATATGGGAAAATTATTATTAGCATTTATTGGGTTACTTGTGACTGTGAGCATTTCAGCGCAAGAAGTATCTTTCCGCTTTACGGATGGCATATACAATGCTGCGTTGAAGTCGAGAATGGAGCGAAATGCTTCCACCCTGCTGACCGAGATAAATCAAGCTGCAGAGCAGGACCGTCCTTTGCAACTAAATGGAAAGGTGGGAGCGGAAGCTGCTGAACGTCTCAAAATGTTGTGGGAAAGTTTTGGTTTTGTATGCCAGAGCAACGCCAAAAGCATTTGCTATGGACTAATGAGTGGTTATCAAGCACGAGGTATTCAAGCAACAGTTACTCGACAACCTGATGATTGTACAGACCCCAAAACAAGGGAGTTGACCATTTCCTTTGACAAAACGGGAAATATCACTAGTGTGGGCTTTGCGTTGTCGAACAATCAAATATTTGTGGTTAATGAAGAAGATGAAGTCTTGGATAATCGCAAGCGTAATGAAATCTTGAAGTTTGTTGAGGATTTCCGCAATTATTACAATGAAAAAGACATTGCATCTTTAAGAAAGGTATTTAGTGAAGATGCTTTGATTATTACGGGGCGGGTGGAAACACGCAAAGAAAGTGGTGATTATAATCAGCGGATGAAAAAACGAATAACATATACAAAGCAAGATAAAGAGACGTATCTGAGAAATCTTTCTAATTTATTTAGAAATAACGGTTATATTGATGTGAAGTTTGATAGTATAATTGTTTCTGCTGCAAATTCTTCTGCTATGGAGAATTATTATGGTGTTTATCTTATTCAACATTGGAAAAGCAAAAATAAAATGGGTGGAAAATATGAAGATACTGGTTACCTTTTCCTACTTTGGGATTTTAACGAAGCCCCTCCTGTTATACATGTGAGAGCTTGGCAACCTGCTGAAACTCCAGATGATGAATTATATACGACAGATGATTTTAGATAATTTAAATTTATATTTTTATGGGTAAAATAAAAAATTATGCTAAGTTGCTGGTAGGTTTATTGGCAATAGCCTTTCAGGTTCAGTCTATCTCGGCGCAAAATGTAAGTACAGGTAGAAAGTTGGATGTTGTATCTTTTGGATTGGCTGACAACAAGGATTTTGATACAGACAAAGAAAGTACTAATTTTAGAGGAAAACTCGCAAACACAGCCTTGGTAAAAGTTTTTATGCCAGGTGAAATGGAAAAGTCTGATCCCGAGCCAGTAAAGATGGAGCGCAAACCTTCTACGGGTGGTGGAGGTATTGCCACTTATCTCTGGATTAGAACACACCGTGAGACATCTGTGTTGACCATTATGCCCAAAAACTTTGAAGCATTAAAAATTGATTTGACAAAGTATGGCATAACTAAATGGCATCCTAAAAAAAATCCTAATGGTGGTTTACAGGCAGGTAAAGTCTATCGTCTTGTACTTCGTGACCATGTTCCCGTTCTTATAGACACTCAATTGCCTGGAGCTTACGCTGTAATCAATGGCGAATCAAAGAAGTACTATGCCGATAGCAATGGCAGAATAACGATAAACGATGCTCCTTCTGGCAAGCATACGGCAACCTTATACGCTGCAAATGGAAGCTTTCGTGGAGATGTAACCATAAATGACAGCACCAAAATCTATACACATGACAGCAGAAATAGATACACTCTAAATTTAAAGACAATACCTGACGGGGCACGGTTGTTCATCAAGGATGGAGAAATAAAAATGGCATATCAACCAAACATGCAACTTGCAGAAAAGGCATACGAGGTGATTGCCTATTTCAAAGGAAATCCTGATTCGGTAACGAATATGATAACACTGCATGAGAATACGACTAAAACAATCTATAACACCAAGACCTATACCATCACGCCAATATATGATGGGAAGGCCGCAGGTTCTGGCGCTTCTATTTTTGAAAACGAAAACAAGCTTCTAAACACAGATGAGGGTGTCGTCGTGAAGGGAAACGCCTATGAGGTCACACGACCAATAGGCCAAACATTCAAATACTATGCAACTTACAATGGAGACAAGTCAAGGACTAAGTCGGTCAAGGTAAGGACAGATATGCGGTCTGATATAAAATTGACAATAGAGGGACGTAAAGAATTCCAATGGCCTTGGGATAGAGAGTATAGTCCTACTCCTGTTGACTTTTCCATAGGATATGTTCAAAAACAGATTGTCACTTCTGGGAATGGCGAGAAAGTGAAGGAGTCTCCTGCATGGTTTGACGGCGACAATAAGTGGTTGCATGGTTTCCAAATAGGCGTCGGGGTGCATCCTTGCTTCAGTTTTGGACTTGGTTTCTACTCAGGCATTTATTACGAGATGTATATATCGTCAAATAATGACTATGAGTGGAGTAATTTCCAAGAGCACAACATATACATACCAGCCCATGCTTTGTTCCGTTTGCCATTCGCGAAACAAATTGCATTATGGGTGCATGGCGGCCTTGGATTCAACATAGGTATTGCGGCATCGTATAAGGCTGATGCCTCGGACAATAGCGAGGACATTACAGACTATTATGGAGAAACCGTATTCTACACAAGCAGTTATAACATCTATGGTCCAAAACGTTTGAACATGGCCGCAGAAATAGGTCTCAATCTGCGAATCAAGAGTTTTGCCGTGGGTGCAACATATTCAAAGGGCATCACAAATAATGAATGTTACAAAGATGCTGGTGATGAATATAAGACACGAATGAACAAATGGGCGTTCAATGTGGCTTATGTATTCTAAAAAAAAAGACAAACAGAGAATGCTCCATGCTTTTATGCGTGGAGCATTCTCTGTTTGAAAGGAGTATAGACGACTTCTACATACTTAACATTTTCTTCACATCGTCTATCGTTTTGTTCATACTTTTGGCTATGACTTCCATAGAGAATCCATTCTCAAACATGGTTTGAGCCATAGCCTTTATTTGGGCGTTCTGCTCCGACAGCCGGTTTCGCTGCTCAGACAACTGGTTACGCTGCTCCGTCAACTGATTCCGTTGCTCCGACAACTGATTACGTTGCTCTGACAACTGATTACGCTGCTCTGACAACTGATTACGCTGCTCTGACAACTGATTACGCTGCTCCGACAGCATTTTATTGAGTTTCATCACTTGTGTGTCGCGAGCCTCTA
>CAVLBD010000061.1:0-11560 GCA_963661195.1 bacterium
GATTCCTTCTTTTGGTGGCAAAATCTCCTTACCCCCGACAGTTGCGGATTTGAGGGTAATAAAAACGAAAACAGTAACAACATGGAACGCAAAGAACAGACCGGGCATATCTGTAGATGGATGGCTTTAGGCATAATGTCCGCTATCTTCATCGTAGGATGTACCATTGTAATCGGCCTATTTGAATGGCGCGACAGAAAGGAGATTGAGTGTAGAAATGCAGAACTGCATCAGTGGCGAAAGAATGTGCATGATTTGAATTTGCATATAACAGAGTTGTCGCTACTCGGTGAAATGGTTGCAGATTGGGATTCCACGCATGTAGGCGAATACCATTCGCTTCGATTGGAAGTGGATAGTATGTTTCAAAGCATAGCAGGGATATGTCCAAAGAAAGATGCAGATACCATCCGCCATCTGTTTGCAGAAAAAGAGCAACTCCTGCTAAATATAAGGGATGCTGTACAAGAGCGAAATGCCACTCATTCCCAACTAACCGCCGAAGTTCCAAAGATTGTTGAGAGAAGTAAGACTGAAAGCAAGAAACTATCTGTTCAACAAGCGAAACCAAAGAAACGAGGATTCTTCAGCCGATTGTTTGGCAAGAAAGAAAAGCCAGTAATTGTTGGCGGTCAGTCGAACCAAACGGAAAAGATGCTCACCAACTTGAATCAAACGGTTATCACTAAGCATAAGCAGCAAAGCCGTAAGGTTGGAGAAATACTGGATAACCTTGGAAACAGAAACGAAATCATCAACAAGCAGTTGCAGAGGGTGCTTAGTATCGCTGATGAGAACGTGGATAAAGGCATTGCGGTGCGTGAACAACAAATCGCTAACTTGGAGGGCAATTACACCTATTATTATATAGGGATGCTCGGTTTGTTAATATTGGTACTTTTCGTATTGTTTCTATTGGTGTGGCGATTCGCCTTCAAAACACGCAAGAGCAAGGAAGAAACCAGAAAGATAATGTTGACGGTGACGCATGAGATGCGCAGTCCTTTGTCAGCCATCAAGGACTATGCTCGGAAGATTAGTGGGAATGAAGACGCAACGGAAGAAAGCAAGCGATATGCCAACTTGATTGTTGACACATCGAAAAGTTTGACTTCAATGATAGACAGTTTCTTGGTTTACTCCAAGTTGGAGAATGGAAAGGCGACCGTCAAGGAACGTCCTTTCCGCTTGGTGGATATTGCAGAACAGCTAAAATTGGAGTATGAACCACTTGCAGCAAAGAAACAACTGGACTTGACAATCTGCAATACGGCTGACGGTGTGGTCAATGGAGATAAGGAGAAAGTTCTGACGATAGGACGCAATCTGCTTTCTAATGCCATCAAATACACTCCCAAGGGCGAAGTCATCTTGTCTACCTCATATAAAGACGGAATATATACAATGAACATAAAGGACACAGGTACAGGGTTGGATGACAAGCAACAAAGGCATATTTTCAAGGAGTTTGCAAGATTGGGAAACGCTGTCACTCAACCGGGATTCGGGTTAGGCTTGGCTATTGTCAGAAACCTTGTCTCGCTTATGAAAGGAAAAATAGAGGTGTCAAGTCACCAAGGCTTGGGAAGCATTTTTACAGTAAGCATCCCTATACCACTAGCGGAGAAACAGAAGACTACAATAGACCTGCATAAGAAACAACAAGATGCATTCACAGTTATAGCCATTGATGACAGCCATGTGCAACTGAACATCATTCGTGAGGCTTTTGCTTCAAATGGTATCGTTTGCGACACCTGCAATAATGCAACGGACTTGTTGGATATGATGCGCAAGAAATCTTATGACCTACTGATAACAGACTTGAAGATGGCGGAAGTGAATGGTATCGAGATACTGGAAATGATGCGTATGGTGAATGTGCGCAATTCAAAGACTATTCCTGTTGTTGCTATGACGGCAGCTCCAAACGTGAGCGAGAAAGAATTGCTTGATGCAGGATTTGCTGCATGTTTGTTCAAGCCGATGTCAGACAAGGATTTGGTTGAAACAGCAAGAAAGTGTATCAACGGCAAGGTTGCAGAAAAGCAGATAGACTTTTCTATGTTGCTGACATACGGTAACGAAAAGGAGACCTTGGGTAGTTTCATCAAGGAAATGGCAGACACATTGGACAGCATTCGCAATGCAGCACAAGAGGAGAACCGCAAGAAAATGTCTGATGCCATTCATCATGCAAGAAGCTCATGGATGATGGTGCAGTCTGACGAATCCCTAAACCGTCTCTTTGACTTGGTAGAGGATGTATCAGCATCAGACACTGCCATCAACCAAGCTGTTGAGAACGTTATCAATCATGGCGAGGCTATTGTCAAGGCAGCACAACTAAAGCTAAAGGAGGCAAAGGCATGAAGAAGGTAATCATAATAGAAGACAGCCCTACCTTTTGCAACACTTTGGGTAAAAAGTTGGAGTCGAAAGGATGGAAAACGACTTTGTGCTACAATTACAAGGATGGCTTGAAGGCTGTAAAGGATTCCTCCGAATGGGATATAGTCATTTCGGATATGCGCTTGGGCAATGATAACGGTATCGACTTGCTGGAATGGATGCGTGGCAACGGCTACCAAAATCCATTTATCATCATGACCTCCTACGATGAAAGCATGAGTGCCGTGAGGACAATGAAGTTGGGAGCGGAAGACTATATACCCAAGAAACTGCTATTTGATGTGGTCTATGAACGTCTGGAAGAAATCATGGACAAGCGTAAACGGCTCATCGAGTTGAACAACAAGATTGTTGACAGAAAGAGCGAGAAGTTCCGCCAAATATACAAGATGGCAGGATTGTTTGCCAAGAGCGATATGGCAGTAATGATTTTGGGAGACAACGGAACAGGCAAGGAACATATTGCGGAAAAGATACACCTGCAAAGCAAAAGAGCCGACAAGCCCTTTGAGATTGTCGATTGCGGTACGTTGTCGGCAGAACTTGCCGCCTCTGCTCTCTTTGGACATGAGAAAGGTGCATTCACAAGTGCAGATGCCGCACGGAAGGGTTATTTTGAGTTGGCTGCTGGCGGTACGCTTTTCTTGGATGAAATTGGAAATTTGCCTGTCGATGTACAAACTATGCTGTTGCGTGTTCTGCAATCCAAGACTTACCGTCCATTGGGAGCGACAAAGGATAAGATTGCGGATGTACGTATTATTGCCGCTACCAATGAGAATTTGCAAAAGGCAGTGCAAGAGGGACGTTTCAGAAGTGACTTGTATTATCGACTTCATGAAGCGGTTATTGAGATTCCACAGCTGCGAGAGTGCAAGGAAGATATTATGCCATTGGCAAACTTCTTTTTGAAACAGTATAGCCAACATACGGAAACAAAAGTAAGAGGTATCAGCAAGGATGCACAAAAAGCACTTGAAAGCCACACATGGTCTGGCAATGTGCGTGAGTTGAAATCTTGCATTATGCGTGCCATGCTGTTGTGTGAGAAAGAAATGATTGATGTCGAAGATTTACAGTTGTTGCAGTCGTCATTGTCTGAAGAAGTCTTGAACTTTGACGAACAAGAAAGAAACATCAATCGGGAGCGCATATTGTGGGCTTTGAAACAATGCAACGGCATCAAGCGTGATGCGGCGAAATTATTGGAGATGAGCCATACTACGTTCTATGCTCGCATGAAAGAGTGCGGCATTTCCTACAAATAACCAACAAGTGCGTAAGAAAAGTGTAAGGAGGATTGGACAAGTGTCCAGTTTTTCTTACACTTTTTCTGCATGTTGTCATCACGTGATATTTTTATTGCGTCAATAAATACGCTGATAATCAATTTATTGTATTTGTAATAGACTTTGTTTATCTTTGAATGGCACAAGTATTGGACTAATAAACGATGTGCGCACAGAACATCAAATTAGTACAAATTCTTAAAAAAGACAACGACATGGAATACAACATATTGGTAGAGACAGAATTTTTCAACTTGCTGAATGCAAGTAAGGAAAACAAAGACTGCAATGCTTTGGAAAACTCATATCGTGAGTTTATCAAGGTCGTGGTTGATTTGTGTAGCACGAACGTGAAGCAAGCGGTCTTTGCGCTCTCATACGCTGAAACAGAGCTTGACTTTCATCTGTCAATGCCTCATATAAAGGATTGCTTGGAAACCGTAGGCTTGTATGTACGCAAGGCGATTGCATTTATCCGCAGAATGCAGGAGCATGTAGAGGCAACGTATCATCTTTATGTGAATACTTCCACCTCAGAAACATCTCCTCCTGCCACATCAGGACCAAAGTCATTAGTGAAATGGACGGGAAATGCCGTTGACCTCGTGGAAATGGTATATGGCATCTGCGTAATGGGAAGCGTAAACGATGGTGATGTGAAATTTAAGGACTTGGCGCAAGCTATGTATCAGTTCTTTGGCATTAAAGCCAAGGATTGTTACCGTTTCTACACCGACATCAGAAGACGTAAGAACCATAGCCGCACCTACTTCCTTGACAAAATGCAGGAGAAGTTGAATGACAAGATGCGAAGGGATGATAAATTGGAAAGAATGAGACGATAAGAATACGATAACCCCCATATATGCAGAGGCGAGTAACCAATAGGATAATCCTAAGAAGTTACTCGCCTCATTGTTTATTTCGGTATCAAATGCTTCAAGTTCTCATCATTGGCTATACGCTCCAGTTCGTCCTTAACTATCTGTTTGACATCCTCCTTGATTTTGTTGTAGTTGTCCTGTATGGCTTGCTTCATGCAGTCGTAGCCATTGGCATCCTTGAAATCGTTGATGATGGGGATTGACTGATAGTTACTTTCCTCTTGTTTGACTTTATCGGTATCCACAACAATCTCGGCATGGAATATCTTCTGTTCGATACGCTCGTTGAAGTTGTCAGAAACAGAACCGACAAACATACCTTGTGTGAGACCGCTGATTTTGCTTGGCGGAATAAGACTGTCCATCTGGGTGTTGATGGATGTGGATACATCCTGTCGGTTGATGGAAATGGACTGGCGCTTTTGAAGCACCTTGCCGAAACGCTCGGATAAGGTCTTGGCGGTCTCGCCTACCACCTGTCCGCTGAAAATGTTACCTACCGTATTGATGACCACCTTCGCCTCCTTGTCACCATAGTCACGGACCAACTGCGAGAAGTCCTGAAAGCCCAAGCACACTGCCACCTTGTTGCTTCGAGCCGTGGCGATAAGGTTGTCCAGTCCCTTGAAATATATGGTCGGCAACTCATCAATGATAACGGATGATTTGAGTTGTCCCTTTTTGTTGATGAGTTTCACGATGCGACTGTTGTACAAGCCGAGTGCGGCACCATAGATATTCTGACGGTCGGGATTGTTTCCGACACACAGAATCTTAGGCTCATTGGGATTGTTGATGTCAAGCGTAAACTCACTTGCCGACATCACCCAATACAGTTGCGGTGAAATCATTCTTGACAACGGAATTTTTGCACTTGCAATCTGACCCGCCAGCTGCTCCATTGCCCCACCTTGCCATGCGTCCATGAATGGAGAAAGGTAGTTCTCCAGTTCGGGATAGCTCGTCAATATCGGAAAAACATCCTCGTATCTGCGGTTAAGCAGTTCGATGGCATGGGGAAAGGTGCAATACTTCCCGTCTTTGTAGATGCGGAGATACCAAATTATGGCAGCGAACAAGATTATCGGACTCTCCACAAAGAAGTCTCCCTGCTTCTGCACCCAAGTCTTGTTGAGGTTGAGCATGATGGTATATGCACTTTCGTAGGCATCAGAAATGTCGCTCATGAAATCTGGGTGAATAGGATTGCAACGGTGGCTTCTGCGTGGATCATCGAAGTTGATTACGTAGAATTGCGGCTTGACCCTATAGCCTTCTTGATGGTGCATCATGTGGTTGTAGGCAATCGTGGAAAGGTCTGCGAATTTAAAATCATAGATATACATCGAGTAACCTTTTTCTATCTGCTGCTTGATATAGTTGTTCACTACAGCAAAGGACTTTCCACTACCTGGTGTACCTAACACGATGGTGGCACGGAAAGGGTTTACCACGTTTATCCATCCTTTCTGCCATTTCTTCTTGTAATAGAACCGTGTGGGCAGATTGACGGAATACTCATTCTCCATGAGCCTTGTCTCCTGCATGAAACTCTCGTTCTCATTATTGAACACATCCTCCATGAGGTTGTGTTTCAATAGTCTGCTCATCCACGATCCGCCCATCAACAGACAGATGTAGCCTGTTATCATTGTAAAAATGTACAGCGTGGCATTACCTAAATGAGAAATAGGCAACAGTAATATCCACCAGTTGAGGAAGAACAGACAGAAGCCTACTGCAAGCACTGTCCAAATCTTGCTCCAACTCATTTTCTCTGCCTTCACGCCCTTGGTTCCCAAACATGAGAGTGCCAAGAGTAAAAGCGAGAACAGCTTGGTATAGAGAATGGAATGGAACAATCCACCTGTTCGGTTGAAGTTGATAAGGATTCTGTCAACAACCCCGATTGTCACTCCCCACATGTGCATTGCCTCGTAGCAATACCAATATACATTCATAATTGCGAGAATTATACTCACAGCACGGAGGAAATCCATGATTTTCCCCAGTGCTCTCAAATCATCTTCTTGTGCCATTGTTTTTCTGTTTTGAAGTTATACAAATTGTTTGAATAAAAAACTCACGCTCAGCAATCCGAAAGTAAACTTTCATTGCATTCTCTTAATCGTTTTTTTCTGATTGAAGGCTGGCTTTCTCCATTGTACAAGAAAGCCAACCTTGATAATACAATTAAAGGCTTCGTCCTTTTCGTCTCTTTTTCTTTCTGCGTAGCTCTCTGTCAAATGCAGCCTCCTGTACCTCATTTGAAGAATCACCTTCTGCCATAAGTCCAAGACCGCTGCCATACTCATCGAACAAGCCTGAGCCTTGATGCTCCTGCTCCAAGACAGCATCTTCTTCCTTTGGAATGGTAAGCAGTATCGGTTGCTCGTTCTCGTAAGGCAAGGTGAAATGCTCCTGTAGAGCATTGGCAGAAAGATTCTTTCCAAGCCGTGAGCCATTGAACCCGCATTTGGTGCGGTGGTCGATAAAGGTCGCTCCGTAGATACGACCGTCGGCTGTATGGCGGAAGACAACATCAATACCCTTTGCTTTCAGCAGTTCAATGAACTTCTCCTTATGGTAAGTCTGCTTTAGGACAGCTTCCACGCTGTGCTTGGTCATCTCGGAGAGTTTCTTGTCCTCCTTGAACTTCTTGGAAGAATAAGCGAACCGCTTTTCTATTGCCTCCACTCCAACGGACTTGTCTATCTTGGAAGCCTTGAAAGGATTGCCCACCTTGTTACCTTGCCCATCGGTCGCAGAATACACAAAACCGTGATACTCACGACCGCCAACCTCTCCTCTCACTTCCTCCAAGGATATATTATATAAGGAGAGAAGCGCACGGTATTCTCCAAAGGACTGGAACTTGTAGGTGGCGCAAAGCGACTTCACCGTGTTGGCGACCTGCTTTTTCACGTCGCCTTGACTCACATCCACCTTACGGAGAGGATTGTCTGCTTGGCGTTGCTTGCGGTCTGCCTTGTGGAGATTGTACTTCTCCTCCAAGTCACGGGTGATAGCTTTGCTCTTATGGTAGTTGTATCGACTGTCCAAGCACTTGCCGTTCTCATCCACCCGGATGGTCACAATGTGCATGTGGTGACGGTCAATGTCCTCGTGCTTGTAAACCATGTATGGCTGGTTGCCATATCCCATCCGCTCCAAGTATTCTCGTGCGATATTCTCCATTTCCATATCAGTCAGCACATCGTCGGGATGCGGATTCAATGAGATATGCACGACAGGCTTCTCCGTTCTGATGTGCGGAGAAAGGTATCGCTGAAAATCACGCAAGGCATTGGCGATGCTTGTCTTTCCCGAACAATCATCAAAGATCTTGTTCGTTGCCAACAGCTTTCCCTCGTCTTTGTTAATCTTCTCACCATTGTATGCCAGTGCGCCATACAATGAATTTCCGAAACTTATCTTTGCGACCATCTTTCCTCAAACTTGTGGGTTAGTTCAACAATCTCGCGGGTGAGTGTAACCAACTCCTTGGTGCAGTTCTCCAACTTGTAGAGAAGTGCCATTGCCTTCTTCTCGGAGAAATGGCAGCGAAGTTCCTTGACAACCTGGTTGTAGTTGTTGCCAATCATTCGGTACTGCGAGTGAAAAGAGGAAAGTTTGGTGTAGTATTCCACCAGCGTCTTGTCCTCACGCAACACCTTGAATGGCTCGCCAAAGATGCGTGCCTTGGCGAAGACAGCCTTCGCTTTCACATCTGTCTGCTCATACATGACGAGGAATTTCATCCACTCGTCATCGTCGAACCGAAGCATCACATGATGTGACTTCGGGTTCAGCTTGGGGATTCGTCCCCCTCGTTTTCTGTCTGTGTTCATATAAAATGGATTAAGTGGTACAATTAGGCAAGAATGGAACTGCGCAACGTATCGTCAGATTGGAATAGGGGGAGCCCGACTTCGGAGAGGCTACCAACCCGGCAGGGCAAGGTCTTTCGGGAGTAACCCGAAAGGTTTTGAGTAACTCAAAACATACCTTGCTATGTCTTTGAGGACATAAAAATCCGCTTAGGGTGGATTGGAGTTAGCCTTCGTAAGAAGCCGTCCCCATCCCGAATGGAAGCTGTTCGGGAAATCCTATTCTTTGCGGAGCATCAAGCCTTGTTCTTGTCTGAACGATATGGATGCACCATCCATCACTTTGCCTTTCGGGTGCAAAATTACGGCTAAAAATGCGCCCTTGGAACAAAGCCACCCCAGACAACCACTGCAACTATCGGCAACATGCTGCCACAGGATTTGAAAACCATTGTTTTTCGGAAAAATGTTTGTTTCTTTGCACCGTGATTCAGATGAATCGGTGTTCATTGGAATGCTTGAATTACTGTTTGTTGGACTATGTGGAAGCACATTTGGATAGTCGAAAATACATCCATAAATATCCGCATAGACCCACATGAACAATTGATTAGAAAAGCAAGTGTTCAAATGTTCTTTTGAACACTCATGTTGACAATAACACGTTCAATCACGAAAACGGATAAGTGACCGTTCAAGGCGACACACAATCCAACAATATAATGTATAACAACTCATAGAGACAATCAAAATGGAAAAGACAAAGTATGTGGCATTCTCCACCCAAAAAGGAGGCGCAGGCAAGACGACGCTCACGGTGCTTGTGGCAAGTTACCTGCATTACGTGAAGGGATTCAATGTGGCAATCATTGATTGCGACCACCCTCAGTACAGCATCAGTGGCATCCGTAGCCGTGATGCGGAAGCGTCCGTCAAGGACGCACATTACAAGAAGATGGCTTATGAGCAAATCAAGAAGTTGAACAAGAAGCCGTATCCTGTAACAAAAAGCAAGGCAGAGGATGCCTTGGAAGTTGCCGAGAAGATAAAGGCAAAGCACCCTACATTGGACTTCATCTTCTTTGATTTGCCAGGAACCGCCAACAACAACGATGTGATTTGCTTGGTTTCCAAGATGAATCATATCTTCACGCCGATTATAGCAGACCGTGTGGTTTTGACAAGTTCCATCGGATATGCCAAGACTATCAATGAGGCGTTCATCACCATCGGAAGAGGCAATGTCAAGAGTATTCATCTTGTCTGGAACATGGTGGATGGTCGGGAAAAGACGGAACTGTATGAGACCTACGAAAAGGTATTCGCAGAGCATGCACTTCCTGTATTGAAGACATTTATACCAGACAGCAAGCGTTTCCGCAAGGAGACTGCCACTGAGAGAAAAGCGGTATTTCGCTCTACAGTGTTTCCCGCAGACAAGAGCCTTGTAAGAGGAAGTAATCTTGACAAGCTGGTGGACGAAGTATTAACAATCATCAAAACATAAGTAACATGGCAAAAAAGACAAAGGCAGAGGAAGAGTATGCAGACCTTGTCATACAGTCCTTGGTTCAAGAGGACTACAGCGTTTCAAAGCCTGTTGAAAGTGAAGCTACTTCCAATGAATCACAAGACGTGAAAGACAAAGGTGATGCACAAGAAGCAGATGGCGCAAAAGTGGATAAAGAATCTACCTCCACAGAAAAGAATGTGGCGATAGCAACTCCACAAGTTCCACAAAATAGAAAGAACAAGACGAAGGATACTGCAGTAAACAAGGAATGCATTGTGAAACGTGACTATGAGGAATCCTTTATGCGAGAGTCGGGAATGACGGCACGCAAAGGAAAGCAAGTCTGCATCCGCAGTAACTTCCATGACCGCATCATGAAGTTGATACAAGTCATAGGCAAGAACGAGGTGACGATAGCCAGCTATATCGACAATGTGTTGGCATCTCATTTCGAGGACTATCAAGAGGATATTGCCGAGTCTTTCGGCAAGCATATCAAGACATTCACTAACATCTAAAAATAAGAAACATGAAACAGACAAAGAAGAATTATGGCAAAAAGCCAACGACAACAGTAAGCAAGCAGTCCACTAATGGGAACAAGGGAGATGTACTCCGTAACAGATACACGGAGAAGTTCATACGTCCTACCGAGTTTCCTGCTCGTTCTGGAAGAATGACCTATATTCGCAAGGACTATCATCATATCATTGCTAATATAATACCTTTCATCAGTGATGGGACTGTATCTATTTCAAGTTACATCGACCATGTGCTGACAGAACATTTCAAGCAATATGGCATTGTGATAGACGAGATGTATATGGAAAAGCAACGAGCATCAACAAGCGTTAATGCTTTTGTGGGTAAATAAGCTCTCAAGTTGTAGGACTATGGAGAATGTATTTATCGTATTGCTGGTATTGTTCAACTTTTGGACAATATGGTTTTTTATGAGAGAGGAAAAGGAGCGAAGTCTGCCGAAAGAAGGCAAAGGTGAAGAAACAAAACCACCGATAGACCCTTATGAGTTTGTTCCCAAGAGCCAGTATCAGTACAAACCTCCCTTGAAAGAAAATAAGGGCGAGGCTAAGACAGAAAGCAATTTATCCGAGCCAGTGAAAGAGGAAGATGTAACTTTTGAGGAAACACCACAAGAGAAAAAATCATCTGCTCAGATACCAGACGAGGACTTGGATGAAGCTTTCAAGGATTGCCGAATAGAAGATGTTCCGACTGTATATTCAGATGAAGATGATGATTCTGATGTTCCACAAGCCAAGGGTAAATCCTTTGAGGACATAGACCTTGCTGTTCGCACGGTGAAAAAGCCAAAGGCATCCAAGGCAGAAATGGTACAGGCTGGAGAGGTGTTCAAAGATTTGGACGGAACGGAACTATTTGCAAGGATGATCAATGACGAGAAACTATTTATGCAGATAGAGGAATCCATAAACATTGCCGTCCAAGCGATGAATGAGAAAGATACGGTGGAGGAAAACGTCAGTTCTCGATTGCCAGAGAATTATGAGGACTTCAATATTCTCGATTTTGTGTAACATTAAAAAAAGTAGAGCAACAATGAAAAAGAAAGACTACGGCTAAAATCTCAGCTCGCCACTGAATCCACAA
>CAVLBD010000062.1:0-11221 GCA_963661195.1 bacterium
TAGCAATAAACAAAAGTAACTAAATGGGCTGAATTCCAAGCGAGGAATCCAGCCCAATCTTTTTCATGCTCAAAAAAGTTTTAGCGGACAGCAATAATTTCAAATACTTGTGATAATTATAGATTGTGCTTTGCGCCAAACCTTGACTATGTAGATATTCGTCCATAGCCCTAATCTTTGCGATGTTGCAGTCAGAGAACGACATTATCTTGCCCCATGATTTTAGGAAACGGATAAACACGGCATAGCGGCCCTTGGTATGTTCGCAAACCTTGCGCTCTTTCATCCTCTTCTCGCAGTACTCCACAAAAGAGACATTCTTGTTCTGTTCCACATTAAGATAATAAGACAGACAGGACAAATCCGCCACTTTTGCTTCATTCATCTTGTCACAGACTTCGTCCATGAGCTTCTTGAATATACTGAATTTCTTGTTTAATTCATCTGCGTCAGGATGCCTAACGATGCGTCCGGTCTTGTCCGACCATTGATTAGGGAATACTTTTATCCCCGATGATACATACTTGCGCTCTCTGTTGCACGTGAACCTAAATTCAATAGAAACGGCTTTTTGCGGTGTTCCGCGCTTCAGGCGATTGTGAATAATACTTAAATTTACTTTTCCCATATCAGTTCATTTTTGATAACACAAAATAGAGATTTGATAACACAAGTTGAAAACCATGTTTTTTTAGGAAAAGCGTTATGTGTTGATTTATAGCTGCTTACAAGTTTTTATATGTAGACTATTCTAAGAGCGGTCTACATACCACTTTTTTAGCTCTATAAAAACAAAATAGCTGCAACTACTTATTTTATAAGTAATTACAGACATTAGACTTTTTAATATATCGTTTATTGAAGACCTTATTAAAGGTTTTTTTGTGACTCCGTTGGGATTCAAACCCAAGACCTTCAGAACCGGAATCTGACGCTCTATTCAGCTAAGCTACGGAGCCAAGGATAATGATTTATTATGCGGACTATTTTATAGTCACAATTGCAAGGCAAAGGTAAGGTAAAAAACAGATATAATGAAAACAATCATGAATTATTTAGTGTTCTTTTGGTGTTTTTGCACAAAAAGTATTCTAAATGTTTTTTTTTATTGTTTTTTTGCTATCTTTGCAACGACATAAATAGTTATTGTGTCTAAACTAAAGCTAATTCTTTAATTGTAAAACTAAAGCTATATGAAAAAATTATTTGCAGCAATTCTTTCGCTTCTGTGTTTTATTCAAGCGAATTCTCAAACTCTTGAGGGTAATCGTTATCATGGTATGGTTGAAGCCAATTTCTTTTATGGCAACGATGGGGTTTTCAAAGACGGAAATAATAGTTTAGGGTGTTCTATTTCTACGACACATGGCTACCAAATTAATCCGAATTATTTTGTTGGTGTGGGTATTTCATGGCAGTATCATTTCTTAGTGCATGTTCCAGATGTTAAGACGACTCCTGTTTTTGTTGATTTTAGGGCAAACTTGAATAGGAAAAGAATAAGCCCGTTCATTGATGCAAAGGTTGGATATTCCGTTGAACACACAAAAGGAGCTTATCTTGCGCCAGCAGTAGGCATAAGGTTTGGTCTTCACAAAAATATGGCAATTTTTGTTTCACTTGGTTATACAGCCCAAGGCTATAAATATCGAAAAGAAGATATATACATGGGGGATAGCCATAAAGAAATAAAAGATTTCTCAGGGTATAAACGCTCTTTTATCCACAATTTAGCAATTACTGGAGGTTTTGAATTTTAGGATTACTATTCTTATATTCTCAACCATGCCCCTATTTCCTTTTGTAAGAAAAGAAAATAGAGGCATGGTTTTATGTGGTCTTAAGAGAAAATCTCTTCCCAGTGTTTGAAGCGTGCGAGACCATCTAACCCAAATTTAGCAATGCTTTTTTCTACCTTATCCAATGGCTTTTCTTTGTCAGGATGTGTTTTAGAGAAAAACTTATCTGCATAGCATATGAGTTTCTCTTCAAGTGTTTCTGGTAAGAAATCTCGATGTGGTAACGGGAGATTTTGCATCACGATGTCTTTTTCTGTAAGTCCCGCCCCTGTATGTCGCTCGCACACCCTTGCATGGTGCGGAAGTCCCTCTTCACGAAGCATATGTCCTCCAAGTAGTCCGTGTAGAATGTATGGCTCAGTACCAAAGCACTCGATACCAGGAGCATTGGTCTTTATAATGCCAATGTCATGTAGCATAGCAGCTTCTTTCACAAATTCAACATCTATATTTAACTCTGGATGAATTGTTGCTATATACAATGCTTTTTCTGCAACATGTTGCGAGTGAACGCAGAGAATGTTTCGCAATGTTTCATTCTCTGCGTAGTATTTGTTTATTATTTTTTCCCAATCAACCATATTGGTGTTTTACGAATCATTAGTCGTGGTCGCGTTCTAAATATGCAATCACATCACCGCGATACACTTTGCCACCTTGTTTTACTGTGATTTCAACCAATTTACCACCAAGTGCTGCAGGAACGGGAACAAATTGGCCCCATGGAGCTTGCACGTAGCATAGAGATTCACCTTCCTTATAATGTTGTCCAATAAATGGCTCTATACACTTCGTACATTCGCTGCCACCACCGAACTCGAAGAATACTTGTCCTTTTACAGGTGAAACTACAGCATCGGCTTTAGCATGTTTAAACGCAGAAAGTTCTTCTATGCTAAGCGATGCTCCGAGCTTTGCATCTTTCGCTTTCTGAAGATCGGCAAGGAAACGTTTTTTTGCAATGCCGCTCTTGTAGTCGCGATATTGCTCTGGATGCATTGCCAATTCAAATAACTCCTCATCATCCTGTCCATAATCCCAATTGTTATCATCCATTTCCTTTCTGAAGGAATCAAGTGCGTTGGAAATGAGTGTATGTGGATCTGCTGTTGTAAATTCTCTATTCTGCTTCTTTGCCAATGCGATGATTTCAGGATCCAGTTGTCCTGGCAACTTTCCACTCTTGCCCAAGATCATGCCCCACATAGAATCATCCATCATGACAAAACGTCCCTTACCTTGTGCCAACGTAAGCAAGTTGAGTAAGGCGATATTCTTAACATATTGTGAGAATGGGGTAACCAATGGTGGGTAGCCAACGCGTGGCCATACATAAGCCACTTCGTCAAAGAGTTTTACGAGCAACTCGTCTGTTGTATATTCCTTTTCTCCCTTTTTACGCAGAATTGTATTTATAGAACGGTGGATTCCTGCAAGATCCGCCATCATGCTGCCCATCATTCCACCGGGAAGACCACATCCCAATAACAAAGAACTCATAATCTTGTTTCCTGGGTTGATAAAGTATCCAAGCCATTCATCAATGAATTCTTGTGTAAGGTGACGCGCTTGCATATATGCATCCATATTTATCTCTGGAACTTCAAAGCCTTCGTTCTTAAGCATGCTAAGTACTGAAATTATATCTGGATGAACTTTACCCCAAGAAAGTGGTTCTATGGCTGTATCAATCACATCGCATCCGTTGTTGCAGACTTCGAGAATGGAAGCCATTGATAGTCCAGGGCCAGAATGTCCATGATACTGAATAATGATATCAGGATGTTTAGTCTTAATAGCTTTTGTCAGTTTACCTAACATTGCAGGCTGACCAATACCTGCCATATCCTTCAAGCATATTTCCGTAGCTCCTGCTGCAATAAGTTGATCGGCAATGTCGCTATAGTATTCAACCGTGTGCACAGGAGATGTTGTTATACACAGAGTGCCTTGTGGGGTCATTCCTGCTTCTATTGCCCATTTTATACTTGGAATAATATTTCTGACATCGTTAAGTCCACAGAATATACGGGTGATGTCAACGCCTTGGGCATGTTTAACCTTGTATTGTAGAGCTCTCACGTCGTCAGGAACAGGATACATTCTTAAAGCATTAAGACCACGATCAAGCATATGAGTCTTTATGCCAGCATCGTTGAATGGCTTACAAAAAGCTCTTACAGCCTCATTGGGATTCTCACCAGCAAGCAAATTAACCTGTTCAAATGCTCCACCGTTTGTTTCCACACGAGAAAAACATCCCATATTGATAATAACTGGGGCTATACGTTCCAACTGGTCTTTGCGTGGTTGGAATTTGCCCGAAGATTGCCACATGTCTCTATAAACAAGGCTGAACTGGATTTTCTTTTTCATCTCATCTACGATTTAAAGTGTAACAGGCCAAGGTTAATTAACTCACAATATATTATTGTATGAAAATATAGTCTGTTGCATTGTTTTCTTGTGCAAAAATAGTGTTTTTTATTAAGAACAACAATTCGCCAATAGATATTGTCCTAAATATTTTTAGTGGTGTGGCGTAAACTTAAAGCGAAAATGCTTTTGGATTTGGAAAATCAAAAAAACGACATATCATAAGGATGGTTACCAATTGTTTTTCTACAAGTAATATTTAATAATGATTCTTTTCATCTTCGCTTTTAATTTTCGATGCACGAAAAAAACCGGTCAACTTCCTATAAAGGAATGACCGGCTATTTAGTTTGCGCTATTTTATGCGCAATGTTTTGCTTCTATTGCAAAAAAAATTATTTGATGAACTTTTTGCCGTTCTGGATAGCGATACCCTTGAAGCTGTTAGAAACGCGCTGACCAGCGAGGTTGTAGATAGGATCATTAGCGTTTGTCTTTTCTACAGACGCGCTTGATATGCCAGTAGCGTCGCCTACATAGATAGTCTTATCTGCAGCTGCTGCAGAAGAAGATTTAACTTTAACAGATGAAATAGGCTCTGTTGTGAATACTGCACCGCAAGTAGAAATCTTGGAACCTGCAGCGTGTACAAGATATGTACCAGCTTCTGCGAATACAGGGAATGTGATAACACCTACACCATTCTTCTTGATTGCTGAGTCATCGCCAAATACAATCTGCTCAGGCCATTTGAGCTTAGAACCATTCAAATATGTATTGATGTTAGCATCATCGAAATTGATATATCCGAGTTCTGTAGCAGGAACTGTGTAGGCTATGCTTGGCTTTGTGTCATCAGTTGCTGCGCTGAAATCCATTGCAAATGTGTATGCCATAGGAGAAGCAGAAACAGCATCACCTTCCCACACATAGTATTCCTTGTTTGATGACATCTTGCCGAAAACTGTCAGATAACCATCTTTCTTTACGTCAAATTGGAAAACGCATCCTGATGTAGGTGCTGTAGAACCATCTGCAGAAAGAGACTGACCTGCTGGGTTAGTGTTACCTGTTACACCTTTTACCAAATCGTAAGTTGTACCATTAAGTTCAACTTGATCATAATCTTGGAATGCAATCTGTGTTGCCTTGTAACTGTCATCATAAGCAATCTTCATTGTTACATTATCAGTAGAACCGAGTATTGTACCACCAGCAACAGAAGCAGCTTCGCTTGTAATACCTGCAGCTTCAGCGTTTACTTGAACATACTCTTGAGCGTTAATGCTCACTGCACCCATAAAAAGTGCAGCAAAAAGTAGACTTTTTTTCATAATTGTTGTATTAATAATTGTTGTTAGTAATTTTAAATGTGGTGGGCATTATGTCCACCACATTTAAAGATTTTTAGTTTCTTTTTATTTCATATTTTTGTTTATGAAATCTTACTGTGCAGAACTCTTTGTTCCCTCAAAGGTGTACTGGTAATTATATGTCTTTCTACCTGATTTCTGTGTGATGGTGAAAGATATTGTTGCAACACCACTTTCAGATATAGCACCTGAAAAAACGACACCAAATCCGTTCTTGATAGACTGGTTGCTGAAGAGGAAACCATTTTGCTTCCATGTAATGTTGGCAGTGCTGGTTTTATTGAAACTGAAAGCTGCAGCATTTGCAGTTATTGAGGTTACATATTTAGTTGTTGTTTCTGCAGGAACAGCAAAAGTTAAAGTACCTGTTGTCGTTTCGGCTTCTCCTAAACCATCAGCTGTAATTTGCGCTCTTGACCAAGTACCAGTGTAGGTTCCGGCGGAAGCTACCTCTGGTAAGGTAGAGTGTGTTGTCTCGTTGTTATCGTCATCTGAACATGAAGCTAAGAAAAGGCCACATGTCAGAATGAACAACAATCCGCATATTATCTTTTTCATTTTCTTTTTACTTTTAATTGTTAGTAACCAGGGTTCTGATCCTCTGAGGTTATACCAGTGTTGGTAGATAGTTCCTTTGACGGGATTGGGCGATATAGCTTGTATTCTCCTTTGAGGTTTGCCATCTGTGACGCTGATGTAATGTATGTATTAAATTCTACATTGTAGCGAATAAGCTGTTTCGTACGACGAAGGTCAACCCAACGCTGACGTTCAGCATATAGCTCGCGTGCTCGTTCATCAAGAATAACATCAATATCCCTAATTTGGAATGTTGAGCTTGTTGTGTATTCAGGAGAATAAACTTCGAATGAAGACAAATTTTCCAAACCTGCACGATTGCGAACAGCGTTCAATTTAGCTAATGACGCAGTTTTGTCGCCAGCCATCAGATATGCTTCCGCCGCTACAAGATATTCATCACTTACATGGAAAATAACAATGTCACGATAGTCATTGTACTTTGTTACAGCTGTGGATTGTGGATCGTCAAACTTCTTTACACTTCCGAAAGCCTGTGTCTGCTCCATGTAGAAAGCATATGTTTGGGTTTTCTTGGTGAAATTACCATCTGCGTCAAAAGTATAGACAATAACATCATTTGCATCATCAAGACGTGCTGCCTGCGCATTTTCGTTCGCCATGTTATCATACTTCTTGAACTGGTCTTTGTGAGCCTTAAGGTCGGCTTCTACTTCTGCCTCAGTTGTGTACCAAGGATAGTATTTATAAGCGATAGGCTGCGAAGCCAATTTGTCAGCAGACAGATTATAGTAAGCGAAATATCCGCTTGTTCCCCAATCTGCAGTTGTACCTTGCTTTGTTGAGTTGTAGTAGGTAGTCATGAATGTTGCCTCATAACGTTTATCACCCTTCTCAAAAAGCTTAATCATTTTGGCTGTTGGCTGGTTATCTGAACTTGTATACTTTATGCCAGAACCTACAACATCACCAAAATATCCACCATAGTTATTTTGCAAGGAATGGCCTCCATCTGTTATATTGCCTGGGTAGGAAGCGCGGTCGTATTGAACTGACCAAATTTCCTCTGCATTTCCTTCATTGTTGGGGCTCCATTTATCATCAAACGACATTGTCAGGGACACTCCATTAATGGCTTTTTCTGCATATTCTGCGGCCTTTAAAAAATACTCTGTGTTATTAACAGTGTATGTTCCCTGTTCTTGACTGTTTACTGTTGTCTGCAAATCCCAACCTGCAGCAAGATATATTTTGGAAAGCAATGCAGCAACAGCTTGCTTGCTTACACGACCTACATGGCTCTGTGCATCAAGACTTGAAGATGTATAAAGACTCTCAAGGTCTGTAATCAATCCAGTGTATATCTCTGAAAGATCTGTGCGAGGATAACTACGTTCTGCGTCCTGAATATATTTTGTTATATAAGGAACAGAACCGAACTGCTGTGTAAGCAGATAGTAACAATAATCACGGATGAAGCGAGCTTCGTAAGTATTTTGGCTATCTTCTGCAGAGTAATAGATAACACCATTTGCATGGTTTATTGCATTGTAAGCGTTGCTATAGTAGCTCTGCACTGTTGAATTCTCAATACCGAGTGCATAGTCACCAAAATCTCCTGCGAGGTGGCCACGGGTGTTGAAAAACATATCAGTTCCGTTCTCGTTCATGTCCACAACAGTAACGAGAGATTTCAAATCATTGTATGATGCAGTTAGTAACTCTGTTGCATCTGTTTTGAAATATTTGTCTGCATCGTTACCGCCTGATGACTTGTTTTCAGCTTCAAGGAAATCACTGCAGCTAGACAATGCCATTCCAACAACTAAACATGCGGCAAACGTTTTATAAATATATTTGTTCATTGTGTAATCCTTTTAGTAAATTAGAATTTAATGCTCGCACCAATCTGGTATGTTATAGTGCTAGGACCGTCGTTCTTGCTTGCTGCGTTTGCCCACTCAGGATCGAATCCTTTGTATTTCGTGAATACAAATGGGTTTGTGACTGTAGCATAAAGGCGCAAGAACTTGCAACCGAACTTGTTGATCCATTTCTGTGGGAAAGTGTAACCAAGAGTTATGTTCTTAACCTTTACGAATGATCCGTCAACAACTTTCTTTGCAGTATTGAAATACTGCTCAGTATCAGAGAAGCCATTAGAAACAGCAGCCATAGGCCAAGCACCATAGTGAGTCTCCTCCTGATATACAGGATTTACGTATGTACCATCATCATTCACACCATCACACATAATAAGTGTTCCTGCAGGGATATAGTAATCAACATTCAACATCTGTTTTGCACGGCTATAGCCAACGTTCTCAGACATAAATGCAGAAGATACTTTGAAGTTCTGCTTCGTGTAGATAGAGAATGAGAAGTCCCAATTCTTGTAAGAGAGGTTAGAAGTCAAACTTCCTGTCCATACAGGTTCTGCACTCCAAATTCTCTTGTCTTCATCAGGTGTGATTGAACCATCACCATTTACGTCTTCGATGATAGGCTGACCCTCTGTCCATCCATAGCATTTGTAGTAGTAGTCATATTGTTTTACTGTTTCGCCAGGAGTGAATCCCTTAGCTTTTGCTATTTCTGTATTAGGAACTGTCATGTCCTTGTCTGTAACAATGCCAATCCAATTGTAGTCATAAACATTGTTGAAAGGTTTTCCCACGAACAATTGGCTTGCAGGGAGGTCCTCACCCGTACCGTTGATTTCAAGCACCTTGTTCTTGTTGTGCGCAAATGTGAATGAAGTCGTCCAGTTCCAGTCTTTATTCAAGATGTTAATGGTCTGCAAAGAAATTTCAACACCGCTATTTCTTACGCTACCGATATTTGTTCTCATTTGGCCGCCACCTGATACCAAAGGCAGGTCTACATTATAGAGAAGGTCTTGTGACTTCTTACTATAGATATCAATTGCACCATTAATCCTATTGTTCAAGAAACCGAAATCAATACCAAAGTTGATTTCCTTTGATGTTTCCCATGTTATTTTCTTGTCAACGATAGAACCTGGAGTGAATCCTGTGTAGTAAGTTCCACCGAATGGATAATAGACACCGCTTGTAGATACAGCTTGTATCGTCTGATAGTTTCCAACACCCTGGTTATTACCGGTTACACCATAGCTTAGACGCAGTTTCAAGTTGCTTATCCAATCTATTTTCTTTATGAACTCTTCCTCAGATGCACGCCATGCCAAAGCTACTGAAGGGAAGCATCCCCATCTGTAGTCAGGATCAAATTTTGAGCAACCATCCCAACGTGCTGTTGCTGTGAGAAGATATTTATCCTTATAACCATAGTTCACACGTAGTGCATATGAGAGCATGCTATTTTCTCCGTATGAAGAGCTTGTTCCGCTTGCGTCAAGAGTACCAGTACCCAGGGCATACCAATCGGTTTTTGATCTAACACCATTGGCAGTCATAGCATACGACTCGGAGTTGCCGTACATAGCAGAAATAAGTCCCATCACACCAATGCTATGGTCTTTAGCAATACGGGTGTTGTAGTTGATGATATTATCCCAAGTCCACTGAAGTGAGCGATAATTGTTTACAGTTGTAGCTGATGTACTTATATCCTCGCTTGCATATGTCTTTCCTGGGTCATTGGGGTTCTCGTAACCTTCAACATAACCTTGGCGGTAAGAAGTATAGGAAGGTGAGAATGTTGTTTTGAAGTTGAGTCCCTTCAGTATGTCAAACTGCAAGTATATATTACCGAGCAGACGCCATGTCTCACGTTGCTTGTAAGTATTCTTCATCAAGTCAAGTGGGTTGATGTTGTCTGAGAATTGCATTTGGTCAGTTCCGATTGCCTGATAGTTTCCTGGGCGATGGTTTACTTTGCCTTCAGAATCGTAAGGAACAGAGAACGGTGTCATACGGAATGCATACTTGATGGCATCGTCATTTGCATATTCGTTGTCAATATAAGCCATATTCATGCTGAAACCAGCACTTATAACCTTGCTTATGCGAGCATCAACAGAACCTTTAAAGTTCAGCTTATCTTGATTATCACCTTTATAGATACCCTTATTGCCATCGTAGCCAACACCAAAATGGTAGTTGATCTTATCGGATGCACCCGCTACTGCTACATAATGGTTTTGGCTATGACCAGTTTGTGTAACGAGGTCTGGCCAGTCGTATGACTGTCCGTTTGCAACCATTTCCTGAAGGGCGAACGTTGTGTTAGGGTTGTTGGCTTCTCTTGCTAACAAAGCCTGTCCGATACCACCAGAAGCATTGCTAGACATGTAGAAATTGTTTGTAGCTCCTTTCGTACCTGCATAGCCTAGGAACTTTGCAAAACGGAAGTTCATAAATTCACTTGCGTTCATAAAGTCCGGCATACGTGCAACTTTTGTCACACCATAGTATCCGTCATAGCTGATGGTCGGCTTCGAAAGTTTTGTTTTGTTCACGTTTGCACCGCTTTTTGTTGTCACCATGATAACACCAGCAGTGGCACGGGAACCATAGATTGCGGTAGATGATGCGTCTTTCAAGACATCAATACGTTCAATATCCTGTGGGTTGAGGAACTGGATGTCTGAGCAGATTACACCGTCAACCACGTACATAGGCTTTGTATCAGACTCGATAGAGGATTTACCACGGATTTCAATATTGAAATCACCATTTGTGCGGGCTGTAGACTGCGTAATGCTTACACCTGGAGTTGAACCCTGCAAGTTGGCAAGTAATGATGGCGCACCCTTTGCATTGAGGGCTTCAGTACCTACAGAAGAAACAGAACCGGTAAGGTCGCTTTTCTTCATCGTACCGTAACCAACGACAACAACTTCATCAAGTTGTGCATTGTCTTCCTGTAATGTGATATTCACCGTTGAAGAGTTTCCCAATGTTATGGTCTGATCCTTGTAACCAATATAGGAAACTTTCACCTTTGATGAAGGAGAGGCATTCGGAATTGAGAAATTACCGTCTATATCGGTTATAGACCCTGGTTTGCCATCGACAAACACCGTCACACCGATCAGCGGTTCTCCTTTTGCATCCTTCACTGTACCTGTGACTGTCTTCTGAGCAAAGGCTGTAAGACAAACCATAGGCAATACGGAAGCCGTCAAGGCTCTTCTGATTTGTAAAT
>CAVLBD010000063.1:0-10956 GCA_963661195.1 bacterium
TCTGACTAACAACAAGCAATTTCTGATTTGGGTGACGCATTGACGAAGTCAGGAGCCGTCTTGAAGCATTGGCTTATGCATGATAGCTTATGGCGCATTATTTGTTGCATAAGCAAACTCGCAATATAAAAATCAATAGAAAGCAAAAGGGCTGACTCTTGAAATAAGTGGCAGCCCCTTGCGTTTAAATGTTTTCTTGTCTTTATTTCTTGTCGTTCTCTAGCTTGGCTAGCATGCTTTGGGCTGCTTTGCGTCCGTCTCCCATAGCAAGAATAACGGTTGCACCTCCGCGCACAATGTCGCCTCCTGCATAAATTTCGCTGCGCGAACTTTGCATTGTATCATCAACGACGATGGTGCTTTTCCTGCCTAACTCCAGTCCGGGTATTGATTTTGGAACTAGAGGATTGGGTGATACGCCCACCGCGACTATAACCAAGTCAGTGCTTACTGTAAGTGTCTTTCCTTCAATTGGTTCAGGACGCCTGCGCCCACTCTCGTCAGGCTCTCCGAGTTTCATTACTTGGAGAACAGCTTTTGTTACAGTTCCTGTTTCATCTGTAAGATATTCAATTGGATTGTGAAGTGTAAGAAAGTTGATTCCTTCTTCTTTTGCATGGCGCACTTCTTCAAGTCGGGCAGGCATCTCTTCTTCAGAGCGTCTGTAAACAAGAGTGACCTCTGCTCCTAGTCGCCGTGCTGTACGGCATGAGTCCATGGCAGTGTTTCCGCCCCCCACGACAATAACGTGCTTTGCCGGAAGAATAGGCGTGTCGCTTGTATCTGAAGCAGCATCCATAAGGTTTACGCGTGTGAGGTATTCATTTGATGACATTATTCCTTTTGCGTTTTCTCCAGGTATACCCATGAAATTGGGCAGCCCAGCACCGCTGCCTATAAAGAAGCCTTTGTAATCTTCGTTCTGCAATTCTTCTATTGTTATAGTCTTGCCAACAATACAATCAGTATGGAATGTCACTCCCATATGTTCAAGATTTTCGATTTCTCTGTCAACAATATAATTAGGAAGTCTGAACTCAGGAATACCATATTTAAGAACGCCACCTATTTCGTGGAGAGCCTCGAAAACATGCACGTCATATCCGTATTTAGCCATTTCTCCTGCAAATGTAAGTCCTGATGGGCCTGAGCCAACTACGCCTATTTTTATACCGTTCTTATTGATATTGCTGTAGTCGATGTTTGCACCTTCTTTTGCGGCTATGTCAGCGACAAACCGTTCAAGGCAGCCAATGGCTACTGCTTTGTGTCCAGTCTTGGTGTGAATGCAGCGGCTTTCGCATTGTTTCTCTTGCGGGCAAACGCGTCCACAAACAGCGGGTAGGGTAGACGTGTCTTTCAGAACTCTTGCCGCAGACGGAATATCTCCATGCTCAAGGTTCTTGATAAACGAAGGTATATCAATGCTTACTGGGCATCCTTGCCGGCATGACGGATTAGCACAATCCAGACATCTTCGTGCTTCTTGCATGGCTTGTTCCGCGGTAATGCCGATGCAGACTTCCTCAAGGCGGTGGGCGATGCGATAATCAGCAGGCAATTCAGGCGCACTAACGCGTTCTATGGCCATGCGCTCCTTGGGCTTCATGCTGCTGCGCAGTGATTGTCGCCAAGATGTAGAACGGTCTGTTAGTTCACTTAATGGAGTTACGGATGCATTGCCTGTTTCTGTTGAGTTATTCTTTTGTGCTGAACTTTGCTGACGGTCATGTGTGCTTGTCTTACTTTCTTTGGGACAGGCATTGTCCGCGTTGAGGTAGCGTTCGTATTCCCTTTTTTCTTCTTCGCGGAATGTTCCCATTCGGCAGAGCATTTCGTCCCAATCGACTAGCGAACCGTCAAATTCCGGTCCGTCTATACATACAAATTTTGTCTTTCCGCCAATAGTTAAACGACATGCGCCGCACATACCTGTACCATCAACCATTATTGTGTTTAATGAAACTTCGGTAGGTATGTTGTAGTTTGCCGTTAACTTGCAGCAGAACTTCATCATTATTGGAGGTCCGATAGCGTACGCTTTGTCGATGTGTTCCTGCTTTATCAATTTCTCCATGCCAACGGTTACCACGCCTTTCTCTCCGCATGAGCCGTCGTCGGTCATTATGATGAGTTTGTCGCTCCATTGCTTCACCTCATCTTCAAGTATCACGAGGTCGGCACTGCGTCCTGCTATAACCGTGAGCACTCTATTGCCAGCCTGTTTCAGCGCTTTGATTATTGGTAGCAAAGGTGCCGTACCAACGCCTCCTCCGGCGCAAAGCACTGTTCCAAACTTCTCGATTTTTGTAGGTGTGCCCAATGGTCCGGCAATGTCTTGCAACTCGTCGCCTATGTTCATGCTGCACAACTGTGCTGTTGATACGCCAACTTTTTGAACAACGAGGGTAACGGTGCCCTCCTTTGTGTCGGCATCAGCTATTGTAAGAGGTATACGCTCACCGCGTTTATGTGTACGTACAATAACAAAGTTCCCGGGTTTGCGGCTATGTGCAATGAGTGGTGCTTCAATGCGGAACATGAAAACGTTCTGAGAGAACTGCTTTTTTTCGATTATCTTATTCATTGGCTAGTGGATTTAATATCTTTGCTATTTATTGTTTGGAGAGATTTTTCCATGGCTATATATAGGCTATGCCACTTTACGTATGGATGCCTGTCTATATAGCCGTCTTTTTATGTATTCATAATGTTTATTTCCTTATGCAAAGATAAGGATTTAAATACTTACAAAAGAACGCACAACAAAGAATGTTTGAATGTTTTTCTTTAAAATGCATGAAATGTCTCCGCCATGTCATAGACAAGCTGGTGTACCCTGCAGGTTTATGATAGCCCCCCCCCCGCTTGTTTCTGAATAAAAGCAAGCGGGGTTTAAGCGCTTAGGCCATAGACTTTATGGATGAAAGTTGCGGTGATGGCATTATAAGGAAAGTGCATTGCAAAATCCCACTAACGCTATTTGCGTTATAGAGCCAATGTTGTGATTGGTGTAAGCATTAAAAATGTTGGATTAAAGTTTCAAATGACAAAAAAAAAACATAACTTTGCAAGACATAAACGGAAGAGAGGAAAAGCACAAAGTAAAAATAATTTCTATATATAAATCTTAAAGGATGGAAAGAACTTGGAGGTGGTTCGGAAGGAACGACAAGATAACGCTTGCGATGTTGCGCGAAATCGGTGTAGAAGGCATCGTGACAGCATTGCATGATGTGCCCAATGGCGAGGTCTGGACGCGAGAGAAGATACATGAGCTGAAAGAATATATTGAAAGTTACGGTATGCGGTGGTCTGTAGTAGAAAGCCTACCCGTTTGCGAGAGTATTAAATATGGCGGAGAAGACCGCGGCCAGTTGATTGAAAACTACAAGGAAAGTCTTAAGAATCTTTCTCTTGAGGGCATACATACAATATGCTACAATTTTATGCCCGTTCTTGATTGGGCGCGCACAGACTTGAGTCATCCCAATCCTAACGGCACTACAAACTTGTATTTCTCGCATGCACAGTTTGCTTATTTTGATATTTGCATACTGAAGCGTGAAGGGGCAGAAAAGAGTTGGAGTGCTGAAGTGCTCGCCGAGGTCGAGAAACTTAAATCAACAATGACACGCGAGGATGACCACAAACTTGTTGAGAACATCATTGTCAAGACGCAAGGCTTTGTCAGTGGAAATATAAAAGAAGATGATGAGCATCCTGTTGAACTGTTCCGCCAGTTGCTTGACTTATATAAAGGAATAACTAAGGATCAGTTGCGTGAGAACATGAGGTATTTCCTGTCGGCAATAATGCCTGTGTGCGACGAATATGATATGTATATGTGTGTGCATCCTGATGATCCTCCATTCCAGATACTTGGTCTGCCGCGCATTGTTACATGCGCTGAGGATATAGAGTGGCTATTCGACGCAGTAGACAATCCTCACAACGGTCTGACGTTCTGTGCAGGGTCGCTCTCGGCTGGAAAGCATAACAATGTGCCCGAAATGGCCGCTAAGTTTGCTGCACGCACTTGGTTTGTTCATTTGCGTTCCTGCCATATCTTCCCCAATGGCGACTTTACCGAGGCTTCACACTTGGGTGGGCGTGCAGACTTGATACAGCTCGTGCGTATCTTTGAAAAGGAAGAGCTCAATCGCGCAGCCAATCCAAATATAGCCCGTCTTCCTATGCGTGTGGATCATGGAATGACTATGCTTGGCGATGAGGGCAGGGGGTATAATGCTGGCTATAGCTTCCTTGGGCGAATGTTCGCTTTAGGACAAGTGCAAGGGATTATAGCAACAGTATGCCGTGATATGGACAAACCGTTCTATCAGCCTGGATTTTACGAATAACATAAATAATTTTTATGGCACAACTTTTCAATATTAAAGACAATGTGACCGTTATTACTGGTGGCACCGGGGTGCTTGGCCGCACAATTGCAAGATATTTGGCCCTAGAGGGTGCTAAGGTTATAATCCTCGGCCGTAACGAGGAAGTAGGGAAACAGATAGTTGACTCCATCCAAAATGAAGGAGGACATTGTCGTTTTATGAAGACTGATGTCTTAGACCAAAAGAAAGTAGAAGAAAACTGCAAGGAAATCCTTGAAATCTACGGGCGAGTGGATACGTTGCTCAATGCGGCAGGAGGCAATATGCCAGGAGCAGTGATTGCACCGGACGGAAATTTCTTCGACTTGAAAGTTGATGAATTCCAAAAGGTTCTAAATCTCAACCTTACTGGCACGGTTATACCTACGCAAGTCTTTCTCAAACCGATGGTTGAGCAAGGCAAGGGTTCAATAATAAACTTCTCGTCAATGGCAGCCTTCCGCCCAATAACACGTGTTTGTGGGTATGCGGCAGCAAAAGCCGGAATAAGTAATTTCACTGAGTTCATGGCAACTGAATGTGCAAAGAAATTCGGTGAGGGAATACGTGTTAATGCTATAGCACCAGGCTTCTTTATTACAGAACAGAACCGCACGCTTTTGACAAACCCCGATGGCACCTATACTCAACGTGGAAAGGATGTGGTTCATCAGACACCTTTTGGGCGCATGGGTGACCCGGAAGAATTGTGCGGAACGATACACTATTTGATGAGCGATGCAGCCAAGTTCGTAACAGGAACAGTGGCAGTCGTAGATGGCGGGTTCAATATTTTTGCAATGTAAATGTAGCTATTTAAGGAAGCGTCCTATGAACTCTGCCGGTATACACGTAAACCTTTACGTGTGTTTTGGAGAAGAAAAAATCATAGTAATGAGTGACATTCCTTTTTTTTGTAGTACTTTTGCAAATAGAAAGAAAAGCACATGAGATAAAAAGATATGTCTCAGCGTACTTATGAAAGACAAAACAATACAACTTTAACAAAATATAAATCATGAAAGAATTGCAAGCTTTAAACAAGAGGACTGCGCCTAAAAGCGTGATGCCTGAAAAGATTATTCAGTTTGGCGAGGGTAACTTCCTCCGTGCTTTTGTTGACTGGATCGTTTGGAAGATGAACCAGAGAACAGATTTCAACGGATCTGTTGTTATCGTACAGCCTTTGGCTGGTGGTATGGTAGATTGGCTGAATGGTCAGGACTGCCTTTACCATGTAAATCTTCAGGGTAAGGAGAACGGTCAGCCTGTCAATACTCTTGAGCGTATTGATGTAGTAAGCCGCGCACTCAATCCTTATTCGCAGAATCAGGCTTTCATGGCACTTGCAGAGCAGCCAGAAATGCGCTTCATCATTTCAAATACTACAGAAGCAGGTATAGCTTTTGACGATAGCTGCAAATTTACCGATGCTCCTGCCGCTTCATATCCAGGCAAACTCGTACAGTTGCTTTTCCATCGTTATAAGTTCTTCAACGGCGACCCAACAAAGGGTATGATTCTTATGCCTTGCGAGCTTATTTTCCTCAATGGTCATCATCTTAAGGAATGTATCTATCAGTATATAGAACTTTGGAAAGAGGATATGGGTGCTGACTACGAAGGATTCAAGGCTTGGTTTACAGACAACTGCTTCGTTTGCGCAACATTGGTAGACCGTATCGTTCCAGGATTCCCACGCGACACTATCAAAGAAATCCAACAGAAGGTTTGCTATAAGGACAACCTCGTTGTAAAGGCTGAAAGCTTCCACTTGTGGGTAATTGAAAAGGCTGAAAACATGACAGTAGAGCAGATGCAGGCTGAATTCCCAGCTCATAAAGCAGGATTGCATGTTCTTATCACTGACAACGAAAAACCATATCATGAAAGAAAGGTTACTTTGCTCAATGGTCCTCACACAGTGCTCAGCCCTGTTACATATCTTAGCGGTGTGAACATCGTACGCGATGCTTGTGAACATCCTGTACTCGGCAAGTATATCCACAAAGTTCAGTTTGAAGAACTTATGCAGACTCTCAATCTGCCGATGGAAGAGTTGCAGCAGTTCGCTTCTGATGTGCTCGAGCGTTTCGAAAACCCGTTTGTTGACCATCAGGTTACAAGCATCATGCTTAATTCATTCCCGAAATACGAAACACGCGATCTGCCAGGTGTAAAGGTATATCTTGAGCGTAAAGGCGAACTTCCTCAAGGACTTGTTTTCGGTCTTGCAGCTATCATTACATATTACAAGGGTGGTGTACGTGAAGACGGTGCTCCTATCACACCTAATGATGATGCAAAGATCATTGAGAAACTTCAGGAACTTTGGGCAACAGGCGATACACAGAAGGTTGCAGAAGGTGTTTTGGCATTCGACTATGTATGGCATGAGGACCTGAACAAAACTGTTCCTGGACTTACAGAGCTTCTCAAGAAAGACCTTGACCTTATTCAGGAGAAGGGCATGCTTGAGGCTGTCAAGACAATTCTCTAATGAGATGCGATGAAAATATAAATAGAGTTTATTTTTCATGATTACCGCATTTTTAGCGGTCGTATATGAAGGACGGGTTGAAGTTATTCACCCGTCTTTCTTTTGATAGTAGGGTAGTGTCTTATCAATAAAACAATAAGAAAATAGTAATGGACAACCAGGAACTCAGAGCATTGGCTGAGCAATGTGAAAGTAAGAATTTCTTGAATTCAGATCCAAGCTACTTCATGCATCAAGTTAAAGGCACGGCTAATTGTGAAACAATGGCATTTGTGGCTTCATGTCTCAGTTATGGCAGCAGAAAACAGTTCATGCCTAAAATAGGTTACATACTTGATCTCGCAGGCGGCGATGTTTATACATGGATAAAGGAAGGTCTTTTTTTGCAATGGTTCTCAGAAACTGACACATCGTGTTTTTATCGTTTGTATACACATGCAGACTTGAATAAACTGTTTTCCGCTCTTGGAAAAATGCTTATGGAGTGGGGAACAATAGGCAATTATGTGAAGGCTAACGCTAGCGATGGGCTGTCTGCTGTTGAGGCTATGGTTTCTTTCTTTGCTTCAAATGGTGCCAGTCGTATTGTTCCAAAAAATATAAAATCTCCATGCAAACGGCTTTGCATGTTTCTTCGATGGATGGTTCGAGACAATTCTGCGGTAGATCTTGGTTTGTGGGCTTCGTTCATAGATAAACGTTCACTTATTATTCCGATGGATACGCATGTAAGGCAAGAGGCTATTCGCCTTGGACTTATGCCAGAGGCAAAGTCTGTGACAATGAAAAATGCAATACTACTCACAACACGCTTAGCGGAAATTTTCCCCGAGGACCCTCTGAAGGCAGATTTTGCCTTATTCGGACCGGTAACCTTATGAAGAGCTATAAAAAAAGGTAATTATGTACTTTTAGGCACAAAGGCATAGAACTGATACTACTATCTACCCTTGTTGATTATCAAACTACAACTTACCTGTAAATGAGTTACTGTCCAAAAGAACAAGGACGGGATGTTAAATGGAAAGAAACTACTATTGATAATTTTCTGTTACTCGTTGATCATCTGTCATGCAGTGCGGACACCTACGTCTCGTTCGGTGGTTCCAGCGGATGCACCGACCAACTCACCAAATGGGACGGAACGCAGAAGGTAGGGCTTGGGGCTGTGTCGAAGAAGAAAAACGGAAATGGAATGACTATTTAAGGAGGAAAAGTCAGACCTTTCCTTTATTAATGTGTACTACAAAAGCTGTAGTATCTTTCTCTTGTTGAAGATATTAAGTTACTTTTTTATTGCACCTACTTATGAATCTGTTCCCGGTATTCACTGGGTGTCCTACCCATAATGGTCTTGAACTGGGTGATAAAATGAGACTGGGTGTTGTAGCCCGACTTTAGTGCTATCTGTGAGATGTTGAGTTTGGAAGAGACGAGGAGTTTGGCGGAATGGCTGATGCGGATTTCCGCCAGGCATTGGAAGATGCTTTTCCTAGCGCATAGCTTGAAATATCTGCATAGCGCCGTGGGGTTCTGACCCACATAGTTGGCTATTTCCTCCAATCGGATGTCTTCCTTGAAGTGGTTATATAAATAGGTATATACCTTATTTATTGGTTCCGATTCTCCCTCCAGATGATTGGCCATGTTGTATGGCGTCTCGGAGAGGAGCTTGTATTCATTGCACTAACAGAGCTGGTCGAGCATCTGCAGGAGGCAGATGATGCGACGGGTAAAGGTACTTTGGTCGAACTCTTCCATTAGCTGCAGCAGATTCTCGTAAAGCTCTTTGTCATAGAAACGGATGCCATACTGGCTCTTGATGAGCAAGTCGTGGATGGGCTGGTAATCGGGCAAGTCGACGAAGTTGGTGGGGAACAGTTCCGGGCGGAATTGGATGGCTTGTCCCTCGCTGTTGTCTTCAGTCTGACCGTTATCCTCTTGCCGTTGCAGTTGGACATCTTGCTCGTCAAGCGGTTGCCGGAGAAGGACTTCCGCTATTTCACCACCGCCGTGACCTGCGTCTCGGTCATCATGCTGCTGGTTTAGGAAATAAAAAGAACCCAAATAATGGCCAAATAATTGAATTTAGCAAACTATATAATTATCCTGTTATGAGAATCAATGATTTGAATAATTACAATCCTGTCCCCGACTTTCTTCCGGGGCTGGTAGGCTCTTTCGCAAAGCCTGCGGCAGAAAATCCGACAGTGGCAATCATGGAAGCGGCGTTTCGGCATCACTGTATGCACTACCGTTACATAAATTGCGAGGTGGGACCAGACAGACTGGAAGCAGCAGTAGCCGGTGCGAAGGCGATGGGATGGAGAGGCTTTAATTGCTCCATCCCGAATAAGGTAGAGGTTATCAAATACCTTGATGAATTAGGTGAATCCGCCCGTATTATCGGTGCAGTCAACATGGTCATCATCGAAAAAGACGGTAAGACACGTGGAGAGAACACTGATGGCAAGGGCTTTGTAAAGGCCATATCGGAAGTAACCTCCATTGAAGGAAAGAAACTGGTAGTGTTTGGTGCAGGAGGGGCGTCTCGCGCCATCTGTGTCGAGATGGCACTGGCTGGAGCCTCGGAAATAACAGTCGTGAACATTTCAGAAGACGGACAGATGGTAGTTGATATGCTCAACCGACACACCCCGACAAATGCTTCATTTGTCTTATGGGACCATATTTTCAATATTCCTGCAGATACGGATATAGTCATCAACGCAACATCCGTAGGTCTATATCCAAATGTGGAGCAGCGGCTGAACATCAACGTGAACACATTAAAGCCACACATGGTGGTGGCTGACTGTATTCCGAATCCCGCCTATACACAATTTGTCAAGGATGCCACAAGCCAAGGATGTCGATATGTTTTGCGCGGTATGAATATGCTTGTCAATCAAACAGTAATTGCGGTCAAATATTGGATGGGGAATGATGTGGATGCCTATGTTATGCGACAGGAGCTGGCGCGCGTTTTCGAGATATAAAAACATATTATAGATCTTTCAATGTAAATCAAGAGGATGCGTCAATAAACTGATATATCGTTCTTCCGATTGTATCATAACTCATGTACTTTTAAACTAGGGTGAGGATAAGAATTATTTTCGATATATGCAAGCCATTCAAAAAAATAGTTAACCGCATTCGATGGGTGAATCCACCCAGCATTAATAGATGCCAAAGTGGACATGAATACTGCTATGCTTCGGCTCGAAAAAGCATTGCATTGAGCTGTTCAACAAGTTGAATACTCACTTTTATGGCAAGTGTAAATTTGCATACCAAGTGCGAGCCTCTGGATTTTCCTCTTGAAAATGATTCGAAAATGAGAGTCCATGACAAACTTATCGGCTTGTCAAGACATACATCGTCAATGGCGCTTAAACATTTTCCACTCATTGCGTGGAAAATGTTTGGCCCTTTTGGCCGTTTATACGTCTATTTATTTAAAATCCGAATAAATAGAATTAATAATGTGTGGAAAACACGCATTGTATTTGGCTGATTGCGGGAAATGTGTTACCTTTGCGTTGTATTTACGCATTATGACTATGGAGAAACAAGTATATTGCTACAAATATTCGCATCCGAGCGTTACGACGGACTGTGTGATATTTGGGCTTGACGGCAACAAACTGAAGGTGTTGCTCATAGAGCGAGGCATAGAACCATTCAAGGGGAAATGGGCGTTTCCCGGCGGTTTCCTGAAGATGGACGAGTCGGCGGAAGAGGGAGCGTTACGCGAATTGCAGGAGGAAACAGGGTTGACTGGAGCATATATCCGCCAGTTTCACGCTTTTACCGCACTAGACCGCGACCCTCGTGAGCGGGTCATCACTATTGCCTACTACGCATTGGTGCGACTGCAAGACGTAACGGGCGGCGATGATGCCGCCAAGGCGCAATGGTTCTCGCTCGACGAGGTGCCCTCGCTGGCCTTCGACCACGACCAAATACTGCGCATGGCGGAACGTGCATTGCGCAAGCAGATACATTTCGAACCGATAGGATTTGAGCTGCTGCCCGAGAAATTTACGATGAAAGCCCTCCAGCAAC
>CAVLBD010000064.1:0-10343 GCA_963661195.1 bacterium
GCGAGCAACTATCACACCTATTCGGGTACAGTGACGGTGAATGACCCGAACAACAAGACCATAGTGAATGTGAACCTGAAGCCAGCCTTCGGCTCCATCAAAATTCCATCAATAGGAACTTTGGCTGGAGCTGTAGTTTATGTTGACAACAAAAAGGTGGGTAGTGTGCCATACATGGGTGAAAACATTCCAAGTGGTGTACATCATGTGCGTATCACGAAGCCGATGTATAAATTCTTGGAGCAAGAGGTTACGGTGAAGGATGGCGAAATTACGGAACTTTGTCCGGAATTGTCAGAGAACTTTGCAACAGTCACTCTCTCCGTTGGCAACGATGCCCAAATTTTCGTCAATGACGAACTGAAAGGAAGTGGTGCGTGGACAGGAAAGTTGGAGTATGGAGACTATAATATCAAGACAGAAAATGCCGGTCATCGCTCGCAATCAAAAGTTTACACGATAAGTGAAGCGTCAAATCATCAAACGATTGCGCTCACTCCTCCCACACCCATTTATGGAAGTGTAAACATCGCAGTCTTGCCAGACGAGAGCGATGTGTTCTTAGATGGCAAGAAAGTAGGTACAACGCCATTGTTTTTACAGCAAGTTCTGGTTGGAGACCACAAGTTAGACGTGAAAAAGAACGGCTATCAAACCATGTCAGACAGCATTAGCATTTGCGAAAATACTACTTGTAATTTTGAGAACAAGGAATTAGCGAAAGGTCAACTACCTCTTACTTTCACAGTTAACGGAGTTGCGTTTGACATGCTTCCTGTTGAGGGCGGCACGTTCACCATGGGCGCGACTTCGGAGCAAGGTAGCGATACTTATCCTGATGAACGTCTAACGCACCAAGTAACCCTCAGCAGTTTCATGATAGGCAAGTATGAGGTCACTCAGGCTCAGTGGAAAGCGGTGATGGGCAGCAATCCTTCCTATTTCAAAGGAGACAATTTCCCTGTTGAATGCGTCTCTTGGGACGACTGTCAGATGTTCATCAAGAAACTAAACGACCTTACTGGTAGAAACTACCGCCTGCCGACAGAGGCGGAGTGGGAGTATGCCGCCCGTGGCGGAAACAAGAGCAGGGGATACAAGTACTCTGGTGGCAACAATATAAGTGATGTTGCATGGCATAGTGGCAACAGTGGATGGACCCATGCAGTCGGCACAAAACAGTCCAATGAGCTCGGTCTGTATGACATGAGTGGCAACGTGTCGGAGTGGTGCAGTGACGGGTATGGAAGTTATAGTTCATCGGCTCAGACCAATCCAACTGGCGCAACATCGGGTTTTCGCCGCGTTTACCGTGGTGGCAGTTGGAGCTTTAGTGCCAGGAGATGCCGTGTGTCCTTTCGGGATTACGGCACTCTTGACTTCTCCTGCAGCTACCTCGGCTTGCGCCTCGTCCTCTAAGTTCAACTTTAATTTCCTCCAACAGGAGTGAGTTTTTTGAGTTTTTAAATATTTTTCATATGAAGCAGAAAAATCTTTTCCATATTGACCATTTTCTAGTGTCCGCACTAGCCATGATTATACTATGGTTGTTGGGGGTTGTAACTTTCAACCTAAGTATACTTGACCCCGTGGCTGATGCGTTGGACGAATTCTCTATAACAGACGTGTTCTTTGACATAGAACACAACCAAGAAAAGAATATAGAAACGAGTGACCTTATAACTATAGTGGATATGACAGACTTGCATAAACGCGGTGATATAGCAGCCATGATGCAAGAAATTGGCTTGAACAATCCGCTATGCGTCGGAGTGGACCTTATCTTTGAGGGAGAGAAAGACGACAGTATCGGTAATCAAGAACTAAGAGAGGCTGTTTCTAACTTGGGCGACGTGGCAATCTACTCAAAGAAATTGACAGACTATTCGGGAGATTCTGATTCTTTCTCAGAAGCGTCAAGGTCTTTCTTTGCAAAAAACATGAAGATTAATGAGGCATTCACGAATCTTGTAAATGATATGGATGGCACAAGAATCCGAGAATTCTCTTTTGCACAAAAAGAGAAGAATACAAATTGCCTCTCATTTCCAGCCGCCATTGCTGCCAGATTTGACAGTACTCTTGTATCTAAGCATCAAGACAACTATCTTATCAACTATCGTAATGTGAGATTTCCAGTTATCAAATATAACGAGATACAAGATAAAGCTGACTTGATTGACGGGCACATCGTTCTTGTAGGAACAATGACGGAAGAGCAAGACATGCATATGTCCCCTCTCGGGAAGATGCCCGGTATTGAGATTCAAGCGTACTCATTACTGACGTTGTTGGAACATGAAAATCTGCAAGAACTCCCTTTGTGGATGAGTATCGTAATTGCATTTATACTCTGCTATTTGCTTGAACTAACATTGAGTGCAATGCAACACTTTGCCGATGACAGTAATAAACTTCCGATTATCTTTCTTCGAGAGTCAGGGCTGTTGACAACGTTTTTGCTGCTATTCTGGATGATTGCTATCACTTGGGTGTTATTCTATTCATTCACGAAGTGGAACATCATTCTTGACGGAGGAATACTTCTAGCTTCAACATTACTCGTATGCCAAGCACGAGACTGGATAGAGGCTATAGTCAAAACATTTTCAACAAGATTTGATTGTAAATACTTTAGAAATTCAATATTCAAATAAGATACATTTATGAAATACTTTATCGTTTTATTTTTAATGGCATTCTGCACATTGATGTCAAATGCCCAAACCTATCAGGTTTATAGTGTGAAGGGTGATGTAAAAACACCCAAAGGAATCGTTAAAAAAGGAGATAAAATTGCTGGCACTGCTGTTGTTACAGTTGCAGCCAATTGCAGATTGGTAATTTTGAGCGAAGCTGACAAAAAGTTGTATACTGTAAAGGTCGCAGGAAAGGGAACAATGGCAGAAATGGTCAAAAAGTCAACAACAACGTCACAGCAGTTGTCCGATTCATATTTAGCGTTTGTCAAAAGCAAGATTACAGGAACAGAGAATACAGACAAGAATCATATGCAAAGTGCAGGTACCGCTTACCGTGAAACAGACTCGCTGTTGCAAAACGTTCTTGTTCCTATGGAAAAAGTTGATACAATCAAGAAGAAAGTGAAATAATCAATCATTTAATTTAGAAACTTATGAGAGCAAAAATAGTAGCCTTCGTTTTGTTGTTGACCTTCTCCTGCACAACAAAAGCCCAGTTGTTGAAAGTTGAGCAATTGGAAGCGAAATGGAGAGTTGCATATACCAAGGGATGCCAAGAGTTCAATGCGCAACATTATGCTGATGCGCAGAGAACTTTCGGGGCAGCCATTGAACTATTGCAAAACTATGACGCTTCCGGAACGAGCTACTACATTTATGCTCTGATAAAACTTGCAGAGACTTATCATGCAATACATGATGAAGCCAATCTGCGCAAGACGACCCAAAAGATTGAAGAGTTGAAAAAGAGCATACGGCCCGGTTCCAAGAAGTATATAGACTATCTCTATAATTTGGGCATTTACTACTCTAATATAGGACAATATGAACTGGGACTGAAAACGTTGCAAGAAGCAGAAACTCACAAAGACATTCTTTCTCAAATGCCTGGTATGCAATCGAAAATCATGCATCGCAAGGCTTTATGTTATTATTGTGTGAATGATTATATCAAAGCTGTCGAAAATGAGAAAGAAGCCATCTTGTATGACAACAATAAGAAATCGGACTATACAGAATCCTTATTGTACTATCTCTACATGACTGGAGATTGGAACAAACTTGAAGAAAACCTACCAGCATCTTTTGACAATGCACGAGAACCCATACTCAGAATGTTTGCGCAATCAAAGGCCGAAGACAGAGCTGAGTACTGGTCTATGCACGGCTTGTTCTTTTCAGACTATATGCCCTTTTATGCATTTGCCCACCCTTCTTCTACGTTGTCAGCTTATGCATATGATGCCGCGCTTTTGTCAAAGGGAGTACTACTTGCAGCTCAAAATAAGTCAAACGAGATAACAATCAAGAACAACAATCCTGAGTTTCTGGCATCTTATAACCGTTACAAAGAACTAAAGGCTAAGAAAGATAAGACTACAGATGAAGAATTTGAAATGCAGGCTTTATCAGACGTTTTTCTGCGTTACCAGAAGGAGCACAAGAATGAGTTTCGTGAGGATTTCAGAATACGATGGACAGATGTAAAAAACGTATTGACAGATGAAGACGTAGCGATAGAATTTCAGACTGCCTCAACAGATAAAGGTAGCACGGAATATTTCGCCGTCACTTTAAAAAAGAACTATTCCTCGCCTAAAATCATAAGATTATGCAACATTGAAGAGATAATGAAACTGCCTTCAGAGAAATGGTATAACTCTTCTGCATTGTATGCTTTGATATGGAAACCACTGGAAGACGAAATTGCCGATGTGAAGAATGTATATTTCTCACCGTCTGGCTTTATTTATAATACGGGTATAGAATATCTGCCAAACGAAGATGGAGAAAACATCAACAACCTCCACAATGTATGCAGACTGTCCTCTACCAAAGAATTGGTGTTAAACAATAGAGGTAAGCTCAAGAAAGCAGTACTTTTTGGAGGAGTCAATTATGACACAAAGATTTCAATGCTTGCATCCCAAAGCACCAATTATGCAAACACCTCAACAACACGTGGTGCAGATTTGGACTCATTGGACATCCGTGCTTCACAGGCTTCTGGTGGAGTAGCCTATTTGCCGGGAACGATGGAAGAAATAGAAGAGGTAAGTAGTATTTGCGAAGAGTCTGATGTCAACACAATGGTTTTCTGTGGTGACGACGGGTCAGAAAACTCTTTCTATAATCTTAGCGGTTCCGATGCAGATATTATACATATCGCAACCCATGGTTTCTATTATGCAGACAAAAACATCGGTAAGCAAATACAACTCGACAAACTATACAGAGACACAAACTTACATTTCACAAGCGATGACATTGTCATAATCAATGAGGACAAAATGCTGACCCGAAGTGGTCTGCTGATGGCTGGAGCCAATAACTTTCTGAAGAGAATAGAGATACCACAGGGCATCCAAGATGGCGTTCTTTATGCAAATGAAATTTCGAATGTAAATCTTGGGCATGTAAAATTACTTGTATTATCTGCCTGTCAAAGCGGTTTGGGAGACATCGCTTCTAGCGAAGGTGTCTTTGGTTTGCAACGAGGCTTCAAACTTGCAGGTGTAAAGAGCATTATCATGAGTCTTTGGAAAGTGGATGATACTGCCACAAAGATTCTGATGACAGAGATGTACAAGCAACTCAACACGACATCTTCTATCCGTGAGGCTCTTACCAATGCTCAATTGTATTTGCGAACCACAGAAAATGGGAAATATGACAACCCGAGATTTTGGGCAGCATTCATCCTCATAGACAATATCTAATCTCAATAATAATTTGTATGAAAAAAGTAATATTTCTTTTATTGTCATTTCTTACATCCTTCTGCTCTTTTGCGCAGAATGACAGGTATTTGGAAATAGATGACATCCGATACAGAGTTTTGACGGAAGCAGATGGTGCTTCTACTTTTGGCACAGTAAGTGTTGCAAAATCAGAATTTGGCAGTTATGAAGGTGACATCGTCATCCCAAACGTTGTCAAGGAATCTAAAGACACATATGCGGACTCCTATAAAGTGACAAGTATAGATGACCAAGCCTTTGGTGGAGCCAAGCATCTGCATTCTGTAACACTTCCTCCGTCAATTGAAAAAATGGGAGATGAGGTTTTCTTGAATTCCTCACTAGAATCAGTAACTATCCCCATTGGCAATTTGACAGAATTGGGTGCAAAAGCCTTCTGGGGTTGTACAAAACTAAAAGAGATTTCTATTCCTTCAACAGTAAAGACAATAGGGCAATATGCATTTCACTCATGCGTAGAATTGTCTAAGGTCACATTGAACGAGGGTTTGGAGAACATCGAAGAAGGAGCATTTGACTGGTGCTATGGATTGAATACCATAGAGATTCCCAATACGGTACGTAATATAAAAGACAATGCTTTCGGCTTTTGCTATAGATTGTCTTCTATCAGCATTGGTGCAGGAGTAAAACGGATTGGCAAATATTGCTTCGAGCATTGCATACGGCTTAGGAGTGTCGGTTTGCCAAATGGTCTGAGGCAAATCGGCGAAGGAGCATTCCAGTGTACAGGTATAACAGAAATAAAGATACCAGAGAAAATACATGAAATTAGTGCTGGCTGTTTTCAAGCATCAAAAATAAGAAAAGTAACGTTCCCATCCCAACTGGATAAGGTTGCCCTATTTGCGTTCGCCAATTGTAACATGGATAATATTGACGTTCCCAAGGAAAAGCAAGAAATAGAATCCAACAGCTATACAGGTGAAGAGTTTACGCCATTTGTCGGTACTTTGTTCGATACAGACAAAGGACAAAAAGAGAGGGAAGATTTTGTTAAGAAGAATAGTTCAAAACTGGTTAAAATCTCAATTGACTATAACAAAATGGATATACGCATGGCTAATGATAAATGGGCGGAGGTAAAGTATAATATAGACAATATCGTTTACTCTCCTATCATCCATCCGACATCCAAAGAGAAATATGGTCTTCTGAAGGTTGTGGAGAAACCTAACGGCGCAACTCCACCAGACATTATCACCATTACAAATAGTCCCTATCAAGAGCAATATATCGTTAATGGTGGCAATGTTTTGCCATATTACAAAGAAAAATGAATATGAATAGAATAATACTTGTCCTCATGGCTTTGTTGACATCTTGCTGTGGTCATGCACAAGAGGATGATTTGGAATTCTCTGCTGACAGACCAGGAGCAACTACCAGTCCAGACATTACACCTAAATATAAACTGATGTGGGAAGCTGGTATGCAATACGAATATGACCGCACAGACAATGTCTGCATCAAAACGTTCAATTATCATAACTCCATGTTCCGCTTTGGCGTTTCTGACTATGCAGAACTGCGCTTTGGCTTTGCTGCCAGTCAAACTTATCCAGAAAGCGAACATAGTTATGGTGGTATATCAAGCCTTACCTTCGGCACCAAATTGAAGATACATGATGGTTGGCGTGCCATACCAAAAGTATCTCTGCTCGGAGAACTATTGTTGCCAGGCGGAAGTAATCATAATTATCTACCTCAACACATGGGTGGTAATCTGCATTTGGTATTCAACAATGACATCACGTCATGGTTTTCGCTAGGCTACGATGCAGGATTAACATGGAGCGGCGTGATTGATGAAAATGCAACAACTTTTCTTGGAGTTTGTTGCAGTTTCAAGCCCACACAACGTTTAGGACTTTTCATTGAACAGTATAATAATCTGAATGAAGAAAATCAGTATATGACCGAATTCGGTGGAACATTTATGATAACACCACGTGTGCAGATTGATGCCTATGCCGACATGAATCTGCAACACATGGACAAGTATATAAATGTTGGCATAGGAGTAGTATGGAAAATCAATTGATAAAGGCAATGAGAAAATATCTACTTTTACTTCTTTTGGCATTTGCTTTACTTCCTATATGTGCTCAGGAACTTACAGTCAAGTCGTTTGCGGAAAAGACAAACGACTTGGCTGCGAGCACTTATGAACGCAAGGATGGCAATGGCAATCCTTGCGCTTTGGTAAAAGTGCAGTTGGCGACGGCAGGGGCGCAGTTTTCTCCCAACGTGGTGGGGTATGTGGAGTATAAGGTGAACGAATACTGGGTGTATCTTCCTACTATCAACAAGCATCTGGAGGTGAAGCATCCGAGCTTCCTGACAAAAGATGTGGTCTTTGCTGATTATGACGTAAAGCTAGAGCCGAAGACAACATATAGCTTGGTTCTTGCCATGCCCGAAGGAGGCTCGGCTCAGCAGGCCATCACCTCTCAATATCTCCTGTTCAATGTGAAGCCAGAGGATGCAATCGTCGAGGTCAACGGGGAAGTGTGGACAAACACGAATGGTGTTTCACGGAAATTTGTGCCTTTCGGAGAATACTCGTATACTGTTGAAGCAAATAACTACCACACTTACTCTGGTACTGTAAAAGTGAATGACCCAAACAAAAAGAGCATCGTGGATGTCAATCTCAAACCAGCCTTCGGCTCAATCAAGATTCTGTCAATAGGAGCTTTGGCAGGGGCTATAGTTTATGTTGACAACAAGAAGGTTGGTAGTGTGCCATACATGGGTGAGAACATTCCAAGTGGTGTGCATCATGTGCGCATCACGAAGCCGATGTATAAGTCCTTGGAGCAAGAGGTTGTAGTGAAGGATGGCGAAATTACAGTGTTTAGCCCGGAACTCTTTGGGAACTTCGCTACAATCACACTCTCTGTAGGCAATGATGTCAAAATCTTCGTTAACGATGAGCTGAAAGGGCGTGGCTCGTGGACGGGTGATTTGGAGTATGGCGACTATGACATCAAGACTCAAAAGGATGGTCATCGCTCGCAATCAAAAGTTTACACGATAAGTGCAGCATCAAATAACCAAACAATATCGCTGACTCCTCCCACACCCATTTATGGAAGTGTAAACATCGCTGTCTTGCCAGACGAGAGCGATGTATTCTTAGATGGCAATAAAGTCGGAACAACGCCATTGTTTTTACAGCAGGTTTTGGTTGGCAACCACAAGTTAGACGTGAAAAAGGATGGCTATCAAACCATGTCGGATGACATTAGCGTTCGAGAAAATACTACTTGTAATGTTGATAACAAAGAATTAGCGAAAGGACAGCCGCCACGTACTTTCAGTGTTAATGGAGTTTCATTCGATATGGTATTGGTAGAAGCAGGAACGTTTACGATGGGGGCGACTTCTGAAATGCAGAATGCGGATGATAATGAAAAGCCAGCTCATGAAGTAACTTTGACCAACGACTATTACATCGGTAAAACAGAAGTAACACAAGCCCTTTGGAAGGCAGTTATGGGTAATAATCCGTCTCGTTCTGTTGGAGACAACAAACCTGTGGAAAGAGTATCATGGAATGATTGCCAACAATTTATAAGTAAGTTGAATGATTTGACTGGCTGCAAGTTCCGTCTTCCGACCGAAGCTGAATGGGAGTATGCAGCGCGTGGTGGCAATAAGGCGAAAGGTTATCGGTATAGCGGTAGTGATAATCTTTTATCTGTAGCTTGGTATTCAGATAATAGTGGAATTAAAAGCCATCCCGTCGGTACCAAGCAAGCGAACGAGCTTGGCCTTTATGATATGGCTGGCAATGTTAGTGAATGGTGTAATGATTTGTATGGTGATTATACAGAATCTTCTCAATCAAACCCGATTGGTGCAATTAACGGTGGTAACCGTATGATTCGTGGTGGTAGTTGGTTTTTCAATGCGGGGTGTTGTCGTTCATCAAGTCGACTTTATCAAAATCAGTTAACTCGTATGAGTCATACAGGGTTTCGCTTGGCTCTATCCATAGAAGGAAATTATGAATCTGCACAGAAAGCAAATGGTGTTACCATACAATCATCCAATACTGTTTCAAAACGAAATTCAAGTGAAATAATCTATGGCGTAGTTGAGCAAATGCCGTCGTTCGTTGGCGGATTGGTCGCCAGGAACAGATTTGTTGCAAGTAATTTACAATATCCTACTACAGCGCGTGCAAACGGTATCCAAGGTCGTGTCATTACAACTTTCGTTGTCGAAAAAGATGGTACTATCTCTAATGCAAAAGTTGTCCATTCCGTTGAGTCATCCATTGACCAAGAAGCTTTACGTATTGTAAAGTCTATGCCCAAGTGGACCCCTGGAAAACAAAACGGGAAACCTGTAAGGGTAAAATACACAATGCCAGTTGTCTTTCGGCTATGAAACGAAAATAAGTATTTACTATAACTGTAATGCGTAACTTATAGCGGATTGCTATTAACAATCCATAAAAATCAGACCAGTTTCTTCTATAAATGAAACATTTTCATTATCTTTGCAAAAATATTTCTTATGGCAGAAGACATAAATCGTTTGAAGTTGATACTGGTCGAAAAGAAGAAGACCAGCAAGTGGCTGGCGGATGAGTTGGGCGTGAACCCTTCCACCGTGTCGAAATGGTGTACGAACTCTTCGCAGCCAGACTTGGCAACCGTGCTGAAAATCACCGACCTGCTGAAGATTGACATCAAGGAACTCATCGTAAGGGAGTATGATGCCTTTCTTCGGGAGAAAATGAAGAAGAAATAAAAAAGGAGACTATGAACATTGAGGAACTTGAAAGGCTTATAGCCAACGACGAGAACGTACATCTGGAGTTGAAGAAGACTACAGGTGAGTTGAAGGATGGGATGCACACGGC
>CAVLBD010000065.1:0-10146 GCA_963661195.1 bacterium
AAATAAGCCAACAACACAAAAACGACGAACCGTAAACATGTGATGAATGAATAAAAAAGAGCATCCCGTTCCTACCCAAGTGTTAGGAACGGGATGCGTTTATTAACTCTGTTTGTGAGCGTATTATCTCACGAACTTATTCTCAAAAATAATAAGCTGCAGAAATCTGCCATGCATTTGACTTACCTGACGAATCGGCAAGGCTCTTAACAACATCTGTTGCTGCGCCCTTACCGGTTACTTCACCTGTCTTTCCGCATGCGATGTTGTAATTGAAGCCTATCTCTAGATGCTTGATAAGCGTTACGCCAGCACCTAGATTCACGCTGAAATTAGAAGACTTAAGTTTGTAGTTGGCAACCTTTAGCACATCAAAATTCTTGTCGCCAACATTAAAGCCAAACTGTGGACCAGCAGCGATATAGACTCCTGCCAAATCGCCGAGGCCAAATGTATAGCGAAGATTGATGGGGATATTTATTGCCTGCTGCTTAACTGTTGTGTTGAGGTCTGAACCAGACAGTTCTCCCTTAAGTTTTGCTTCACGCTGATCGTAGAGAGCTGACGCATCTATGCCGAGGCCAACAACAGGAAGAGTAAACTTCACTGACGGACCGATGAAGAATCCCGTGCGGTTGGATGCATCGAGAACTTCGCTCGACATAGACATGCTAGTGATATTCAAACCACCTTTTAATCCGAAGCCGATACCTGCTTCAGCTGGCTTTGCAGCCATCAGACCTAATGCCACGAGGGCTAAGGCAAAAATCTTTTTCATAAGCTTGTTTTTTTCTTTGTATAATCGTTAATGTCTCTGTCTTCTTACTGACACACGCGCTGACGAAGAGGAAGCCGAAGAAGAAGAGCTACTCTTGCGTGTTTTCTTGGAAACGGATGTTGACTGCGTGTCGGAAACTGAAGAGCCTGCGCGTCTGTTACGCTTGCGCACCTTCTTGCCTTTTACACCCTGCTGTGCCTTGGCAACACTGTCGAGAGAATCCTTCAACTGCTGGTCGCCCCACAGATTTTTCTCAAATGCGGCAAGTTCGCCTTCTATGCGCTTTTGCTCCTTGGTCATTGCTGAGTCTGTCTTGCAATACTGAGCCAATGTGCGGCCAAGCATGTTCGTTGTCTTGTAGATCTTTCCACGATACATATTCTTTGTGAAATAATCATCAAGCGTCATGGTGGCGGCATTGTTCAAATCGCTGGTCATGATAATCTGTTTGCTCAGGAACGGTGCGATATCATCGTACTTTACCCAAAACAAAGGATAGGTCTGAGGTGTATCGCCGAAGTCATCTTCACGCGACATGATGGGGCACAAAGCTAGAACCTTTGTGTGAAACGTTGCTGAACGCTGGTCGTAGTAGGCACTTTCCTTAACATAGTACGACTTTACCTCGCGCGAGGGTATGTCGCTATTGTCAATGTTTATGCCGTTTCCCTTCTTTTCATAGTAAATATGGTAGTTATCGAGAAACGTAAGAGGCTTTATCTTGGATGCGTCGTTGAACACTTCGTTTCCGTCTAGCTTATATTCATAGGCGGTTATACGTTGGCGCATCATGAGTTTGAAGAGGTATGTGAATAGGTTCATCTGCGAACCGACAGCCTCTACCGGGTAATAGAGCCCCGCATTGGCATCTTCGTTTAAGTCGATGACACGGTAGATATCTCGACGCCAAACAACATCTTCGTCCATTGCCTCCTGCACGGGATAAGAAATCTGGGCGCGCGTCGTTATATTCTGTGCGTTTGACTGTTTCTGCTGCTGCGCCTGTTGGTTACGTCGCGCTGCGGGTTGAGCACTGACAGTGCCGGCAGCGAGACAAACAATCAGGAATGTCAGAATTACTTTCTTCATATATATAGATATGTATATGTTTTATTATTTCACTATCACTTCCATTGAGGCTGGCAGTGTACGGCTAATGCCGTCAGGACCGACGGCTGTTACACGACTGATGTAGAAACGCCGGTTGCGAGCCAGGCCTCGGAATGCATCTTTCTGCCTTTGAGAGAACTGCGATCCCGCTGATGCCATAGGCACTGCGTTACCCATATTATCGAAGAACACCGTTTCGAAACTTGTTACTTTAAACTGGATGTCAAGCAGTCCGTCGTCAATTGCTGCTTTTACGCCATCGGCTTCCATAAGCGAAGCTTTAGAAAGACCTCCGCCTCGATAACGGTTAGTGCCCAAGAGAATATATGCCGTTGGATCAGGCAACTTGCGCACATGGAATGTGAACTGACCGACTTGTCGTGCCTGTCCTGTGGTTAGCGACTGCACATTTATCGTAACATCCTTGCCTACAGACGAAGGACGGGCGATATATTTCCCCGGCCCGACAGGTTGTAGCGTGCCACCGCTCATCGTAGCCGACACTTTATTCAACGGCACACCAGGAATGCTTATGCTTATGGGATTAGTATATCCAGCATAAAGCACGTTCATAAGGTCTGCCGAAACGGTTGCACTCGGATCAACGACGGTGTATTTCTGAGAGAAATCGCGCCGTATCACATCACCCTTGCCATTCTGCATGGTTATATAGCCGTTAAGAGTGAAGTCGCCAGTAGAGCCGGTGACAATCTCATACGTATTGTTACGCAAGTTCATCTGACGGCCACCGATATAAATTTGAGGCTGCTGCGTTGTATCCACAGCGGCCATCACAATCTGTGCTGAGAACTTGTCGCCACGAACTATAGTCTGAGCATTGGGGATGACAAAAGCACTGAGCTTGTTTACACGGATGTCTTTCATGTCTATGTTCGCGACAAGCGTGTGGAGAACCTCGCCCTCTGCATAACGCACGTCACTTTGCAACTTGGTAAGCAACGTGACGGCAGCTGCCACAGGCATATCTTCAAACATATATTCCTGCCAGTTCTTGCCCAACGTTTTGGCGTTCTTTGGCACAACCGTGGTAAGGTTGCAGGCTATAATGGAGCGTTGACGTTCATCTGTGACCATCTTCAATATGCGCTCACGGAAAGAATTTATCGAATTGAACAATGCCTTTCCCTTACCCGAACCAGGAGCAAGCATAACACTCGCAGCTGCATCAAGATTGTCTTTTCGATCAATATTGTTTATGTCACCGTCTGCCCCATCAGCTTCCTTTACTATTGCCACTTTGAGAGCCTGAGCGAAATCATAGAGAGAATCGCTCATCCGCTTCACGGCTGTAGCCTTTTCAAACCACTCGCGAACCTTTTCGGGATTGCTTTTCATTTGAACTTCAAAATCACCGTATAGGCTCTCGTTTTCTTTTGCAGAATTCGCAGTTGTGCGCTGCAGACTCTCGTCAACGAGCGAGAAGCCGTCGAGAACTTGCGTTGAGACATTCATCGCAAGCATTGCCATCAAGACGACATACATAAGGTTGATCATCTTTTGGCGAGGAGATAACGGTCTTTTCTTTATTGCCACTTTATTTATACGTTTAGTGGGGTTAGTCTATTGTTGATGTTGGGGCAGATGGAGCCGCCGCACGCATGTTTACAGTCATTGCCTCTATCATACGGGCATATATGGCATTAAGGTGCTCAATCTGCTTGGCAAGACGCCGTTGCTGCTCGTCAATTTGGTCAATTGTACCGATTTGTGCACTTGCGCCTTTGAGTTGCATCTCGTAAACCTTACTTATACCAGTCAATGTGCGGTTCAGATTTTCCATTTCCTCAGAGTCTCGGGTGAGACGCTGGCTCTGCTCTGCCACCTTAGCAAGCATATCACTGAGATTGTTCAGTTCTTCCACATAATGTTGTGTCGCTTCAGCCATCTCTGGCGAAACTTGTTGCTGCTCTGCCACCCATTGCGACAAGAATGTTTGCGTTGCAGATATTGGGTTTTCAGAAGATGAAGACGCGGAAGATGAAGGTTCTTCACCCTCAGCAGCAGCTGAACTTGCCGCGGTCTGACCAGCTACTCCTGAAGTAGCTAAAGGAGCACCGACAAAAACAGGGCCATAACCAGATACATTCCCGTTTGCAGGGCCCGCAACGGCTACAGGTGTCTCGCCATTGGCCGTTTCCATTTCATTGTCACCACATTCTGTTTCTGCCTCCCAGTCATCGTCTATTACATGCGTTGGCAAGTCTTTGCCATCGGCAGTCTTGTCGAACGGTCGGTCGAATGCCGAAATGAAAAACACAAAGACCTCTGTTCCCATACCTAAGAAAAGAGCAATATTTGCTCCGGGCAAGTGGGTCAGTTTAAAGAGTGTTCCTAAAATCACGATGGCAGCGCCCCAACTGTATGCATAGTTCATGAAGGTCTGTCCGGGCACACTATCCAACCACTTCTGCAAGCGGTATATCACGTTGAATTTGCTATACTGAGTCATTATTTTTTCTTGCTACCTTTTTGTTTAGAACTAGTTGTACTCGCTAAGCTTCTCACACAACGGAAACCTATATAACTGCGCGGCTGGTTTTGATATTCCCAAGTGCGCCATGCTGAACGTATAAGGGATTCTGGGTCTTTCCACGAGCCACCCCTTACACTCTTCTTTTTCATCTTATAAGGATCCTCAATCGCCGCATTGTATGTCAGCTGCGGATTAAGGTCATTCATTGCCGTTACACCCGCTTCCGTATAGATTGTGCTGGTCCATTCTGCTACATTTCCCGCCATATCATACAAGCCGTTTGAATTGGCCGAGTAAATGCCGACACGACTGGTTATGAGATTTCCGTCAAGAGTATAATTTCCACGGTCAGGTTTGAAATTTGCATAGAAGCATCCCCGGTCGTTCTTAACATCTTTACTTTCCCAAGGGAATTCATTGCCGTCTCGCCCACGCGCTGCAAATTCCCATTCCGCTTCTGTGGGAAGGCGATAACGCTGCAGATACTTTGCAGCACCGCCAAGTCCCTTAAGTAGATAATCGGTACGCCATGCGCAAAAAGCATTTGCCTGCTCCCACGTAACGCCAACTACTGGATAATCATTATATGTAGGGCTGCTGAAATATAGCCGCATATAAGTTTCGTTATCGGAATTTTGGAAGTCATTCACCCAACAGGTTGTGTCTGGATAAACATTAACAATGTATGTATTGAGGAAATCCCACGGCCCTGTCAACTGCCGGTTGATGGTTTGCCTTACAATGCGACCTTCATCATCTATATATGCCGTATCTTTTGACACCATGACAACTTCGTTGGGATCAACCTGGACATCTGTATTCAAGTTACGCTCGGAGGGATTGAGACGATTACGTCGTTTGGCAGCCGTCACGTAATCATATATCTCATACCGATAGTTCATCTGACTTGCATCAAGAAGTTTCTCACCAGTCACAGGATTTGTGACATAAAGGCTTTCAATGGCGCGCATCTCATCTTCGTTAGGCTTACGTGGCAAAGCTTTCTTCCAGTTTAGATGTGGAGTAACGGGGTCGCCATTTTTGTCTTCCGTTATCATATACGACTCGTCACCGCCATATGAGGGATCTGCAAGACGCGTACGGAGAATTGAATCGCGCACCCAATATACAAATTGGCGATATTCAGAGTTCGTTATCTCTGTGTCGTCCATCCAAAATCCGTCTACGGATATTTCTTTTACGGGTGTCTTCTTTCCCCAAAGACTGTCTTCCTTTTCCATTCCCATCTTGAGGAAGCCTTTCTTTACCAGTGTCATACCGAAAGGTGTTGGTTCAGAGAAGCCTTTGCCACCACCCGTCCCGGTAAGTTCACCGCCACGTGATGAAGTGGTAGCCTTTCCGCCAAAGCAACTGGTAAGTGTCGTTGCCAATACCAAAAGAGCTATGATACTTTTTCCAATTTTCATATATCTTGTAAACATATATTTTTTAGTTCTTTTCCTTGTTTTAGAGTATTCTCACGCTTTTATGCTTGTTCTTGCCTTTCTTATACAGGTTCAATGTCGTCTGATATCCAACCGAAAGCTCATGACTTCCATTCCCAACATTTATTGCCGACGTATACATCTCATAGCTATAGCATACGTTTATTCCATGGAAGGAGCCACCGATAATGCCTGTTACTGAGTTTGTTGGACTATAAGACAGACCACAATACATAACTTTTTTCTCGTTTGTATACACCACTCGTGCAGTTACATCGGCACGGTAGGCTTTCATATCCGTGCGGACAAGAACAGACGTTGGTATTGTAACAAACGGATTTCTTAACTTTATATTGTATCCGCCAGTTAAATAAAATGTGGGATCGACCTGCAATTCGTTTGTTTCGCCAAGCTCAACAAGAGGAGAAGTTGCATGTTGTACCGAAGCCCCAGCATACCATCTGCCGTGAGTATAGTAAAGCCCTGCTGCGAGATCGAAGGAACTACCTTTAATTTGTGACGTAGAGAAAGCAGGGTCGCTTGAATCCTCCAAATCAACCTTTGAGCCATCAAACTGTTCGTTAAGCAAACCCAACTGCAGACCAATACTCAACTGCCCTCCAAACAATTTTTGTTTGTACGCATATTGGATAGCTATGCGTTGATGCGTAAAAAGTCCAATCTGGTCATTAAGCAAGGATATGCCCGCGCCATGGTATGCATTTAGCAAATAGAATGGCATGTCAGCACCAAGATACATTGTACGCGGATTATTCTCAAAGCCAGCCATATCCAAAGCATATGCTCCTGCGATATTCAGCTTTGATTGCTTTCCAACTGCAGCCGGATTGAAATAAGATTCCAAATCCCAGTAATGACTGAACGATGCATCATACTGCCCTTTTGCCGTAATGGAAAAGAGAATTGACAGTGCAAAAAATATGTATAAACGTTTAAACACGCTTATAAAACGGGGTTTTGCTAATTTTATTGTATTATAGAAAGAAAAGAATATTGGCAATTTTGCATTTTAATCACAAAAAAGACAAAGAACCTTCTCAGCTTCTTTGCGGCCGGAAGGTTCTTATAAACTGATTTCAATACTCGTCTTCGTTAAAAAGGAAATCTTCCTTTGTAGGATAATCGGGCCAAATGTCTTCGATACTTTCATAAACATCACCCTCATCCTCTATTTCCTGCAGGTTCTCAAGCACTTCAAGAGGTGCACCGGAACGAATCGCATAATCAATCAACTCTTCCTTTGTTGCAGGCCATGGTGCATCTTCAAGCTTTGAAGCCAATTCTAGTGTCCAATACATAGTAAATAAATATTATCGATTTGCGTTTATTCTGATCTTCTTCCGCAAGCTAAGCTTACATCCACATTTAAAATTGGACGCAAAAATAATATTTTTTTTCTTGTTTACAAGTTTTTCTTCCAGATTTTTTCTCTTACACCTTCAATAAAGTTAAGTTTCCGGGCCAAGACAAAGAGGTAGTCAGACAAGCGATTGATATATTCCAGCACATGTGCATCAAGCGGTGACATTTCTGACAAAGCAAAGATACGGCGTTCTGCACGCCGACAAACAGTACGACACACGTGGGCAAGAGCTGCCTCATGACAACCTCCAGGAATAATAAACGCAGTTTGACGAGGCAAATTGGCATTTATATCATCTATTGCCTGTTCCAACACTTTCACCTCTTCGGTATCAAGCGTATAGCTAGGAGCTAGCGGTGTCTGAGATAAGTCTGTGGCAAGATATGAACAAATGGTAAAAAGCTGACGTTGTATACGTATAACAAGCTTCTTGTCGTCACCATCTTTCATAAAAGAAACGAGCAAGCCCAATTGAGCACTCAACTCATCAACGGTCCCATACGCTTCTATACGCGGATGTGTCTTCTTAACTCTAATTCCACCAATGAGAGCTGTTGTTCCACCATCACCGGTCTTAGTATAAACTTTTGTAATAGCCATAGTATTGTGTTTTAAAAGTTAATTTTAAAATGCTCACTATATCGTTTACTGTCGAAGTATACTACCCCAACATAATACAAATCAAACGTCAAACCGTTCGCCACATTATTAATGATACTATTCCACCGTTTTTTTGTCTCACACATAGCGTGAATATCCAAAGCCACGAGAAAGTCTCCATCCTTAAGCAGTCCTTGCATACTTTCAATACTCCTTTCCCATGCCGCAGAAAAAGTATCAACGATAACAAGCACTGGGTGTTCGGCTAAACGGACTTCCAATTCTGTCTTTAATTTTAAGAAGCTATTACATCTTACATATGTTGCTTTGCTGCATCCCGCACTAACATAAGCAGCTAGTAAGTCATCTGTAGAAGCATCACAATAGCATGAAAACACTGAACTAAACTGTGAGAAATCAGAAAGGCGAAGAAAAAACTCACCATTCTTCCGTTCTATAAAACTTGCGCGAGGGAAAGCATCAGACAATGTCTTATATGCATTAAATGATTTCCGATGATTTATCACATCTGTTACAAAGCCATAAGCCCAAGGCGACTGAACTCCGAAGCCACGGCAATGTCTGATGCGCAACAACCAAACAAGCAAACGCTGCAATATTCCATACCTCTTCACACCGCAAATATAGTGATTTAAAAGACAAACGACAAGAATTGATTAACATAATTCGTGAAAGAAATGATTTTCAAGTAAATTTGCAGAAAGAAAAGATAAATATAGACTAATGAAATCTCTAAGAGAAATATACAAAATTGGTAAAGGGCCTTCAAGTAGTCATACCATGGGGCCACAAAAAGCCGCTAAAATATATCTAGAAAAGCATAAGGAAGCAAAAGGTTTCGATGTAACGCTATATGGTAGCCTCGCAGCAACAGGAAAAGGACATATGACAGACATTGCTATAACAGATGTGCTGCAAAGTATCGCACCTGTTAGAATTATTTGGCGCCCAGACATATTCCTGCCATTTCATCCAAACGGCATGAAATTCGCAAGCAAAGACAGCAACGGCCAAAAGTATGACGAATGGACAGTATATAGTATAGGCGGTGGTGCCTTGTCTGAAGGCAAGGAAAAAGGCGACATGTTCGATTCTTTAGAAGTATACGACATGAATTCTATGACAGAAATCATGCAGTGGTGTGAAAAGACGGGACGTAACTATTGGGAATATGTAGAACTTAGGGAAGACAAAAGTATTTGGGATTATCTTGATGTCGTATGGAACACAATGTGTCAAGCCGTTGAAAGAGGAATAAAACATGAAGGACGTTTACCTGGTCCGTTAAATCTTCAACGCAAGGCTCCAACATATTATATAAAAGCATCTGGTTACAAGCAGTCATTACAAGCTAGAGCTCTAGTATATTCATACGCTCTTGCCGTTAGCGAGGAGAACGCCTCTGGCGGAACCATCGTTACAGCCCCTACTTGTGGCGCATGCGGAGTTTTACCAGCAGTTCTTTACCATATATTTAAAGGCCATTCTTTTACAGAAATGCAAATTTTACATGCACTTGCAACTGCAGGACTTGTTGGTAATATCGTTAAGACGAATGCATCAATTTCTGGAGCAGATGTGGGTTGTCAAGGGGAGGTAGGAGTCGCTTGTGCAATGGCTTCCGCTGCAGCATGTCAACTATTTGGTGGCAGTCCATCTCAAATTGAATATGCAGCAGAAATGGGATTAGAGCATCATTTAGGAATGACTTGCGACCCAATCTGCGGTCTAGTACAGATTCCATGCATTGAACGAAATGCATTTGCTGCAACACGTGCCTTAGATTCAAATCTGTATGCATCGTTTTCCGATGGGTCACACCGTGTTTCTTTCGACCGTGTGGTAGAAGTGATGAAACGCACGGGACATGACATTCCTTCACTTTATAAAGAAACAAGTGAAGGTGGATTAGCAAAAGGATTTCAAAATATTATAGAAGACGATGAAGAATAATATCCACTTTACATAAATACCATAAGTAATAAAGTTCTTTATCCCTCAAAAAAGATAAAGAACTTTATTATTTTTATAACTACATATCTTTAGATCTAAGCAACCTGTAACAGAAATAACTTAAATCTTACAATAAATAAGTGACAATTACTATCTTATTAACCTTGTATCTTTCATAAAGTAATGACTTTATAAGCTTTCTCACGGCATTGGAATAAAATATTTGCAGAAACATTATCACTGCCCGTGCTATGTATAATCATAAATGCCAGTAACAATCAGAAAGTGTTTACTGTTTAAATAAACAAAAAAAAGAGCCTCCGAATTATTCTTTCGGAGGCTCTTCTCTTGCGGCTGTCTT
>CAVLBD010000066.1:0-9212 GCA_963661195.1 bacterium
CGTGCAAACAAAAAAATAAGAGCTCTATCGGGGCTCTTATTTTTAGTTCATGTAAATGCTATTTAATAATCTTTATGGTTCTGCCATCAGACAGTTTTATGATAACTATGCCTTTCGAACTTACCGTTGCCTTACGCCCGTCTATGCCGTAGCGTGCAATCTCGTATGCCCCCTTGTCTATTGCGGTTTCATAAATTCCTGTTTCTGTATCCAATGGTATACTCACACCATTTTCAATAGCACTGTTCTTCAAATCCTCGTCATCTTTGTTGTAGATAAATGCTACAATCTCCATGTTCTTAGAGTTCCATTCTCCATTGATAGCGAAACTGCAGTCGTAGCTGAATGTTTTGTCATTCCAATTTATAGGTTCGCCCCATATACCGTTGCAGTCGCGTGTTACGTGTTGCTGATAGTATGTGCCACTTGCACCAGCTTGATTTGTTGACCTTATGTCGTTTTCAATGAGATAAACCTGAATGTATGGATTGTTTGATGAGTATAACTCGTTGCAAATGCCGCCAACGTGTACATCAACCTTTGACCCGTCGGCAGCTTTGTTGAGCTCAATACTCAGCATAGCGTTGGTTGTAAGCTCTGTTTCATGCGCGGCATATGCCTCAAGTGTGGCATAATTTGTCAGTGCAAAAACGGGAGTAGGCTTGTTTGATTTCGATGTGAAATATGGTTTTCTGTTTAACATGCCGCCAGGTGCATAGACATCCGAACCATTGTTGTAGAAACTCAATAATTCTTCTTCCTCATAGGTTTTGTCTTTCGAATTGTAGCCAAGTGTGAAGTCATCGGTGTAGTATCCAACATGGTGTGCCACGGCAATCACGTTTCCGGCAAACCGCTCGTCTTCCAGTAGAGTATGTATGTTTGCCGCAGCCGTAGGACATGCAGTGCATTGTTCTGTTGTGAATTCCTCAAGGATAACATTTCTTGTATAGGTGAAATATGGCACAGTCATGTTATTTTTCCCGTTATAGTCAGAGGCGTTGTCAAGTGAAAGCAGCGTAATTGTCATTGCTGTTTTGTCGTCTGTGGCTGTTTGGGGATCTATAATCAGTGTCAATGTCGTATCTGCCAACGATGACAGACTTACGTCAACATGCGAGTCCACTTTCCATGTGTCTCCGGCCTGTAGCTCCAGCGTAAAACCCTTAACATCTTTTGTTCCATAGTTATGAACTCCCAACTCTAACTGCAAGGCAGTCGGGCTTACCGATGGGCGTGGCTTTACTGTCGCCGAACCAATGCCGAGGTCGTAGTCCGGCATCTTTTCTCCTGCGACAAGAGCCTCTATGCTTAGTACGCCTTCCGAACTGACATCTTGCCATGTCTTTTCGCCCTGTTTTATGTAGGAAGTCTTTATGCGCTTTGGGGTTACAATGCTGACAATGTCCGATGATGCTTTCTGTCTTATGCTATATCCGGCATAGATTGTGCCCTCTTCGCCTGTTATGGCATATGGCTTGTTGAAGAGAATCTTGTTCCATCCTTTTGTTACGTTTTTCGTTCCTGTTTTCCTAACCACGGTTGCTTCGGCAAGATTAGCCCCGTCCTTATCGCTTCTTAGCCATACTGTCACGGTATCCGTGTTTAGCACGTTCACGAGTCCAACCCTAATGCCCGTTATCTCATTTCCTTTGTATGCAGACAACGCTTCCTCAGAAAGCCGCAATGCTGCAGAATTCCATCCTTTGCCGTCCAAACGATGTTCTGTAGTTGTTGCTGTCTTGCCGTTGCAGTAACCTACGGCAAGTGTGTCGTTCTGCGCTTTGGCTGCAACAAAAGTTCCTGCCAATAGTGCAGCTATTATATATTTTTTCATTTTATGTTGGCTTTTATCGTTCTATTTCCATACTTTACAATACTTATTCCTTTATACCCTTGGGCCGCCTTGCGGCCGGAAATGTCAAATGTTTCTCCTTTAGTGTTGATGTCGGCAATTTGCTTTTCTCCGATGCTGAGCGATACCGGCAATGTAACACAACATTCATTAGATTTATAAGAGAGTGCCGAACCGTCTGTCGCTTGAATGCGTAAGCCGTAAGTTTCTCCTGATTTAAGTCCGCTGAATGTCAGTTCCTCTTTTCCACAACTCTTCATTCCGTTGTATTCCTCAACAGGAAGACGCAGCATGGTGTGGCAATCAGCCGACACGTCATCTATAGTTACGAAACCTGCCGTTCGTTCCAACCTTATGCGCATTTTTTCAGCTCCTTCTGATGTAACAGAAATTGTTCTTGCCGTAGTGGGCGCATCAACGACTTTTATTTCTGTCCAGCCATTGCCGTAGTCCGCCTCAAAGTGCAGTTTGTTACCTGCCTTGTTTGAGCGTACCCACATAGAAAGACCTGCAATTTTCGTTTCTGGGAATGCTATTATGAGCCAATCACTATCGGAAGATAGGCGTAGCGCAGGTGCCGCATTGCCATAATATCCGTTTACAGAGTAGTATGTCTGGCTGCTTGTGTTCCATAGCTCTGGCATGCCGTCATATTTCTCGCTGAAATCATAGCCCATGGCTGTCGTTGTCTCACTATAAGTGTGTCTGTTCAGCCAGACAATATAGTCAGTCGCTCCCTCTACAGCGTTCCATTTGGCAATGAATCCGTTTTCTGTCACGTTGTCGGTATGCAAGCCATCAGGCAACTTCTTTTCGAACGCCAATGGTAACGTCGTTGCTTTTACTTCAGTAGTGTCCGAGGCATAGTCGGCAAGAAAGGCAGAAACGGAAAGCGTATAGTCAGTGAGTGGAGACAATCCCTCCACTTGCAGATTCTGCACATTAGGATACACTTTATAGTCCAGGCCACCAACAAAACTCTTTTCGCCTTTTTCGTTATTGGTAAAGGCTGCCAACTTATAGTATTCCGCATCCTCAACCGGGGTCCATGTTACGCAAAGACTGCTGTCTTCCACGTTACTTACAAGCAACGCTTCAGGATATGCCAACTTGAAGTTTGTGCCGGCAATCACCATCCTCACGGTATCGTTGCGTTCTGCCACGTGCGCAATCTTCATGATGTTGTCTCCATCCCACGATTGCAGTTGCCACTGTGTCACGTTTGACGTCCCCGGCATAATATCTCCGCTGCGTGTTGCATCTGTTGCTATGCCATCTACTTCCACGATGTCCACCCTTTGATGCCCTGGTTGCGTATTCACCGCGTTTTTGTTCCATGCTGTAGAGTCGATGTCAATATGCCATAGCAGCATGCCGTGTCCTGGCAAATATTTGTCCCACCCGGTCTTCTGTCTGTTTTCCAATACGAAAAACTCTCGCCCGTCAGTGCCATTCACATCTATGCGGTACGCTTTATTGCAATCGCCAAGATAAGGCAACACGTTCACGCTATCGGCATTTAGGTCAAGCACATCATAGTCAAGCCATCCCAGTTCTGCTCTTTCGTAAGCCGAGAATGTTGGTGGTGTATTCATGTCGTTGTTATATGAACCGCTTGCCATGGTATCCCAAGCTCCTAACCCGAAAGTGAGCATGCCATAGGCTGTATCGTAGTGGTCTGCCAGTCCGAGCACGTGTCCGAATTCATGCACGAAAGTGCCTATACCGGTAGGCACTGTAGTTCCGTCGGCTTTGTAGCGTAGCTCATTGCTGCAGGTATAGCGGTCAATAAGTTTCCCATCCAACACGAGCTCCTTTCCCCATCCGTTCTCACCATTACCTTTCAGATACCATGAGTGCGGCCATATATAGTCAGTTCCGTTAGGAGTGTCAGCTTGTCCGTTGCCAGCGTAGAAGAAGTATATGTTGTCCACTTTCCCATCGCCGTCGGTGTCGTATTCTGAAAAGTCAATCTCGTTGTCAAGTGCCTTACAGGATTCAATAATAGCCTCGCTAATCCGCGCATCTTGCCCGTTGTTGGTTCCCGTTCCTGTGTCTTCTCCGTAATATTTTGCCGTGTTAGAGAGTTTTACAGGGCCGACAACAACAAAGTCGGGGTCGAACTTGTTGAATGATGAAGCGTGGTAGAAGTCGCGTGCAGATCCGTTTATGGCTGTTTCATTCCATGTAAAGCCTTCCGTGTTGAGCAACCCATTGAAGAATTCCTTTGGATCACTTACTGATATGAACCCCTGATCGCTAAATTCCCATAGGATGACAAGAGTCTTTTGACGACCTGTTGTAGGAAAATCATTTATGAGTATTCTGCGTGGACTTGCGTTGCGCGTTTCCTTTTGCGGATGGGCATAGAATGTTGTTGTTAATGCAGCTTTCTCAATGGCCGCAGTGTTCATGTTTCGCAGGTATGCAGCATCGTTTGCACTGCGGAAGTCTTTGTCCCTTGCCGTAATACCGCTGCCCATTATCCGTCCTGCCTTCAGTGCTGCATATTCAAATGCTCCCGTCTTTGAGTTGAAGTACAAAGGTTTGCCGTCGGTGGAGTATAATAGATGGTGGTGCTCGTCGCCACGCATCACAACGGTCACTATAGAACCGTCGGGCTGTGTCATTCGCTTTGGCTGAGGGTCTGCAGGTATTGCTGCCACATCATTTGCTGATAGAGTAGCAACAATGGTTAATAATGTGAGTATTGTTTTTTTCATTTTCCAGGATGGTTATTTGTTATAAGTAAAAAGAGAAGGACATGGGGCATCGGCTTTGTACCTTAGTCCCACTGTCCTTCTCTTTATTTTATGGAATGTGTTATCTTACGCTAACCTTTACAGCTTTGTCACCGACCTTGGCAACATAAACACCGGCAGGAACACTTATTGTTTTCTCTTGAGCTGCTGCTGAAGCTGCAACCTTTTGTCCATCGAGAGAGAAAATGTCAATGTTTTCCCCGTTGGCACCGCTAATAGTTATAGTACCCTTGCCACCGGCTATTCGGATGTTTCCAGCGGGAATTATGTCAATTCCTGTAGTAACGGCAACAGTATTAGACAATTCCGATTCGCCCATGTCATAAATAGCACTTACAGCGTAGTTGCCACTCTTGCCGTCGGCCTTTGCCGAAGTCGTGGTAGCTGATCCTGTTTTTTCGGTGTTGCAGTAGATGCTGTAGCCAAGTAGTTGGGGAACTCTTGCTTCTGTGTACTTGATGTCATCCACGAGTATACCGAATTCGTCGGAAACAGTGTGTAGTGCCACGTATTTTGCATCGGTAGGCAGAGTGGCTTTTATCTCATACCACTCAGACATATTTGAGTATGTTACTGTAGCCACTTTGTTGGTGAACGAACTTGGTTCGCGGTCAGTGTTTGACGTGAGCACTTCTATAGAAGAAGTAATGTCGTTGCTCAAGGTCATAAACGAGAACTCTGTGCCACCCTTTACCTCAGGTGAAATGAACCAGTCATCGTCAGCCTCGGTATTTGTGCGCCCCTCAGCATCAGCGCCATAGTTACCCCAATGAATAAGGCATTTCTCTCCAGCGTATGGCTTCCATGCTGCTGCGGTTGGACATCCAGCCTCTTTTGCACTCCATGTCATCCATGCCAATGGTTGGTTTGCATAAGGCCAGTAGTTGCTGTAATACTGTACGAATGTCAGTGTCAGATGTCCGTCAAGGTCTGCCGTCTTCCAACCGTTGATGTTGTCTGTGGTGAATGCTGGAACATCTTCGAAGTCGAGAGTAACCTCTCTACCGTCGGTCGTAGCTGGTGAAAGCCAGTTCAAGTCATCCGTTCCGCTGAGTGTAAGTCCAGTAGGTGCGGGTAAGTCTACCTGTGTAGGAGTGATTTCGATTTCTTGACTCGTATTGTTGTCAGGATTGTCATCACCATCATATATCACTTCTGCGCTGTATACGTAGTCCTTCTGTGCAGCGGTAACAGGCAGAGTGAAGTGGAACACGTTCTGCTTGCCCATGGCAAGAGCCTCAGATGACTCTTTTTCGTCGATAGCCTCACCATTGAGCGAGAACATTACGGAGTAGTCGTTTGCCGTTGTTGCACCCATATTGGCTACCGTAACGGCGATGTCTGCCACGTCTCCAACTTTCGGACAGTATGGCTGTGATATTGCTGTTAGTGCAAGGTCGTTGCCTGTTGCCTCTTTAATTGTCCAGTTGTCTGCGAAGATGCGGTTGCTCGGGTTAGGGAGGTAACCTTCAAGTGCTACTTGGGCCTTCTTGCCGCAGAGTGCGGAGAGATCGAAAATATGCTCAGTCCAGCCATTGTTGCCAGTTAGTCGCACGGTGTCACCTACCGCTATGAAATCCTTACTACCATCTGTCGTAGCTACTAAAGTTGCGTAAGCTTCTTCTGCCATAGCATCAGAATGGTGCAACCATACAGAAAGCACAGGCTTGCTTGCAGAACTGAAGTCAATGATAGGAGTAGAGAAGAAGCTAGAAGCGTCTTCTGTGCCAGTGTTGTGCAAAATGAGTTGCAGACCATCGTTATTCTCAGGTTGTATCTTATCATTGTAATATCCACCGTCAACTGTCCATGTCTGTGCATTCTTGCCAGCGGTAACAATCCATGGTGAGTGGCTTATGCCGCTTGAAGCAAAGGGCTCTACAAAAGGCAGAGTGTACGGTACACCTAGAACGATGCTTCCGCGTGTGTAGCTGCTTTCACCGTTATCATTTGATGCTGTTATGCCAAAGATATATTGATCTTGCGTTTCCGTTGCGTCAAGGATGTTGACCTCTATGGATGTTTCACCCTGAGTCGTTCCGAGTTCTTTGTAGAATGGGTAGGAAGAAGAGTCGTACTTGTATATTTTGTATGTGAACGTTGATGGGTCAACGTATCCACCATTTTCACCTTCTGTTGGTGCATCCCATGAAAGGTTGGCAATGGTACGTTCTTCACCCCAAGTGAGGCTGAATTTTTCGATAGCTTTCGGAGTGTCAATGCCGATGAATTTGCTAATATATATAGGCCACCCCTCACCGTTAGCGTTGCTGGCGACAATTTTGAAATTGTTCCATCCGTGTACGGCTTTCACGTTAATCGACGCATCATTTCCTGGTTTGACATTGCTCAGTGTGCCAAGTGCGGTGCCATCGACATCGTATATCGTTACTCCTGTGAGTGAAGAAATGGTATTGCCATTGATGTCAGTAGACGGAAGTCTGAATGAGAATGTTGCTCCAAGTGCACCGTTGGCATCAGGTGTGATGTTTAGCGAGCGAACTTTGTCCGGGGTTCCTTCTGTAGCAGCCACGGCAATACGCAGACTATCCATTCTCCATGTGCAATTGTCACCAAGGCTATAGTTGTAGAGCGCAAAATTATAGTTTCCAGAAGTTGTCGGACGGAAATAAAACTCGCGAGATTCCCTTTCTGTCTTGCAGGTATAATTTGTCACATCGTCAAGAACTATGTCCTGATCTCCTATTTCCTTGCCGCAACCTACGGTAGTGCGCAAGCTGCCGTTTCCTTCAAGACGGTAGGCTATAGAGTATAGCTTTCCTGCCTCAAGTTTGAAATCAGGGGTTATGAGCCAGTCATCGCCAATACCCCATCCTGAAGTGACGCTCTTGCTATACTGGTTCCATGACCATGTTCTGTATATGCCATCGTTATTGGCGTTGATAACTGTGAAACCATTGAGGCAATCCGACGTAGAGAAATCGTTGGCATAGGGCAGAGGCAGGTAGTTGCCGGCAGTCACACTGTTTGTTTTTATTCCAATGCCCTCGTTGCCGTGGCTTGTAGCATAGATCGTGTAGGAGTAGGTCTTTATTTCCTCGTCAATATCGTCCTGTGCGCTGGTTGCCGTGATGCCATCGGCGATTATTTTTCCATCGAAGTCACGCACAACCTTGTAGGTAATGTCGGAAGTGTCGAATTTGCTGTCGAAGTCGGAGTATTTACCTTTCGTAGGAGCTTTCCATGAAATCGTAGCTTTCATGTCTTTAACGGAAAGGGTTGGTGAACCAACTGTAGAAGGAGCGTCATAACCGCAAACAATAACAGTGCTATTGCGGAGAGCCTTTACTTCGTTGTAGAGCGGATATATCAGTACGGTTATTATGTGCATTCCAGAAGTCAGTTCGGCGGTACATTCTACCTTCTGTCCCATCGTTATAGTTGACGGCATTCCTGAAACGTTGATATACTGATTGTCAGCATAGACGTAGCAGCGTACGGTGTTAGTGGCATAGCTAGGTATTTCAATTTTCTCACCATTCGCGTCTGTATCTGGTACGGTGAAGGATATCTTTGCCGTTGTGGACCCTTCATCGATAGTTGTAGTAAGGTCGCTCATGTTGGCAAGTTCATAGTGCGAATAAGACGTTTCCGTTTCTGGACGTTTGTAGAAGAATGTGAAGCCCGTAGGTGTTTCCTCAATCAAGTCTGTTTTCAGAATATTGTCTTTTTGTCCATAGGCTATATATGGTGCTACTTTATAATACTGCGTTCCATTGTCAAAATCATAGTGGTTGATAAGCAAATAACCCGTGCTTGAGTCGTATATCATAGGTTGTAAGCCATAGACATATTGCAGTGGCATGTCAGCGCGTCCCACTATGGTTGTCTTGCACGTTACAGGATCTATTTCGCAGATGTAGATGGAATCGTCTTTGTTCTCAATGCGCAGCGTTCCCCCTGTAGCAGTGAATGATTTTGGGTTGAAGTTTCCTTTTTCTACAGTCCCATTCCATCCACCGAGATAGCCAATGCGTTTCAGTGTGCAGGTGGCTGTGTCTAGCACATTGAGATAAAAGGAATTCTGATCTCCTTCAGGGGTATCATCTCCCATGGATATGGCGTAAACGATATCGCGCTGGTCATCATAACTAAGAAGATATGGCAGACGATCTTTCGAGAATGTTTGGCTTATTGTCTTTTGGTCAAGACGTTCAAGAGTATTAGCATCGTATGTTGTACGTACAAGGCCATTGTAAAGTCCTGTTGCCGCATTCATCTTAGGCAAGTAACAATATAGCTTGCCATGAGCCACGTAGGAATAAGGTGAAAGGCCATTGTCTGATGATACTGTGTCGCAGTCAAATGGCTGAATGTTGAAGTCAACTAATCCACCGGTGCTGGTCGTTCCGTCTTCTTCCAACCCTGCATAGGCGTTAAAGCCGGTGTATGTCCATGTCGTGCTACTGTCAGCTTTGCGCACATTGGTAGTCTTAACCGTTTGTACAAGGTTGGGCTCATGGCTTTTGTCTGAGGCGAATTTGTCATAAGTCGCACGGTCGCTAGCACTGCTTATCGGCAACAGACTCTTGTACTGGCTGTAGCTAGTTGGTGCCGCACTTACTTTTGCCTTA
>CAVLBD010000067.1:0-8954 GCA_963661195.1 bacterium
ATGTTATGAAAGAGGCCATCGCCGTTAAAGAAGCTAAGCGCCTTGGTATTCCTGTGTTCGCAATCGTTGACACAAATTCAAATCCTAAGGATATCGATTTCATGATTCCTGCCAACGACGATGCTAAGGATAGCATTGACGTTATTTTGCAGGCATGCTGCGACGCTATCAATGAGGGACTTGAGGAGCGCAAGGTTGAGAAGGCTGACGAGAAGGCTGCAAAAGAGCAGGCAGAAACAGCTGAAGACAAGCCAAAGCGCGCACGCAAGGCTCGCAAAGAAGCTCCTATAGAGGCAGAAGCTGCTGAGGAAGCTCCCGCAGAAGCATAAGGCAAAAGTAAATAATATTGAGAATCGCCCGGCTATAATAAGGCGGTTCTCAATTTTCGATTAAAAAAGAACAATAATTCCAAACCATAAATCATTTATAAAACTATGGCTGTATCAATAGCTGATATTCAGAAACTGCGCAAGATGACTGGCGCAGGTCTTTCTGACTGCAAGAAAGCTCTCACTGATTCTGAGGGTGATTTCGAAAAGGCAGTAGAGATTATCCGCGAGAAGGGACAGGCTATCGCTGCAAAGCGTTCTGACCGTGAGACTTCAAACGGATGTGTACTCGTTAAATACGCTGACGGCTTTGCCGCTATCGTTGCCTTGAAGTGCGAAACTGACTTCGTTGCAAACGGAGCTGACTATATCAAACTGACACAGGACATTCTTGACGCTGCTGTTGCCGCAAAGGCTAAGTCGCTTGACGAGGTGAAAGAACTTGCTTTGGCTGATGGCACAAAGGTGCAAGACGCAGTAATTGCACGTTCAGGTATCACTGGCGAAAAGATGGAACTTGACGGATACAATTTCATCGAAGGTGAAAACGTTTCTGTTTACGATCATATGGGCAAGCATACTCTCTGTACAATGGTTCAGACAAACAAGGTTGCAGAAGAGCAAGCACATGCTATCGCAATGCAGGTTGCAGCCATGAACCCTGTTGCTCTTGATGAAGCAAGCGTTCCACAGGAAGTTAAAGACACAGAGCTGAAAGTTGCTATTGAAAAGACTAAGGAAGAGCAAGTTCAGAAAGCTGTTGAGGCTGCACTCAAGAAGGCTGGTTTCAATCTTTATATCTCAGAGAGCGAAGAGCACTTGGCTGAAGGTATTCAGAAAGGCAACATCACAGAAGCACAGGCTGACGAGATTCGTGAGTTGAAGAAGAAGACTGCAGAAGAGAAAGCAGCTAACTTGCCAGAGCAAATGATACAGAACATCGCAAAGGGTCGTATGAACAAGTTCTTCAAAGACTCTTGTCTTCTTAATCAGGAGTTCATCCAGGATAGCAAGAAGAGCGTTTCTGATTATCTCAAAGAAGCAGACAAAGAACTTACAGTAGTTGATTTCAAGCGCTTTACACTTCGCGCTGAATAATCTCTACGAGAGGTATCAAAATATAACCGGGCGGGTATTTAATTGCTTTTGCCCGGTTTTTTTTGTATTTATACTTAAAGTCGCATTGTGCATTAAGCGCGTATGGCTTTTAATTGGTTTAACATGATTCATGTACTTGCGCTATGACATTATTATAAGTTGGCAGACAAATATCCGTTTATTCTTAAAATGTGCTCTAAAAGTTTTGTTGTGTTGAATAATAGTATTATATTTGCAGTACTAAAAGCTATTTAAAACAAAACATTAACTACAAGGAGAAAGATTATGGAAACGAAAATCCAAAAACAAACATTGTGTGGTCTATTTGTAAATGCATGTAATTTCAAGAGGTATGCATTGTCGTTTATATTGTTTGTCACTGCATTGACAATGCAAGCCCAAGTCAGAGTTGTTGATTCTGAAAGCGGAGAGCCTGTGGATGTTGCTAGTGTATTTGATAATGCAACAGGTAAATTACTGGGACTTACTGATGCTGATGGCAACTTGCCTTCTGCTGCAGAAAAATGCTCGAGTGTTTCACTTCAGCATATAAACTATAAAACTTGTGATGCTGTTTTAAGTCTAGTAGAAGGCAAGCAGATAAAAATGACACCTTATTCGCGCGAAATAAAGGACGTGAAGGTAAGCAAGGATCCAAAAGCGAAAATAAGGATGAAAGTAGCTGTGCGTACATATGTTTATACAAATGGTCAAGTGGCGTTGGTAACCGAGGAATTGTGTAATCTTTATTTCAAGAATTCAAAGTCGAAGATGATACCTAGATACGTGCCTATGGCAAGAACATCATATGCCGACGCGACTATTCTAAAGTCTCAGTCACGTTTCATCAGAATGTTGGCTCAAATAGGCGATCCAACAGGCTTGTGTGATTATAACCTATGTCAGGATTACGACAAACTTTTGAATGGTGCTAGACTACCGAGCGCCTGGAAAAGAGAGGGAGGCGTAACGTATATGAATGAGGATAGCGTCAACAAGAGGTGCGAGATTATACTTGACAGCACATTTTTCAAGAAGCCGTTTACCATTTGGCCTTTCCCTATTTCGTTTGCCAATGTATATACGAGCGAGACATATAGCTTGGCAAACGGGAAACCCCATCTTTATGATATGCAGAACAAGCTCAACATGTATCGTATAATAAGGAAGAAGACGGGTGAGTTTGTTGATTATGGTGTCGAAATGTATGTTTATGGCGTTGACTATGCCACAAAGGGCGACGTTAAGAGCGACAAACAAATGCCTTTGACAGAGTTTTATTTGCCAGAAGGACTGGAATTGCCGGATATGAATCCTAATATTAAAAGAGCAATGGGGCGTATGACTAAGTTCCGCCACATTGATGAGATATTGGGAGAAGACGACACTTTGAATAAAGATGCAAAGGATGAAGGGACGTCTGGCGAGGTCGAAGATTAAAAGAAAATAGTGAAATGAAAATTTTTGCAGTGGGTTTGAACTACCCTCAACACAATAAAGAACTTAAAGAAACGTTATACAAGGGAGAGAAGCCGGTTATATTCACAAAAGCTGACTCCTCTCTCTTGAAGGACAGTAAACCTTTTTTCCTGCCCGACGACCTGGGACGCATAGACTATGAGGCGGAACTTGTGGTTCGCATCTGCCGGTTGGGGAAGGCAATTCCTGCACGGTTTGCACATCGTTATTATGATGCTGTTACAGTAGGGATAGACTTTACAGCACGTGATTTACAGCAGAAATTGCGTGAAAACGGCATGCCTTGGGAAATGTGTAAAGGCTTTGACGGGGCGGCAACAATAGGAAATTGGGTAAGCGCAGACCTGTTCCGTGATGTTCAAGCTCTTCATTTCCATCTTGACATCAACGGGAAAACCGTTCAGGAGGGTTGCACAAGCGATATGCTCTTCAAGATTGATGAAATCATTGAGTACATAAGCAAGTACTTCACTCTGAAAACGGGAGATATTCTTTATACGGGAACACCTGCTGGCGTGGGGCCAGTGAATATCGATGACCATTTGGTGGGATACGTTGAAGATAGGAAGGTGCTTGAGTTTAACGTAAAGTAAATGACAAGAAACATACTTCTCGCTTTCGCACTTCTTTCAAGTGTAGTAGGCATTAAGGCACAGACGTTTTTCAACCTCACGGCAAACGAGGTAAAGATAGATTCCGTAATGCCTAGATTTACGCAGATTCTGCCTCTTGGCGCTGCTTATGCAGACTCTGTTTACACTGTTTCAGTGGATTATCCAGAATACATAGACATGAGTGACGATGACATTGCACGCATGAAAAGTATCTATTCACAATCGATACCGGAATTTCCGGTGGTGGAGAGCCGCATAGTTGTGGAACGAAAGAAAGGATTGCTAGAAGTAAGTTTCATTCCTATAGTTTTTAAAGACGGAAAATACCGTAAGTTAGTCAGTTTTATGCTGCGCCTCAAAGCTAAGGCAAAAGCAAAAAATATCAGGAGAAGCAATGCACTTAAGGAAAGCGCAAAGTCTGCGCGCTATGCTAGCAACTCCGTCTTAGCCACGGGTTCTTGGGCAAAAATAAGAGTTCCTTCAACTGGTGTATATCAGCTTACGGATGCTTTGATAAGGCAAGCCGGATTTAATGACCTTAGCAAAGTTAAGGTGTATGGTTATGGTGGGGCACTTCATGACGAGACTTTGACAGAAACTAGCATCAAGGCTTATGATGACTTGAAGGAGGTTCCTACATGTACGGTTGGAGGGAAAAAGGTATTCCGGGCAAAGGGGCCAGTCACATGGCAGAACAATACGGCAACAGCGAGAATACGCAATCCTTATTCTGACTATGGGTATTATTTCATTACTCAAAATGATAGTGAACCGCTTTCTGTGGATTCTGCTACTTTCGTGTCTTCTTTCTATCCTTCGCCCGATGATTATCATGCATTGCATGAGGTAGATGACTACGCATGGTTTCAAGGCGGACGAAATCTTTATGAGCAGTCGCCCATCAATAGCGGCTCAAATAAGGTGTATAAGGTGACTGCCCCTCAGCAGGCTGTGGGACATAAGGCCATAGTCTATGTCAATATTTCTTCATACGGAGTAACTTCAGGGCAAATAAGCGTCAACGATTCTATTGTTGGGACAATAACAACTTCAACGCCAGGAGAATATGACAGGGGAGGCAGCAAAGCGCAGGCATTTACTATAAATAACCTTTCGACAGGTAACGAAATTAAAATTACGAATACTGGGAGTAATACAATAAGGCTTGACTATATTTCAATTGTATTCTCAGAACCTCGTCCAGAGCCGCAACTTTCAGTGGCAACATTCTCTGTTCCAGAATACGTTTACAATATAACAAACCAAAATCATCATGCCGACAAACAGTGTGATATGGTTATAATTGTTCCAACAAGCCAAAAAATATTGGCTCAAGCTGAAAGGTTAAAGGAACATCATGAGCAACATGACTCGTTGAAAGTACAGATTGTTCCGGCAGACGAACTTTATAACGAGTTTTCGAGCGGCACACCAGAAGCCGATGCCTATCGATTGTATATGAAAATGCTATATGATAGAGCAGAAACTGATGAGGATATGCCAAAATATCTTTTGCTCTTTGGTGATGGAAAGTGGGATAACAGAATGAATACCAGTTCGCTAAGCACAGAAACACCAGACGATTATCTTCTCTGCTTTGAAAGTGAAAATTCGTTCAGCTATACCGAAAGCTTCGTTGACGACTGCTATTTCACTGCACTTGATGATGGAGAAGGAAATGGAGCATCCAGTTCGTCGCTTAAAACTGACAAATATGATATAGCCGTTGGGCGTTTTCCTGTAACTACAGCAGAGGCGGCAAAAATTGTTGTGGACAAGACGCTTAGCTATGTAGAAAACAAAAATGCGGGAGACTGGCAGAATATTGCTGCATATCTCGGCGATGATGGAAATAATAATGGGCATATAGAGTCTGCCGATGGGGCTGCGAAAATAATGGAATCTTTAGCACCTTCAATGCAGGCAAAACGCGTGTTTTGGGATATGTATACGAGGGTGTTCACTGCTACAGGAAATACTTATCCTGAAGTTACCAGCATATTGAAAAAGCAACAGACGGAAGGTGCTTTGCTTTTTGATTATGCAGGTCATGGCCGTGCCGACATGATGTCGCACGAACAGGTGCTTACAGCAACAGATTTCTCGCAGTTCAAGAACAAGGTCTATCCATTCTGGATTACGGCTTCGTGTGATATAGCTCCTTGGGATGGGACGGAAACGAATATCGGCGTTACTGCAATGCTTAATCCTTCAGGAGGTTCTGTTGCTTTTTATGGCACGACACGCACTGTATACATGGATGGTAATCAGTATCTGAACAACGCATACATCCGCAGCATCTTTACTATGACCAATGGCAAATACCCCTCAATAGGTGAGGCGCAGCGGCTGGCGAAAAACTATATTGTAACATCCGGGCAGGATCGCACAAAGAACAAACTTCAGTTCTCGTTGCTTGGCGACCCCGCGTTGAAATTAAAAATACCTGAGCATCGGATTATTGTTGACAGCATCAACGGCATTTGTCTTGCAAATGCAGCCGAACTACCTCGTATGAAGGCCGGTGCAACGGTTAATGTTAAGGGACATGTGGAGAATACATCAGGTAAGTTGTTAGATGATTTTACAGGAAAAATTAAGCTTGATGTAAGGGACTCGAAAGAGAAAATCGTCGGAAAAAAGAATAGTACGGAAACACCTGTTGCATATGAATATTATGATTATACAAAGACCATATTCAATGGTAGCGATAGCATAAGGAATGGTAAGTTTGATATTTCCTTTGCTGTTACGAAAGACATAAACTATTCCGACGAAAATGGTCGTATTTATGCCTTTGCTGTGAACGGGAAAAACAACGAAACAGCGAACGGTATGACAGAAAACTTTATCGTGGGGGGGACGGAAAACCTTTCAACAGATTCAATAGGCCCATCTGTTTACTGCTATCTTAACTCTCCTACATTCAGCAATGGAGATAATGTTAACGCAACGCCTTATTTCGTTGCGGAACTTTCAGACAAAGACGGACTAAATACGTCTGGTAGCGGTATTGGTCACGATTTGACGTTAGTAATTGACGGTGATCCGATGAAAACATACACGTTAAATGATAATTTTTCGTTTGACTTCGGATCATATACAAAAGGTTCTACCTATTATTATATACCAGAACTTGAAGAAGGGGCGCACAAACTGAAATTTACTGCATGGGACATTCTCAACAACCCTTCGGCTACGACCCTTAGTTTTAATGTTGTTCGTGGACTGACACCAAGCATAACAAGCATCAACTGTACAAATAATCCGGCTAAGGAGAGTACAACATTTATCGTTAACCATAACCGCGGCGGTAGTGATGTGAATGTTATGATAGAAGTGTTTGATACTAGTGGACGAATCTTGTGGCAGCACAATGAAGAAACTGTTTCTGAAACATCTACATATACCTATACTTGGGACTTATCTTCTGATAGTGGTAGTAGACTTCAGGCTGGTATTTATTTATATCGTGTGCGTTTGTCTAGCGATGGCAGTAGCGAGGCAACGAAGGCGAAGAAGCTGATAGTGATAAACTAAAAGCGTAACTTTGTTTGTATATACACAATAATTCACGACAAAAAGAGTTATAATATGGCAAAAGCCCATTGTGTCTTTTGACACGGACTAATATAACAACTTAACCAAACGATAATGATTAGAAAACTGAAGATAACACTTGTTGCATTGGCAGTTCTTGTTTCAATAAACGTAAAGGCACAGGATAAGAGATCCATGTTCAATCCCATCCATACTGCTTTAGTGTCGCAGACTATTGCTCCTGATGCACGTGCCGCCGGTATGGGTGACGTGGGAGCGGCAACCGACCCGGATGTGAATTCGCAGTATTGGAATCCTGCAAAATATCCATTCTGTATCAGTCGGGCAGGTATCGCTCTCAACTATACCCCATGGTTACGTTCACTTGTCAGCGACATGGATATTGCGTATCTTTCTGGCTATTATCGAATAGGAGACTATAGCGCAGTTTCTGCATCATTGCGTTACTTTTCGTTGGGTGAGGTGTATACGAACTATGACTCTTCCAGTTCAGACCTTTCAAATGCCCAAACAATAAATCCTTACGAAATGTCATTTGATGTAGCCTATTCACTTATGTTAAGTGAAAAGTTCTCTATTGCAGCAGGAGTTCGTTGGCTTATGTCTGATATGCAGTATAGTTCTACCGAAGAACGTTCTGCATCAAGTGCTTTTGCTGCAGACATTGCGTGCTATTACAATAATTATATTAATATAGGTTCGCGCGAATGCCAGCTAGGGATTGGTCTTAATATAAGTAATATTGGTAGCAAGATCACGTTTGGAGGAAGTGATTATAGCGAATTTATTCCAACGAACATGCGTTTGGGAGCAGCTCTTATGGTGCCAATTGATGAGTTTAATCGTTTTACCATTTCTGCCGATGCAAATAAGTTGCTTGTTCCAACTTATCCACAACAGAATGATGGTGAAGACCAAACCTCTTATGAAACGCGAGTTGAAAAGGAATATTATAACATAAGTAGTATTTCTGGTATTTTCAAGAGTTTTGGTGATGCTCCTGGCGGTTTCAAGGAAGAACTTCAGGAAATAAATTGGAGTGTAGGTGCAGAATATGTTTACAATGACAAATTCTCACTTCGTGCTGGTTATCACCATGAGTCGGAAAACAAAGGCAATCGCAAGTATTTCACGGTAGGTGCTGGTTTCCGAATGAGTGCCTTCACACTAGATTGTGGCTATGTTATCGCTACGGCTAAGAGCAATCCTCTTGACCAGACACTACGCTTTACGCTTGGTTTCGATATGGATGGACTTAAAGACCTATTCAAAAAATAATATTCAAATTCTTGTTTATGAATATACGTGTAGGCTTTGGATATGATGTTCACCGCCTTGTTGAAGGACGTGACTTGTGGCTCGGAGGTATAAAGATTCCATATTCTTTTGGCTTGCTTGGACATAGTGATGCAGATGTGCTTATCCATGCGATATGTGATGCTTTGCTTGGAGCAGCAAATATGCGAGATATAGGTTATCATTTTCCAGATACTGCCGAAGAAACACATAATATTGACAGCAAAATATTGCTTCGTAAGACAATAGAACTTATTGCAACCAAAGGTTTTAAAGTAGGGAATATAGATGCTACAGTTTGTGCTGAGCAACCGAAGATTAACCCTCATGTAGAAAAAATGAAAGGATGTCTTGCAGATGTAATAGATACCGATATAGATAACATTTCCATCAAGGCAACAACAACGGAAAAACTTGGCTTTACAGGAAGGAAAGAAGGTATAAGTGCATATGCCACTGTTTTGATTTCAAAGATTTGATTTAAATATAATTCATGTTTTCATATATTTTTGAAAACATGAATTTTGTTTTTCTCTACTTTTTTCTAGCAATAGTCTTTTATTGCTAGTGTTTGATT
>CAVLBD010000068.1:0-8731 GCA_963661195.1 bacterium
GGAACGTCAAAAGTTTCTTGGAAAACTCTTGATAGAATGGTATCCATGTAAATTGCTTATTCATATCCATCTCAGCCTTTATTTTTTCTTTTAAGCACCAAAACAATGTCTGTACTGCAAGGTTCAACGGCTTGCAGTCATATTTGTCAATGTCTTTGATAAATAACTGTTGAATCTCCTCGCCATATTCACTTGCCAATGAGTTGATGATAGAAGTAAAGTGAGAATATTTCTCACCAGGCTTTTGTGTATCATACCCCAAGTACAGGCAGACCAACCGATACACTTCATCTTTGTAAAAGGTGTATTTGTCGGGATATTTACAGGTTAAAAGGGATGCAGCTGTCCGCTCGTCATTGGCAAGACGTTTCTTTTCTCCTTGGTACAAGGCCTTGATTGTACTCTTGAATGTATGAATTCTGGCATTCAATTCTTGGCTTTCGTCAAAGAGGGCATTTACGCACTTCGACAAGTCATTAGGGACTCTCTCGCACAAAGTCTTGAAAATATCATCATAGCCAAAATTGTCCACAACATTCTGCTTGAACAGACACTTGACAATTCCAATTTCGTCTTTTCCTGAGGCTTTATTTATCAGTTCCCATTTGTACTCTTCATCATATGCATTGAATGATGGCAACTTGCGCATTTCTCCAATGAGTCGTGTTATAAGTAGTTTACGCAGAGCTACCACCAATTCTTCTCGAAGTTGCCATTGAAAGCCATGCTTGGTTTCCCAACCCTTCCCCATGGTAACACACCAAAAGGTTTCATCTCCATCTGTACCAATGATTTTGAAACGTCCCAGTTTCTTTTGTACCCATTGAGCGAACTTGGTGTTCTTTATGTTGAAGTGTTGGGCTGTTTTGCCATATTTCTCAGACAACTGAGAACAATAGCATTTATGTTCAGGCTCGCGCAAGAAGCAAAGCAAAGTCTCAATATAAGGATTCGCCTTGCTATCTTGCAACAACTTATACCACTCATCAGAGGTAATTCCAATGTCTCCACAGGAATATTCACCGTTCGAGTTTTTTGTCTTATAAAATTCTTGCATACTTTTAGTAATACATTTCTATATACTGATACGCTTTTTCAAAGACATCATTGTCCTTGATGCTATATTTTATCCAAAGTATGGAACGTAGTTTCTTCTTTATCTCTCGTTGGGCTGTGATGCTCTTGAATGCATCGTTAAATTGGCGTACAATGTTCACCACTTCATTGTCAATGTCATTGACAACATTCTCAACCACTACTGGTGTCTCGTCTGTTTTTATACTTTGGAAAAGTTCCGTCAGTGCTGCACGGGCTTGCGCACGTTTATCTTCTGGCTTTTCAACTCTTTTCTCTTCTTCAAGCAGATCCTTTGCCATAGCAAGTAGCTGCTTCAAGAAGTCGATGCTCGAGATAAGGTTCTGAGCCATACGCTCACGCAACTCGTCGAGTTTTTCAGCAAACTTCTTAAACTTAGGTTCTCCGGCGTGTTCTCCAAGTCGCAGACGGAGCATCTTCTCCACTTCGACAATCTTTTTCTGTATCTTCTTCTCGTCCTCCAATACTGAATCAATCACATCTGCATCAACAACAAGATCTTCAAGTGTTGTTCCGATGTCGATGGTGTCAATATTTCGGTGGATGATTTCGATGGTTTTTGCACCAAGTAGAGTCCATATCAGATTTCCGCCACTTACGGGACGCACACTTTGGTAAACCTGAGCCAGCCAAGTGTAATCGTTTTGATAGGAAGCAAGATATGCATCTGGTGATACGATTTCCCATGCCTTGGACAATCGTGCGAAATGCCGTGCGAAATTCGTCTTTACTCCTTCATCTTTCAGGCATTCCTGAGCGGAAGTTAGTCCTTCCCATCCACCCACTGTTCTGTCTACACCGGGGAAGAATTCAAGACACTCCTGCATAAATGTCGGAATCAAAGACTTTATCTCCTCCATGTTTTTCACAATCGTCTTCACGCTCTCTTCATCGAAAGCAAGACTCTTGGCTACATCCTCGAACACACCTACGAAGTCAACAATCAGTCCACATTTCTTGCTTTCGTTGTATTTGCGGTTGGTACGGCAAATAGCTTGCAGCAGAGTGTGGTTTTTCATCGGTTTGTCGAGATACATACACTGAAGAATAGGTGCATCAAAACCCGTAAGCAGCTTGCTTGTAACGATGACAAACTTCAATGGCGAGAGCGGGTCGCGGAACTGGTCAAGCAGTTTCTTCTCCTCGTCACGGCTACGCTTGTATGGTTTATACTCATCGGCTTTGTCACCGGCGGTATGCATGACGATGGTTGTCTGGTCGTCAGTACCGAGCAGTGCGTCAAGTGCTTTCTTGTATTTTACACAGCAGTCACGGTTGTATACCACCACCTGTGCCTTCATGCCCGTTGGCTCAACATATTCACGGAAATGGTTGACAATGTATTTGCATACATCGTTGATACGCTTTTCTGCCGTAAAGAATGCTTCAACACTGGTACGCCTTACGAGTTCGGTCTTGTCCTCCTCACTTATTTGGTCGGTCAGGGCGTCAAACTCTTCTTGTAGCTTCGCTTCGTCCAAGTGCATCTCCACAGGAACTGTCTTGAAATTCAGTTCCAATGTAGCACCATCTGCCACAGAGTCTTGGAACGTATACTTGGAGATATACCCATATTCATCTTCTTCTGCTCCGAAGCAAACAAACGTATTGTGGTCGTTGCGGTTGATAGGCGTACCTGTCAGTCCGAAGAAGAAAGCGTTAGGCAATGCTGTGCGCATCTTCTTGCCGAGGTCGCCTTCTTGCGTTCGGTGTGCCTCGTCCATCAGCAGGATGATATTGTCTCTGTCGTCAAGCACCTGCCCGTCTGTCAAATCGCCAAATTTGAAGATGGTGGTGATGAGGATCTTGCGTTGGTGAATCATTGTTTCCATGTCAGTCTTGCTACCGACACCTACGACATTTGGAATCTCTGCACGAGTAAAGTCTCCTGTGATTTGATCTTCCAAATCAATACGATCGTCGACAATCAGCACCGTCGGCGACTTCAATTCTTGTTGCAAACGCAGTTTCTGGGCTGCAAAAACCATCAGCCATGACTTACCTGAGCCTTGGAAGTGCCAAACCAGTCCTTTCCTCGGACCTTTACCATTCTTATAGGTATTCAGCACACGCTGAACAATGGCCTCGCCACCTAAGTATTGTTGGTAACGGCAAACGATTTTTATCTTTTGTCCACTTGACGTACCAGTAAAGACAGAATAGAACCGATAGATGTCAAGCAGCCGCTCAGGAGTGATTAACTCCAAGTAGTTGTGCTGCACTTGCACCAGTGACCCATGCAATCGCTTTTCGTCAGCGAACCAAGGTCCCCACTTGTCTATCGGGCAACCAATTCCTGCATATTGCAATTCTTTTCCTTCACTAGCAAAGGAAAGTATGTTTGGAACAAACATCTCGGGGATGCTTTTCTGATAATGCAGAATGTCAGACGCTCCGTCTGCCCATGTCACTTGCGGACGAACGGGAGTCTTGGCTTCTCCTATTACCATCGGAATACCATTGATTACGAAAACGAGGTCAAGGCGTTTGCCGCCTTCTTTACTTAATCGAGGGTATTCCCACTGGTTTGTTACCACACAGCGGTTTTTGTATTCATTCCCGTCCTTATCTTTCCCGTTGCTGAAAAAGCGGATATTGATGTTGTCTCCATTCTGACCGAAAGGATAAGAATTTTCTTCGAAAAGCAACTTGCGGAACTTGTCGTTAGCCTCTACAAGTCCATCTGCCTGTCCGGCAGAAGTGATTGCTGCACGCAACTTGTAAATAACCTGTTCTGCCTGTTCGGGCGTAATAGGATTTAGTTTGAGAAGGGCTTCTAAAAGCCATTCCGTTACAAGAACCTCATCAGGAAGACGAGGAACGAATTTTGGCTCAACATAGATCCAACCACGCTGAGCTGCTGCATTGATGAGCATCTGCTCTACAGTGTTATCTTCGTTAAAATATGCCATATATGTAATTTTTATTATTATGCTGTTAATTCGTAATATTTTGATTTATCGGCCAGCTGGAGGATGTCTGATAATCTAAATAAAACATTCTTGTTTGGCAAGGGGATTTCTATCTTATCAAGCATCTTTTGCGTTATCTGGTTCATCGTTGATGACTTTCCTCCGGAAATTTGTTCTCTAAAGTCTTTACTTTGAAAATACAAGTACAAAAAATCCGAAAATTCAGATCGAATAATTGTCATAAATGCTCCATAGGTCATTGGCTCGGTCAAACTCTTAATTTGTGCTACTTTTCCTACTAATGTGGCACTACCATTACGGCTACACATGAGAATGTCTCCTTGTTTAACCCAAAGACTATCTTTTATTATAGGAGAGTTTACTCTAACCAAATCATCAAGCACAATTTGCCCATTCTGTATATTTCCAGAACGAAGTACAATAGTCCCATTATAGCAAACGTGTTCAGGTTTGTAAGTCAGACCAATTGAGTACGATGCTATATCTGGAAGTTTATACACCTTCCATCCTTTAGGATTGGATCTTGGGTCTCCAACCATCTCGATAAATTGCGATTTCACCATTTCGTCGGTAGCCTTCAAGAGTTTCTTGTACGACTCTTTCAGACGATATGCCGCCCATAGTTTATCCGCGAGTACACGCTGCTCGGAAAGAGGAGGAAGGGAGAACTCGTAATCCAATATCATATCTTTAGATATTCGTTTTGAATTCATACCATCCGCATGTTTATTCGCATATGCCCAAAAATGATTCGAATTTAGAATGAAGGGTATAAAGCGTGTTACTAAATCTTTGTCATACCCAGTTCTACTTTCGCAGTCATCATAAATGCACAATACAATAGAGTCTCCCGACGTTAAACCAGAGAAAAAAACAATTCCAGCGCGGCGCAAATAAACATTTCTTCGTGCTATCAAAATGTCATTCTTTTGAAACTCTTTTGTAGAAGAACTCAACAAAGACGTGTCTGTGTAACGGGTTATAACAGGCTCGCCTGAATCATAATGTTCTAAACCAACGAAACGTTCGTATTTATAACATTGCGCATCTTTAACAGAAACGGAAATTATTTGCGCAAAATCCTTAAGTTTATATAGGCTACTCATGTTCTATCAATTTAACCAATTTCACAAATTCTCGATTCAAAGATGATGAAGTTTGTTGCCATTCTTGTATGGAGTCGTCTATATCGAATTCTTCATCATCCAGTCCTTCTACATAATATTGGATGCTTAGTACTGATTTGCTTTTAACTATCTCTTCGTTTGATACAACTTTGGCAAATCCTTCGATATCAGAGAATTCTTTATAAGCATTAAGAATTTTATCAATTTGCTCATTACTCAAAAAGCTTTGTGCGTTCTTTCTTGTTACATCGTTTTCTGCATCAATAAATATTACTTTGTTTTTTCTTCTATCGTCCTTGTGTGAACGACAGACGAGAATACAAGAAATCATAGCAGAGTTATAAAACAAGTTGTGTCCTAATGCTATAACGGCTTCAAGCATATCCAATTTTACAAGGTTCTCACGCATTTCTTTTTCCTCTTTTCTGAAAAGGATTCCATGGGGCAAAAGAATTGCGCATCGTCCGTTTTGACTCTTCATTGAAGCCAAAATATGTTGGATAAAGGCATAGTCGGCTTTGGATTGTGGAGGAGTGCCCAAGAAATTGCGTCCCCACTTGTCATTCATGAATGCTTCTCTATTCCACTGTTTAATGGCATACGGCGGATTAGCCAACACCACATCGAATTTCCGCAGCTGACTACCATCTACGAAGGCTGGATGCGCAAGGGTGTCCTCACGCACAATGGAGAAATCCTCTATGCCATTCAGGTAGAGATTCATTCGGGCAATGGAACTTGTAAGGGCGTTAATCTCCTGACCGAACACCTTTACGCCTTGCCAAGGTTCACCCTTCTGCCGCAGATAGTCGAGGCATTTTACGAGCATACCGCCGCTGCCGCAGGTGGGGTCGTAGATGCTTTCGTTGGGCTTAGGTTGCAGTATCTCTGCCATGAGCGTGACCACGGTTCGGTTGGTATAAAACTCCTGTGCCGTGTTTCCTGCGTCGTCGGCAAATTTGCCTACAAGATATTCGTATGCCTGCCCCATCTCATCGGCAGGGCACGAGGCAAGCGACAAGTCGTAACGGGAGAAATCTTCAATCAGTGACGAGATGATGTGGTCGGGCATTTTTGCTTTGTTTGTCCAACCGTCCTTAGGGCCGAAGATGCCGTCCAGTCCGCCGATAACGCGCCCGTCCGCCTCTACACCGGGATTGGCTTGCTCAATGGCAACAAACGCTTCAACAAGTCGTTGCCCCACATTCTCGGTAACGGCTCTTACGTCCGTCCAATGCGCTCCGTCAGGAATGCGGATTGCAAAATCTTCTGTTTGTTGACGGGCATAGGCTTCTCCGCCCTCTGCCACATAACCGTCGAACTGCTCATCATACACATCGCTGATGCGTTTGAAGAACAACAAAGGGAATATATATTCTTTATAGCCAGCTGCATCTATCTGCCCTCGCAGCCTGGTAGCCGCGCCCCAAAGAAACTGCTTCATCTCATCGAGTGAGATGGTCTCGCCGGGTGTTCTGTATTTTTTTGCTTCTGCCATAATTTACGCGCTTATTAGTTTCTTGAAATCCTCTTCTGCCTTGCGAACCTCTTCAAGTGCGTCAAGGAAATCTTTCTTTACCTCCTCATAAGGACGAACGGCCTCTTTGTGGTATTCCACATACCGATTGGGAGAAAGATTGAACTCTTTTTCTGCTATTTCCTTCAACGTGACTACCTTGGAGTAGTCCTCCACATCCTTGTAGTCTAAGTATAATAGGTAGATGCGGTCTACATCCTCTGCCGACAAGATGTTCTGCGCCCGTTTTGGGGTCAGGATCTTGGTTCCGTCTATCATCAGGATACGTGCAGAATGCTCTGCCGGTTTCATCCGCCGCAGTATCAGGAAACACGGCGAAAGTCCTGTTCCGTAAAACAACTTGTCGCCAAGTGTCACCACCGCTTCTATGAGGTCGCTCTTTACCAGTTTCTCCCTGATGCGTCCCTCTTCGTTGCCACGGAAGAGGATGCCCTGCGGCATCACCACAGCCATGCGGCTGTTGCCGGGTGCCATACTCTTCACCATGTGCTGTATCCAGGCATAGTCGCCACAAGAGTCGGAAGGCGTGCCCCATATGTTTCTGCCATACTTGTCTGACGACCATTCTGTCGAGCCCCATTTCTCAAGTGAGAACGGCGGGTTGGCTATAACGCAGTCAAACTTGGCTATTTCGCCCCCTTGCAGAATCTTTGGCGAGCGCAGCGTGTCGCCTTGCATGATGTTGAAGTCGCTGGCACCATGAAGGAAAAGATTCATCTTGGCTATTGCGGCATTCACCACATTCTTCTCCTGACCGAAGATGCTGCCACAACACAGATTGTCGTGGTGCATATGGTGGACAGCTTCTATCAGCATACCGCCGCTGCCGCACGCTGGGTCATATACAGTCTCACCCGGCTTGGGGTCAAGTATCCTTACCAAAAGGCTCACCACCGAACGCGGTGTGTAGAATTCGCCAGCCTTTGCCTTGGAGTCGTCGGCAAATTTCTTCAGCAACACTTCATAGGCATCGCCCATAAGGTCGGCAGGATATGCCTTGTTGCCAAGGTTGCGTGACGAAAGATGCTCTATCAAGTCGCGTATCTTGCCATCGGAGAGAATGTTTTTGTTGGTCCACTTCTGACTGGAGAACATACTCAGCACACCATACAGCGTGTCGGGGTTGGCAAGCTCTATCTTGCGCATGGCACCCACGATGGCGGCACCAAGATTTTCGGAACGTTCACGCACGTCTCTCCAATGACATCCTTCGGGTATGTCAAAACGGTGCTGTTCGGGTAACATGGCATAATCTAGGTCGCCACCGCTTTCCTCCAATGCAGCCTGCACTTCTTCGTCATACACGTCAGAAATGCGCTTGTAATAGAGTATCGGCGTGATATAATCCTTAAAATTGTCTTGGCTTACAGGACCGCGGATAATGTTACACGCCTCGAACAGGAAGTTGTACAAATCTTGTGCATTCTCCATCTTTGTCTGTTCCGCAGTCTTGGGAGCATCGAAAAGCCCCGGTGCATTATCTTGTTTTTTCTTTTTAACCATATCGTCTTTGTCAATTTGTTGTGAGTGGATTGGCAACCTTAATGTACAAGGTATCTTCGTTGGAAGCGTTTAAAAGTTCCTTCACATCCACTTCAAGTTTTCTAGCAATTTCAAACAGAGTTTCAAGACTTGGTTGAGCGGTGTTGGTACACCATTTGGAAACTGTAGCCGGATCTTTGTGTAGTTCTCTAGCCAACCATTTTGCTGTGCGTTTCTTCTCAACTAGTACTAATTTTATTCTGTTTAGGTCTTTATTTGCCATAATTAAAATGTATTTCTGTCACAAAGGTAAAGTTTTTCATCGGAAACAATGAAAGATACTTGATGTTTTTGTTTTATACCTTTGCGTTTTATGCAAATTAGATGGAAAGAGAATGTCCCACTATCCCAATATACGAATAGAGCCTGCTTGTATCGCTACAAACAGGCTCAGGTTTTCAAAGTTATATGAACAAACAGTTATTTCGTTAGTAGTACCACTGTGAAACGGTTGGCTTCTTTCGGAGAGAACTGACTGATGCCTCCTAAGCTGGTGG
>CAVLBD010000069.1:0-8569 GCA_963661195.1 bacterium
GCATAGAAAAGGACTTGACCTACCATTGCAGCCGCCACACCACGGCAACCCTCGCCATCACAGCAGGAGCCGACATCTCGGCGGTGAAGGATGTGCTTGGTCACGGCAGCATCAAGTCAACGGAGGTGTATGCAAAGGTGGCTCTCGAAAAGAAGATTGAGGCGGTCAGCCTTTTTAATGGGGTGTTCGGATGATGACACTTAGCGACATCGGGGAAGGGATATTTCTCTTCCCTAATGTTGTGTTCTTCCTGCGCTTCTCTTGTGTTCAAATAAATCCGGGTATCGGTTTGTGTTCAAAATATTCAGAAAAGTCGGGAGTTCTGCAAACGAAAGGGAAAGATGGCATGACTTCAAGTCACCCCATAAAAGTCAAAGATTAAAATGGTAACGAAAATGAGCAATAATACAGCAGTGATATACGCCCGAGTAAGCAGCGTGGGCGACAGACAGAGCACAGTGCGTCAGGTGAAAGACTTGACGCACTATGCCAAGTACAAGGGTCTTGAAGTCCGCAAAGTCTTTGAAGAGCACATCTCCGGCGCAAAGAGGAACGAAGATCGCCCGGTGTTGTGCGAAGCAATAGAATACTGCAAGGGGAATGGCATCGGGACTCTCCTTGTCAGTGAACTGTCAAGGTTGGGTCGCAATGCCTTTGAGGTGCTTGCCTCTGTCAAGACACTCATTGACAGTGGCATCAACCTCTACATACAAAAGGAGCAGCTGTCTTTATTGGACGAGGAAGGACATCCGTCCCTCTTCGCTCCAATTATGATAGCCACCCTCTCCACCTGTGCGCAACTGGAGCGTGAGAACATCACGTTCCGTTTGCAGTCTGGGCGCAAGCAGTACATCGAGAAAGGCGGTCGGCTTGGGCGCAAGAAGGGAAGTATAAAGACGGCAGAGCAAAAGAAAGAAGAATATCGGGAAGTCATTGAGTACCTGAAGAAGGGCTACACAATTCGGGATGTGGCGAAGCTCAGTGGCAAGGGTGTGAGCACGGTGCAGAGGGTAAAGAAGGAGTTTGTTGATGCCTGACAGAATTGATAAATGTTACAATTCAATGGTGTGTAATTACATAAATAATCATAAATATTCACCATAATTGACTTGCTTTCGATGAGAATGTATTACCTTTGTAGGTAATTTCAAATCATCATAGAGTATGAGCAAAGATATAAATCGGCTAAAAGTGGTGCTGGCAGAAAAGAAACGCACCAATAAATGGCTAGCGGAACAACTCGGTAAAGACCCTGGGACTGTTTCAAAATGGTGTACTAACACACTACAACCAAATTTAGAAACATTGGTACAGATAGCCAAGTGTTTAGAGGTTGATACCAAAGATTTATTGTGGTCAATTAAAAAATAAAAAGAATAAAATGCCTAAAAGAATAGCGTCATTATTTTCTGGATGTGGTGGCCTTGACCTGGGTTTTACAGGGGGCTTTAACTTCAGAGGACATGACTATAACAGACTCGATACAAATATCGTATTTGCAAACGATTTCGACCAAGATGCCCAAGGGTGTTACAATGCTAATCCGTTACTGACAGGTAATGGACATGAGTGTTTATTGGCAGACATTAGAAATGTTGATGCAAATGATATTCCTGATTTTGATATACTATTAGCAGGATTCCCTTGCCAACCTTTTTCCAATGCAGGAAAACGCATGGGTGTTAATGACAATAATGGAAGAGGCACGTTGTTTGCTGAGTGCGAAAGAATCATACGTGCAAAAATCGAGAATGGACATCGGCCACAAGCATTTGTTTTTGAGAATGTTAGAGGAATTTTATCTTCAAAAATGCCAGATGGCGAGACAAGTGTCCCTCAAGAAATAACAAACAGAATGCATGCTCTTGGGTATCATGTATCGATGCAGTTAGTGTGTGCTTCTGACTATGGCGTACCACAAAAACGCTATAGGGTATTGATGGTTGGCATAGATGAGCAATTGAATATACCTGAATTTGATTTCGAGTCTATGCGCCATATAGTTGAAGAAGGTCATATTCCTTCAGAGCACTTTGGACGTATTGAAGAATTGTTGCTCGGGAGGATACTTCAAGGGGTTGAAAATGCTCCTGACCACGATGTTTGGGAATATAGTCCAGGTACACAACAAACAGTAAATTTGATTGGTGGTTGCGAACATGGTATGGAAGCAATGGAACAGTTCCATGATGGATATAGCGTATCGGAGCTTACACCGAGTTGCTTTGCCGGAAGGTCTTGGAAGGACATTCCTTACGAAAACTTGACACAAAGATTTCGTAACATCGCAGACAATCCAAAGAAGTATCATGCTCCTAAATTCTTTAGACGTTTTGCGTTTGGAGAAATCAACGGAACGATAACCGCTTCTGCTCAACCAGATAAATGTGGTGTTACACACCCTGTAGAGAACAGACGATATTCTGTGCGTGAATGTGCCCGTATTCAATCATTTCCAGACAACTATACATTCGGAGCTATTCCTCTACAATCGAGATATAAAGTTATCGGCAATGCAGTCCCTCCTGTTATGGGGTGGGTCTTAGCTTCTGCATTATTAAACTACCTACCTGATTGATTATGGGATATTTGACAAAATCGGCAATATTGCAGGCTTATGAGCAGCTGTCTCATCTAAGCCCAGATCCTTCCGTGCAGGGAGCAACGCAAAAAGTTAGTGCCATAAGACATTTTATGGCATTGGATAGTTTTTATAAAGCTAAAAGAAGAGATTGTAATACGCGTGAAAAGGAAGATAAGAATGATTTTATCGCACATGTTGGATATGTGTGTGATGTCTGTCTAAACTTTTACACTACGAATTTCTATGCGCCGCTTAAAGAACATTCCAAAGATTTCGCAGTAGGAAGCAATTTCTATTCGGCAGGGCAAGTTAGTGCTTCGTTGGTCAATCCTGATAACGTCTTTGAATATCCCAAAAGGGGTGGCAAGCCATTGTTTCAGATAAAGGAAGGGACACTCATCCGGAATGTTGGCATGTATGAAAATTTTAATTCATACATAAATAGTACAAAAGAAAAGGCGGCTTTAGTGCTTTGGATTCTTAGAAAGACCAATTTGACCGGAGAAAATTTGTATGAAGCGATATACAATGCATTTAATAGTATTTATACGTCTGCTTTAGTGGATATATTTTTCAGCAATAGAGTTGAATTTGAAAAAGAGTTGTCATCATACAATCTTAATTTGAATGATAATTTCTATTCGATAAGACCGCAAGACATAAACTCACTATTCAATATTGGGAAAAAGGATAAGGTTCATTTACAATCTAACGACATGAGTACATTTGAGAGGCAAAACGAAAAATATCTGGCTGCTTTTCGCACGAAGCCATTCATGCTCCTCGCCGGCATTTCGGGAACAGGAAAGAGCAGAATCGTGAGGGAGTTTGCTTTCAAGTGTTGTCCCAAAGAACTGCAAGACAAAGACGGAACAACGCCTGGCAACTATTGTATGGTGGAGGTGAAGCCTAATTGGCACGACTCTACAGAGTTGTTGGGTTATTGGAGCAATCTTCAAGAGAAATATATCTTTACCAAGTTCGTCAGATTCTTGGTAAAGGCAAAGATGTACCCAGACGTTCCGTTTTTTGTCTGCCTTGATGAAATGAACCTCGCTCCTGTAGAGCAATATTTCGCAGAGTTTCTGAGCGTCCTTGAGACTAGGCGTATTGTAAAAGATGACGAGGGCGAGAGAACCAAGATAAAGAGTGGCGCACTTGTTGACAAGGATTATTTCAGAACGTATGGTGCAATCGGCGGCAAGCATCTTGAAAACGACAGGCAAATCTATTTCAAGCTCTTTAATATCAATGATGCCAAGGAGATGGAAAAGATTAAATGCGAAAGCGAGAGCCTGTTGGAAGAGGGTCTTACTCTTCCTGAAAATGTATTCATAATAGGTACGGTAAACATGGATGACACCACGCATCAATTCTCTCGTAAGGTGATAGACCGTGCCATGACTATTGAGATGAACGGTGGTGCGTTGGAGGATATTTTCAAAGATGAAGAAGACTTAGCATATTCCGAAACGCCTTTGACAATGGATAGTCTGCGTAGTAAGTATGTCACGGCAAAAGAAGTCATCAAAAAATGTGATGCCGTTGCCGCTGATGAACAGATAAGCAATTATATTCAAGGCAAGGTCGGCAAAGGCTTGCCCCAACGACTGCAGGAAATTAATACGGTACTTGCAGGAACTCCGTTCACGGTAAGCTATCGTGTGATGAATGAGTTGACTATATATCTTGCAGTATTGTTGGATAAAGTTGAAGAGGATGGCAAGGAAGTCAATTTTGACACATTCATGCCTTACGTTGAGACTGCGATAGACAAGATATTGCTCATGAAGATATTGCCACGTGTGGAGGGTGATGACGAAATGTTCCGTATATCTGAAAAAGAACGGCGTGTCAATGAATTGGATAGTCAAGTCAATGATGAAGATGGCATGAGCCATGAGTTTAGTAAGCTTGATTGGTTGAAGCAGATTGCTCCGCAGCACACCGAAGATAATAAAAAGGAGTATATGGCGGTTGACAAGCTATCAGAAATGATTGACCGCTTGAACCGCCAAAGTTTCACTCGATATTGGCCATAAAACATTATTTGTATGGAAGCATTACGCTTTGAACATCAATTTGGAGACTATCAAGTTGTCGTCAGGAGCGAAGACTTGTCTTATGCTTGGGAACGTTTCAAAGATCGCATAGACCGGGCAAACGATTCCAAGCCGGAAAGTGATGTGCCATACGAAGAACGATATTGCCGATATGCATCAAGTGATGTGTGCCGACTTACACTACATGAGCATAATAACTTGTTGTCAAAGAATGATGTAAGTGAAACGCAAGTGTGGGATGAACGATGGCCTGTGGTATTTGAGACTTGCGAATACAACATTGCCATCCGATTTAAGACAGGTTTCATTGACAAGGGAACGACACCAAGGGTGATGCACGTCCGCAGGGATATAGAACAGGCATTCTACATTGATACGGATTACAATGGAGATAATGTACTGGGCTTATCGGGCAACGTGAGTTTCCTCAATGAACCAGGTGCTTTCAAGTTGGAATTCGAGTACCAACACGCAGGTCGTTTACATCGTGCATGGGTAACGTTTGAGGTCGTCAGTCCGAAGTTAGACACAAAACATGACTATAAGTCATTGCTTAACGATGTCAATGAAGAATACAATGATGTTATATTCCGCTACCTCGCCACGACCTATCAACAGTTGACACGTGGACGAGTACGCAATGACATTGTGTGGATGAACATCTTTGAGGAGATTATTGACGATTATCTCAAAAACATAGAACTCATCTTGCGCCGTCCACATCAGAACGTTCGTACTTACAACACCTTTGCAAAGGTTGAGAAAATAAAACGCTGGACTCCTGCATTGGAGGACGAGTATGCCGAAGAACGCAAGGCAAAACGACTGGACAACCATTGGTTTGAGCTAAAAGAGAGCGACACCACGGTGAACACTCGTGAGAATCGCTTCGTGAAACACACGTTGACCCACATTGGCAAACGACTTACAAAGATTCTCAACGAAGTGTTGACGCAAAACCGCAACGATGAATTGTCAGAAGAACACCGCTGCAGGCTTGTCGGCTATCGGGAACGCATACACAAGTTGGAACATAATCCTTTCTTCCGTACAATAGGAAAATTTGAGGGAATGAGCCAAGATAGTATGGTGTTGCAAAGCCGTGCAGGATACCAACAGGTATATAAGGATTGGATAAAGTTGCGCCGTGGCATCGACCTTTACAATGGCGCGTCAAATATCGGCACATTACAGATATGGGAGATTTACGAACTGTGGTGTTTCATCAAGATGAAGCGCATGGTTAAGCAACTCCTGCACATAGAAAAGGAAAATCCACAGTACGAAAAACTTGTGTCTGAGCCAGCTGGGTCTTTGCTCAATCCGTTCTCAAACTCACGAATGGAACATGTTGTTACGTTCAATTATCCAACACCGGAAGATAATGACGATTCCGACTGGGCAGAACTGATGCGCAATCACTTTGGTGATGTAGTAACACTACACTACCAGCATACATTCAACCGCCGAAACTCCGACACGTTTGGTGTGCATACAGCAACCACAGAGCAACGACCAGACATAGTGCTTAACATCGCAAAGAAGGACGGCAGCCAGATATTGCTGACATACTTATATGATGCCAAGTATAGGGTTGTTAGCGACAGTCGGTTGGATAAGGATGTAGAAGCGGCAGACCTTGAAGAAATGAAGGAACTGCATGGCGGTGACTATCCTCCATCTGATGCCATCAACCAAATGCACCGCTACCGTGATGCCATTTACTATGGGTCTGACAGAAAGGAGCAATCAAGTAAGGAAATCATTGGTGGCTATATTCTCTTCCCCGGTCGTGGCGATAGTGAAACCATTGCCAAACGATACTACAGCAGTAGTGTGGACAGTGTGAACATCGGTGCATTTCCGCTATTGCCAAAGAGCAAGAGTCGGAAGGAGCATGAAGGACATGAGAACGAGGACAGTCCGCAACTATATAACCATCTTAAAGACATTCTCCTGGAAAAGGCAATCGGTGCAGAATACGTTGAGAAAGCAATTCCACAACGAGGTCTTGTCTATAAGATGCCGATTGAACAAGAAGATTCCCTTGTGCTTGTTGGCTACTGCAAAGACGGTCAGTGGGACACTGTTCTCAAGAACAAGCTATATTATGTTAGGGCTGGCTTCGATAGAGGTTCACTTCGACTTGTGCAAGGCTTTGAAACGTGTAAGTATCTCATTATGCATGACAAGAAACAAAAAGCCTTGTTCACGTTGACTGGCACTGGCCCACGCATAGTATCGGGCGAAGACCTAAACAAGAAGGGCTTCAATGCCGGGCATGAGTATTATCTATGCTTTGACTTAGAAACTAATAAGCCAACCATAGAATTTATTGATGAAACTGGCAATGTGCTGAAACTAGTCAAGTCGAAGAGTCCGTACAAAAAGGATTCTTACTTCTCTACGCTAAAGCAATTATTAGAACAGAAATAGATAGTTACAATGAAGGCAAATATTGATACAAAAAACATAGGAAATCGTAAATTTATCTTAGAATTACGATTCGACCACAAGGTAACAATGCTAGACAAGAAAGGAGCATTAGTTGAAAGTATTCAAAATGCTAATGTATTCTCTGTTACTCATTGGGAAATAGGTCAAAGCGATATTACCATTCGCGACCATGAGGATAAGGAAAAAGCTAAGAATATCGTGCAAATTACTCTAAATAGATTGAACTACAATTCTTTTCAAATAGATTCTGTGGATTCATTCTATGCTAAATTTGTCAAGATACGTAAAGCGGTTGAGGATATCTTAGGCGATTTGAACAACACTCGAATCGGTAGTAGAATTATCGGGACATATTACACAAAATCAAAAGATTATGCAGAGTTAGTGGATAATTTCAAAAAGGCGTTTCCCGCAAAATTCTTGATTGAAGAATATCCTGCAAAGGATTTCTTATTCCGTTTAGACTATCAAAATGGCATGTATCAAATAGGTCCTCTTGCCGAGGAAGATGACTTCTATAGACGTGAGTTTAACATAGATGGATGTAAGACTCATGTGGGTGTGGTTATAGACACTGATAATTATCTGACGAATGTTGTTAAAGATATAAATGCCCCGACCCTTGTAAAGGATGTCTATAAACTGTCTCTTTCTGTAGAAAAAGACTTGTTCTCTAACTTAAAGGACTTTTGATAATGAGGAAGAAGGAAAGTCCAAAGAGAACAAATCTAAATCCACCTAATAGGTCCTCATTGCAAGGTGATGAATATGATTTGAAGAACAATCTGAATAATATCAATTCGTATTCAAAGTATGGTAGGAAAAGATATAAGCCTTCAGCTAGGGTTACTGTTACTTCTGAAGACACGGAATATATTGATGGTGGTCAGAAATTCGTCAATAAAGATATTGATATGCAATCTCCCACAAAATCTGGAGGTATGTCTTGGGAAGAGTATACACGACTTGATGATAAATTATCTTCTTTCAGAGGTGAGAATGATAAGGCACACAATGACCTTAGATTAGAATTGGAGCAAAAAATTAAGGAAGCAAGAACAGACATATCAAGTAATGTTTCATCTTTACGAAAAGAGCTTGACAAATATGTTCCATGGAAATGGCTGGCTTGGACTGCGTCAATATTGGGCTCAGTTATAATTATTATCGTTACAATTTGGTATAATCTATCATATTGCAGTGTACACCCGCTTCCTCAAACAGTGAATGAAATCGAGAAACGGGTTGATGATTTAGAAATGAGAACAGCACCTTTAGATAGTATTGACATGAATAAAAAGAAACATGGCAAAGAAATTTGAAATACGAAACAGTACGGCTGAGTTCCTGACTTTCGTTGCAGAAGGTAAGGAACAAGGCATACAAGTGCTATATAAAGATGAAACCGTCTGGGCTACGCAAAAGGCTATGGCTGTGCTTTTTGACTGTTCCGCAGACAACATCG
>CAVLBD010000070.1:0-8559 GCA_963661195.1 bacterium
TCAGCTTCGACAGCAAGCAGCGAACCATCAGCGAGTGGAAGATTAGGGAGGAGTAGCTACTCCACCCTAATCTCCGTCACTGCGGCCTTCAGCCCCTTTGCCTTGGCCACTACCCTCACCTTTCCGGCCTTTGCCTTTGAGCGCACAATCAGTTGGCAGCGGCCTTGATATGTGGTGCGGCTGTCGCCCTGCCACGGCTCGTCGCTAAGCATATCGTCGCTGGCCACGCCCGTGTTGATGCCTTGGCCGGTCACTTTGAAGTCCAATTGCACGGGGTCTTGGCAAACATTGCCGTCGCCATCAACCACAGTATAGTCGAGATATGCAAGGTCGAGACCGTCGGCCTTCATGCTGCTGCGGCTTGCGCTTACAACTATGCGAGCCGGTTTGCCAGCTGTGCGCACCACGTCGTCGGCCACCTTCACACCATTATTATAACCAACCGCGCGCAGTTCACCCTTGGTGTAAGGCACGCTCCACACCAATTCGGGAGCCTTGTCCTTTGGCGGCAGTTGTTTGCGGCCGAGGCTCTTGCCGTTTAGCAGCAGCTCGGTCTCGTCGCAGTTGGTCATCACCTGCACGTCGAGCGTGTCGCCATCAGTGTAGTTCCAGTGTTCCTCAAGCGGTATCCACGTCATCTTCAGGTCGTTCCACACGAGCGAACCTTGCCCCTTGCGTGGCCTCGTCACTATCTTGGCCATGGGGGCGGTGGTGTAGAAGCTCTTGACGCTCTGCCCGAGCGGCTTCATTCGGTTGGTGAAGCCCACCAGGCCACGCACCCAACCCTTTGCCGGCCAGCCGAACGACTCGCCGATATAGTCGGTGCCGCCCCAGTAGAACTGTCCCACGGGATAGGAGTGGTCGTAGTTGAAGAAGTCGTAGCCAAGGTCGCCCACGGCCAACTCGCCCTCCATGAATATCAGTTGTGGGTATTTCTTGTGGTCCTCGTCCCAGAATTGCTCAAGGTAGTTGGTGCTTACAACATCAGTGTAGAACTCAAACTGATGGGGATCGGCGGTGCTGAAGGCGTGCGGATTGCTTTTTTTCCTTACGCTGCCGTAGCGGTTGGGATATTGGCTGCACGTGGCCATGCGCAAGGGGTCTATGCTTTTGGCCTCCTGCATGAGCCGCTTGAGCATCTCAACGCCGCCTTTTTGGGTCTTCTCCTTATATATTTGCTGATATGTCTCGTTGCCCACGCTCCACACAAACACCGAGGGATGGTTGCGGTCGCGCATCATTTGGCTGCGCAAGTCGCGCAGGTGCAGTTCGCCCATTTTTGCTCCTTTGCCATAGTAGCTGTCTTCCCACTTGTCGAAGAATTCGTCCACAATGAGCACTCCGTGGCTGTCCGCCCAGTCGAGCACATACTGCGGATAGGCGTTGTGCGACAGTCGCAGTCCGTTGCAGCCCAAGTCGCGCGTAACGGCTTCGAGCCGACGGTCCCACGCGGCCTTGAACGATGCCGTGCCGAGAGGCCCGAGGTCGGTGTGCAGGCACACTCCGTTGACATACACCCGCTTGCCGTTCACCAGCAGTCCCTCGTCGGGAGTAAGCTCTATGTCGCGTATGCCGAATGTGGTCTCGTATGTGTCGGCCTCGGCCATGTCCTCGCTTGGCGACGGATAGTGCGTTGCGTAGACCTTGCTGACGGCCTTGTATAGCTTGGCCGCCCCCACGTTCCACAGCTGTGGGTTGGCCACGGCTATGCGCTGACGGAAGGTGTAGGTCTCGCCTCCCTTGAATGGGGCGACGGCCACTTTTGTGGCAACGACATGTCCGTCGGGATCTACTATCTCCGTCACAAGGCGGCAGAGCACAGAGTCCTTGCCCTCGTTGGCCACGCTCGTCTCTATGGCCACAGTGGCCTTGTCGGCACTTATCTTGGGCGTGGTCACGTATGTACCATAGCGCGCCACGTGTACTGGGTCGAGCACATCCACCCACACGTCGCGGCTTATGCCCTCGCCGTTATACCACCGGCTGCTCTTCTCGTAGGTGTTGTCGTAGCTCACGGCTATCACGTTGTCGCCCTGGCGCAGCTTGTCCGTTGCGTCAACGGCGAAGTCCATGTAGCCGTTGGGGCGCTCGCCGTCGCAGAGCTTACCGTTTACATACACCTTGGCGTTGCGGTATACGCCCTCAAACTCCAGCACCAGTCGTTTGCCCTGCCACTCTGCCGGCACGGTGAGATGACGGCGATACCATCCGCGCCCCAGTGTGCGGAAGCCGTTGCGCGCGCTTGCGCCGTCGCCCTGCTTGGCAAACGCCCCATATACAGCCGCGTCGTGGGGCAAATCCACCGCCTGCCACTTCGTGTCGTCGTAGCCCGGCTGCTCGGCGCCTGTGGCCTCGCTGCGCAGAAATTTCCATCCAAGATTGATGTTTTTGCGTTCCCTTGCCTCTGCGGCAAGGATGCAAAGCAGCGCAATGGCTGCCGCAATAATTCTCATTCTCATTGTTTTAGTAGTTGTATTTATTAAGGCGTGTTCTATAAATTCCACGCTTTGTTAAACTTCCTTTTTAGATGGGTCGCTCTTTGTGTCTTTTTGATTTTATCCGGCATATTTTACTTTCTTCTTCAGTCGCATAGCCCGCTATGCTCTTTCAGAAAGAAAGTAAAAATCAGCTCGGCTAAAATTCAAAAATCCATCAAAGGTAATTTATAGAACCCGCCTTAAATAAGTAGTTATATGCAATTCTGCATGCGAAGTTAATGATTTTATGTGAGAAAACAAAGTTGACAGAGGGAAATAAGGGTAGAACGCACCGTTTATGTGGATGGTAAGTGACGGTGGCAGACGGTGTGGTATGTCGTCTCGCTTATGATTGAAAATCGCGGCAAAGTCACTGAAAAGTGTGCTTACACCAGTTGAAGAAAGCTCTTACACCAACTGAAGTAAGCTCTTACACCAACTGAAGTAAGCTCTTACACCAGCTGAAGTAAGCTCTTATACCAGCTGAAGTAAGCTGGCTTTGCGCAGCATTCGCCGCGGGCAGACGTGGCATGCGAGACGACAACGAGTAGCCGTCGGCTCTACTTGCAGCCGTTCTTGATGTTGCGCGGATGGTGCTCCAGTATTTCGCGGCGTAAGGCGGTGGTGTCGAGGTGTGTGTATATCTCGGTGGTCTCTATGCTCTCGTGGCCGAGCAGAGCCTGTATGACGCGCAGGTCGGCGCCGCCCTCAAGCAGCGCGGTGGCAAACGAGTGGCGCAAGGTGTGTGGACTGACCACCTTGGCAATGCCGGCGTCGAGCGCAGTGTTCTTTATCATTATTAGTATCATGGTGCGCGTGAGGTGGGCCCCGCGGCGGTTGAGAAACACGTAGTCCTCCTCGCCCGGCTTGATGTCCATCTCATTGCGACAGAGAAACCAGTTGTTCAGTTCGCCGATGGCACGCCCCGATATAGGCACAAGCCGCTCCTTTGAACCCTTGCCGCGCACCCTCAGATACTGCTCTTGCAGGTAAAGGTCTGACAGGCGCAGCCCCACCAACTCGCTCACGCGCAGTCCGCACGAGTAGAGCACTTCTATTATGGCGCGGTTGCGGTGGCCCTCCATTTTCGACAGGTCTATCGACTCCTCCATGGCATCTATCTCCGCCTCGGTGAGCACTTCGGGCAGATGTTCGCCCGTCTGCGGCCACTCAAGAAACTCGGTTGGGTCGTCGTCGCGGTAGCCGTCGAGCAGCAGGAAGCGGAAGAACGAGCGCACGCCGCTCAGTATGCGGCACTGCGACACTGGGCCTATGCCTATGTCGTGGAGCGTGGCGGCAAACAGTTGCAGGTCGTCGAGCGTGGTGTCGAGCACCTGTTTGCCCTCGGCCGAAAGGAAGCCGAGCAGCTTGTCGAGGTCTCGCGTGTAGGCGTCGAGCGTGTTGGGCGAGTAGTTGCGCTGCAGCTTCAGGTAGCGCACATAGCGCGCCACCACATAGCCCTCGGCGGTGTTCTTGTCGGTGGTGTCCATACTTCTTTATCTTTGCTTTTCCGCAAAGTTAGCATTAAAGAGTCGTTCCAGCACTAATTCCGCCGCACTTCTTGCAATGGTTATGGCAAAAGGTGGCTTAGCCAGACCAATATTTTGAAGGATATTACTGTATGCGAAAAGTGAGAAATACTCACCAAGTTGCTAAATAAGCATAAATCATCAGCTGTTTATAATTGTGTCTGAAATATATTTTGTACTTTTGTAATAAATCAAGAAACACATATGGCAAATAAGGAATTAAATAGGCTAAAAGTAGTACTTGCAGAAAAGAAACGTACAAACAAATGGCTTAGTGAACAGTTGGGAAAAGACAAAACTACCATTTCTAAATGGTGTACAAATACATGTCAACCTGACTTGGAAAACCTCATGAAGATGGCAAAACTTCTTGAAGTTGATGTTAATGAACTTTTGCGTAATGTGGACTAAATCATTGAATAAGAATATAATGGCAGAGAAAAGATATACTGTATTGGACTTGTTTTGTGGATGTGGCGGTTTGTCGCTTGGCTTTGAAAAAGCTGGCTATGATGTACTGCTTGGCATTGACATTTGGAAAGATGCACTTGAAACATACAAGTTCAATCACCATAATAGTAATGTTCTATGCGCAGACATGGCGACTTTGACGGGCGACGAGGTAAGCACTCACCTTGTGACAAAAAACGTTGATGTAATAATAGGTGGTCCGCCATGCCAAGGCTTTTCCGTCGCAGGCAAGCGTATCGTCGATGACGAAAGGAACAAGTTATATAAGGGCTTTGTACGAATGGTAGCGTATTTCAAGCCAAGTGCATTTGTGATGGAAAATGTGCCCAATATATTGTCTATTGGCGAGGGAGTTGTTAAGCAATCTATACTCGACGATTTCCAAGAGTTAGGCTATCATGTAGAAACTAAAGTTCTTCTTGCTTCGGATTATGGCGTTCCGCAAAATCGCAGACGAGCAGTTTTTGTAGGTTTGCGCAACGGAGTTTTCGACTTCAATATTCCAACAGTCGAGCATCGGGTTACAACAGAGGAAGCACTTGGCGATTTGACGGAGGGTTCCATCGCTGATGAAACGCCATATCCCATCGCTCCAAGTTGCGACTATCAGCGACAGATGCGAGCAAGCAGTAATGTGGTATGGAATCATGATATTACGCTTCATAACGAACAGACCAAACGCATCATTGCTATGGTTCCTGATGGTGGAAACTATAAAGATTTGCCTACGGAATTGCAAGAAACCAGAAAGGTTCATATTGCGTGGACTCGCTTGAATAGTCAAAAACCAAGCATCACCATTGATACAGGACACAGGCATCATTTCCATTATAAATGGAATAGAGTTCCGACGGTTCGTGAAAGTGCAAGAATCCAATCGTTTCCTGATGATTTCGTTTTCTTGTGCAGCAAGACAAGCCAATACAAACAAGTAGGTAATGCTGTACCACCAATTATGGCACAGGCTATTGCAGAACATTTAAAGAAACAATTATGCCAGACAAAATAAATTACTATCAGATACCTGATAAATATTGGTTTAGAATTCATTTCGTTAGACCTCGTTTCAAAAGCAACATTGAAAATGTGTTGTTGTATATGGCTAATGAATGCTGCCGAATCCCTCAGTGCTCATGCTCCGAATACAACCAGCGGTATCTCAATGCAATAAAGATGTTCCCGGGAAACATAGGCATTACTAAAAAGACTCTTGACAACTGGCGGACAGAAATACCAGCTCTTTTTGGATTCTATAAAGAGGATAAAGATGCTGATATTACCGAAACGTCGCAAATGGCAGTTTTCCTACATGAGAATCAAGACTTAACACAATTCTTGCGCCTTTTCTTGTATTCATTCCAATTCCCCGGTGGACACATGAAGGCAGTTGATGTAAAAGACATTATATACAATGACATAAGATTCAAACCAGCACGTACTATTATTCAAGTTCTGCTTGCAGGAAATACCATTCTTAGCGAACAGGACAGCTCTAAGGAAATGTCCATGTCCGCAGAAGAAGCTACGTATTGTATCTTTAACGACATTCGTGTTACAAGTGGAGTTGTTTCAGCAAATGAAATTGCACAAACAATCCTCAACAACAGAAAGAACAAGATAAAGTATTACAATCCGAAAGACAAAAAAATATGTTCATTGACAGGTAGTCCACGAACAAAAGGTGATGTCACACGCTATGCAAAAGATATTTTGGATTACATGGAAATAGCCAATTTGTTGACAACAACAAATGGATATTACCACCTCAAAGGTAACGAGGTTGCTGCAATCCAAAAATTTCGAGATGATAAAACGTGGTTTAAGGGATATGATTCTTTTTACGGCAAGAAGGACATAGAAACCATGGAACTGACTAAAATAGAGCCAGACTGGTTTGAGTATGTCAACAATTCTATGAAGCCAGACTTATTCAAGACGGATGTGCAGGCTATGTTTGGTCAAACAGGAACAATAGATGTGGTTATTGACGACCGTATCAAAGAGGTTGTTTCGTCTGATGATAGAACGATGAAAGACATAGGAAACTTGGGTGAAGCCATGATTTGCGGACATGAGAAGATGCGTCTAAAGGTAAATGGCTACGAAGAGTTCGTGCGTCTTGTTCAAATTGTTGACAGTCCTTCTTATCATCCTGGATTTGACATAGACAGCTATGAAGCAGACGGAACAGAAGACCATAGATATATTGAAGTCAAGACGACTATAAGCAAGAAGAAAATACAAATGTTTGGTTTCCACATGTCACCTAACGAATGGCGTGTTGCAGGAACGATTAAAGAGCATTATTGTATTTATCGATTAATGCTTAGTGAACAAGACAAGATATTGTATGTTCTCAGGAACCCAGTATCTTTATACAAAACTGACAAGATAGAGGCTGAGCCACGTAATGGCATGGAAATCTCATTCTCTACAGAATTGTTCAAACCGACAGAATTGCTGACATGGAAAGAATAAAAGTAGCATCCTTGTTTTGTGGATGCGGAGGTATGGATTTAGGAGTTGTAGGCGGATTTTCTTATCTTGGAAAAGAATATGCAAAGAATCCGTTCGACATCGTGTATTCCATTGACAATGACGAGTATTGTACGAAAATATACAATGAAAATTTTTCTCATAAATGCATTGTCAAGGATGTCCGTCAAATTGAAATTGACAAGATGCCAGAATTTGATATGTTGATAGGTGGTTTCCCCTGTCAGTCATTTTCAATTTCAGCCCAAAATCCTCCTCGACTAGGATATAAGGACGAAAGAGGTATGTTGTTTTTTGAGATGGTGAAAATTCTCAAAGAACGCCAGCCACGTTTCTTCATAGCGGAGAATGTTAAGGGATTGCTGTCCGCCAACAAGGGAAAAGCTTTCCCTATGATAATCAAAGAGTTTGAAAACGCAGGATATAAAGTGGTGCACAAACTGCTGAACGCTTCCGAGTATGGTGTTCCTCAAAAGCGTGAGCGTGTTATAATCGTTGGTTTCAGAGAAGAGGCAGACTTGGCTAAATTCAAGTTCCCAACAAAGGTAAAAACGTCAGAACGAAAAGTGCTTGGGGATGTGATTATAGAGGATGCCAATCATGATGAAGGATTGTTCTTCAGCGAAAAAGCAGTTGCAGGAATGATGGCTGTTCGTGAGAAAATGAACAAGGGCCGAGCCATGTCTCTCGACGAGCCATGCAATACCGTGAGCGCACATTTGGCAAAAGTAAGTTTGAACAGTACTGACCCTGTATTTATGGTCGGCGAAAGATACCGGCGTTTCTCTACTCGTGAAGCTGCTCGCATACAGTCTTTTCCAGATACATTCAAGTTAGATTCAGTTTCGCAGATACGTCAATATAAAGCGATTGGAAATGCAGTTCCACCTGTAATGATGTGGCATGTCATCCAGTCGATAAAGAACATATTTGCCGTACATATTATTGATTTCAAAGAGGTTAAGTCAGAATACCCAAAATGTATTGTTGACAATTCTTCATTGGAAAACGATGAAAGAGATGTTGTTGTTGACAACAAAAAGCACCTTCTTATAAGTTTGGTCAAATCTGACAACATGGAGCAATATCTTGACCGTTCAGCGAAGGTCTATTATACAGGAAAGAAGTTTCCTTCAACTGTGGCTTTGAATAAGCTTTATTATTTCATGCCATACATGAAACGGAAGGGAGTGAGAGACCTGTACTTGATAAATATTGCACGCGTTGGAACAAAGAAGGAGGTGCATCCAGAATGTGACGATAATGATTTCCGTCTTGTCTTTGAAATTCAGTTCGTGAAGCAGATGTTCGAAGAGTATCAGCCAATACATTTGGACATTTGGCAAGCTTTTACTGATACGACAATAGAACAATTAATGTCAAATATTTCTAAATAATTCGTGAATCCTTAAAACGTAAGAAAATGAAGGTATATCATTATACATCAATAGAAACACTTGCTCTTATATTGAAAAATAAGAGCATTAGATTTAATAGACTGGATTGTGTTGATGACCTTGAAGAGTCTATCTAGTCCTCCCTTGAAAAGAGGTTAACATATTGACTGTCAACAAAATACATGTTTT
>CAVLBD010000071.1:0-8514 GCA_963661195.1 bacterium
GCAAATGGTTCGCTCACAGTGAGCGGCTCTACCGTGAGCGGCACGACCAAGGACGACAAGACCTTCTCGCTCACCTTCAATGGCGGCAACCTCACCAGTTGGACATACAATGGACAGACCGTCATGGCATCTACACCGGGCTTCAGCCAGTTCTTCAGCATTGACAACTCGCGCAACAACTGTCCTTACAGCACCACTGGCAAGAACACGAGCCACAGCGTAAGCAGCAATCTCACTAAGGACAGTAATGGCAACGCCACCATAACCGTGTCGGGCAACAGCGGACGTTCTTATACCATCAAGTACACCATCTATCCCGACGGTGTGGTTGATATGGCAGTGAACTTCAACTCATCCAACAGCACCACCTATCGCGTAGGTCTTGCCATGGAGTTCGGCTCAGGCTTCGAGGGTGTGGAATATTACGGACGCGGTCCGTGGGCCAACTACCCCGACCGCATGACCGGTTCTTACCTTGGTCGCTACACTACCACTGTTGATGACCTCTTCGAGGAGTACACCCATCCGCAGACCAACGGCGACCACCAGAACCTGCGCGATCTGACGCTCTCGTCAGACAAGTGCGACCTCAAGATTGAGACTCAAGGTACAGTATCGTTCTCCATGGCCCACTACACCGACTCCTGGAACTACAAGACATGGCGCACAGCAGGGCACTACTACAATCTCACTCGCTCGGGCAACATCTACGCTCACTTCGACGCAGCCATCAGCGGTGTGGGCAACGGTTCGTGTGGCGAGAGTACAACGTCTGACTACCTGCCGTCAAGCAGCAGTTACTCCTACACCCTGCGCTTCACGCCAACGGCGAAGTAAAGAAGGGAAAAGTAAAGTAAGAAACAGAACATACACTATGAAACTCCCAAAGGAGCGAGCCAAGAAAAGAAGGCCCGCTCCTTTTTTGTATGAGATTTTATGTTTACTTTTGCATGATATGAACATAAAACTTTATTCAGACAAGCGTTATTTTACCTTGGGCAAGCATGATATCCTTCATTGGGCGCTGCTTTTCCTCCTATCCTTTGCGCTTTTGCTTCTGCTCTCGCCAGACTCTTATCTGGCTGACATCTATGGCATGCGCTGCGATTCAGCGTGGTTTTTCACTTGCGGTAAGGCGTGGATGGAAGGGATGACACCCTATGTTGACTTTGCCGATTCAAAAGGTCCGCTCCTTTGGCTTATCTATGGGGTGGGCTATCTGCTCTCGCCGGCAACGTATCACGGGGTGTTTTGGCTCAGCGTCGTAACGTATACCGTGGCGTTCCACTTCATCTGGCTAACAGCCCGACTGTTTTTGAAAAAGAGAGAATCGGCATTAGTTGTGCTGGCGATGCCTTTTTTCCTGTTCTTTATCTTCTACCACAATGAGGTGAGAGCCGAAGATTTTTGCGTCCCAGCCATTTGTGGGGGCATCTACTTCACTTGCCGGGAGTTGCTCGGCAAAACCCGTATGGGGGGGGTAAAAATTGCCTTGCCTTAGGCTTATGCATGTCATGGTGCCTACTCGTCAAATGGAACTATTTCTTTATGATGGGTGGCATGGCACTTGTCGCTGCATTCCTTTCCATCAAACGTCGCGAGCCTAAAAATATTCTTTGGGGCTTGGCTGGAATTGCTATCCCCTTGCTGCCATTTGCCCTTTACTTCCTGTGCACGGGGAATCTTGCGGATTTCATAAACGAGTATTTCATCAACACATTCAAAATCACCGGCAGCAATCGCTTGGTGGATTTTTACAGAGACAAGCTCGTCCTTACCTTCCTTTTTGCTTTTATAGCCTTTTTCTGTCGCAGCATGCGACTGAGCTACTTGCTTCTGCTCACCTTCCTCCCATTCTATGTGTTCCTCGTAACGCGAACAATGTTTCTGCATTATTTGGCATCAGCAATGCCGTTCTTTGTGTTTCTCGTCATATATATAGCCAAAATCCTGACGCAGAAACTCGAACGGCTTAATACATGGATATATACAGCTTTGATTGCCGTCGTACTAATTTTAGGCACAACATTCAATCTGCGCATGGCTTATTTCACTGCGTTTGCGAACGCAGAGGGCACACACGTCGCCGTGATGGATTATCTGGCGCGTTACGACAAACCAAAAATAATGTTTTTCAGTGGCGACTATGGATTTGGCTTGTTGGCACGAGCTCTGCCGGCTTGCAAATATTGGGCGGAGCAGAAAGATGCTTCCGCAGAAATGAAGAAGGAAAGAGAAAAGGCGGTGGTTGACAAACGGGCGGACTTTATCATCATATCCAACATGGGCGAGACACCCGCGAACATCATTCCGCTAGCATTAAGTATTGGTTATCGCCAGTGCTATGGCCCAGTGACAGAAAACGGGAAAACAAAAATCAAGCCACTGCCTCTTTTTGAAAAAACGCACCTTTCACGATGATATACACTTACTATATAACAACCACAAACAAGCAGCAAAACGCCCAGCAACTTCTAAAAAACAATTAAAAAGCAGCGGGCATTGCATGGCGGTTGGGAAAACTTTCATATATTTGCGAAAATGTTTGCACTATCGAGTGCACATAGAGTAATAAAGCTATTAAAACTGTCACAAAGCTATTAAACAAAAACATTATGAAACTGATCAATTACAAAGAAGAGGCATCGCGCTGCCTACTATGCGAAAACGCTCCGTGTACTGCGGCTTGCGCCAATGGCGACCCGGCACGGATGTTGCGCGCCATAAGATTCGACAACGTTCGCAATGCGGCAAAATGGATTGCCCAATGTACGGACGCTGACCTGCAGTCAGCACAAGAAGCATGTATACACTACGACTACGCTATAAGGATAAAAGACATAGCCCAGAGCCTGGCTACTCAGCCTGCGGCGACAGAAACAAAAACGTGTGGCGATGCAAAGACGAGCAAGCACGATCTGTCGATAGACTTCTGCGGACTGAAATGCGAGAACCCGTTCTTCCTCGCCTCCTCAGCCATCTGCACCAACTACGAGATGGTGGCAAGGGCGTTCCGGGCTGGATGGGCAGGAGTGTACTACAAGTCCATCTGCTTGGAGGACATCCACGAGGTGTCGCCACGCTTCGATTCTGTGGGCGAACAGGGCGAGACGGGCCGCTTCTACGGTTTCCGCAACATGGAGCAGCTGAGCGAGAACCCGGCGGAGGTGGACTTCGACATTCTGCGACGACTGAAGCAGGACTTCCCTACAAAGATAATCGTGGCAAGCATAATGGGACAGACGCTAAGCGACTGGGCACAGCTGGCTCACATGGCGGAGGACGCCGGTGTGGACGCACTGGAGCTGAACTTCTCGTGCCCGCAGATGGGACTGGAAGGCATGGGCAGCGACGTGGGGCAGAACATCGAGCTGGTGATGCACTACACCTCATACGTAAAACGTCGCGTAAGCATACCCGTCATTGCAAAGATGACGCCAAACATCACGCAGATAAACGCCCCTGCCGTGGCTGCATCGCTGGCGGGAGCCGATGCCATATCAGCGATAAACACGATAAAGAGCGTCACGATGAGCGACTCCTCTATGGTTTCTCACCAGCGCACGATTTCCGGCTATAGCGGACGTGCGGTGAAGCCCATCGCACTGCGTTACATCCTGGAGATGGCGAAGAACCCTATCCTGGAGAACACACCGCTTAGCGGCATCGGTGGCATAGAGACATGGTGCGACGCGCTGGAATACCTGCAGCTGGGATGCACCAATCTGCAGGTGTGCACCGCCGTGATGCAATACGGCTTCCGCATCATCGACGACCTCATCGAGGGACTTGACTCATACTTGGAGGAGCGCGGACTAAACAACCTTAACAGTATCATCGGCGAGGAGCTGCCTAACTTCGTGCTGCCCTCCGAGATGGATCGCTCAACGGTGGTATTCCCCATGGTAGACCGCGACAAGTGCATTGGCTGCGGACGCTGCTTCATATCCTGCAACGACGGCGGACATCAGGCAATATCCTTCGGAGACGACCGTAAGCCACGACTCAACGGCGGCAAATGCGTGGGTTGTCTGCTATGCCAGCACGTATGCCCCACAGGGGCCATAAAGCTCTCTAAACGAGTGGCGAAGAAGAAATCATAAGAAACAAGGGGCTTATCCCTGCATAGATTCAATATATATAGATAAGCCAAAAGCCATCGTCTATGGCAATTTAGGCAATATTTTGCGGAAAGGACACATTTGTTTCAAAACGAATTGCTAACTTTGCACTTATACATCACATCACAGCCCATCCAAAAACAGGGCTGTGATGGCATTTTCCAATAACAAGTGAAAATTTCTTTCCGCATGAAAAAGAATCTACTCCCTCAAATCATTTTCGGTCTCTTCATGGCATCCGCTGCATTGCCGGCAGCAGGAGCTGATACCGACCCCAACAATTTCAGGCCCTCACGCAACGTCACCTTCACGCAGACAACGCTGCCGCTGGTGTTTATCAACGTGAACGGACAGACCATAGAGCGAGAGAACCGCGTGCTCGCCACCATAAAAATCATCAACAACAAAGACGGAATCAACTATCTCGACACCGTGGCACACGCCAATCAGACCGTTGACTGGGAAGGGCCCGTGGCAATAAAATACCGCGGAAACACTTCCTTCACCGGCTCCGACAAGAAACCCTTCTCCATAAAAACGCTCACGGCTGCCGACCTCACGGCGAAGAAGGCAAAGGTGTCCATCATGGGCATGGGAAAAGACAACGACTGGGCGATGCTCGCACCATGGGAGGACATGAGCTACATGCGCGACGTGCTGACAATGGAACTGGCTCGCGGAGGAAGCTCCTTCGCTCCGCACATGAAATACTGCGAGGTGGTGCTCGACGGCTACTACTACGGCATTTACATCATGTCGGAACGCGCCACGAAAGGAAAGAACCGACTGAACCTTGACGACCCTACGAGCGACGACCTGACGGGCGACTTCCACGTGGAGATTGACCGAAAGGACGAAGAACACTACTACGTCTCGAAACATCACCCCGTGAGCAGTAGCGGGGTGGAATACACCAACCGCACCGTGGCTTACCAATACAAAGAGCCGGAATACGACGACTTTGCCGACCTTCCAGACGGCGTGGAAGAGGCTATAGGCAATGCCATCGAAGACATGGAAAGCTCGTTCACCACAAGCGACTACACGGGCGAGAACGGATACAGGAAATACATAGATGTGCAGTCATTCATCGACTATCAGATTGCACAGGAATTCTCAAACAACGTGGATGCCTACCGACTGAGCACGCCACTCTACAAATACAGTGAGACGCATGCCGCTGAGTTAGGAACGGATGCCAAGTGGAAAACGGCACTGTGGGACTTCAACATAGCCTACGGCACGGCAAACTACTATGACGCCAACAACGTGCAGTCATGGCGATACAAGAGCAACGACCTCATGGCATCGGCAGACCAGCAACTCGTGCCGTTCTTCTGGTATAAGCTGATGAAAGATCCTGCCTATGTGCAGGAACTGCGCCAGCGATGGACGGAACGTCGAGAAGAAAACTACTCCGAAGACTTCATAACGGCAAAGATAGACTCTTTGGCTGCCGTGCTTCAAGAGAGCGGAGCACTGGACCGCGACAACCAGGCGTGGAACTACCACTTCGGCACGTTCACGACGAAGGTGAACACGCTGAAGACTTTCGTGACCAACCGTCTCGCCTTCATGGACAAAGCATGGAAGATAAAGACGCCCGTTTCTGGCGAACAGAAGCCATTGGCCGTTTCTAGCGGGTTCAATGCCGACGTTATTGCCGAAGCCAAGCCATCGGCTTCTTACGTTACAGGAACTATCGACAAAACGGGCTACACATTCTACACCACCGCCATTCAAGAAAGCGGAGCACTGGCAGGAGACGACCACATAGTGACATCGGCTGAGGGGATTACGTATGAACTTGCCGACTATACCGCCAACAACGCGCTGACCATGACATCCACCGCCGACTATACCCTTGAACTGAGCGACCGCTTGCAGGGCAAGACACTCTACTGCCTAGCTGTCAGCGCCGACGGCAAATCAGTAGTAACCGTTACGCCAAACTACACCGACGGAACAACAGGCACCGCTGCTTCGGCTACCATACCCGACTGGTACGGACAGACGCAAGATGCCAACGATGCAGTGAACAGTCTGGGGCGCATACTAACAAAGAGCAGCTACTACGGCAGAACTGACGCCATCGACTCTGAAGTATATTGCCTCTACGAGATAACCGTTCCGCTAGACAAAGAAAAGACCCTCAGCAGCGTTAGCTTCTCGAAGACGGGCGGACGACCAAGCATACTGGCTATGACGGCACTGGAAGAAACAGCGACAGACATAAAGGACGCTGCCAACGACACCACATGCAAGGTGACAAGCATCTATGGCATAGACGGAAAGGCTCGCAAGACAATAGCTCGCGGCATAAACATCATACGCTACGACAACGGAACGGTGAAGAAAATCATCATTAAATAACCGAAGATAATCTTTAAATAACCTAAGATAATCATTAACTAATCACAGTTCCCACCATAACGAAAATATAGCCCTATGGCAAAGAAAGAATATATTGAAGCCAACCGCCGTTGGCTGGCAGAAAAAGCCTTGGAGGAGGGTGTGAAAGCCCTGTCCCAAGGCATCTTTTACAAGATTCTGAAATCTGGCGACAGCAAAGCCCCCTCGCCCACCCGACGCAGCATCATCACCGCACACTACACGGGGTGGACCATTAACGGAAAGAAGTTCGACTCCAGCCGGGGCGGCACACCGCTGGCAATGCGCCTCTCCGACCTCATCGAGGGCTGGATCGTTGCCATGCAACAGATGCACGTGGGCGACCACTGGGAAATATACATCCCCGCTGAAAAAGGCTACGGCAAATTCTCACAACCTGGCATACCCGGCGGCTCTACGCTTATCTTCGAAGTGGAACTGCTGGGCGTGGGCTAAAGAAAAACATGGCCTTAATATCAAAAACACTACTATTAAAAAACATTATCCATTATAGTTGCCCTATTCTCGGTAATAGCAACTATGGCACAAACATACATCCCCACAAAAGAAAACCTCTCAGCACGCGAAGAGTTCCGCAACGCTAAACTGGGAATCTTCCTGCATTGGGGCATTTACAGCACATTTGCACAAGGCGAATGGTATCTGCAGAACGCAGTGCCCGACCGCCACGAATACGCCAAAGCAGCAGACGCCTTCTATCCCCACCGCTTCAACGCACGGCAGTGGGTAAGAGCATTCAAAGCTGCCGGAGCAAAATACATTTGCTTCACCACGCGTCACCACGACGGATTCTCGATGTGGGACACTAAGCAGAGCGACTACAACATAATGAAAGCTACACCCTTCAAGCGCGATGTCGTGAAGGAACTTGCCGATGCTTGCAAAGAGGAGGGACTGAGTCTGCACCTCTATTACAGTCATATCGACTGGATGCGCGACGACTACCCCATGGGGCGCACAGGAAGGCATTGCGGAAAAGACAGTACACGCAGCGACTGGCAACATTACTTCAGCTTCATGAACGCCCAACTCACCGAGTTGCTGACACGCTACGGCAAGATTGGGGCAGTATGGTTCGACGGATGGTGGGACCACGACCAGGACACCGTGCCGTTCAACTGGCAGCTAGACGAGCAATATGCCATGATACACAACCTACAACCCTCATGCCTCATAGGGAACAATCACCACATGGAACCAAACAACGGCGAAGACATACAGATATTTGAGCGCGACCTGCCGGGCGAAAACAAAGCTGGCTTCGTGGACAAGGCGGCACAGGTCAGTCAGCTGCCGCTAGAAACATGCCAGACAATGAACGGGATGTGGGGCTATAAAGTAACAGACCAAAACTACAAGTCAACTGACGATATCATACGCCTGCTCGTGAACACCTCGGGCAAAGGAGCTAACCTACTGCTCAACATCGGGCCTCAACCCAACGGCGAGCTGCCCTCACTAGCCCTCGACAGGCTGAAGCACTTGGGAGAATGGATGAACACATACGGCGAAACGCTCTACGGCACAAAAGCCGGTCCGTTGAAGCCATCAGAATGGGGCGCAACGACAGAGAAAGACGGAGTGATATATATACACATCTGCCCCGAGGCAAACACTCAGCTCCCCGCCACCATCATCATCCCGCTGGAAAGGAAGCCCCAAGCCGTAACAGATTTCCAAAGCGGAAAGAAGCTGTCCTTCACATACAAAGACCACAAACTGACACTACCCTTACCAACCACCCTCACCCACCCCAACCACGTTGTCGTGGTGAAGAGATGAAAAGAAACTATTGCCGTCTATAAATTTCTGCAAGAGTTTTTCCGTCTTTGTCTTTCCATGTGGTCCATCCATTGGCAGAACGCCCCATTGCATAAGAAGCCGCAGTACTAGAAAATTCGAAAACATAGTCATCATTCAATCGATAGCCCCTGGCATGGAGCAAATTGCTGACGTGCCGGGGGCTTTAGAGCCTGTGTGA
>CAVLBD010000072.1:0-8266 GCA_963661195.1 bacterium
AAAAGTAGCGGGACCCAGGATTGAACTGGGGACCTCATGATTATGAATCATGCGCTCTAACCAGCTGAGCTATCCCGCCATCATTTCTTTTTTGCGAGTGCAAAGGTAGTATAAAAATATTAAACACCAAAAATATTTCCCATAAAATTATACTGAATAGAGTATTTTTCCGTATTTTTGCCATGCATAACAAACACAACAGCATCGAAACAAACCAAAAACAGCGCTTTATTACTATGGGGAAAAGCAAAAAGCGAATTGAACTTGAATTCGAACTGAACACTAGTTCACCGAGCAAAATATGGACTTTCATAAGCGACGCAAGCGGACTGGAACGGTGGATGGCGGACAAAGTGGAGCGGCACGGAAAGAAACTCACCTTCACTTGGGGCACAACCTACAAAGACAAAGACGAGAAGACGGCTTCCATAACCGATGAAGACAAAGAAAAGCTTATACGCTTTAAATGGGACGGCGATGAAGACCCAAACGCTTACTGCGAGATGCGAATTGAAACAGGCGAAATAACCAGCAACTGCATACTCTGCATTACTGACTTTGCCGAAGAAGACGACATTGAAAGTCTAAAGGAACTGTGGTGCGACAATATTGAAATGCTACACCAGACTTCTGGATTGTAGCAGGACACAATTGCCACGACCTTAAATTACCACCTTAATATATATACATCACTGTCAGCAACGCCACAAGAACAACGGCCAACGACAGTGGGGTAAAAACATGACGCCTCAGAAACAGTGGCTACACACCTCCTATGAAAAGCGTTTTACACTTGTAAAATGACACGACAACTAATATAAATCTGCAGAAAAACGATAAAGTTTCCACACACGTAACTAAACCTTTTTGCAAACATCACGTCTTATAATAAAAAAAAGAAAACGAGCATAACACATGGACACCAGCAACGACGAGATACTGCACAACATTAAATGCGCCCCCGAACGCGGGTTCAGAATGCTCATGCGCAAATATGGCGATGCAATCTACTGGCATATCAGACATCTCGTAGTGTCTCACGATGACACACAAGACATAATGCAGGAAACTTTCATAAAGGTTTTCCGCTCACTTGGTACGCTGAATGACAGTAATGCCCTTACGCCTTGGATCTACCGCATTGCCACCCGACAAGCCCTTTCTGCACTACGAAAGAAGAAACATCCAGTGGATTTACTAGATGAAGCAGTAGGTAGAAGCACGGAACCCGCTGCTGACAGATACATAGACTACTCCGACCTGGAAAGCATCCGCTTGCAGAAAGCAATACTGTCGCTGCCGGAAAAGCAAAGGCTGACGTTCAACATGAGATACTATAGCGAGATGGAATACGTTCAGATTGCTGAAGCATTGGGCACATCGCCTTCAACAGTCAAGGTTAACTACCACCTCGCAAAAGAAAAAATAATGAAATATCTAAGTTCAAACGATTAGTTAGCACATGAAAAAGAATTCCATATTTACAAGAACCAATACGCATGCCCCCTATTCCATGCCCGAAGGATTTCTAAAGGACATGGAGGATACATTATGGATGCGCATTGAAGCAGAAAACAAGCAGAAAAAAGATCATGGAATAACACATTCCATTGCTATGTCACTGCAAGAAAAAAGCGGTACCCTGTTCCGCACAGTCATTTTGACTGCTGCTGCCGTAACACTTCTTCTTATTTGTCACGCGACAATGCGTACTTCTGAAACAGGTAGCCTTGCGGAAGTGGAAATGGCATTTGACAATCTTAACTATGAAGAGCAGCAGTTCATGATCGACACGGAGGCAAACGATGTGTTCGCCCTGGTAACAGAAAGCAACTCTGCAACTGAATAAGCATAAATCAACTGAAACTATAATAGAAAGATATGAGAACAAACATCCTTAGAAAGACGATCATGACACTAATGTTGTCAGTAGCATTGACCGTCTCTGCACAAAAAGAAGAGAGGCCACGCATTCCACAGGAAAAAATGGCGCAAGCTATGGCAAAGAACATTGCCACTGACATGAAACTTGAGGGAGCTACATACGACAAGTTCATTGACACTTATGAAAGCTACCGCAAGGAAATGTGGGCGATCATGCCAAAGCATGGAAAGCCAGACAGACGCAAAGAACAAGAAACGGAAGAAAAAGCTGCGGAACGGATGAAGGAAAACTTTGAACGCAGTCAGAAAATGCTTGACATCCGGACAAAATACTACCATAAGTTCAGCAGCTTCCTTACACAAAGGCAGATTGAACAAATGTATAAACAAGAGCGGAAAATGACAGAACACTTGAAAGCTCGTAACAAACGCCACAAGCCTCACAAAGGAGACAAGCCGACAGACAACAAGGGTAACTAAGCCTTGTATCTGTTACGCCACCACCGTAATCCACTTACCTCATCATGGCCAATGTTCTACCAACAGCATTAGAGAAGCTGAACACCGGCGACCACCCTAAAGTTTTAAGCTTACTATTGTTGAGCACAGCATTGACAGCTATACTATATCCTTTGCTTTCTGCTTCCGAAGGCAGGTCAAATACGACCTTTCTCCCTGTATACCTTGCACACTCAACTGCAAAATCACGGAGATGTACGTCGGTTTCCTCACTGCTCACGTTGTATGCCTGACCATCTGAGCCGCGAAGAGCCAGACAAAGCAGAGCTTTCACTGCCTCTGCCACGTATATATAAGAAAAATATTGGTTGCCTTGGCTTTTCAAAACAATATTTTCACCAACCAAAGCCTTCAAGATGAACTGCGAAGAGGCTTTTGTATCAGAGCGCAACATCGTCGGGCCAAAAATGCGGCACAAACGTCCTATGCACACTTTAACGCCTTTTTCTGCTGCATAAGATTGACAAAGTGCTTCGGCTGTTCTTTTAGATTCTGTGTAGCAAGCACGAGCGTTGGAGAGATTCAGCCTGCCATTGACATTTTCCGCAAAAGGTTTGTCGTCAAGTGCATTGCCGTATATTTCCACTGAAGACGGGTAAACGACCTTGGCATCGCAATGACTGGCAAGCTCTAGCGCATGTTTCGCGCCAAGCACATTGACCATTATAGTTTCTATCGGAAACTTTGAATACGCTAGCGGATGAGTGTTACTTGCCAAAGGGACAATATAGTCTATGCATTGTTCCGGGATTGTAAAAGACTGGCACACGTCTTGCTCAACAAACTTAAAATTAGGATTAGGGAAATGGCCCCCAAGACGTTCTTCTGCCCTTTCACGACTCCGCCCAACCGCAGTCACACGAACACCAGGCATAGTGAGCAATGTATCAACCAGCAGCACACCTACCATACCCGTAGCGCCGGTTATCAGAAAATGCTTTCCATAAAGCCCTTCAATACCTAAAATTGCTTGAGAAAGCCTTATATCTTCTTCATAGAGTGGATGTTGAATGTATCCTATCATGGCGGTTTCAATAATTTTTCATCTTGTTTGTTATATAGCCTTTGAATAGTTCAAGGTCATCTTTCGTGGTCAATTTAATATTTTTGTCGCTTCCGGCAGCAAAATGCAGCGTTACGCCCAATTCAACCATCATTGTGTTTGCATACGAAGAGCCGTAGATACCTATACCTTTTTCGAAAGCCTCATGATATTTTGAGTTCAAAAGGTCAAAGCGATATGCCTGAGGAGTGGACACACGACGCAGAGTCTCGCGGGGAATATACTTTGTTGTGGTACTCTCATCGTCTTCGTTTACCACAAATATCTGCTCGTTATAAGGCATTGACGTGACCGCATTGCCGTACTCCCCCGCCTTGAGTATGACATCTGTCAATACCGATGGTTCTATCAGCGGACGTATTCCGTCATGAACAACAATAATATCATCAGAAGAACACTTCCCCTCAAGATTATAAACCCCATTGCGTATCGACTCTTGCCCAGTGTTGCCGCCCTTAACAATCCATTGGAGCTTAGTTATACCATACTGCTTGGCATATGCGTTAACTATATGTTCCCATCCCTCTATACATACAACTTCTATTGCATCAATAAGGGGATGGTTTTGGAAACCTTCTAGCGTGTAAAGCAACACCGGTTTATCATAGACGTTGATGAACTGCTTCGGGATATCAAGTCCCATACGGTTGCCGGAGCCTCCGGCTATAATCAATGCGATGTTCATAGTTGAATCTTTATTTTTACAAGGGAAATAAGCGCATGGATACGCTGCCTTTCTTGACAAAGGTAGCACAAAATCATTGTACAACAAAAAGTATAACGTTTTTTGTTTCCAGCCTTGACGTTATAATTGTAATTTTGCACAAATTTCGGACTAATGGAAACTTTAAAGGAGAAAACTGCTAAGGGACTTTTTTGGGGCGCGCTCAATAGCGGAACGATACAGTTACTGAACCTCGTGTTCGGCATTATACTGGCTAAACAACTTTCACCTGGCGATTACGGTATCGTGGGTGTGCTTACTATCTTCACTCTAATTGCAGGAAACCTGCAGAGCAGCGGATTCACGCAAGGACTTACCAACATTAAGTCGCCAACGGCCAACGATTACAATGCTGTGTTTTGGTTCAACATAAGCGTGAGCGCCATTCTATATGTAATTCTCTTTTTATGTGCCCCCCTCATATCCGATTATTTCCATACACCGGAGCTTACCTCACTTTCCCGTTTTGTCTTTCTGAATTTCTTTATCTCCTCTTTTGGAATAGCGCACAACGCATATATGTTCAAGAATATAATGGCAAAAGAACGCACTATAACGGGGCTCGTGGCTCTCACTTTGTCTGGCATATGCGGCGTAACAATGGCATGCAACGGCATGGCTTATTGGAGTCTTGCTTGGCAGTCGGTGTTGTTTGCATTTATCCAAAACATCTGCCGCTATTACTTTACATATAAAAGATGGCGGCCAACATTGCATTTTGACTTCAGTCCCATACGCAAAATGTTCTCGTTCAGCATAAAGATATTATTTACCTCTATAGTAAATACCATAAATAGCAATGTGCTCACCTTTATTCTTGGACATAGGTTTCCTATGGCTGCTGTAGGTAATTTTACCCAAGCAAACAAATGGAACACAATGGCTTATAGCACAGTAAGCGGCACAATTGAACAGGTGGCACAGCCTGTATTGGCGCAAATAACGGACGACAACGAACGAGAGAAGCGTGTTTTTAGGAAAATGATGCGATTCACCGCATTTTTCTCCTTCCCGGCATTGTTCGGACTATCTCTCGTTTCAGAAGAATTCATATTACTCACCATTGGCGAAAAGTGGAACGAATGTGTGCCGCTACTTCAAGTTCTTTGCTTGGGAGGAGCTTTCTTCGCATTTACCACCATGTACCAACAACTTGCAGTAAGCAGCGGTCGCTCAGACATATACATGTGGTGTAACATTGCACAAATAATACTACAGATAATCCTTATAATTACAACCAGCCAATTCGGGATATTCGCCATGGTCATAGCATATACAATCTTTTCCATCCTTTGGTTGGGAGTATGGCAGACCGTAGCTCACCACCTTATTGGCATAAGACTCAAAGAGGTAGCAGCGGATATATTGCCATTCATGCTGTCTGCTGCATTTGTAATGACGGTGACTTATCTCATCACCCACTCCATAACACAAATGTGGGTTCTTCTCCTCGTACGCATTGCCTTAGCAACACTTTTATATTTTGTTGTGATGAAAATTTTGGAAGTAGACATTCTAAATGAATGTATTGGATTTATCAAGAAGAAGCATAAGTAAAATGTAGACATACAAGCCTAAATCTATGTTTTCTACACTCTCGTAATAAAAAAAAGAAGATGAGCCGTCTTTACATACAACCCATCTTCGAGGAAAAATTACTAATTACACTATCTTTACATATTTCCGTTTATATTATTAATCTCACTTGTATTTTTTAATCTTACTTTGTTTCAGAATTTTCATGAACCTTCACTGTATAGTCAGCATATGCTGTTACCTTGCGCTCCTGGAAGACTTTTCGGTCTTTATGATAATTTATAATATCTGTCACATTGCGTGATGGTACATCCTTAACATATCTAATGCACAACCAATCCCAGTCTTTAGCAACATCTTTATCATCAACTACATCTACAGAACAACTGCAGCCCAATCCAACTCTTCCCTGCGCCTCCGTTACACCAACCTTAGGAGTAACATCAAGTTTATAGCTTACATCAAAAGGTAATTTATCGTATTTTACGGTTTGTTCATAAACGAATAACCCGTTACTATCATAAGGAAGTATTTGTTTTTCACAATTTGCCTCGGAAATATTTTCAGTCTTTTTATTACCATTTACGTCAGTATAAGATACCGTCACGTCAAATGACTTAAATAAGTCCAGACCGAAATAATACTTCAACCTAAGTTTTGAATAAGGTCCTTTGGAGATCTTGGCCTTTTCGGATGTTTTATCTTTATCACCAGCCAAATCATCATTATCACTGCTGCAGGAAGAAAAAACTGCAATGCTCATCATTACGGCAACGATTGCCATATTTAAATACTTAAACGCCTTCATAATTAAATAGTTTTAGTGGTCACTACTTGTTTTCTATAAACTTTTCGATTTTCAACGAAATAACTATTTCGACTCATATTTAAGTCTCGGACTGTCAGAATTTGTCAGAAGGATATTGCATATATGTGTTCTATCCTTGAGCAAATCGGGAACTTTATCTTCAAAGAACTTGCTTGCCAAATCATCCATATGCAGGATATAACGGTAATTACGCAGTCCGAGTGGCGAGTCTTGACTTTCATTATTTGTTTTAAACGATGAGAAGAGCAAAAAATCAGTTTTGTTACGTATAAAATCTTGCCTTGTGTGCCCATCCTTTAGTTTTGCCCTAATATTAACAGTAAGTTTAGATGGATAATCCGAAACCTTTTGTGGTGTTCCTTGATAACTGCGTGCCGCAATACTATTATAAGTTTTTGCCGACTCGGTATTTGCTGCAGTCATCACAATCTGTTGCCCATTTATTGTTGCCATTATGTCATAATCAGTAAGCATACTCTCTGCGAAATAAACGACAGGCGTAACTATAGAAACTTTGTTTTTATCAGTATTACCAGTACCTTTATTGGTTATTGTATCCAAGCCTCCCAACACCTCAGTCTTTTCCGTGCAAGAAACAAACAATGCCGTTACTGCCATAATGGCAAATATTGCCAATCCTTTAAATTCAAACTTTTTCATAATCTTCATTTTTTTAGTTGTCAATGCTTTAGTTCTCTTTTTAAATACTTTGGGTTCTAACTTGTAATAGCTTTAGTCCCTATTTTTGTTCTTATCTGCTGCAAAGTTAATACTTTATTCTTTAACACAAAACCTTTAGACTATTTTTTTTGTTTTTTGGAGCAGCATTTTATCTTTTGCAATATTGATATTACAAATAAGAAGCATATTTTCTTATATTTTAATCCATACAAGAACAAAAAAACTTTTTAAAAGAACACCATACCGAGGTATAAATGCGTTCAACGCTCTCCATATAGACTGCGAGAAGTTCCCATAGCGCGTTTTTTACCCGATAAGTGTTAGTGGAGTGAGATAGAATTAATACTTTTGTATAAGTAAGCTTTAAAACCCTTAAATTAGCAGACTACTTTTGGGCATATATCACATTATGGTTTATCGTGCGCGCATATACACACACAAGCCCCAAATCCCAATATGTGTAATGTCATCTTGATGTGTGAGCCGTCTATATAATAAAGGTCTCCCTCTTTCTTCGTCATGCTCTCAAAGTCGAAAGCCTGTGTGTCGCAGAACGACAAACCGGTGTAGGCGGCGAAGATGAAGAGGTCGCGCACCTTGTCGAGTTTCGGATTGAACTTGTGCAAGCGCATCCGTTTGAGTTCGCCCTCGGTGAGTGGTTCACGCTCCTTGCACTTGCCACGTTTCACGGTCACGGTCTCGTAAGGGTCTTGTGCAATCTCGCCCGTCTTGAAAAGTTGCAGCACCCACTTGTGTACGTTCTTGTGGTAGCCGTAGCAAGTGACATCCGTCCGTGTGCCGTCGTGCAACCAGTTGTCGAACGCCATGATGTTTGCCGGAGTGAGGTCGCCGTAGGTGACAAGTCCACCGAAGCGTTTCACAGCATCAATCACCACCACCTTGTGGCGGCGAGTGCCCTCGCGGAGGTCTTCACCCTCCAAGGCGAGTTCCATGTAGCGGATGAAGTTCTTCTTAGAGTTGTCCGGCTTCTCTTCCTTTGCCTTCTCCACCTTTGGCTTTTTCTCCTCGC
>CAVLBD010000073.1:0-7282 GCA_963661195.1 bacterium
AGTCATTATAGTCTTGAACTTAGCAACGGTAGATGCCCCGGGTGTGATTATATCATGTCCACGCACAACTCATGTGCGAGCCATCATCGTATCCTTCGGGGTGTGATGAGCTTGTGCATATACTGCGTGGCAGTGGTTTTTCATATCGGCGTGGGCTCTGACGTTGTCTGTTCGACTATAATAGGCAATGCGAGAGCCTCAAGCTGTGGAATGGACAACAGGTAAGTTCTCCACGCTTTTTTGTGCCTGTAAATCAGAATACTAACCCTGCATTGTTTGGGAGAAGACAATGTGATAACAGATGGTTTGTTATGTCTACAGGACATTTGTATATCAACACCCGTGATGAACTTATTCGCCTTGACTGTTCTAAGATTGTCTATATGGAGGGTGACGGCAACTATACCAATATAGTGCTTATCAACAAACAGAAAGTTTCTGTCTGCATGAACCTCAGCCACATGCAACAGTTTATTTCCGAGAGCTTGCGTGAGCGTGCCTCCATCTTTGCGCGCATTGGCAAGCGTTTCATTGTCAATCTCACCTTCGTATATAAGGTGCAGCCGCTGCTGCAAAGCCTCGTTGTGACCGACGGAGTGAACTTCACGTTTCAGTTGGGAATATCGAAGGAAGCGCTTAGGCAACTGAAAGACATTCTTGTGGGACGTGTTCCCAACAAGACTCACATAAACGTAGAATAACCGCATCATGGAAATCATCATAGGAAGGGAAGAAGGGGTGCGCCGGTTGCACTGTATCGCCAGCGGACGTGAGTTCAATATAGGACAGGCAGGCTCGGTGCCATTGTCCGTTAGCCGCCGTCATTGCAAGATCACTGTCAATGGGAGCAGTATCAATATAGAGAACATCAAGGCTCAAAACGTGACTTTTGTTGACGGCAACCAGATATTCAGCAAGGTAATCACGCCGGCAAGCAAAGTACAGTTGGGCGAAGAAAAATTCCTTGTTCCGTTGCAGCAGATACTACAATTGGTAGGTGTCACATCTGTCAAAGATAATGTGCAGCAGGATGAAGTGCAAACATTCTCACTGAAACCATTAGAGAAGGTTTGGGAGGAATACGACAATCGTAGGATGGAGATTCAAAACAATGCCGCAAAGTCAGCCAACAAACAACGTTTGCAAGGCATACTCTCCATGCTTGGTGTGTGTATAGGTCTTATACCAGGCATAGATCCTACATTGCGAATCGTTATCGTTGTGGCGGCTCTCGCCATTGCCGTCTATTTCTTCATAAGGGGAAACTTCAGTACAACCGTTCAACAGCAGTTGCACGACCTCGACGAGGAGTATGCCAAGAAATACAAGTGCCCCAATCCTAAATGCGGCAAACCTTTCGGCACTGTCCCTTACAGGAACATTGAGTACAACAAGCAGTGCTTTGCCTGTGGCTGCAAGTACACTCATTGATGTTTCGTACAACAATCGGGGCATTTGCTACAGGATGCAGAAAACCATAAGGGAGGCACAGGCAAATGGAATATCTTTGCTGTGTCAAAAGAATTACGAACCCATAAAAACAATCGGTATGAACAACGAAGAAACAATCATCATGCAGCCTCAGAACAATGGTAAAGCTAAGCAGACAGCAAACACAGAGTCTTCTGAAAGAGCAAATAAGGTCAGCAAAGGGGACAAAGCGGCAACGGCGGCAGCCGCAATGGTAGGCGGTGCTGTAGGCAGTGGCGCAACATATGCAGCTACTACTATGCTCCACGACAAAGAAACCGAAGAGCAGAAACTGGAAACTCCAGCAAATGAAGAACTAGTTGTAACAGCTACAGAAGAACCACAAAAGGAACAACACAAGGGAGCTGCTCCTAAGGAGGAAGTAGTAGCCAAGGTTGACGCGGACGAAACCGCAGAGGCTGACTATACAGGCAACAACGGGGCTGACCCGGTGACTCCCAATCCAGAAGTGCATGCCGCCGTTGACGATACAAACGGCAATGGTACCAATGAGGTGCAGGTGTTGGGTGTATATGAGGCTCAGGGCGACCAAGGACAAACCATGCAAGCGGCTGTACTTACCAACGGCGAGGATGTGGCTGCGGTTGTGGATTTGGATGGTGACGGCGTGGCGGATGTACTTGTTGTTGACGAGAACCATAACCTCCAGATAGACGAGGGCGAAGTCTATGACCTGTCTAACGAGCATGTGCAGATGGCCGATTACCAACAGGCATACCTTGCCCAGCAGCAGGAGCATGAAACGTTTGTCTACAATGCAGACAACGAGCAAACCGATTATGATAATGATGTTGACCTACAGTATATATAAAGCAATCAGGCATCTACTGTTGATGTCGCTCTTGGCATTATTGCCAATGGTCTGCCAAGCGAAGATATACCTGCTGTCGGTCGGCATCTCCGATTATCCCGGCACTCAACACGACCTTCGCTTGCCGCACAATGATGCCGCCACTATGCAATGGCTCTACAAACAGAACAAACAGGCAAAGGTTTGTCTTTTGATGAACGACAAAGCAAAGGTGGCTACTGTCAAGGCTGCGTTGCGGAAGGTGGCTTCTGTAGCTGTGGAAGACGATATCGTGGTGATGTTCTTCAGCGGGCACGGTATAAAGGGTGGCTTTGTCTGCTACGACGGTTATCTTTACTATAGCGACATCTACTCTGCAATAGAGGCTTGCAAGAGCAAGAACAAGATGATATTCGCCGACGCTTGTTATTCGGGCACCATGCGGCAGAGCAAGGAGTCGTCTTCCGCTAAAGGCAAAGGTTATAAAAGCAGCAATGTGATGCTCTTTCTGTCGTGCCGCAACACCGAGAGGTCAATAGAAACGCCACGTATGACCAATGGTTTCTTTACATACGCCTTGCAACATGGACTGCGGGGCGGTGCTGACAAGAATAAAGACCGCATCATAACGGCAAAGGAACTCTTCGACTATGTGAGTGCAAAGGTGAAGAAGGAGTCTGGTAACCTTCAGCATCCTGTGATGTGGGGAAAGTTCTCCGACGACATGACGGTAATGAAGTGGTAAATTCTTTAAAGGAAAGTTGAATTATAATAAAGGATATTAAAATGAGAAATTTTAGTTTATTACTAATTACATTATTAGTTATTTCTTGTTCAAACAAGAAGTCTCCTGATGAAGAGATTTTAGATCCGCCTCCAGCAGATCCTATTGCATTTATTTATTTACAACCTTATGATGATTTTACTCAAGAAGAGGCATTAGAACTTGCTCCTAAAATTACAAAAGGCTTAGACAAAGTATTTCCTGGAGATTGGACTCATGTAAAAGTATTACCCAACAAGGCTTTGCCTACGAATGCTTATTATAAACCTAGAAATAGGTATTTGGCTAATGAATTATTAAAAGATTTAAAATGGGAAGGAGATTTTTCTTATACAATAGGATTAACCCATAAAGATATATCTTATAAAATTCATAATCAAGACAACTATGGTATTCAAGGATTAACTCCTATAAGGGGTAGCAAATCTATAGTTAGTGACTTTAGAACTAAAGATTTAGTTTCAGTAATTGTACATGAGTTTGGTCATGGATTTTGGGGATTACAGCATTGCTCAGATCCAAAATGTATAATGTGTGATTTCCAAAAACTTAAAAAGAAAAAGTATAATTACGATCTATGTGATGAACATAATAAATTATGATGATGTAAAAAAGTATAGATACACTATATAGGCTTCCAAAATCATATATGATGTAACGATGAATGAGATAAGAATAAAATGCCCGACCTGCGGCAAGATACTCCGCTTGCAGGATGTCCCGAACATCAATGCAGCATCATTCACTTGCCCAGTATGTAAGGAAAAGCATGTCGTGGGCAAGTGCCAGCGTTATGTGGAGCAACCGAAACCCACAGACTCTTCTTGCGAAGAGACGCAATACGAATCTGTGCCGCCATCGCAAAGCAGTGGAGAAGAAACGCGCATCGGTTTTGTCCCAAGCGTCAAGATAGGCACACTGGCCGACGCTATGGGCAGAACGTATCAGTTGTGCATGGGCATCAATACCATAGGGCGTAAGGCTGGTTCATCTACAGCCTCCGTACAGATAGTAACTGACGACCGTACCATGAGCCGTAGCCATGCCATCATAGATATAAGCAACGCTGGCGGAAAGGCAATCCACATTCTCAGAAACGGAGCCAACAAAAATCCGTCTTATCTGAACAACTCGCTTATCGGACTGCAAGACCAACTCGTCTTGAACAATGGCGACTGCATCCGTATGGGCAACACAGAACTGACATTCAAGGAATAACGATAGCGTATGAAATTCAAGATTAAAGCATACAATCTACAGGAACTCGGGCAGAGGCAGAACCAGGAGGATTCTCTTTTTCCTGCTTTGGGTAAGTCAACGCCCAACGACCGTCTGTTCATCCTCTGCGATGGAATGGGCGGACATGAGAAAGGCGAGGTGGCGTCAGCTACGGTCTGTGAAATCATCAGCAGTACTATCCTTTCTGCATGGAATCCCAATGAGGCGTTAAGAGATGAACTTTTCCAACAAGCCCTTAGTGCTGCCTATGATGCATTGGACGCAATGGACAATGGCGAGGAACGGAAGATGGGGACTACCATGACATTCCTCTGTCTTCATGCCGAAGGAGCAACCGTAGCGCACATAGGTGACAGCCGCATCTACCAGTTGCGTCCTGCATCTAAGAAATCACCGGCACGCATTGTGTTCCGTACGCAAGACCATTCCCTCGTCAACGACCTAGTGAAGATTGGCGAGATAACGGAAGAGGAAGCGAAACATCATCCGCAGAAGAACGTCATCACCCGTGCCATGCAGCCTTGCCAAGAACACAGGGCTAAGGCCGACATAGCCCACCTTACCGACATACAGTCCTGCGACTACTTCTATATGTGTTCCGACGGAATGTTGGAGGAAGCCTCTGATGAGAACATCCTCAATATCATCACCAAGCCGAACGTAACCGATGGGCAGAAGTTGGAGATGCTTCGCCAAGTGACAGAGGACAACAAGGACAACCACACGGCACACCTTATATGCATAGATAAGGTGGAAGGCGCATCGGTTGCCATTATTCCAACTGCTACTAAATCTTCACACGTAAAAGGAACATGGATTACTCCTGAGTTTGGCAAGCGGAAGGTATGGCCATGGATTGTTGGTGTTGCAATCATTGCGGTTATAGCTGCTGCGACTTCATTCTTCATGTGTGGAGACAAGAACAATGCAGCAGAAGCGGTTGGCACAGATAGTATCAAGTCGGATTCGGCAAAGGTTCAACCTACAGAACAGAAGGCTGATACGCTGAAAAATGACACAGTTGTCCGTCAACGTCAGGACGTTGCTTCTGAGGCCAAACCTTTGAAAGACGAAAAGGACGACAAAGATAAGACGCATCCAACTAAGGTAGGACAACCTGCCGCCAAAAAGGATTCTGCAAAGCCTGATGTCATCAAAAAGTTTGTCAAACCATCGCGATCAAATAAGGAGGAAAAAGACAAGCTAACCAATACTAATGGAAAGAAAATTTAGCCTATGCAACAACTGGCTATAGGTACTCTTCTGCATGGAGGTACATACAGAATAGAGAAAGTATTGGGACAAGGTAGTTTCGGAATAACATACCTTGCCGAGTGTACTAACTCGAACCGCAAAGTCGCCATCAAGGAGTTCTTTATGAAGGAACTCAATTCACGTGGCGACGACGGAAGTATTACAGGTATGACAGACGGAAGTCTGTCGCAGAGATATTGTGTTAAGTTTCAAAAAGAGGCAATAAACTTGTCGCTTCTTGATCATCCCAACATTGTACATGTCGCTGGCTCGTTCAGCGAGAACGGTACGTTCTACTATGTGATGGAGTATATTGAAGGTCAGAACCTCAATGATTATGTCAAGTTTCATCATGTGGATGAAGCCGAGGCGGTAAGCATTATCGGGTATGTAGCCGATGCCCTCATCTATATGCATGAAGAGAAGCACATGCTCCACCTCGACTTGAAACCAAGCAACGTAATGTGTCGCAATGGTGACGGACACATCTTCCTCATTGACTTTGGACTCAGCAAACATTTCAGCGAAGACGGCCAGCCTGAGACATCCACGACCATCGGTCTTGGTACAGCTGGCTATGCACCAATAGAGCAAGGCAACAGGGCAAAGAGCGGCGAGTTCCGTCCTACAATAGATGTGTATGCACTGGGCGCAACATTGTATAAGTTGCTTACACAAGAGACACCACCAGACGCTTCCACGCTTGTTTCTGATGGAAAACTCATTGAGAATAATCTTCGCATAAAAGGAGTTTCGGAGCATCTCATAGGTGTTGTGACAGCTTCAATGAAGCCCATTGTTTATGAACGCATCCAGGCTGTTCGGAATTTCAAGCAGATACTCTTGGGTAAATCCATTAAAGAAGGAATAATTGTCGAGAGGTCAGAAGAAACAGTCGTTGGGGAATGTTCAGATAACACAATTCCAACTAATGTACATAATTATTCCAGTGGTAGCGAGGGAATAGGGTCATGGATATTCCTTGTGATATTAATAATTGCAGCCTCCATAGTAATAGGCTTTTATGTTGTTGATTATCAACAAAGAGCGAAACCAGCTCATGTTGAGAAAGCAAACTATCAAGATTATTTTGAAAAATAGTATTAACCATTATAAAAGTAGGTATTTATGAAAAGTATGATTAAGTTGCTGATGCTGATTGTTGTCGCATCTGTTTTGTTCACATCATGTGACCAGAAAAAGAAAGAGTTGAAAGAAGCATTGGAACAAGCAAATAAGGAGTGTCCAATGACATTAGGGGATGGTATGACAATAAACAGTTTCGCGTTAGGAGACGACAATTCTGTAGAAATTAAATATACAGTTAATGAATCTATTGCTTCTATTTCTGCGTTGAATAATCATAAAGAAGAAGCTTTAGAAACTATGACCATAGTTTTGACCAAAGGGTCAAGACAGACTTTCGTGGACAAAATAATTGATGCAGGAGTTGATTTGAGATTTGTATTTGTTGGCGAACAATCTGGAGAAAGAGCGACGATTAACGTTTCTGTTGACAACTTAAAGAAAGCCAAAGAAAAGTTCTCCAACATGACTGATGATCAAAAGGCAATAGTAAGTAATGTTCTTGGCATGAAAATAAAATTACCTATGAAGGTGAATGATGTAACAACTGTGACAGAACTCTCAATAACCTCATCCGCCATTGTTCTGTGTGGTGATAAAAGGACTAACGAATGTTAATATTCCATGTATGTGCGATA
>CAVLBD010000074.1:0-7159 GCA_963661195.1 bacterium
GGTATGCGCGAGTAGTGTACCTCGCCCATCACGGGCATCACGCGCTTGCCGTCGATTATAAGACTGTGGGAGTCCCACTCCACGGTGGGGTTTTGCGCTCGCATGGGCGCAGCTAGTAGCAAGGCCAAGCCTGTGGCGGCCATCCATTTTGTCGGTATTCTCATTGTTTTGTAGGTTTTAGTGCCACAAATTTACAGTTATTAATCATAAAAACCGAAGCAGTTGTGGCAATTCTATTGTTTTTTTTACACATTTCCTTTTGTTCTCTCTTTTTTTTCTAAATTCTTTTGCCTACCTTTGTACTCGCTTTTAACCAAGTTTGAGCAGTGTTAAAGCTGTGCCAAGCTGGAAGGGAGCACTACATATTGAGAAAAGTGTTTGCTAAAGCAACGTTTTTGGTACTATTGAATGTAGGAAACTCAATAACCCAAAACAAAGGCATTGCAGAGGTGGATACTACGGGTAGGTGTTATGCACGCCCGTTAGTGTGCAGAGGGTTGTGTGCCCTCATGCACACTTGGCGGGTGCATCGTATATACCAGCAGCGTGGGTGTCAGTTTCTGTTTGTTCTTTTGTGAGGTATCCTACAACCTAATAGTACGAGCGAGCAGAGGCAAGATGCCCCGCTTTTTTGTATGTAGCTGACAACAAGGAAAATGAACAAAATCCGGTATCGGGCGTCTGTCGGGTGTTTAAACTTTTAAAAATGAAAAAGTTTTTGTTAATGGCAGCCGTATTGATGTCGTCGATGGCTGCAAGTGCTCAGAACGAGGTCGGTCAGATTACTGTGGCACCGACAGTTGGTCTCAACTTTTCCAACGCTAGTGGCGATGTGGAAGGCAACAAAATGAAGATTGGCCCAGTCTTCGGTGCCGTAGCCGAGTATGGCCTTCAGGAGAAGCTGGGTGTCTCGGCAGGGTTGCTTTTCTCCATGCAGGGCTACAAGGTAGACTATAGCGACGATTTTGGTAATACAGCGAAAAGTACCATTAAGATGAACTATCTGAATGTTCCCATTTTGGCCAACTACTACGTGGTGAAGGGCTTGGCCGTGAAGGCTGGTCTACAGCCCGCCTTCCTGCTGTCCGCCAAGCAAGATAGCGAAGACTTCAAGGATAAGTGCAAGTCGTTTGAACTCTCCATTCCCGTGGGTGCATCGTATGAAATCAGCAATTTCTTGGTTGACGTACGCTATAACATTCCTCTGACAAAATACAATGACCGCGGCAGTGAGAGCGTGAAGAACTCAGTGATCCAACTGACGGTAGGATACAAAATTGGACTCTAACAGTTTGTAAGAACTAAATGAATAGGTAATATTCATTTGTGAATTAGCTTTGCCGGATTGCGAGGCTGTTTTCGCGTACAATGTGTTTGTGAGTGAAGGAAAGCGTGGGCTATACGACTGAACGAACAGACACATTGTACCGAAAAGAGACCGCAAGATGGCAAAACGCAACTCATGATATATTAATGTTAGTGCGGCGGTAATTTATAGAACCGCCTTAACGATATAGATTAAAAAACGATCAACTTTTAGACTTCTTTGGGCTTGCTTTTAACCAAGTTTGGGCGGTATTTGTGAGAGTGCAAAACAGTGTCAAGCTGGAAGGAAACGCTACAGACTAAGAAAAGTGTCTGCCAAAGCAATGTTTTTGGTACTATTGAATGTAGGAAACTCAATAACCCAAAACAAAGACATTGCAGAGGTGGATACTACGGGTAGGTGTTAAGCACGCCCGTTAGTGTGCAGAGGGTCGTGTACCCTCACGCACACTTGTCTTTGGAATACAAAAATCAATGACGGCAGTGGGAGCACGAAGAACTCCGTGATTCAACTGACGTTAGGATACGAAATCGAACTATAACATATGAAAAAGTTAATTTTACTATTGTGCCTTATGGCACTCCCGGCCATTGGCGTATCTGCGCAGGATATTCCCAGCAAGGAGAGCAAATGGTATGTGGGCATAGGAGGAGGTGTGCGCTTCGGAAGCATGACGTTCTCTGACATTGACAAGAGCGTCTTTCCCGACAAGGAGGGAATGACAAGTGGACTGTTCTCTGTGTTTGTTGAGCGAAACTTTGGCAAAGAAGGCAACTTTGGCATAAGGCCAATGGTCACATTCCTGAACAGGGGCGGCAAGCTTACAGGCATTTATTCTACTGGCGAGTATGAAGGATACTACAAGGAAGAGGGCATCGACGATGTTTCCTACCGTCTGAAGGCTCACTATTTGGACGTGCGCGTACCGATATTCTATCAGTTCGGCACGTATGCCAGTAAGATTCGTCCGTATGTCTATGTCGCTCCCATCGTGGGCTTCCCAACAGGTGGAAAAATCAATGTGGAGCAGCGTTTTCTGTCGGGCGACTATGTAGGCTATGAGTTAGGCTTGAACAAGGCCAATATTGCCAGTACATATTTCGCCGGTGCCATCGGTGTCGGTGCCAAATGGAACTTGAACGTGGAAGGCCAGAATCTGTATCTGGCTCTTGATGCCAGCTACGAGTTTGGACTTAGCAACACTTATGGCAAGAAGGAAAAAGACGGTGAAGCCATTGTGCAGAAAGAATTGTTTTACAATGCATATCAGATTAAAGGCAACCGAAAATTCTCCGGCTTTGAGTTGATGGCAACCATAGGCATTCCTCTCGGAAAGAAAAAGAAGAATATTCAGCCTGAACCCGTATATGTGGCTCCTGTGGTACGTCAACCGGAGACTGTCGTGGAAGAGAAACCAGCAGTGAAAGAGAAGCCCTGCTACACGCTGGAGGAAATCAATGATATGATGGCGCGCAATCAGTCTATCGAAGGAAAGACCATCTGTGCCGTGGATGCCATCAACTTTGACTTTGCCAAGAGCACCATTAAGTCCGAGTCATACGGGTATCTAGACCAGTTGGCAGAGACGCTGAAACGTTCCAACCGTCGTGTGGAAGTGAAAGGCCACACAGACAATGTGGGCAATGCGGAAACCAACATGAATCTTTCACGTGAGCGTGCCGAGGCTGTAGTGGAATATCTGGCCAAGAAGGGCGTGAACCGCAACAAGCTTACATACAGTTTCTATGGTATGTCGCGTCCCTTGGCAACCAATGACACCGAGGAAGGACGCGCTAAGAACCGTCGTGTAGAGTTTACCATATTGAATAACTTTTAGTAAATAATTCCCCAAAAACAATAAGACCATGAACAGATTTTTTAATGTGAAAGTAGGATTTTTCCTTCTGCTTGCGTCAAGTTTCTCTCTTACATCCTGTTTGAGTGACGGAGATGATACCATTGCGTTGGAAAAAGGCAATACAACGGGAATACCAGATGATTCTCAGGCCACTCCCAATCCGACAATTACTGCATCGACAACACAAATCCCCAATATCAATTATACTGTATATGCGGATGGAAATGATGCAATTGTGAACATTGAGATGACAGGTGTGCAAGAGTATGGAACATTTGATTGGCTGCGGTTGTATGGTACGTCTGATGCCAAGCAGAATGTTTGGGTGTCAGTAGACGGGAAGCCAAAGGGTATCTCTGTGACTAACAATGCAGACAAAGAGAGCGAAGAGAAGAAGAAGGCCGACCTTGTCTTCATTATAGACAATTCTGGCAGTATGTCTGAAGAGGCTGATGCCATAGCTCGTGACATTATCTCCTGGACCCAAAAGCTTGAAGCTTCAAACATAGACATTAGGTTCGGTTGTGTGGGATATGACGGAAGAATAACTGGTGCCGTAAATATGGGAGACGCCAATGCCATGTCCACTTACCTCAATCGTGCGTCGGGAACGTCGAGGACAATGGGTTTCTATGGATCGGACAAAACTGCGCTGGAGAAATCTGCGTCAGACTATTTCGTAAACAACTCTATGGACGAGAACGGAGCTGCGGCAGTACAGTATGGAGACCACAATATGAATTTCCGCTCAGGAGCCAACCGTATTTATGTCAATTTTACCGACGAACCCAATTATCCTTCGGGAAAGACGCAGTTCTCCACAGAATTCTTCAAAGACCAAACCCAATGGACAACCTTGCAAGGTACGATACATACCGTATTCAGTTCGGACACATCTTATGTGGTGCGATATGAGACACTTTATAAGTTGGAGCGTCCCTGGCGTATGTCTTGGTATACGGGTGGAACAGTATTGGTAGCCCCGTCAAACTTTAAGGATGTCACGTTGGAAGGACTTCCTGTTACAGGCGCCATGCAGAATTCTTATACCATACGCTTTACCAATATCAGTGAGTTCTTGGACGGCAAACAGCATTTGGTGATTATCACGATAATGTCAGAAGATGGCAAAACTTGTGCAGAGAAAAGTTTCTATGTTACTTTTGGCACACGATGACTTGTCGAGTACCAGCCGCAAATTTTGAGTTTGAATTTAGTGGGAACTGGAAATCTCTTTGTTTGACAGGTTATCCACCTTATGATAAAATGTGGTTGACTAAGCCTTAGTGTATTTATAAAAGTAATAATTTAAAAAAAAACAAGAAGATATGAAAGCAATTAAAATAATTAATCTATTAAGAAACGTTTTGATGGCTTCTTTTTTAGTTTTTCTTGCTGCATGCAGCAGTGATAGTGACAATGAAGGTGGCTCTGAGTCTGGTAAAGGTTCTGCTTATTCTACAGTGGATGGAAGAACAATGAAGTATGACTATTGCTATATAGTACCATATGAAAAAGAAGGTGTTCTTTATTATGAGCTGAATGCCTTTAATGTAGATCTTTTATACTATAAGCAGCATCCTGAAAAAGTTAAAGATGATGTGCTATATTCGTGTATGTTTATTGATTTTCCTGCATCTGCCATCAATGATGGAGCAACAAACGATTTTGATATAGAGATTGATTATGATTCTTCTCTCAAAAGATTACTAATAGATGATAATAGCGACATAGATGAATCAACAATTCCTGTTGCCTCAACACATATATGGTATTGTTATGATTGGCTTCATCATAAAAAGGATCAAAATATAAGCATATCTAAGTCTGGCAACACGTTTAAAATTACGGGTACAGATGTTGGAATCTTGGCTTCTAAGATGGGAGTTGATGATGGTATATCATCATATGATGCAAGACAGACTGTTTGTTCTTTTGGATTTGAAAGCGATAACATTTATCAGGTAGAGTTTGAAAAACGTTAAATTTGTTTTAGATGCAGAAACTGTAAAAATGATGAGAAGTTTGAAATGAAACGTAATGGCACTGTAGTGAAGTCCGTCACTGGTGCAATAAATACGAATAATAAATACGACGACATATATTCGTTCACCATAGAATAAACCAGAGAATGACATTGAGACTTGTAATGCGCGTCGATTAGGCAGGCACTGATTGATAGTATAACGGATTAAATTTTTATGGGGAGAAGCACCACGCTGATTTGTGGTGTTTCTCCTTTCTGGTTTTATTGCAGGTGTTCATTTCTGGTTCTTCCGTTATGTGCGTGAACAAGGTTTGTTCATATAAGGAATAGTGCCGGCAATGGCATTCACCCACACATTTAGTGACGGTAAAAATCTTCGTCAGAAAAGTTTGGACGACTTCATTACTTATTGCGTAAATTTGTGGCATGAAACTGAAGGACGGCTTCTCTGGCGAACGGCCTATGGCTCTGCCGCCAGCAGAAGACTTGTTGCGGACAAGGGCGGAAGTCTTGTGGTTTCGACTCTGAAGACAATAAGGAAAACGACAAGGCAAACCATCCATTGACAGTGAAAGGCAATGAACATCTGCGTTAAGTATATAAGAAGGAATGTGTCGGCGCGCCTTTGCGCCATGGCCGTGACCTCGCTGGGGGCTACTGCGGCCATGGCCGGCGAGTGGGGACTGCACTGGATACACCATCCAGAGGCTGCTTCCACCGACCAGATACTCTTTGTGCGCGAGGTGCAGATGGACGCAAGACCACTGGCCGCGCGAGTGTCGATGGCGTGCGAGGGACGTTTCGCCTTGTACGTAAACGGCTACAACGTCACCACCGATGTGCTTGAACCGGCATCTCGGGCGAGTGCAGACACCGTGGCTGTGGTTTGTTACAACGTTGCGCGGTATATGAAAGAGGGTGCCAATGTGCTTGCCGTGTGGTATTCGCCTGTGGAAAAATGCACTCCCACTTGCCGTCAACTGTCGCTCACTCTATATGGAAAGGATGCCTCACAGGGCGATTTCGCCTTTCGTGCCGACGGGTCTTGGCTATGCCGAAAGGCCAGTTGCCGCACTCTGCCCGACGGCGGAGAGGTTGTCGATGCCACGCTTTGCGACCCCATGTGGGCTGCCGATGTGCAGCCGTCGCCCGATTGGTTGCCTGTGGCTGAGGCTGAAGGAAGTGGCGTGAAGACGGTGGCGCATAGGCCAACGTGGCACGTGGCCATGCGCATTGGGCGGATAGAGCCGTTTGTGCCGCTTGTTCAAGAAGGGCAACGCTGCACAAGTGCGTTGCCAACCGATGGCGAGGGGTGGGTACGGCTGACCATGCGTGGGATGCAGCATGGCGACACCGTGGCCGTTAACGGCTTGTCGTATGTTTGCTCCGGCGACACCGACGAGCAGGCTTGCCACCGTTTCACCGCCTCGCCATTGCGCAGCGTTGAAATCATCCTGCCGCCAGGCCGTCCCCTGTCGTGCCTCACCAATGTCGAGGCGATAACCCTTCAACGCTATGTCCGCCATGAGGCGTGGTGGTAATTCGTCGGATAATAATTTGTAGAGACGGCTGCCGTATTATTCGTTAATCACGATTGTTCCTATGCGGGGCTTCTTGCTCAGTATATTTAGCCATACGTTGCAGATGGTGGAAAGTGGAACATAACCTTCACACTTCACTGTGTTAGGATATATTTTGTCGAGGGCATGGACAAGAAGTGTTGGCCCTTTCTTCAGTTCCTCATAGATGAACGGCACAGCATCCTCTTGCATCTTCACAATCTCGTCGAAATAGTGATTGTTGAAGTTGCCAACAGAAAGATATGCAGTCTCGCGATTCCAATTGCTGAGATTATTTTGGAACTGCGTGCTTGCGGAAGTTTGTTGGTTTGTATTCATATCGTATTTTGTCCCTAAACGAATTGCACCATTCGTATTTTGGTACAAACATAAATAAAATCTGATGATTGTCCAAGGAAATAAGTGAA
>CAVLBD010000075.1:0-6278 GCA_963661195.1 bacterium
ATTTCGGCACGGTGGATTTGTTTCAGAAGTCCTTCCCTTGTCGTTTCCAACTCACAAACATCATGGATGAGACTTTGCTTGTATTCTTCGGTTGACCTATGCTTGGCCTTGGTCTCTTCCTTGTTGTCGCCTCTTTCAAGTCCCCATTTCTCACTAACTTCTTTTACAAGTTCATTGTGCAGGTTCGTCATGTTCGCTGATTCTGCTTCCCTTCCGTCGCCGAAGACGGCCTTCCACGAAATGCGGTTCTTGCTTTGGTCAACTGGAACCACGGTACAGTGGCAGTGGGGATTCTTTTCGTCGAGATGAACGTAGAAACTGATGATGTTGTCTTCACCAAACCTCTTGGCAACGAAGTGATATATATCACGAGCCCAGTCTTCAATGTCCCTACATCTTGTTATGTTGGAGTTGTCTGCCCCCTTGGATAGGTTTACCTGTTGGTCGCCAAAGGCAAGTTCGTGCATACGTTCCCGGTTGCCGCCGAAGATGAACTTGGCCAGTGTCCTTCTCTTTCGTCTGATGTTAGGATTGGCATTGGGGTCTTTGATACCTCTTGCCGCCAAATTCTCCGCCATCTTTGCGGCTATGCTCTTGGAGGTATCTATGGGTTGGATGATTCCTCCTTTGGTGACCTCGAAATTTAGCGAGGAGCGAGTCTTGTCGTAATTGGCCAAGCTGTCTTTGCTTTTCTGGAGCCATAGCTTGTCACTCCAGTTTCTTTGTTGCTCGTTACTTTCGTTTTGGCTCACCCCGTTTGTCTCGGAGCGCATGTCCATGACCTGTTTTCTTCCTGCCATTGCTAATTGATGTTTTAGATTGTGATTCTGACAGAGCTTGCTCCCCGAAGGAACTCCCCAGGAGTGTCAGCCTAATCCGTTAACGGATGTCAACGGTAATTAGGCTTACCGATTTATAAAATCGTTGTTAAATTGCTTTGTAGCTCTTGGTCGCACTGATTGTTGGGAGCAAGCTCGCAATGCTTTTCAAATATATGCGGTTTGATGAGCAGCGTCTCATCTTATATGCGAAAACTATGGCTTTGCCATCCTTCCAGAAGGAGGGATTCTTTTGATGTTCGGATAGCTTGATGAAATCAGTTTTCTGTTGCTTCTACGCCTTATCTGCTCTTCCGTCGGAAGAATGCTGATTGCCATCAGGCATATTGTCATTGTGGCGGCAGTCGTAAACATATAGGGAATAAACGTCAACAGCAAAGCAATGAAAGATGTCGCCACTAACAACTTGCGTCTTGACCGAAAGTATATCAACACGCTAAGCATATGTCTTGTCGCAAGAGAGGCGAAAACGAATAAGGTTGAAATCATGATTCCCATATCGTTGGGATGGCACGCATAGTAAATCAGATGGAAACCGATAATACAGATACCTGTTATGCAGATGTTGAATAATCTGCACTTCTCAGAGTAAGCCATGGCTATGCAGATCTTTCGTAACTTCTTGCTCTTGTATGTAGCTGCCGGCAACAAAAACAAAGCAAGGCAGAATGCTAAAAGGGATAAATGTGCAATCATAATTGCTGTAATTTGATAAGATGGGTAATAAAAGTAATTTTTGTAATACGCTTAATCTTCGTCACCGATATATAGATAGAAATTGGTGTCGGCGATTCTCAATTTGAGCGTTCCAAAGGAGGCTCTGCGGATGATGTTCTCCACATCTTGTGCGGAAGGCTCGCAAGAAGCCATCCTTTGTGCAAACGGCTTGTCTCTTCTTGAAATCTTGGTGATGATTCTGTCCATGTCATTCTCATAGATGTTCCAGACGGCTTTCTTAACATGGTTTTTGGCTTTTCCAGAAAGCATGACCCTAAGGACATAACAACAGGATTTCTTTAGCTTGCTGCCATCATGAATCATGTAGTCGTGCCTGGAATATGGAATGACGGCATGAAATTTTGTCCCATTGTTGTTAATGGTGTCTGCAATCTTCATCAACAATTCAGGCTTCATAACCGATTTTGCAGAAAATGGACAATAGCTCTTGCTGTGACAAGGCTTCGATAAAGTCGAAGGAGCCAGTATGGGTTGCAAGGTCGGTTTCAAGCTCGTCTTCCCATATGTCTATGGAGTCGAAGATGGTGACGCTGATGTTTTTGACAAATTCAGAGTCATTTGTTGTGACATTTATCTTGTACATACTCTGGCCTGTCTTTGGACTTGCGAAAAAGCAACAGTGGTGAATATGGGGATTGTCCCTTCTCATTCCGTGGTAGAGGAGAATGAGATCCATTTCATCGTCAAGCATGTCCATGACGCATCCAATAGGAAATGCTTCTTCGAGGTTGAATTCAAGAATGGCGGAATCCTCGGCGATGTCCGTATCTTGGCATTTCTTACTGTCAATCAACTTTGGCAACACAAGTGGTGCCAATATCATAAACTTGTTTACTTCTTTAACTATCATGATTCTTGAAATCTTAAATTGATAATATGTATATTTTCAAAAGTTGTTGTGGAAGCAGGTAGTTCAATGCCTGTTGCTTGATGTCGAACGATTTGGCAAACCGGGTTGACTTGGGTATTTGGGCAATGATATAATTGAAGTTGCTTCTTTCTGCTGGTGTCAGCGTGGCAAGGGCAAACTGGTCAATGCTGATGAAGGGTTGGATAATCATCCAGAGGTAGGCATTTCCTTGCGCCTTGTCCTTCATGTCAACCCTGTTTATGTCGTTAATGCAAACGACTGCATTTTGAAGTAGCCTTCTCACGGTTCTCATAGACATATACACCATGACATCCTTTGGGGGAATCTTGCCTTCTCTCGAAGCAACAAAAATCTTCTTGCAGATTTCCCCTGTTCCTTTGGTGATGTCCGACAAGGGTTCGTTGTCCATTTCGTAAAGGTGAGCTAAGAAAGAACGGAAGAAGAAGTCTTCCTGTTTGATAAAGTCAAGCATCTCCTTTTTGTTACTTATCGGTCTCTTGTTAGCCATGTCCAGGAAATATCTATATCTTTGGAGTATGGATTGCTTGTCCGATTGGCTGACAGGGTTGTTGTTCAACGAGGCAAAGAAAGGTTCTGCTTCCTTTACAGCTTCTTGCAATTCTTTGTCCTCGACAAAAGGAGAGGTTTTCTCTTTCAAAGCCAACACGTCGGAATATCCATATCGCCATGTTTCTGAAAGCCTAAGCATCTCTTTGCGTATGGAGTCATGGATAGAATAAAAACTTAGGGCAACGTCCTCTTTCTTCAATAGTGCCGAGTCCTTCTTCAGATAATTAAAGACGGTGTCTTTCGTCTCTTTCCATTTCTTTATCAACTCCCCATACTCCTTCGTATTGGTAGTCTTCGTTTCTTTGAGCTGTTTGAGGTGCCCTTGGTAGGTGGCGATGGCATCTTCAGGCGAAGAGAATCCGTATTTTCCTTTGCTGCATGAGGCGCAGGTCGTTCCAAGTACCGCAACAAAAGCCAGCCATGCCAATCCTGATTTGAATTTTGGGATGGCGTTCTCGTGTTTTATGTCAAAAACTGATGTCTGATGTTTTGTCATCATAATAAATGTCTTTAATTTATTGAATTTTGCTGCAAAAATAACAAAAAGTTCTAAAATATGGGTATTTATGTATCAATACATTGAGCGTTAGTTCTATTTTTATGAGAAATAGAACCAATCGGACATATTTACAGAGTAATATGACGATATATAGTGAATATTTGTATAAAAGTTTGGATTATAGATAAATAAGTATTATTTTTGTATTGGTATTACTTAGTAAGGTTAGAAATATGAAGAATATTGGATTTGTTGATATTGCACAATATATTGAGCAAAAAGAGTATATTAACGAATTATTTGAAGGCGTGGGCTGCCAAAAGCTTTATGTAGAACAATCTCGTGATGGGACGAGAGGGAGATGGTGTGAGTTTATTGATGGGCTGGAGGATGACGGCGTCGCTGTCTTGTTTTCGTTTGACAATGCTTTCAGGAACATACATGACATGATGTTTTTTCTGAAGTATTGTTCCAAGCGGCATATTCGCATCGTGTCTATTGCCGATGAGGTTGATTCTTACAACCTATTATATTCTGGTACGAAGACAAGGGACGTGTTTGAGGTGATGTGCAAGATGTTTGTAAAAAGAGACAGGTATTGTCCCGACGATATAGAATCAGAGCTTTATTCCACCAGCCATTCGGACAGAAGGCTTAAACGCTATAGGCTGGTAATCAATATGTATAATGCCGGCTATAGCGTTGCGGAGATAATGGAGCGTACTGGATACAAGGGCAAGAGCAACATCTATAGAATCTTGCACCTTTATGGGGTCTCCTTGGAATATCCTGCTATGTCACGAAGCAAGTCAAGTAGGGATTTACCTATATAACAGCTTGTTCGTTTCCCTTGGATTGACGATGATGCTTCCTGGATGTTGAAGAAGGGAGGGTGGGCAATGCAGTCTGTGGCTTTAATAACGACAAATTGCCTTCATGGATGTAATAAGCAGGACGTTTTGTGCGGACGTAGGTCGGACAAGCCGACTGCGTTGGAATCCAGAAACGCAACTTGGCGTTATGTTCCGCTTTGCTATTTGCACTCTGAGCCTGTCTTGCAAAGGCAGCCAGACTGCAAACAGCGAAAGCGGAAAAGCAGCAGTCTGCATTGTTGGGTGACATTTGGGAGCTTTCGTCGTGAAACTCGCGTGTGTCTTTTGGGGGTGGGAAAACGAGAGTCTTTGGCATAACCAATATCTCTCGTTGGCAGTGGGGCGAAGCGTTTGGGAGGATGTAGCGAGATTTTCGGGGTGATACCACCTGTAGCCAACTTTAAGTACTTGATTCTCAGATACGGCAAGGCGGTAGCGGAGTATTCGCTACTCCGCTACAAGAGAAAAAAATTGTTTTCTAAGCTCGGATCATGAGTCGGGCCTATCTGTGCCATAAGACAGATTCCCCTCGAAGTTGAGGGTTTCTTTCTGCACTCCGTGTTTTTGGATGTACTTATTGGTGGTCGTTATGTCGCTGTGCCTTGCTTGGTCTCTGGCGACAACGACTCCTTGCGAGTTGGCGAGGTCTCTGATTCCTGAGTCTTTAAGACTGTAGAATTGGTAGTGGTCTGCCCAGTGTAAAGCCTCGCGCATCTTCTTCCAACGTCTGTTGAACTGATCTGCGCTGCTCCTTTTGGCATTAGGCATGAAATTTTCGCCAAACAGATAGTGGCTGCTTGGGCTGGCGAACGTGTTCAAGTCCAACATGAGCTTGATGATGGTCTTGTTGAGACCAACCTCTGCGTCCTTGTGGTTCTTGCTATACTCTTTTGACACAGACACAGTTTGATTCTTGACGGATATGTCGCCTACTTTAAGATGACTTAGCTCGCCGGGGCGGATAAGTGTGTAATATTGCATGAGGCATGCTAGATAGAAGTGTTTGTCTTCCTTCTCCAGATAAGTTGCCATCTCCTGCAACATTTTTGGAGAAAGATCTTTTCTGAACTTTTCATGTTCGGGCATGACTTTGATAGGTTCCACAGGATTGCTTTTGATATGCTTTCGGGCAATGAGAAACTCTGCGAAGCCGTACAGCCATCCTCTGTAATTGTTACGGGTTCTTGGCGAACTATCTCTGTCGAGAAATATCCAGTCGAGGAAACCATTGCAGAAGGAGGTGTCGAACTGATAAACAAACTTGATGGGTGATGACATTGAGCGCATGTACTCTCTCAGAATGTTTGTTCTGGAGCGATAGCTGTCTCTCGTCTTCTTTCTGTCCATCCGTTCTACATACTCCAGGTATCGGTTGATGCAATCCTCAAAGAGAACGAAACCTCTTGTGTCGTCAGCTTTGATCCAAGGGTTCCATCCTTGGGCAAGTTGCCGAGTCAGCACCTGTATGATTTCTGCTGCACGACGTTTCTTCTCGGAAACAGTCAGGTTGCTGCCGATATAGTATCTTTTACGTTTCATTTCATTGCTTACAGGGTCCATTGCGAAGAAATCAACAAACCATCGCACACCCTTGTGCAGAATAGGGTATGTGTAGCCTATAAGACTGGAAACATTACCATTGCGAAAATTTGAGCACATTTTTTTAACATCTTTTAGAGCCATTTGTTCGACGGGTAAAAGACGTTGGTCCTACATATAGACTGAAACTGGCGCATATCTGGCGCAGCTTAAAACTGAAAAGTGGCGCAACTTTCTGACAATCAGATAGTTACGCCACTTTATGCGGAGAGAGAGGGATTCGAACCCCCGGTACCTCTCAGTACGCCGGTTTTCAAGACCGGTGCATTCGACCACTCTGCCATCTCTCC
>CAVLBD010000076.1:0-6071 GCA_963661195.1 bacterium
TAAGGTGGGTTCTATAAATTAGCTTTGCTGGATTTTGAGACTATTTTCGAGTGCATATCGTCAGCGAGCAAGGGAGTAATGCGAGCATTACGACCGAGCGAGGTGGCGATATGAACCGAAAAGAGTCCAAAAGACGGCAAAACGTAACCCATATTGTTGGTCGTTTGTTACGGTGGTAATTTATAGAACCCACCTTAATAGTGCTTTATGGCCCTGTCCATCTCGCGGCGGTCTTCCTTCTCCTTCAGAGTCTGGCGCTTGTCAAACTCCTTTTTGCCCTTGCACAAGGCGATGTCCATCTTTGCACGGCCTTTGCCGTCGATGAACACCAGCAGCGGCACTATCGTGTAGCCGGTCTGTTTTGTTGCGCTCTGCAATTTCTGTATCTCTCGCTTGTTGAGCAACAGTTTGCGGTCGCGCTTCATCTCGTGGTTGTTGTATGAGCCATAGAAGTAGGGGCTTATGCTCATGCCCTTCACCCATATCTCGCCGTTGTTGATGAAGCAGAATGTGTCGACAAGACTCGCCTTGCCCATCCTTATGGACTTTATCTCTGTGCCTGTGAGGACGATGCCCGCGGTGTAGGTGTCGATGAAGAAGTATTCAAACGAAGCCTTCTTGTTGCGTATGTTGACAGGACTTTTCTTTCTTATCAGTTCTTCTTCTTTGTTCATTGTCAGCAATGCTAAACGTTACTTTTCTATAGTGGCAAACTTGTCGATGTGCTCATCGATGTAGTGCGCCACGGCGGCAGTCCACTCCTCCTCACACTCAACGAAGGTGTCGTCAAGGTCGTCAAACTGCGGGAATTGCTCAAACATGGCCATGAAGTCCTCGTCGGAGCAGTCTATTTCAATCTCACCGTGAAATTTTGAATACAGTTTGTGCCCCTTGTTTATCAGCGAGGCCAGTTCGCCAAGCCCCCACTGTCTAATGGCTTTGGCAAAAGGATTGCGGAAGATGAAACCGCCGTAGCCGTTGTGTATCAGCTGCACAAAGCCACCGTCCATCACCTCTGTTTGCAGTATCTCGTATGCCAGCAGCGTTATTTGGTCGGCGTTGAGTCCTTCCATGTTGTCGGCGCACAGTTCTCCGCCTATGGCGCTGTGTATTCCGTCGGTGAACACCTTTACGAAGGCGTCCATCCCCTCATGTGCCGCCGCTTGCAAGTCGGCGTCTTTTACTTTCACGTCTGTCATTTCGTATTGTTCTGATTGTGGCTTATGCAAAGGTATGAAAAAAAACGTTGTTTTAATGGCTTTTGCCAGCTAAAATTGACACTTTTGACAAACTTGCTCAAGTTATTTTTTGAACATTACTAAAACCCATGATGCGGCAGTGTTGCTTGACGCTCAGTGACGATAAAAAAAGGTTTATACGTCATTTGGGGTAATGATGTACTGTCGTTGAAAATCAACAGTTTGGGCAACACGACTACACATGCGACAACTAAAAGGCACTAACAAAAAAGCCCATCCTCACGGACGAGCTTTCTTTACAAAATAAACTTATATAATAATACACCTACGGTATGCGCGTAATGGGCTAAAAGCACCACGCACCCCAAAGCACAGCCCACAATGACACCTACGCCTCTATAAGCGTGGTGTGTGGTCATCCTTAACCGAAAGTAGTTGAATGCTTCAGGCTTCCTTACTCCGAGGAATTTCAGCGTGTATGGCTTTTACGCCAGTCGAGGCAGGTCTTCTGACTTCGTTCCAGCTTCCGACCCCTTCCCACTTCCGCTTCTTTTGCGAAAGCAGTGGATTGCTTGTCGGACGCACTCAAAGGAACTCACAGCTGCGGGACAGTCGGGGATTTTCGCCCCATTCCCTTTTAATCGCTGTTACGCGAACCTTAACGGCTGCAAAAGTAGACATAAAAAACCGAAAGGGCTTCCATTGTGCAAGGAAAACGCATTTGGGTTAAACGATTTTAACTATTTCAAGGCGGGTATGGTTGCTATTCGAGGCACAGGCACTGCTGAATATTTGTGAAATATTAGTAAAGAAAATATAAAAAGATATAAAAATACCGCAGAAAGTCTTAGAAAGTCTTAGAAAGTCCAACCTACAAAATTCAGATAGTGTATATTTACGCCGTCATTGAAAGTCAGTGATAAAAAACAAAAACCGACAGACATGCAAATTGATTACCTTTCACTCCGTACAGCGAACGTTGTTTCTCCACTCTCCGTTCTTCACACCTCACATCCTCTTTCCATGGCAACCTGGCAACCTGGCAACCCTTTCTTAACCCTCACGTACGCGCGCGGGCAGGAAAGATTTTTTGAAATAAATTACATGAATAATATTGTATATAATACTTAAAGAAAATGCTTGCCAGGTTGCCAGGTTGCCATTTTAGACAGCACTTCATAAGTGCCATAGATAGACACCGTAAATGGCCTATTTAGCACATCTAAGTGCCATAGATAGGCACCGTAAATGCCATAGTTATGAACACGAGCGACCTCGCTCAACTTGGACAGTTTTGTGAATAAATACGTCGCAAAAACGGCAAAAAGGCAGGGCGAGCTAGACAAAATAACGGATATGGACATACTCTACAAACTTGCTCAAGTTATTTTTGAACATTACTTAACAAGGCGTGGGATTTATAGAACACGCCTAAACACGAAAGAAGCACGACATGGCAACATTAGATGCGCTATATAAAGAATGGAAAAGTCTTCAGCCACTGAAGGATGAAGACCAGCGACGGCTGAACCAAAAGTTCATGCTGGAGTTCAACTACAACAGCAACCACATAGAGGGCAACACGCTGACCTATGGCCAGACCGAACTGCTCTTGCTCTTCGGCAAGGTGGTGGATGCCGCCAACATGAAAGACCTGGAGGACATGAAGGCCAGCAACGTGGGGCTGAACATGATGAAAGACCAGGCAGAGACGGAATATCCACTCACGGAGACCTTCGTGCGCCAACTGCACCACACCATCCTGCGCGAAGACTACACCGTCTATCGCCAGTTGCCCGGCGGTCAGCAGACCTCGTATGTGGTGCATGCCGGAGTATACAAGACACGCCCCAACAGCGTGATTACCCGAACGGGCGAACGCTTTGAGTATGCCTCGCCCGAAGAGACACCGGCACTGATGACCGACCTCGTGCAGTGGTATAACGAGGAAGAAGCCAAAGGCGAACTATCGCTGGCAGAGCTTTGCGCCCTGTTCCACTACCGCTATATCCGCATCCATCCCTTCGAGGACGGCAACGGACGCATCGCCCGACTGTTGGTAAACTACATTCTCTGCCGCCACGACTACCCGATGATCGTAGTGAAAAGTGCCGACAAGGAGAACTATCTCAACGCCCTCAGCCTGTGCGATGCCCAGGTGGGCTCAGTGCCATCGGTGGGAGCACATGTCGGGATAGAGCAGATACGTCCCTTCGTGGCTTATGTAGAACAGTGCGTGGCGCGTGCGCTCACCACCTGCATCAAGGCAGCCAAGGGACAGAGCATCGAAGAGGACGACGACTTCATCAAGGAAGCCCGCATCGCCCAGCGCATGAAGAAGCAACAGGATGCCGAAGCCGCTTCCGCCAAGAAGAAATGTCCCGAAGAGGTGTGGAATGTGCTGGAATTTGTTTTCCTACCGCTCTCCGAATCGTTCTGCAAAGCCGTGGACGGACTCAACGAGGTGTTCCGCTTTTCCTACTTGGAGAAATCCAACCTACTGTCGAAAACGGCAGAAGCCAAAGGTGGACTGCACGTCAATCTTGTGGTGCGCCATACGAATGACAGTCAACTTGGTGAGTTTGTCGATGAAGCTCACTCGATGTGGTTCACCTGCACCATGATGTCGCCGCAAGATCCACGCCGTCCCGACTTCAAGATGGAAAAGTCTTTCTATGTCCGCTTCTTTGAAGGCCACTATTTCGTGGACGGCATATTGAACAAGAACTTCCCTTATGGCACGTATCCTACGGAAGACGAGAAGCGACAGATTGTGTCGCAGTTCAAGAAAGACATATTGGAAGAGCTGAAAGAAAAATTATAGAACCCAACTTTAGTCAAAAACACATTCTCCTCGCAATCTCACGATACATTCCATAATATGCGTCCTCGCATTCGGCCAATTGGCGTACAAAAGATGTTCGGTATGGATGGCGCAAAACTTGCGCTCAAAGAGAACCTGCTGCGCAAGTTCAATCTCCACACCATCATCCGCTTGCCGGGCAGCATCTTTGCACCATACACCTCCATTGCCACCAACATCCTGTTCTTCGATAATAGGAGGCTGAAGGTTGTGCAGAAGGTTTCAGAACGAAGAATACTTGGTTCTATCGCATGGATATGCCTGATGGTTACAAGCATTTCTCCAAGACCAAGCCAATGAAACTGGAGCATACTGCACCTATCAAGGAATGGTGGAGCGACCGAAAAGAGATAACTGGTGACGAGATTGGCGAGAAGTGACTTTCCTAATTTTGCCGATTATTCGCCCACTTTTCGCTACTATTTTGTACCAAATAGCAACTCTGAGCCTTCATTTTCCTGCTTTTGAGCGTGAGAAAAGTAAATTATTGTCAAAATCGACAAGAAAACAACCTTGCAGTTGTTGAACTTGGACGTAAAATATTATCTTTGTGATTAAATTACAATAAATTACACGATGGGCAACAAGCTATTTGCGTCCGACATGGAAAAATCGGACATGGTTCAGAATACGCAAGAGGAGAAGGCTTGGTATTCACATTCACTCGCCATATCAGCAATAATGTCTGCACGAATGAAGGAACTTGGCATGACACAAAAGAAACTTGCTGAGAAAATGGGATGCACGCAACAGTACATTTCCAAAATCATTAAGGGACGAGAGAACCTGTCGCTTGAAGCCATCAGTAAAATAGAGAACGCCTTGGATATTCAGATTTTCCAGATGGAAGATAACAACTGATTTTCATTGACTATAACACATTAAACAATTCGCCAATATGTCATCACAAAGTGAAGCAGCCTTAGAGAACGGACTTATCGCCACTCTTCAAAAGATGAACTATGAGTATGTTCATATTGAAGAGGAGAAGAACCTGTACGCTAATTTCAAGTTGCAGTTGGAGAAACACAACCACAAGCGACTTGCCGAGTTTGGGCGTACCCAGTTCACCGATGCCGAGTTTGACAAGATACTTATCTATCTTGAAGGTGGCACTCGCTTTGAAAAGGCAAAGAAACTCCGTGATCTCTATCCGCTTGAACAGGAAAGTGGCGAGCGTGTGTGGGTGGAGTTTTTGGACAGGACGCATTGGTGTCAGAACGAGTTTCAGGTTTCCAATCAAATCACCGTTGAGGGCAGAAAGAAGTGCCGTTATGATGTGACGATCCTCATCAACGGCTTGCCTTTGGTTCAGATAGAACTCAAACGCAGGGGCGTTGAACTGAAACAGGCTTACAACCAGATACAGCGTTACCACAAGACATCCTTCCATGGTTTGTTCGACTATATCCAGTTGTTTGTCATCTCCAACGGTGTGAATACCCGATATTTCGCCAACAATCCGAATAGCGGCTTCAAGTTCACGTTCAATTGGACGGATGCAGCCAACGTTCCTTTCAATGAGTTGGACAAATTCGCCTCCTTCTTCTTTGACAAGTGCAATCTTGGTAAGATAATCGGCAAGTACATCGTCCTGCACGAAGGAGACAAATGTCTTATGGTGCTTCGTCCCTACCAGTTCTATGCCGTGGAAAAGATACTCGATCGTGTGGAGAATTCCAACGACAACGGTTATATCTGGCACACGACAGGCGCGGGAAAGACCTTGACCTCGTTCAAGGCGGCACAACTGGTGTCAGAACTGGACGATGTGGATAAGGTGATGTTTGTCGTTGACCGCCATGACCTCGACACCCAGACGCAAGCCGAATACGAAGCGTTTGAGCCTGGAGCCGTTGACAGCACAGATAATACCGACGAGTTGGTGAAGCGTTTGCACAGCAACTCAAAGATTATCATCACCACTATACAGAAGCTCAATGCCGCCGTCAGTAAGCAGTGGTACAGCAATCGCATAGAGGAAATACGCCATTCACGCATCGTGATGA
>CAVLBD010000077.1:0-5941 GCA_963661195.1 bacterium
AAAAGTAGTTTCGGTATGGCAAATGCTTATAAGTGGGGCTTCCTTAGAGAAACTCAAAAACAAGTTGAAAAGGCAGCCAAAATAGCAGAGAAAGCACAAAAAGAAGTGTGTTATACCTGCTTTGATGAGTATCGAAAAGTTATTTTTCCAGAACTTTCTGAGGATGAATGGAAACATAACAAGAGATTTTACGATAAAGGAAAGAGAACCTTTGTCTGCGCTGATTTCTGTTGTGAAAAGCTCAAGCTGGTTATTGAAATCGATGGAGTGCAGCATTATACCAACCCCGATGTTATAGTGCGTGATATTGAAAAGGATCAAAAATACAAGAATTTGGGCTATCGGATTGTGCGTATTCCATATTTTATCCAATTGACGAATGAAACCATAAGAATCCTGTTTGATAGAGATGTTGATGTTCCAATGTTTGACAAGGAATCTCCGTCGTTTGTATTTTGGAAAAATTGCCATAACACTCCAGCATATATGTGTCCTGCAGGCATTGAACGTATGCGTCAGGATTTTCAAAAGTTTCCTCAGCAATACCAAGTAAACTTGTGTTATTTGAAAGAACTTGACAAGCAATATCACGAGTTGGCTGGCTTGAAATACTTGGAAGCTAATATGAATAACTAAAAATACGCCACAATGAAATATCGTATCATTAGCATTGTTATTGCCAGCTTTATCTCAATGGCAACCTTTGCACAAAACAACTACAAAGTCGTTGATGTAGTAAGTGTAAATTCTTCCAAGGTTTGCTTTGACCTGAAAATCTATAGCAAATCCAAGAAGACTATCAACCAAGATGCGGCACTCGCCGCTGTCAAGGCGGTGATGTTTGAGGGAATAGACGGATCGGCGTTTTCGAAGCCACTACTCCCCCAAGGAGAACAAGTTTGCATGCAAGAGCATCCTACATATTTCACTAACTTGTTCAACATCACCTATGCCGATTTCGTTTCCAACTGCACAATGAAGTCGAAGTTCAAAAAAGCCGACGATGACAAATCGACCTTGTTTGAGGTAGAGGTGAAAGTCATCCAGTTAAGACGAGACTTGGAGAAAAACAAGATTAAGACAAAAATTGCACTATAGTTATGAATACAAAGAAACTCTTCTTGTCATTCCTGCTCATGATAGTGGCAATGACAACTTATGCCGCGGTACAACCCAAGATTATGGTCATTCCTTACACAAAGGAAGGGGAAGATATCCGAACTGTAATTCAAGATGATCAGGACAAACGAGTGATTCTCACAAAAATCAAAGAAGCATTCGATAAACGTGGTGTTTCTACTGTTGATTTCTTGGCCAAGCTCAAGTCTATCGAGAGTGGCAACATCATGCACTCCGAGAACAAGCAGGATGTCAAGACAGAAATCATAGATATGTCTGGCGCAGATATTTATGTAGAAGCAGAGATGGCAGTTCTCCGAGGTTCATCCAATGGCCAAAGATCATCAAGAGTAAAGATTATCATTACTGCCTACGATGCTTCCACGGGTTCATCCTTGGCAAATACCATTGGTGAAAGCGGTACGTTCTATACAGATGACATTGCCAAACTGGGTATGAAAGCCATCGAGAATTGCGCTGACAACTTTTTGAATATGGTTCAAGAGAAATTTACCACGATGGCAGAGGAAGGCAAGTCTGTCATGTTGCAAATCGGTTTTGACGAAAACGCTTCGTTATCCATGGAGTCAGAGGTGGGTAGTGACGGTTTGGCTCTACAGGATGCCATAGAACTGTGGATAGAAGAACATTCGTATCAAGGTAACTACCACATGCAAGGTGTCAGCAAGAACAAGATGGTTGTTGATGACATCAAACTGCCTCAGACCCAAGACTCTGGTGCGAACTACACGTCAAGCAAATTCAGTATGGACTTGTTCAAGTTCTTCCGCAGCCTGGGCATCAGCGTGACACGCAGCATTCGTGGCAATACAATTCTTGTAACAATCAAATAAACTTGGCTTATGAAATGTTTGTATTTGCTAATGGTATGCTTCGGTCTATATGCCGGTTTGCCTCTTCAAGCGCAAACCGCATCGGACATCGGCAAAATCGTATTGGGAATAGATTTGCCCGAGAATGCAAGTGAAGAAACCGTACAGTTAAGGGAGATTCTTGTCAACAAGCTCAACAACCTTGCCGCACAATCTGGTTGCACCTCATTTGGTTACACAAACTTTATTGTCGCCCCTAACATTGTTGTCGAAGACGTACAGATGGCGGAGGGCGGCATGAAGAATGTTTATGTAGTCAAAGGTAACCTGTATGTTAATATCACGGAGCGTAACAACAATAACGTCTATTCTTCCATCGTCTATCCGTTCAAAGGGTTTGCAACCAAGAAAGAGTTGGCGATAAAGAACGCCATACTCGATTTGTCCCTAAGCAAGATGCAATCTTTATTTAATCAGGCAAAGACAAAAATTGTGGAATATTACAGGTCTAACAAGGACATGATATTCTCAAAAGCAGCCACTTACGCCAATTGCGGAGAATACGAGCAAGCCATCACATTTCTGATGTCCATACCCGACGAGGTGTCTGACGTAAAACAAGAAGCCTTGGTCATGGCTGAGGACATCTATCAGCGAGAAAGGATTGCGACAAGGAAGGCAAATGCGCAAAGGGTAGCCGCATATAATGACAGCATCCTGAACTTGGCAAGGAGCTATGCTGCCATGCATAATCCACAGGAAACCCTGAATGTTCTGAGTGATTACCAAACGAACGGCACTTCCCAAGACTCAACTTATAAGCAATTGTTAGCAAAGGCGGAATCGCAAGTTTCCGCTGCCGAACGTGCGGAGTATGCTCAACGAGAACGAGAGTATAAAGACCAACGTCGCCGCGAAGACAGAGCGTGGACGGCATATATGCAAGAGACAGCCCATAAGCAAGAAATGCAAAAGCAAACTCTTCGCTATGCTTATCGTCTCTCTCAATCTAGAATAAATGCGCTGAAGACTGTTGCGGTTACCTACTTAAGGACGCGCCCAAGAACGATAATATACTATTAAAAAATAAAACTCATGAAAAGAAGAATCTGTTTATTTATTCTGTTCCTTGTGTCTGCTCTTTGTATGCATGCACAGAAGACCGTAAATTCGGATGGAACAATTAAATTTCGTGCCAATGTTGCCGTTATGGTAACTGGCAACAGTTATACCTTTGAGAAAGGTGAATTTAAAAAAAGAGTAGATGATGAGACATTATCAACTCTAAAGACGACCATACATGCATTGGTGCTCAAAAAGTTCCAAGACGGAGGTTTTGGCATTGTGAATCGCAATGACGAAGCATCTCAAAAGGTCCAATCTCTTATTGAGGAAAATAAATTGGAAGATTATTTGGATGGCTTCTCCGTACAGGCAAAAGGACAAGGTGCCGACCATCTCTATCTTGTTGATGTTACAATTTATGGAGAGAGCGATGATAATGTACAAATATATCTTTCGACCAGGCTAATGAATGTCCAAAGTAATTTTGGCTACCATTATAGCTACAAGTCCAGTGTAATTTCTCTCAAAGACGAAGAAGACATGAGACGGAAGGCAAAGGATGTTGTACAGAACTTTTCGGAAGCGTTAGACCAGCAATTGGCAGACGTTTTCCCCGAGCAATTCTTCATTGCCAAGGCAGATGGAAAGACTCTTCATCTTGGTGCTTATTCTACGAATGGATTGGTTTTAACCACAGACAAGTTTTATGCTTTCAAATTCTCAAAGGAGAAAGTCTCCATAGGAGGCGTACAGGATAACATTCAGAGATTGGACTATTTGACATCTGCAGATGTAATCGGAATGAATGGCGGATACTTGGACGTAAAGGCAGAGAAAGCGATTTCGCCTTCTTCTGATATCGTGCTTTTCAAAAACAATCAATCTCCGAAGCTGCCAGCCACAATGACATTTACATATTTTGGCCTGCCCTATAATTCTGAGTCATATGATGGGCTTCTTATGAAACGTGTCAACAACGCTGTATATGAAGCTATAACCAAACATCCTGGTGCTCAGTTGATAGAGCAAGACCATTTGGCTGAACTAAAGCAAGAACGCCAGTTGCAAAAGACAGAAGATTTTATCGACGGACACGTGGTAGAGCAGATGAAAGCCATAGGTGCTGCATATCTGATTCATCTAGACGATTTTGCCCGAAACGGTAAACAAGTAACATTCAAGTTCTCTTTGGTTTCAGTGGAACAAAATATGATATTGCGCACTGTTAATGTAGTCTCTTCCATTGATAATTTGGAAAACGAACTGTACAAGCAGTTGTGTGAAAGACTGGCTCAACCATGCTTGGCAACTACAAACAAGAAAGATTTGGAAGTGGCTTGCAATTGGGCGTTCCCGAAAGGAACAGAGTGTCTGCTACAGGCAACAAAAGCTATACAGAACCCTGCTACAGGACAGATTTCTTATACAATAGCAGACATTTGCAAATTGAAAGTTACTGAATATAAAGGGAACTATTCAACCATGCAGGTTAAGAAAATTATGTCACAGGAAGACTACAATGCCATAGGGCAGTATTCACAGGCAGGTTTACTTTCTATTATGGTTGACGGAAGTAACATATCTCCTGATTTCAGTACGGAAAGCCAAGTGGACAAGCTGGAGAAGAAAAAGAGCAAAACCGGAAAGGGGTTCTTTGGTGGATTAAAGGACACTTTAAATGAAGTTAAGGATAAAGTAAAGGTTTCTCTCAATAAATAATTGAAGTATGAACATTGGAGATTTAATCCAAGCGGGAATGCTGTTCGTGGCGATTATAGGCTTATTCTATTCTTGGTATGCCGACCATCGTCAGCGAAGGTATATGCTTTATTCTGAATATACAAAGCGTTATCAAGATTTCTTCATGAAAATCCCTGATGACGTCTATGAAGGTGTAGCATCTTTGGATGTAAATACCATACGCTATATGCGCATATATTTTGACCTTTGTAGTGAGGAATACCATCTAATGAAAGCAAAAGAAATTACGGAAGATGTTTGGGCATTATGGGTGGAAGGTATGCAAATAGCGTTGGCTAATGATTTCTATGTTGAAGCGTGGAAAAGACTGAAAGATGAATATAATATAGATTTTAGAACCTATTTTGAAGTAAATGTGGTCAACACGCAAGTTTCACGTAACGAATGTAAACAATAAAACAGCACAGCAATATGACTACAAAGCAACAAAAAACATATTGGGCAGGTAAGGGGTTGGTTCTCGTCACCACACTTACTTTCTTAAGCATGGGCATCGTATCATGCTCCAAGTTCTCAAAAGGGTCTGATGGTACTATCCAAAACGACAGCACTGCTCTTGACAGTGCTGTCACTAAAGAGAATAAAAACGTCAGCGTTGACCCTACGTTGGTCAGAAATGGCGATATGGGGTATAGTTTATATGAGAGCAATGGCAATGACGAAGGAGTAGGCAACAATCAGGTGGTATTAAATTACGCCATTGAACACAGCAAGTGTACAAACTACAGTGGTACGTTATACTATCCCAACGAAAAGAATCCTGATGAGAAATACGAAATAGAGGTGTTGGGTGATGTGGCTGATGATGGAGGCCTTGCCTTCCGTGGCAAACTTGATAATGTCCTTTACACCATCCATATAAAGAACACCCACAACTCAGCTGGTTTGAATGAACAAAAGCATGAAGTAGAAATAACCGTGGGCGAAAAGAAGAGAAACATCTATATGATATTTGAAAATGCCGGTGAAAATGGTGATTGATGTCAAACAAGTAAAACGTTTATAATATGGCACTAATAAAATGTACAGAATGTGGGGCAGAGATTTCCGACAAAGCAACGGCATGCCCCAAATGCGGATGTCCTGTAGGATTAAAACCTGTTGTGGCTTCTGGGGACATTGAGAACGATGTTGTTCCAAGTATCCAAAAGAAGAAAAGTCGC
>CAVLBD010000078.1:0-5905 GCA_963661195.1 bacterium
ATCTTGTTTGAGTAGTAGTTATAAGCAACAACGGCGCACCATGAAGTCAAGATACCAGAAGCAGTGTTGACAAGGGCCTCAGAAATACCAGTAGAAAGCTCAAGAGAGTCACCGCCACCACCTGCAGCCAAAGCAGCAAATGACTTGATCATTCCGACAACGGTTCCAAACAAAGCGGTAAGAGTACCAAGTGTAACGAGAGTTGCGAGGATTGGCATGTTCATCTGAAGAGTAGGCATTTCGAGCTGAACAGCTTCTTCATGAGCTTGCTGAATTTTTGCCACTTTCTGTTCTTTCTTCAGACCTGAAGTGTTTTCCATCTCAGCATATGTCTTAAGAGAAGCGGTAACAACGTTACCAACAACACCCTGCTGCTTGTCGCAAAGTTGCTGAGCCTTAGCCATATCACCAGCCTTAACTGCTTCCTTTACATTAGCAACGAACTTTGTGAGGCTGCTCTTTCCATTAGCCGTACTCAATGCCAATGCACGCTCTACAGAAAGTGCAATAACAGTAAAAAGAAGAGTGATAATTACAGGAACGACGATACCTCCCTTATAGATTGTTCCGAGAAGGTTTCCTGGAAGAGGAGCATTTGCATTGTCGCCACCCTGGAAGTTTCCAGAATTACCGAGTACGAACTCGTAGAAACATACACCTGCAATAAAGCAGAGTACAATAATCCAAATTGCTGCGCGAACACCCTGGAAGCCCTGCTTCTTTGCCTTAGCAGGAGCTGCTTTCTGTGAATTTGCCATAATTGTTTTTGATTTAATTAAGTTATTAATAAATTTAAGTTATTGTAATTCGATTAGTTGTTTTTACTTTTTCTTGTCAAAGTAGTCTATTAGATCAAAAAATAGATTTTAGGTTTACAACGTGATGCAAAGATACTAATTAAATGCATACTTTAAGTATTTGTTAATGCTATTTAACAACCGCAAGTGATTTTTTCGGCATTCCACAATTAAATATACCTTTATCTACGTCATAAAAGACTACTTTCAACAAGTCCTCACATACTCATTTATATACGGCTTGCCTATTTAAGCAAAGCAAGAGTTTCTTTTATTCGTTTCATTGCCTCACGTATATTATCGTCACTGGTTGCATAACTCATTCTGAAACAATTTGGATCACCAAAAGCATCGCCACCGACTGTTGCCACATGCCCTTGCTCAAGTAAGAACATTGCAAAATCCGTCGAGTTATTTATTGTTGTTCCATTATAACTCTTTCCAAAAAAGCTGCTACATTTAGGAAAGAGATAAAATGCACCCTCAGGTTTATTTACCTCAAGTCCTGGAATTTCTTTTGCCAGTGCGACTATCAAATCACGGCGACGTTCAAAAGCCTTGCGCATTGTTTCAACACATTCTTGTGACGTGGTATAGGCAGCCTCTGCTGCTTTTTGACTTACCGAACAAGGTCCACTAGTATATTGCCCCTGTAGTTTATTACATCCTTTCACAATCCATTCCGGAGCAGCGATAAATCCGATACGCCAACCTGTCATTGCATATGCTTTTGAAACGCCATTCACTATAATTGTGCATTCCTTCATCCCCGCAAAATGTGCGATGCTATTGTGCTTTCCTATATAGTTAATGTGTTCATATATTTCATCTGCTAACACATATAGCCCTTCATGCCGTTTTATAACCTCAGCCAACGCCTCAAGTTCCTCAGCTGAATAAACACTTCCTGTAGGATTGCTTGGGGAGCAAAGAATAAGCATCCGCGTCTTTGGAGTTATAGCCTTCTCAAGTTGGTCTGCTGTAATTTTAAAATTTTGTTCAAATCCCGCCTCTACAATAACAGGAATTCCTCCAGCAAGTTTAACCATCTGAGGGTAACTCACCCAATAAGGTGCAGGAATAATTACTTCCTCGCCTTCATTTACGAGAGCCATTACTGTATTACAAACGCTTTGTTTTGCTCCATTTGACACAAGCACTTCGTTTGTAGTATAACACAAGCCATTTTCATTTTTTAGCTTAGCGACTATAGCCTTTCTCAATTCGAGATATCCAGGAACAGGCGAATATCTTGAAAAGTTGTCATCTACGGCTTTTTTTGCAGCCGTCTTGATATGTTCAGGGGTATTAAAGTCAGGTTCCCCTACGCTCATGTTTATTACATCGATGCCTTGAGCCTTCATCTCTCCACTTTTCTGCGACATGGCAAGTGTCGCTGAGGGAGCGAGCCTATTAAGACGGTTTGATAATTGTGTCATAGTAGCGTTAGTATTATTTTTAGTTGCAAAAGTATAGCATTTTCTTGTCTTTAACGAATAATAAAGGTTTTTATTTTATGAATATTTGCGCTTTGAGATATAATATTTATTAAATAAGCGTTTTAATGTTGGCAACTTTGTTGTACAACAAAGGCCATCCATATGAAGGACGGCCTTTGCATGATTTTATTTTGGGGATTATTTTTATTTCCGAACTAACACCTTGCATACTCGTGCCTAGAGATGCAAATTATGTCCCATACGGTCTTTCTTTGTCTGCAAATACTTAAGGTCATACTTATTCGGAGCAATTTCAATAGGAACATTTTCAACGATCTCAAGCCCATAGGCTTCAAGACCAACCCGTTTCGTTGGATTGTTCGTCATGAGACGCATCTTTGTAATACCAAGTTCACGAAGTATTTGTGCGCCGCATCCATAGTCTCGTTCGTCCGGTTTGAATCCCAAATGGATATTGGCTTCTACTGTGTCCAACCCTTTTTCTTGAAGTTTATAGGCTGCGATTTTGTTCATAAGCCCGATGCCACGCCCTTCTTGTTGCATATAGACCACGACACCTTTACCTTCCTTTTCAACCATTTCCATTGATCGATGAAGTTGCTCTCCACAGTCACAACGCATACTTCCAAGAATATCTCCAGTTGCACAAGAAGAATGAACACGCACAAGCACAGGCTCGTCCATTGCCCACTGACCTTTGATAAGAGCAAAATGTTCTAGTCCGTTACTCGTCTGTCGGAATGGAATTAGTCTAAAATGTCCATATTTTGTCGGCATATCAACTTCTTCACCTTTCTCCACAAGCATTTCATGAGTAAGACGATAGGCAATCATATCTTTTATTGATATAGTTTTTATATCATATTTCTTACCAAAATCCAACAATTGTGGCAGACGTGCCATCGTTCCGTCCTCATTCATAATTTCCATTAAGGCGCCAGCAGGATATAACCCCGCCATGTTGCAAAGATCAATAGCGGCTTCTGTGTGTCCACTTCGCCGCAGAACTCCATTGTCTTGAGCGTATAAAGGATTTACGTGACCTGGACGTCCAAACGTTGATGGTTTTGAGCTTGGGTCAGCCAAAGCCTTTATTGTTTCAGCCCGATCGTGCGCTGACACACCTGTAGAGCATCCTTCAAGTTTATCTATGGTTACAGTGAATGGTGTGCCAAGCATGGAAGTATTATCCGTTACTTGATGCGGCAAATCAAGTTCCTGGCATCGCGAGATTGTAATAGGCGCACACAACACTCCGCGTGCATGTTTCAACATGAAGTTAACTTTCTCTGCGTCAATCTTCTCGGCTGCGATAATTAAGTCGCCTTCGTTTTCGCGGTCTTCATCGTCAACTACGATTACGAACTTGCCTTCTTTAAAATCGGCAACAGCCTCTTCAACTGTATTAAGTTTTAATTTCTCCATTGTTGTTTATTAACGTTTTTATATTTATTAAGTAGAAACTTTTCTCTTTCCCTGTTTCAGTCAGTTATTCATCTCCTTTATCCTATCTACAATTACCCTATTAGTTTTCACCATCTGCCGCAAGTCACGTATTAGCCGTAGTCTAAAACGCCACATACGGAAATAAAAGAACAATCCGACGGGAACAGCGATTGCCGCTACTATATTCAGCCATTTTCTTTGAAATGGCCGGGTATGGGCTTTCGCCATTATAATAGGATATTCATTAAGATTATTGATTATTACTCTATCGCGCGAGTTGGAAAGATTTTCTACTGTCCGTTCCAAAGCATCCACGATATGCTCTACATCATGATCTGGCTGATATCTGAAGAAAACATTTATGAAATTTGGAGGAGACTTCAGCTTATGAGCCTTTTCATAGGCTGTAGCCTCCATTGTTATCCGCTCAAGCTGTGTTGCATCTTCAATATAATCCGGTGCATCAATAATCACATTTTTCATGGATATAGTACGCTTGGTGCGCATTCCGAGCATTTTCATTATAACAATGCGGTAAGCATCAACATTGAAAACGACAGAATCGTTGTTTGCTTTATATGTAAAGAATATGGCCAATGGCGCAAGAACTGCTGTTGAGATACTCTTTCCGAACCAAACTGCCCACATTCCTCCACGAGCCATTCTGTAGCCAGTATTGTCGAATATATAATAAACGATAAACACTAGCACGGAGATAATTACAGGCACCCCAAGTCCACCTTTACGAATTATTGCACCTAATGGTGCACCAATAAAGAAAAATATTATACAAGACAAGGCCAACGTAAATTTGTTTATCTCCTCTATGCGATGCTGTCGCAGGAGCTTATCGCCATCGGATGTTATCATTGCCTTGAATTCCATGTTCTGCACAATATTCTGCACGTCACGCATTGCACTGTTTACTGCGGCGAGTTTCTTGTCAGCAGGAAGTTTTTCATACTTTTCATTAATATTAAGCGCAGTTGTCATGCCTTTACGCAATAACTTAAGTGAGTCCGCTTGCGAAAGCTGACCGCTTCCGTAGCGCATCATTTTGTAGTCAAGATAGAAATTGCGCCCTATCGAATCATAGTCATGACTTATGGAGTCCATATCATGCCTTATTTTCGCAATGCTCTTTGCTTTCGCATTGTTTGAGAGCGAACTTGCATCTGCCAAATTAAAGTCGTTGTCGAAATCAAGAACAATCTTCTTTGATGCAAAAGTTTCTCTACGATAAGGAACGTTAGCACTACCGGTTACGTCTGTGGATTTCATGTTCTCAAACCATTCGCCACTGTTAAGCGTCAGCACAAGATGTTTTTTCTCTGCCGTTGATTGAAGCATTCCCGAGTCGGCAAGTATTATGGCTGCATCCTCAAAACTATCAGTCATTCTGTAGATCATTATTCCATAGAGTTTGCCTGTCTCCATGTTTTTTTTCTGTACATACAGGTTGCAGTTCGGTATACCGTCATAGAAGATTCCTTCAGGAATTTCTAGTTCCGGGCTTTTCTGCTTCATCGACATTAATAGTTGCGCAAACTGCATGTTGGCACTTGGGGCAACGACATCTTGGAAATAGAATGACACACCACTTATAACGAGCGTTATCACAATAAGTGAGCGAAACGCCTGCATAAGTGAAATTCCGGCAGCCTTAATGGCTGTCAATTCAGAACTTTCACCAAGATTACCAAAGGTGATAAGTGATGAGAGAAGGATTGCCAACGGAAAGGCTTGAGGCACAAGTATAAGGCTCATATACCAAAAGAACTGTGCCAAGACTTCCATAGACAGTCCCTTGCCTATAAGTTCGTCCACGTATTTCCATAGGAACTGCATCATAAGCACAAACTGACATATGAAGAATGTTCCCACAAATAGCAGGCCGAATTGCCTTGATATGAATATATCTAATTTCTTTATCCTAAACATTACGCCTTCAAAGAGGTATTTATCAAGACACATCGTCCAGATATTTTTGCAAAAATAGCACAAAAAAATCGTAAGCCCGAAATAATTGACTTTTATTTAAGGTGTGTTCTTAAAATTGCCATTAACGTATCAAATAACAAATACTACAAACATATAACATGTAAGCAGGCCATACAAGATTAATACTTCCCTTCATAAATACGCATTAGCCATTCACTTAAACAATAAACAACTGAACATTCTTTATATATTATATAAGGT
>CAVLBD010000079.1:0-5660 GCA_963661195.1 bacterium
CCAATGGCATCCATTCGAGTATTGTGAATAGCGAGGTGACGTTGGATGGGTTGTTTGAAACGTAAAAACATTATCTTTTAAAGTGGTTGGGTTGCCCACATCTGAAGAGGGCAACAAGCCTCTGTTCAGTCTTCCCAAAGATTCTTCCGCTATCGGCTATCACTTGAACCGATGGGTGGCTGCTGCAGGAGTAACAAGATGCATAACCTTTCACTGCTCTCAGCATACATTCTCCACGCTAACCTTGGCGGTTTGCGAAAATCTGGAACTCGTCAGCAAGTTGCTTGGGCCTAAAAGTGTGAAGACGACCCAAAGGTATGCCGATGCGCTGCTCGACAGGAAAATTAAGGCGGCAAGTAGAATGGTCAATCTGTCCTAATACACATACGAAAAGTTTGGATTTGTCGACAAAATATGTTTTGTAACATATTATTTGTCCAAATTTCAAACTTTTTGTGTCATTTTGTGCATTTTCTTTCACTTTCTTTCTTTTGTTCGGAAAAATTATTGTACTTTTACGGCGGATAATTTGGTTTAGTGTATACATACGCTTCATGCCAATGCGTCCATGCCTCAGCACACGCCGAGCCTTTTTGTGGGTTCTACACCTGCAGATAAAGGAGGTTGGGTGGGTAAAAGAGGCACGACATAATTAAGGCGTTTACTTGACGCTTGTCTTTGGCTTGTAAGAATCTCGCAAATTCAAATCCTAGCTAAGACTGGCAACGGTAGATGCCCCGGGTGTGATTATATCAATCCCGTGTGGTTCATTGCAAGCCATCATTGTACCCTTTTGGGCGCAATGTGCATTTGCGTATATGCTCTGCATGGATTCGATTTTTCATATCGGCGTGGGCTCTGACGTTGTTCATTCTCTAGGATTGGGCAATGCGAGAGCCTTTACAAGCGGGATGGACAACAGGTAGGTTCTCCACGCTAAACCTATGCTAAAAGCATAAGTCGTTGATATTCAATATAGACTTTATACTTGTACTTTTGAATGTTCCCACGTTGGCACCACAGAACTTATAGTGGGACAAGTGCTTTCGGTTGTGTTTATTTCCTTCGTAATTCGTTCAATTTCGTCCAAATGTCGCTAAAGACTTTTTAACGGTAATTTCTGTGCAATCTTTATCCGTTTATGGAAGTTGCTTGCGAAAAGAGAAAAGTTGCTGGTCGGGATTTGAGGCCGTTGGTTGTGCCTCTGTTTGAACTGTGGTTACAGCGTAAGTGCGCATCTGAATTTTTCTTTTGGCAAGCAACCTCTTTAGCGCAGCAATACGTTTATCGCTACGCTAAATTATCCGTATATATATTATGCGGTGATTTAGTGTAGCGATAACTTTAGGTATGCTGATTGCTAAATCAGAAATTACAAAATCCGCATTTTATGCACCATGTATGTAAACATACGTTAAGAGTAAATCTTTTTCGGACATAAAATAAAGGTCTTTGACTTGAGTTTCGTGTAATTTTATTATTTTTGTAGCGTCTGTACCCATACCGGAAGCCCCGATGGGCAGAGGTTGGGCAGATATACATATGGTATAAGGCGTTTTTGTACGCTTTGGTTTTGACGATCGATGAACTTCGCAACTTCAACTGTAAGTCAAAAACAAAGCAATGCAGAACGCCTCATGAGGTGTATTGTATACAACTCTCTTTGGCTTCAATCGTTTCATCGGTTGTTGTTAGGAGCGTTTCTATATACTTACACTGGCGTGGGGCTTTCGGCGTTGCTCGTTTCGACTTACAGGGCAATGCGAAGGCCTATCGATCGTGGAACGAGTGACAGAACTGGCTCCGCGCTTTTTCGTATGTATTAGTGAGTAAATTTCGTCAACAAGGGAGTCGGTTGGCTTTATTTGTTAACGGAATTGGAATGAATATACTACAAAACAATCCATATCGTATTTTAGGCGTTTATTCAAACTCTCCTACAAAGGAAAGATTGGCTAACCACAATCGCATGAAAGCGTTTATAAAGGTGGGAAAGTCTGTTTCTTTTCCTCTTGATGTGCCACAATATCTTTCTTCCATTAATCGTACGGAAGCTTCGGTAGTTGATGCTGAAGCAAAACTAACGTTGCCTAAAGAGCAAATGTTGTATGCTCAGTTTTGGTTCGTTAAAATAACGCCTTTGGATGAAGTGGCTTTTAAGCACTTTATTGCAGGTGAAATAGATAAGGCAGAGGAAATCTGGCTAAAGAAGGAATGTGCATCATCTTTGCAGAATCGCATTGTGTGTGCTTTGGTTCGCAAAGACTATGGCTGCGCTATAATGTGTGCGGAGGCTCTGTATGGGAATTTACAATACATCAATCAATTTGTATCTGCAGTAACTGGAACTGGCGCAAATTTTGATATAGCCAACTTGGATTTTTCTTTTCTTGATATCCTATGTGGGGAAATCGGTGCTAACAAACTACTTCCTCTCATAACTAATAATACATGGAAAAGTCATGTTGGAGAAAAAGCAGTAAAACCTCTTGTTGATAGCATTCTAGGAGCTATTGAGATAGCAAAGAAATCCAAAGGTAAAGGCGCAAACGCAAGATTGAAATCTGGAAGAATACTAATGCAATGTACTAAAAATACGCTTTCAGATTTGAAAACTTATCTCTCGGCAACCGATATGCAATATCAAACAATTGCAGACAAATTGGCGGAAGAAATACTGCAATGTGGAATTGACTATTACAACAATACGGAAGATGACAATGCTCCAGACAATGCGATGATACTTCAAAAGTATGCTCTATCTATTGCGGTAGGAGCATTAGTAAAAGAAAGATGCAAGGAAAATGTTGATACCCTCAAGAAGGTTGGTCCAGAATATATCGTAAGAAATGAGTTGGCACGACTTATGAAGATTCTCAAGGAACTACGAGGTGAAGATGAAGCCCCTATTGGATTGCATTTGGGAGTGTTCGGACGTTCTATTTCTAGTATCCAAAGAATAGTGTCCAATGGTATACCTGAAATAGAATCAATGAAAAGAAAGTTGGGAAGTTCATCTGATTTATACATCAAAGTAGCGTCAGCTATCGTGTCATCCGCAGTAAATGCGCTTGTTGAAATCGTTAATTTTCAACAAAGTTTATCATTAGGAAATAATGAACAATTACGACCAATCATCTCTGATGCAGTTGCAGCTATGGAAGTCATAGGGAGCATAGACATGGATGCAAAGACGCGTAACTACTTTAATGGAAACAACTCTACGCTACGAAGCATGAATAGCCGCCTGAATCCAAGCGATAGTGGAGCATGCTATATAGCGACAATGGCTTATGGAGACTATAATCACCCACAAGTGTTAATACTTCGACATTTTCGCGATTTATATCTCGCACAGAAAAATTGGGGTAAATGGTTCATTAGAACCTATTACAAATATTCCCCATCGTTTGTGGAGAAACTCCGCAATCACACTTTGACGAACAAACTTATCAGGAAATCCCTTGATAGTTTTATTTTGTGCATTAAAAATAAATACAAGTAATGATGAAAAAGATACTTATGATAGTAATACTTGTAGCATTAGGTTGCAAGTTAATGGGGGCAAAGTCAATAACTGACAATGATAAGATAAAAGCATTGGAAGAAAAATGTATTGTTTTACAAAACCAACAAACACGTAATAACAATGAGTTGCAGAAATTAACTAAAAAGTTCAAGGAATATGAGCGAAAGGTTCAATCCGTAGAGAATATTAACGATAAACAGAATGTGGTAATCGATAGTTTGCTCAATACTTGCCAACAATTGGCAGAGATTCAATCTGTTGACCGCAAGAATGTTAATGGCATGATAGATAAAACTAACAGCCATGTGCAGGCGAACCAAGACTCCTTACAAAGCCGCACTCTTTTAGTTTGCATCATTGCCGTACTATTGTTTGTTATAATCGTGGGTGTGGCATACCGATTGACAAAACGCATAAAATCAGGTAACACATCAATTGATGAAGTGCGTAGGGCGCAAGAAGCGTTGCTGATTGCACAGGGCAAAATGCAAGAAGAGTCAATAAAACTTGACGATAAACTCCTTGAACTATTCGATAGACAAATCGCGGATGCTCCGAAGAATTTAGGCAATGGTAAGCCGGACCATTCGCTTGCCTTAAAAGTAGCCGATGAAATTGTCAGAATAGAATTGAATATGTCACGCATGGATTCCTCTATCAAAGGTTACAAGCAATTGGCAAAAGCTGTGGAGCGTATAAAAGACAACTTCAAAGCCAATGGCTATGAAATCGTTGATATGCTTGGTAAACCATATAACGAAGGCATGAAGGTAACTGCCAACTTCATAACCGACGAGGACATGGAGGAGGGCAAACAGATCATCACCGGCATCACAAAACCACAAATAAATTATAACGGGCAGATGATACAGGCTGCTCAAATCACGGTAAGTCAAAACATTTAAAATAATAACAATATGGCAAGAAACAAAATAGACTATGGAATAGACCTCGGAACGACAAATTCCGCCATCTCTCGCATGGAAAAAGGTGAACCTGTCGTAATCAAGACGGACGTGTTGAAAGATACAATGCCCTCGTGTATCTCTGTGAACAAAAAGGGGTCAGTGAAAGCTGGTGATAGTGCTTACAACACGATGAAACAAGACAAGCGTCGTGCCACAAAGTCTTGGCATAAAGGAGCTTCCAACACTTACGTTGAATTCAAACGCACAATGGCAACAGACACTAAGTATCAATGCTCCAACTTAGGCAAGAATTTCTCGTCAGAGGAATTGTCTGCGGAGGTTCTGAAGACTTTGAAGTCTTTTGTTACAGACGAGACCTTCGGCTCCGTTGTCATTACAGTGCCAGCCAAGTTTACTGTAAACCAAAAAACAGCAACAATTGAGGCTGCAAAGTTAGCCGGCTTCAAACATTGCGAATTATTGCAAGAGCCAATTGCAGCTTCAATGGCATATGGTGTTTCTGCTGAAGAAAAGAACGGATTGTGGATGGTGTTTGACTTCGGCGGTGGAACGTTTGATGCAGCATTGCTAAAGGTGGAGGATGGCATCATGCAGGTCTTTGACACAGAGGGAGACAACTACCTGGGTGGCAAGAACCTTGACTATGCCATTGTTGACAATATCCTTATTCCTTATTTGCAAGAAAATTATGCCGTTGAAGGTTATCTGCAAGACGCTGAAAAGAAAGAGGTTCTTCGTGATGCCATGAAGACATATGCCGAAGATGCCAAGAACCAACTTTCATTCAAAGACCATGAGGATATCATTTCCAATTTGGGTGACCTTGGTGAGGACGAGGACGGCGAGGAGATAGAACTTGACTTGACACTAACACAAGCACAAGTGTTTGACGTAATGCGTCCTTATTTCCAAAAGGCAGTTGATATATGTAAGAATCTCGTGCAGAGAAACAATATTAATGGTGCTCAAATTAGCAAGCTCATACTTGTTGGTGGTCCAACGCATAGTCCCCTTATTCGCCAAATGCTTAAAGACCAAGTTACACCAAATGTCGATACAAGCATAGACCCAATGACCGCTGTGGCAACAGGTGCGGCTCTTTATGCGTCAACTTTAGACTCAGACGTTTCTGATGATGAGATTAAAGTTGGAACAGTTAAACTTGACGTCAACTATGAGTCAACTACTGTTGAAATGACAGA
>CAVLBD010000080.1:0-5472 GCA_963661195.1 bacterium
GGTTAATCCGCTCATCTCTGTCTATTTTCGCCATCGTTTTATACTGGAAGCTAACAAGATAAAACACCGCATTGAGTACAATGGCAAACAGGATTATCCCCAATACTCTTATGACTTTTTTTAATTTCTTCATGCGATATTTTATGGTAATACCTTTCTATTCATGGAACTTTCTTTATGTAGATAAATCTCGGATAATATCCCAGAACACAAAGGGTTACAGGACAAATCCAAATATCTCGGGTGAAGTCTTTGAGTCCATGGACATCGTAGAAACTGCCACCAAAGAGGCTGCTTGCAGTCTGTTCACACTCGAAGCACTCGTCATGCTTCTCTCGCTTACTACGAGGAAGGATATCTACGGTGACATAATTGTTGTCTTCTTCCTCGCATAGGTAGTCGAGCAGTTTGTTACTGCCAGCTACCATTGCAAGGTTGTATCGGTCACCCGGCCAGGGCATATCTATGTACCATAGATTGTCTTTTGGTACAAAAACGAAACTCAGTCGATACGCTTTCTTTCGTAACCCCAAAATGCCTTTTACAAAATAGGGGATAGTTTTCAGTCCTTTTAGAAATTTTCTTGTATTCATTTCAGTATTATTGTTGTTTGTAAAACATAAAGCTCATTTAAGCTGCGCATCATCCAACTTTTTGCATGGAGTGTTCATTCACCGAACATTCTTCCATTTCCGACTTATGCCCAATATGCCATTTCTTGCAAATTGCACATTTGTAAGCCGTAATTTCACGTTTATCTTCAGGATGTGTTCTTTGCCATTCCTTTACGGCTTGATTGGCTTCCTCTTCTGTGGAATAAGCCATTTTCTTCTTGAATACGTATTGGCCTGTCAGTTCGTCATATTCTCTCTTCCAATGCGTAGAGTAGCCTCTGGATAACGAACCTATATTTTCCACTTGTCCAATATTGTAAAGTTGGAATGATGTAGCTCGATCCATCCAGTAATGTTCGTTCCTTCGTTGCGAGTCATTAAAATCCAATCTCTTGTTTTGGCGATGATATGCCTGACACATACGTTTTTCTACGATTCTACGAACTTTACGTGCGTCCTTAGGACTTTCTGTTTCTATGTCGAAATTCCTTAACAACATATTGCTCTTGAAACGTAAGCGTTCATCGAACAAACGCTTAGTCTCTCCTTTAAACCGTACCCCTTGGCCATGTAGTTTAACTCTGCCATTGATTGTTTTTGTAAAGAGGCAAATGGTTTTCTTGGAAACATCTGCCATATCCAGAACTTTACAAATCATAGAAAGGAGGCTCTCAATGTTTGGATTGGGACAGATGGCACTGTCACGAATGAGACGAACTAGTCTTACGATTTCTCTGGGATCGTCGTTGTTGCGCAAATATTTCCCCATTGTGGAAAACTGTTCTTCTACTCTCCAAGAGTCTAGCTTGTTGTACTTTTCGATAGAGTTCTTCCAACCTTTCAAAATGTTTTTTACTGTTGTATTCATAATTCTTCTTTTTTATGTGTTACATCAGCAAATACCAAAACTTGGAAAAGGTTAACAAGCTCCCTCTAACTTTCTGAAAATCTTCTCTTCTGCAAAGTCAATTATCCATTTATGTCTATGAATGAAATCATTTCCAATCAGACCATGTGCTACGTTTAAAACGGAGGATTTGTTAAGGGCAGAACCTTGTTCGATGAATGTAAAAACATCATGAAATGCATGCTTGACAAACCTTCCTGCATTTAACATTTTTATTTGAAACTCCAGCTCGCACTCTTTTGCAAAATGGTCGCTGGCAATACCTTTCACGATAAAAGTTCCAACGTCCTTTGTTCCTTTACCTCTATCAGAGATAGCAGGTGCTATTATATTGCTCGTTGCTCCCGTATCCACAATAAAAGATAATTCGCAACTATTGCAATTGACAGAAATCGTCGGTATGAGAAGTCCATTCAGACCTATTTCCATAGGGACAAATGGAAGTTTGTTTATCTCGTCTCTCCGTAACTCTTTTAGATACATTGCGTCATTGTCAAAATCCAGGATTATGCGATTCTTTATAAAGAAATCAACGCCCAATAATCCCGACAATTGTTTACCGTCAATCTTTGGCAATGTGTCGTAGTCAACGACATGGCCATCAACACTCAGATTCTTGTCGGCTAACGAAAGTCTCGCAGTGCATCTTTCGGATAATACTATATTGCCGTTCAAATAAGCAATGCTATCACAGATATTTTTAGCCTTGCACACTTCGGGACTGAACAATGAGGTTGTTGCCCCTGTATCAATAACAAAGTATTTGTTTTGCCAACCATTGGATGTCAGTGCCCGAGCCTTAATAATAGTTAGCCCCTCTTTTGATTCTATGAATTTTGCCAATACTTTCATACATTTCTATTTGTTGGTTTGTATAAGAGGTGAGAGCTGAAGTGTACACTCCAGTTCTCACCATGTGATTATCTTTTGAAAATGGCATTGATAATCATTCCTCCAATTTTGCGTTCTACACCAGCCTTTGTCGTTGGTATACCCGTCTTTTGCGTAAATTTCCGTTTTAATTTCGTCACGCCGATAGCTCTTTTTAAGGAGAAGCTAACTCCAGGAATCTTCGTGTTGGTCATACTTATCTGATTAAAGTGAGTATCTCTTGAGGTTTTATAATGATGTGATTGTAAGAAGATGATAGGAGAGCCGAGCGTTCTTGTGTTCCCCACAAGCATGCCACGCTCTCAATTCCAGCTGCGTTGGATGCGGCTATATCTATTGCTCTGTCTCCAAAACTGATTGTGTCTTTTGCAGATGCCTCCATTAGTTGTAAGGCCATGAGCATTTGTGCCGGATGTGGTTTTATTGGCTTCGCATCATGATAGCTGACAATCCATTTTGCCGGTATTTTATAGTAGTCAACAATTTTCTCGACATATGGACGAGGCGATGTGCTGACTATTGCGGTATTTATGTTGTTCTTTCTAATGATATCCAAAACCGCTCCAATTCCTTCATATAAGGTGGTGTTGGGGATGAGGTTATAAGCCTCTCCCCAGTTTCTTGTATGACGGGCATTTTCCAAACATCTTGTATCAACCAACGTCAAGTCAAGGTCAAAGATTACATTCTTCATATCCCTCATTTTTAGTCAAACAGTCCTTTGGAATCTTCTGAATCCATCCGCTTGTTATAAGTTTCAACATACTTATCCAGGAAGTCAATGTTTTCTGACATGTTCTGGGTGTTAAAGGGCTTTGCTTTCCCTTCCTTCAGAAGCTTGATGTTTCCCTGGACTTTTTGATGTTGAAGCTCTGTGTCGTGATTGTACTTGATGGCATATAATGGTTTGTTCGATGCCAGTGTAGCATTCACAGCATGCAGAGTGCCTCCTCGTTCTCCAGTCTGTACGACTAATGTCGCATATGAGAGTCCTGCCTGAAGTCTGTCTCTGGCTATGAAAGCATATTTTCCGCCCTTATAACCAAGGGGGTATTCAGAAAGAAGCAAACCGCCATTTTCTACAATTCGATGCGCAAGCTCAACATTCTCTTGGGGATAGATGTCGTTCCATGCAAGGCTATTGGCCAAAAAAGCCGTTGTTGTCCCCTCTGCAGCCAATGCTCCTTCATGTCCTGTTGTGTCGCATCCTATAGCTAGACCAGAAATGATATTGTATCCTCTCTTCGCCAGTTCACAGGCAAAGAACATCCCTGCCTTTGTCCCCATTGGTGTGGGTTCTCTTGTGCCAATAACGGCAACGCCGGGTTTCTTCAATGCATTGATATCGCCACGATAGTAAAGAACAAGGGGAGGGTTTGGCTTGCCATCCTCATCCACGCAAGTTTTCAATATCTCGGGGAAATTCTCTTCATAATATGAGATTATGCCAATATTCTGCAATTCCGATGCTTCAATGATGCGGCAAGCGTATTGGTTTGCATTGCGAAGATCGAACTCAGTTATTTTTGTGTACTTCTTACCCTTTAAAGTGTTCCATTCTTCACAAAGATCGTCTATTGTTTGAGCTGTCTGGACCTTGGAAAGTTCCAATATGGTCTTGTTTCCGAAACCCTTCAACTGTTGAAGAGTAATCAGTAATTCTGTGTTTAATGCCATTTTCGTTTTCTTTTCAGTGTGATACTTTTAATCGATGTTCCAATATGCTTCAGGATCTCCATCGAATACATCATCTATATCCTGATCGCTCCAGCCTTCTACATCCTGTGCGTATGAGCCATGATAGTTGTCATAAGTATCATAATCGTCATAATCTGGCTCATAATCTTCTTCGTAGTATATACTGCGTGAACCCCAGTCGGGGTTTATCGTCTTGGCCAAGAAAAGTCCTGCTACGCTTGATGCACCAAGTGCTTCAAGCTTGTCTGCCGTCATATTGAATGTTTGGCCACGAGTAATGATATCATCGATAAGAATTACCTTTTGCCCCATTACAGCATTCTTGTCAAACCCAAATGACGCTATTGGGTTACTTGATTTTCCGTTTATGTGACCAGCCTCCGTGTCATATTCGTTGAAGATAGCGTTTTCCTTTACCGAGTAGCCTACCTCTTTAAACGCAGCCGCCAGTTTTGAAAAACGACGCTTTGTCTTATCACTTGTAGAAGCTGGAATGAAGCAGATTGTCCATCCTGCCTTTTCGCCCTTTGTGATTTCGTTGGCCTTTCTCAAGAATGCGTCCTTAACTGTTGGACTAAGAATTCCATCCTTAAAATTGAAACACATGTCTCTGTCTTGCTGCTGCTTGAGAGTAGCATCGTATCTCACTGGGAGATACTCGGTGATGTTATAAATATTCTTCATTGCTTAAAAATTTTGTTTGTCGTTTGTAAATACCCAATGATGTGGAAAGGTTAACATGACTTTCGTGAAAAATCATGCAGAACATGAAACCCAATCAGGATTTATCGTCTTTGCAAGGAATAACCCTACGACTTGTTTGGCACCATTAGTCACCAATTTGTCCGCAGTACGAACGAAAGTGTTTCCTCGTGTAATGACATCATCAATAAGGATGATGTTCATGTTTGAGACTTCTTGACTCTGGATTCTGAAGTTCTCAGCTGGATTAGCTTTCTTACCTCCGAGATGTCCAGCAATCTCATCATGGATTGTCTCGATAGTTGAGACACTGCAGGGGACTCCGGTCTCTCTCTGAAGAAACTCAGCTAACGATTTGTATCGAACTATTGTTTTAGAGTGGGTAGAAGCCGGGATGAAGCAGATGCGCCAATTAGAGCCATTAAAGCATTGGCGTATTTCTCTGATTCTATCAACAAACGCCTTCTTTATGGAAAGACCACAATAGCCATCTTTGAAGTCGTAGACGATTTGACGGTCACTCTTTTGGTTGAGTGTTGCAGAATATCTAACTGGAAGATATTCCTTAATGTAAGTGTAACTGTAACTGCTCATGTTTCTTTGCTTTTTGATGTTTACATGAGCAAATACCAAGACCTAGCGAAAGGTTAACAACGGCTA
>CAVLBD010000081.1:0-4901 GCA_963661195.1 bacterium
AAAAATCACCCAGCCTATTTTAAGCATTGTAAAGAGGCTCGGCTGAACCTAACGCTGCAAAGATACAAATAATATCTGAACCAGCAAACTTTCTTGAGAGAAAAATAATAAAAGCGGCAATAAAAAGTGGGATTTATGGGCGTTTTCGTGTTATCAAATGTTAAATATCTAACGAATTGTGATGAAAATTAGCGAAATGTATGAAATTTTCTGAGAATATTTCTATATTTGCATTGTCTATCCCTTGCTGAAAGCCCTGAAGGGTTTGAGGTGGGGATTGACATACATTTGATAAAAGGCGTAACTAACGCTTTGGTTTTGACAGTTCGTGAACTTCGCAACCTCTCGACTGCTTGTCAAAAACAAAGCAATGGGGACGCCTCACAAGGGTGTATTGTATACATCTTCATACTGGCTCTTGGTGGCTCTTGTCATTGGGAATCAGAGAAGGTGGCTTTATATACTTACACACACGTGGGGCTTTCAGCATTGCTCGTTTCGACAAGCAGGGCAATGCGAAGGCCTACGAACTGTGGAACGGGCGAAGGCATGGCTCCACGTTCTTTTTTCCTATGTATCCCTATCTTGATTTACTAACCGCCAACATCGGAGTCAGTTGGTTTGATACATGGCGATGAGAAGCAAAGAACCCATTGACTACCAACTCGATTACATGGAGCGTCTTTTCTGGAAAATCAGATACAAGAAGACGGAAAGCTATGTAATCCATCGCATTTGGGACAGGCTCAACGATGCTCGAATACGCTTCGAGATTCAACAGAAGGTGAAGTTCCCCAACGGGAAAATTGCCTTGGCTGACTTGTATCTTCCACAACTTGGTATTTTCGTGGAAGTGAATGAGCCTTATCATGAAAGCCAAAAGGAAGCCGATGATTTCCGCAATAAGGAAATCATTGATGCTACGCAATGCACACAATATATAATAAGGTGTGGCAACCCCGACAAACCGGGTGAATGGCTTAGTCTGCAAAAAATCCATGAACAGATAGACCAAAGCGTGGAACTTATCAAAGAGAAGATTGCGCATACTCCCGACTTGAAGCCGTGGAGTACCAGTGAATGGCTCACCGTGGAGTACCACAAACAAAAAGGTGTGCTGCATGTGGGCGACAGTCTGCGCACCATTGATGATGTCTGCGCTGTGTTTGGTGCAGTTCCCAAGCATCGTGGCTTCCTTAGGGTCGGTGCTACGCCTGTGCAGGGGAAGAATACCCTTGACATTTGGTATCCTATCGCCAATAACGGCAAGGGATGGATAAACGAACGTCGGCAGAATGACGAGGTTATAGCGGAGTATCACGAGAACGAGGAAAAGCGCACTTCTCATGTAAGGGCTATTGTGGCAGAGAACAAGCAACGCATCGTCTTCTTCCGGGATGAAGATGCACTCGGCATGGTGCTCTATCGTTTCTTGGGTGTTTATCAACTTGACATCCCAGAGACCGAAAAGCTGAACCAATGCATTTGGAAGAGAATTAACACAGAATATTCACTTTAAAATTACGATTATGAGTTTACAAAATTATGAGGAAGAGCCTTTCACACCAGATCTGGAGAGCGAGGAAAACCCTTCCACATCTAACACGGAGAGCAAGGCAAATTCTTTTACGCCTAACCCGAACAGCAAGACACCTCTCACAGATGAGATGTTGTTCAATGTTCGCGAAATTAAAAAGGAAGAAGAGGGTGGACGCGGAAGACATCATGCAGAGGATTTCGTTGAAAGTTTTACTATTCCTACCGAGAAAGAAGACCTCTTGGCCATGTACCTTGCCTGCAAGACAAATAGATGGGACAAGAAAGCGAAAGCCATAACCCTGCAGATGAAGTTTCTTTTCAAGAATGATCCTGACATTAAGGAATTCCTTGTTGCAGAGGAAAAGGAAGAAGCTGAAGAGATTAGAATGGTCGAAGAGGAAGAACGGAAGCTTGACGAGGAAGATCGGATAAAGAAAGAAAAAGAGAAAAAAGAGACAATAATAGCACTCGTTGTCATAGTTTCTCTTTTGGCAATCGGTGGTCTAGTCATATTGTTTAACTCATAGGATGACGCAAAAGTCTTACATAGATTTGGATTTCATAGAATTTTAATAATTAATTTAATTTTCACGATTATGAACAACTTAAGAACAACAACCGTTAAGCCTTTGATGGTGAACTTCATTACCCCTAAGGCTGCGGACCATTCAGAGCCAATCCGTGTCATTTATGATGCACAGAACGAAATCACCTATTTTATGGGTGGCGGCAGCAAGAAAGCTTCAAGAAGCAATGACGGTTACAAAGAAACCAAAGAGAAGCAGAATGCAGGAACATGGTCGCATAATGATGCCGAGCGTTATACTGACGATTAATCTGCAGACCGTTTGAACAATCACATGCACAAGATATTAATTGCAACGGTTAAGAACGATGTGCATCCCAATTCTGTTATCAGTCTGATGAAAGAGAGGAACATCCCTTTCTTCAGACTGAATACAGAATCTCTGATGACTGACTATCGTTTTGCGTGGATTCACAACAACGGTTCTGCTCCCGATTTCTATATCAAGGATATCAACAGCGGAAAGGAAATCATGAGACATGAAATATCTGCTGTATGGTGCCGTCGTCCGGACAAACCCGAAGAACTTCCCTTTACTACCAGCAAGGAAGTGGACGAGTATAATCTGAACGAGGCTAAACAGGTCTATATGTATCTTATGTCCTACTTGATGGATTGCTACTCCATTGGCAATTTCCTGAATGACAGAAGAGCCAATTCCAAAATGTTACAATCGAAAGTAGCTGTGGAACTAGGCATGAGGATAGCACCTACGTGCATATCAAACATGAAGGAAAGAATCGTCCAGTTTGCTCAACCCTTTGAGAATGTAGGGCTGAAAAGTCTGAAGAATCATTGGCTGAAAGCAGGTAACGACCAATGGTATGACATTTCCACACAGAAGGTGAATACTGCTGCATTGGCAGAACAGCCGGAAGAAGCTTTCTGCCAGACCGTCAGTTTCGTTCAGCAATACATCGAAAAGAAGTATGAGCTTCGCGTGACAGTCATGGGCAGCCACATCTTCACTTGTAAGCTGGACTCGCAATTGCTAACGGCAGATACCGGTGCCATTGACTGGCGACAAGGCTATGATTATGGCTTAAAGCATGAAATCATAGATACTCCCGAAGAGATAGCAACGTTCTGCCGCAAATATCTGAGGCACTTCAACCTCAATTTCGGTTGCTTTGACTTCATCCTGACCCCAGAAGACGAATACGTATTTCTGGAATGCAATCCCAATGGACAATGGGGATGGATAGAGGATGAATGCCACGTACCGATGAGCGAAGCTATTCTGGATTGTCTCGTTAATCAAATACCCGTTTAAGCCTATGATGCCCAAGTTCCGCATTCGTCAAGATATCGGGCAGATAGCCGACTCTTATCATAGAATATCTGTTGGTGGGATGTATTTCCGCCCATACGATGCTCTAAAGGATAAGGTTGTTGCGAAATATTCTGCGGCAGACTGGTCTCTGATATTTCCCGAAATGACGGAAGAAGAACTTGCGGAATATAGCTACTGCAGCAATGTGGTAGTATTGATTTGGTGTGATGGGGACACAGACGAGGCATTGGGCATGCTTTATTTGGAGGAAGCGCACGATGACCTGGGTTCTTTGGTGTTCCATGGCGGTACTTGGGTTCATAGTCCGGCATACCATTGCAAGATATATCGCTCTCTAGTCTTTCTGCTGAACCGGTTGCTGACACGCAGTTTCAAGATTTGCACCACTTGTAGCTTGGACAATGCTAAAGCCGACAAACTTCAGCAAGCCATGGGCTTTGAAGAGAAGGGGAGGGACGAAAGTGTTATATTCAAAACACTTAGCGTGCGTAAATTCACAGAATCTTCCATTGTGAAACGCATGCTTGCATAAACTAATATATTAAATTCTAAACAGAGAAATATGACAAATTACACAGTAGAGCTTTCCGTCAGAGGGGCTACGGAAGTACGCTTGTATGCGGTTGACGATGAAGTGCAAGAAGCATTGGATGACATTGGGGGCGTTGAAGAAGTCGATGCGGATTTCATAATTGACAACGATTTATATGATGTCTATTCAACCATAGTGATGAACGACTGCGCATTGGATAATTCAGAAACTTTCTCATTGGTAGTAAAGGACGAAGATGACAACGTTATTTACGAGACAGATAATCCAAGCTCAATCATTCGCTATCCTTATGATGATTACGACGAGGAAAAAGAAGAAGACGTGGAGGTTCTTGCTCCGAATTTTGATTTCAAGGGCGTAGAGCCTGGTGCATATATCGTTGAAAACAATGAATTGAAATGGGTGACGCTTACTGGTGAATTTGAAGCTGATGAGTTCGACCCTAAGAAACTCACATTCCATCCTTCTGAGGTCTTTGACACGAAGATTTGTGATGAAGACGTATTCTTGAGCGAACTTCGCTATGACAATCAAAAAACAGACATAGAGATCGATTATACTGATTGCTATGGTTCTAATTTCCATCTGTTGGAAGCGGAAGAATTGCGTGATGGTGACTACTACCCAGAAAAATACAATTTCAATGGTTATAGAAGAGACTAAAGTGGTGCCTACTCCAGGCATCTGCATCTAAATATCATATATCCCTATGCTGACACTACTGATCATCATCCTATTTGTGGTCGTTGCCTTTGTGGCACTCGGACTGCTTGGCTGGCTCGTTCAGGGGCTTGGCTTTATCGGTGCCTTCCTTGGCAATGGAATCACGGGATGCTTGGGATGTTGTGGCAGGTTTATATGGTACATCATCGTGATTGGAATATCCATTGCGCTTATTGCCGCATTGTTGTAACCATGTAGCGACAAAG
>CAVLBD010000082.1:0-4813 GCA_963661195.1 bacterium
AAAATGGTTCAAGAGGCCAAGGAAACGCCTCCCGAACCAAGTCTATTTGATTAACGGGGCTTACTTTTTGAAAAAGCAAGCCCGAAGTCCCATTTTAAAGGGGCTTCGGGCAGGATTTTTATGCCATTTTGAGTTTTAGCGGACAGCAATAATTCATAAACGTGTTTCAAATCTTGTCGGAACGAGAACCACATCGGCGATATGTGTTCCCTTAAGCAAATGTCCACGCTTAACGCGAGTACCGAAGTTGTCGGCACTTAAGATATGCACATCTTCATTTACGAAAAGCGTCACCATTATTTGCTGGCCTTCTTTACAAACCGATGCAACGACAAAGGCATCGGAGATGTGAATGCCATTCTCTACAGGCACACCATTTTGCGCGATATCCGTTGTGCTCACAACGATACCATTCATGCCTTTGGGCATTATCTGTTTTGTCGCGATAACATGTCGCCCTGATGATAATTCGACGTCTTGGTCGGTATATATGTGAATCACGCCGTCGTTGAACGGATAAAGTTCTACGCCATCTATGGTATCGGGCGTAACGATATCTATGTTTCTTTTTGATCTTCCCATATTTATTTTCTTTCAATTACGACAACGATATCGGTCTTTGTTGCGTTTATAATTTCATAGTCGCACAGCGCACTTTTTAACGCATCATTCACATTCGCGATTGCTCCTGTGATAGAGCGTGCTTGAACAAGATACGATACCTTGGTGGTCTTTTTCTTCCCGGTGTGCTCGTCAATATTGATATAAACCACCTTGCATTTATACCAGTTTTTATCTTCTTCATTCCCGGAAAAGATAATCTCACCATAAGCAGCTTGTGCTTCAGACGTTATCTTGCAATCTTGCCACGCGTTATCAGTTATTTCTTCGGTTATTCTCGTCTCGGCCTCGGTGAAAGAAACTGCATCAATAGCATATCTTTCAGTAACTTTTTTGCTCGTGCCTTCTTCTTGTGATTTGATATAACGTATTGTCACTTCAAACCAATTTCCTGTTATGCTTCTCATATTTAATAGTCCAATCCAATTCTAAATCCTTGTTTTACGAAAAATCCCAGTCAGAAAGGGAGGTTGTCTAAATTCGAAACCTGTGCGAATGGAGCATCACACGTCATTGCGTTGTTTTCAGCTGGTTTCGTTTCAATAGGTTTCATGCCGCCAAGTATCGGTTGGCTTTTCTTTTGTTCATCTGTCATCTGGTCACGCACATCTTTCGATAGTGCCTGCTTCAGCATGTGAGTTTCCTCGTATTTCGGATTTTGCAATTCCCATGCTGAGAGATCAAGGTAAACACCCTTTGGCCGATTTTTTTCGTCTGTACTTACAAAAAGATGGTTCTCCTCAACTGGGATTACTAAGCAGCGCAGAACTTCACCTCGTCCTTGGATTTGCATGATGCCTACTCTGCTGAGTTTCATTAAATTAATCTTTGCATTAAAATTCGTCATATATTTAGTTTGTCTGAATATTTGTTCTTATGGCCCACACAAATTAAAGAGCCGTTATCTCACGACAACCTATGGCTCCTGTACTTTATTATTGATTCGTGTGGCCATCTCTTACAAATCGAGAACGGTCCTCGTCCGCTTTCCCGACTTGACAAAAACAGTCGCTTATTAATTTCTATCTTGCAAAATTAAGAATCAAAAGTCCTTAATGCAAATATATCTATCTGTTTTATTTGTATTTTAATATTTTTAAGATTAAAAACACCATTATTTCTATCTGCTATATTAATTTTGCATTTATAGAGTCGCACAACGACACAAAATGTATGATAAGAAATATAAGACATAGCATAATAAACGGGTTATTTAGGGACAAAAAATCCTTGAAGGCCATAGCTTTGCTCTTGTATATTTATTATAAAACAGAACGGAATACACTTCGGCATTGGTCTTACAACAAAATAGCCACAATTACAGGAACACATCCTGCTACAATCAAAAAACGCCTTGACACCCTTAATAAGATAGGTCTTGCTTGTTTTGAGGGCGATGCTATCGTATTCCGTTCTGTCGTCTCAAGACATACAGACCGTAATATCAATATTAGTAGTATTAAATATGACACATTAAAGGATGTAGAAAAATCGTTATATGCGATACTTTTATGCATAATCCAGGCTCGTAAAGATTTCTGCAAGCGTACCATTCGGCAGGCCCACGAATCAAGACAATACAAAGTTGTCAAGAAGGCGCGTACCTTGATACGGAGGTGTGGTTGGGGAAATTCGTACTGCGAGTTTGGGTTATCGTATAAAGGTATCGCTCAAAAAATGGGAATTTCGCTCAAAACGGCATTTGACTATGTCCAGTTCGCCGTGAAAAGAGGGTTTGTTGCACTGGAAAACCATTTTTGCGCCATTTTCATGAAGAACGTGAACAAATATCCCGTTCAAGGCTATACATTTACAACAGACAACTACGCATTCAACGTATCTGCTAACACTTATACTATCCTGTGTGACATATTCAGGGCTAAGCAGAACACTGCCCACTGGCGTTAATCATGTCTGGTAAATATAGATTATAAAAAGTGCGAACAATAAAAACAAAACAAAACTTTGCTTGCTTCAATGATTGAACAACAAAGAGCACTGATGAACGCTAATATGAAAAAGGATATGCAATCAAATAAGATATTTATATCGAACAGACGCCGTGACCTTCTGTCAAAAACATCAGATGCTGAGAAGGTTGCAGCATTGAATTGCAGAAGACTTGGTTATAAGATAGTCTCACAACAACCCATAGAGACTGGGCGAAGGTTATATTTCGCAGACATCTATGTTCCTGAATTAAAACTGATAATTGAATGTGACGGCGGCTATCACTACCAAAGCGGTCAAAAACGTAAGGACAAGAATCGTTCGTCCGGCATTTGGCGCTTGGGATACCATGTGGTAAGACTGAGCAACCATGATGCACGGGATATAAAGAAGGTAAAAGAAAAGATAGATTTGATTATCTATAAAACTAAAAATGCCAAAAGAAATAAAATTGTTTACACAACAAGACACAAATAATATATCGACATTTATAATATATATTATATTTGCACAAAGAAATTCTTTCATAACTAAACACAAAACAAATGACAATAAAAGACAAAGTGCTTGCTTCTTGCAAAACGTCATACGCGAAGTACGGTTTGAAGAAGGATGAACTTTCTAAACTGGTAGACCAAATCATCGCAGGTCGAAGTCTAACAGATGCGTCATCAGAAGAGGATGTTGCAACCGCTATTTCTGCTGTTGAGCCCTACGTTGGCATGATGCAATCGGCATTTAACCGTGCCGTGAGTGAAACAACCGAAAAGTACAAGGGCTGGGTCAAGCCAAAGCAGGAACCCGAGCCCGAGCCGAAAACGCCTCAAATAGGCCCTACAGCCGAGGTCGTCGCGAAGATGATTGCCGATGCGAACGCAAGCAACCAAAAAGCAATCAATGAAGCTGTTAGCGCTGCACTCGCACCCTATAAAGAGCGAGAAGAAAAGACGAGACTGTCGGCATTGTTGCAAGGTAGCGACAAATTGAAAGACATCCCCGAAGTTTTCCGTTCTCGTTATTCGCTCGACAAGGAGGAGAATTTAAACAATGTAGTAGATCAGATTACGAGTGACTATACTGCGATGAAGCAGGCAATGGTCGCTAGTGGTACATTTGTCGCTGCACCAGTTACAACAACCCCACAAACAGAGCAAGAAGATTTCGCCAAAAGATTGCAAGGCTTCGCAGAACGCAACGCCCCGCAACCTCAGAAATAAAGAACACAAAAAAATAGATCATGGCTTATAAAGGAATGTACCTCAAGAAGACAACGCCAACAACCATTAAGGAGGCGTTGTGGTGGGAAGAGCATTGCATCGTTCGCCAAGGCGGTTATGACCTTGACCAGAGCGGCCTTCCGTCCGATTTAAAATGGTTGCCTAAAGGCACCGTCGTTAAACTTGGTAGTGACGGCAAGGCTGTCGTTGTCAAGACTGCAAAGGTTACCGAGAAGGCAGCGAGTGGAGCAAAATCTATCAAGGTCGCTTCCGGTTCTTTGTTTGCTTCTGGCGACACCGTCGCAGGAATCAAAGTGGCTTCCATAACAAAGGGAACCACAACCGACACTATTACGCTGAGTACTGCTACCGAGGCTGATATCGAGGCTGGTGCCGTGGTTTCCAGTTTCGACGCAGACAACGACATCGTACTCGGCTTTACTTACGCGACGAAGGAACTTGACAAGGAGACATCGCAGACTGTCGAGCCTACACTTCAAGTTGTCGAAGTAGAAGAAGATTCACTCCCCTACCCCGTTAACGCCGAAATCAAGACCGCTTTGAATGCGAATGGTGTGGCCCTTTTCAAAATTCAGTAATCCACAGAACAAAAAAAATAAGGTATGAATAGTATATTGAAACAACTGCTCGACCCTAAGTCCTTTCAGGCTTACATCGACACAAATATGCAAACTTCCACCTACAAGGCTCTGTGGAAGAACGAAATCAAACAGACAGACTATTGCGCCGCCAAGGTATACCAAGCCAATCTTGCGGAATACAGGGTCACCTGCAAAAGTGTGTGGATTAAGCAAAAATCCTTGTTAGTCTAAAGAGGAAAAATTTCTTGTCAATAATGCCTCGTAATTGCGCTCTGAAGTGTTTGATTTTAGCATTGAGGGATTCTGCTGCAGCATTCGTGGAACGGTTGACAAAGAAATTCAATATTTCATCCTCTCTGTCATACATGGCCGCAGCAATGTCATTGAAAGCCTTGTTGCCAAATTCAGTGACTTTGCTATACC
>CAVLBD010000083.1:0-4729 GCA_963661195.1 bacterium
TTGCCGACGAAACATGTTCTATAACATATTATTTGTCCAAAATTCAAACTTTTCGCCTTAGTACACGCATTTTCTTTCACTTTCTTTCTTTTGTTCGGAAAAAATATTGTATTTTTGAGGCGGATAATTTGGTGTAGTGTATTCGTGCGCTTCGTTCCAATGCGTCCATGCCTCAGCGCACGCCGAGCCTTTTTATGGGGACACCCCATAATAAGGAGGTTGGGTGGGTAAAGAGGCACGACATAATTAGGCGTTTACTTGACGCTGTGTTTGAGACGAACTAGAATCTCGCAAATTCAAAGTATCTCTGTCTTGAACGTAGCAACGGTAGATGTCCCGGGTGTGATTATATCTACACCCATGCAGTTTCATGCAAGCCATCATTGTACCCTTTTGGGTATGATGTATTTGTGTGTATTCTGTATGGTGTCGGTTTTTCATATCGGCGTGGGCTCTAACGTTGTCTGTTCAACAGAGATAGGCAATGCGAGAGCCTTAGTTCGTGGAATGGACAACAGACGATTCCACGCTTTTTTGTGTCCTGACATTTTTGATAACGCATTAGTTCCTGTTAGGACTCTTGCATAGACGATGATGTTATGGATAGAATACTCAATAGAATATGTGTCATACCCGACCATCCTATAGCAGAACTTGATGATGCCTTTCGCATTATGTATGTGAAAGGACTTGGAGCATGCCTGTATGAATTGTCTAACGGAACGGAAATCACCAAGATGTTTTTTGAGGTATGGGCTAATTCAATTCTTCGCCAAACATCTCTTGACAGTGACGCTTGGCGAAAAGATACTAAGGCCATTGAAAGCGCAATTGCCATCCATAGAAAAGGCTTTCGTTTCTTCTCTATGAAGTATTCCTTATTCTATGATGTCTTCTATCTGTTGAGTTGTGGCAAGGGGGCAAATTTGAGGGACACATTTGTTTACGATGACGCATATAATTTTCTGAAAACGTATTGCGGTTCTTTGTCTAAATCTGCTCTAAAAAGAGTCTATCTCTATTTCAAGGAGGACAAAGATTGTCATAAGTTAGCTCCGTCTCTCATATCACATAGGGAAAAGAACGAAAGAATTCTGAGCCAAGAGGAGAAGCGAATTTTGGTGGTCGCTAATGTCAGTGCAGGAAAGTCCACACTTATCAATGCATTGGTAGGACATCGGCTGAACAAGGCTATGAACAGAGCATGTACCCACAAAATCGCGACTCTGCACAATAAGGTTGAGAATGATGTGATGACTGTTCGGCTAAACAATGACAGGTATGCTTGTTATGCTAAATTTGACATAACAAACAGTATTGATTTCATTGATGCCAGTCTGCCGTTTAATTCATTGTTGTCAGAAAGTAATATATGTCTTATAGACACGCCAGGCATAAACAACAGCGAGAATCAACAACATCGACAGATTACGGAGAAGTCTATAAAAGAGAACAACTACGATGCAATCATCTATGTGTCGAATAGCTTGTACTTTGGAACTTATGATGAGGAAAACTTGCTGGTTAAGCTGAAAAAGAGTACTCGTAAGCCGATATTCTTTGTGCTGAATCAACTTGATAGATTCAAGAAGAAAGAGGATTCCATCGAAAAGATGATAAACGACTATAAATCTGACTTGAAGAAGATCGGTTTCCGCCATCCGCAAGTGTTTCCAATTTCTGCTCAAGCTGCACTAATGAAGAAACTTAGCTCTAATGAGATGGATGAAGAAGACATTGAGGACAGGCGGTTGTTTGAAAGAAAGTTCCAACAAGACTACTACAATCTTCCGAAATATGTTGGTGAAGAATATTCTGACACAACTGGCATAGAAATGTTGGAAGATAAAATCAGAAAAGAAATAATAACAAAATAGTTTTAACATGAAAGCTGTAACAATAAAGTACAATCCCTATTTGGTGAATACCCAGATAACCATTGATGGGAAAAGTCCAAAGCCTAACAGTGCTTTGAATGTGGGTAAGAAGCGGCTTCAAGAATGGGTGGAACAACTTCCGCAAATCATCCACGATGAGTACCGCGACAGTAACATTTCCGTGGAATTTACGGGAATGACATCAGATTTTGAGGACATTAAGACTGCTTTTGAAGCGGCAGACTCAAAGGTGTCGGCTTCTTTCAAGTTCCATAAGGCTGCGGACATAACTGATGTGGAAAAGACCATCGACCGTATTTTCACTGATATACAACAAGGTCCGATACTAGAGCTTAAAGACAAGAAGATAACAGAGGCTTTCCGCAAGGCAAAAGACTCACGATTCGAAATCAACGTTATCGCTACGATGAGTTCTGGTAAGTCAACACTTATCAATGCACTATTGGGCAAACAATTGATGCCTGCTGCCAATGAAGCAACAACGGCGACTATTGTAAAAATCGAAGATGCGGAGCAAGAGGACTTTTCTGCTATTGCATACGATAAGTCTGGGCATGTGGTCAAGGATATAAAAGTTGTCACCTTGGAGGATATGAAAAAACTCAATGGTGATACCAAGGTGTCTACTGTTGTTATGAAAGGGAAGATACCGTTTGTCTCCTCCGTGGGCATGAAACTTGTGCTTGTGGATACTCCGGGTCCTAACAACTCACGAGACAGAAGTCATCAGGAAATGACTTACAGAATGATTGCGGATTCAGACAAGTCGCTTGTTCTCTACGTAATGAACGGACAACAGTTGGGTATCAATGATGAAAAGGAATTCCTTGACTATATTTGTCAGAAGATGCAGGAAGGCGGAAAGCAAAGCCGTGAGCGTTTTATCTTTGCCGTAAATAAGATGGATGCATTCAAACCAAAAGATGAAGGGCTTGACTGTATCGAAAAGGCTTTGTCGAATGTAAAACGAGGGCTTGAGGACAGAGGTATCAAATCTCCAAACATATTCCCTGTATCTGCATGTGCTGCTTTGGAATTGCGCACAGATGATGATGAGCCTATGGCGTTGGATACGTTCAGACGTACCTCAAAAAAGTATGACATCATGCACTTTGAGGATTATTATCAATTCTCAAACCTGCCCCAGCATGTGCGTGCCGACATCCAAGGTATTATAGAGAATGCTGACGGTGACGAAGATGCATTGGTAGAGGTACACTCTGGTATTGTGTCGATTGAAAAGGCCATTTCTTTGTATATCAATAAGTATGCACGCATTACAAAGGTGTGTGATTTGGTGGCGGCTTTTAACGAGAAGTTGAATGAACTCTCAGCAGTCGCACACCTTGAGGATGCAATCCGAAAAGATAAAAACAAGAAGGCTGAACTAGACAAGCAGATTCAACAGATAAAGGCAAACATTCAGTCTGCAAAAAATGCACAGGACAGGTCAAAGGCAATAGATAGAATCTCCTTGACAAAGGAAATAGTAAGCAGAGTCAGCGGCTGTATAGATCCAGCGAAAAATAAGATAAACAATCTTCTTTCTTCTCAGTCCAATAAAGTCGAAAAAAACGTTGCTATGCAGCAGTGTAAAGACTTGGAGAATGAATGCAAAGCTATATCTGTGCAAATCAAGATACAAATCGAAGAGATCTTGAACAAGGCTTATACTGAAACATTGGACAAAATTATTGACGAATACAAGAAATATTTGTCGGAACTCAATATGGGTATTAATGGTAAGGCCTTGGCTTTTAATCCAGTAAATTTAGTATCTGGATCCCTTGCCGACCTCACTTCCATCATTGATGACAATACGGAAACATATGATGAAAGTTATTATGAGACACGGACGAAGAGAGTTTTTGTCGCATCAAAAAGAAAATGGTACAATCCTTTTTCTTGGTTTGATGAAGGAGATCACTATGAAAATCGAAACTATAAAGCTAAGGTTGAGAAGTTTGTCAACTATGTAGATATGCATGAAGTTGCATCAGATTACCTTATTCCTTTTGAGGAGGAGTTAATGAACATAAAGAGGGAAGCTGTTTCTCACGTTGATTCAGAAACGAAGAGACTGAAGGAATACCTTAAAGGCGAGTTGAACAAGATTGATAAAGTCTTGAACGAAAAGCTGACTGCATTATCACATACAGAGGCTGCCAACAAAGCAAAAGCTTCAGAAATAGCCCTTAAAGAGAAGAATCTCAAATGGCTTGAAGATATACAGAAGCAAATCAACAACATTATTGAGTTTTAGATTATGAAGACAAAATTTATAAAAGCTGTAGACAGTGGAGATATACTGAGAGTCAGATTGTTCCTCGCAAATGAATTGATGCTCGACCCAAGAGGACGTAGCTTCAACGAAATGCTTGACTACGCACAAACTCATCTCGCTGGACTTTTCGAAAGCTCTGACGGAAAAGAATATAGTCTACATGTAGAGGACTGGAATAAGGATTTTCTGTTTCAACTAAAGAACGACTTGGAAATCAATTTTTCGAAAGAACGCATCGAGTTTTATGCAAAAGTTGCGAAAAGCGTCCTTAGGGACAAGATAGAGCAACTTAATAAGGAAGAGGAAGAACAGAAAAATAAAGACAAGCGTAGACATGAAAATGTCCGCTCAGAACACTATTCAAGTTCTTCTAAGAAAAAAGCATATGCTGGCGTTACGGCAGGTGGTATTGTTCTAACAGTTGCAGGTTTGTGTGCTCAAAAGGCTGTTCTTGCTTCCCTTGGTGTTGCAGGAATTGTTATAGGTGGTGTTTTACTTTATAAAGAATCGCAAAAATGAGTTCTATATACAACAAACCGAAATACAA
>CAVLBD010000084.1:0-4526 GCA_963661195.1 bacterium
CGTCTCAAACAGAGCGTCAAGTAAACGCCTTTATTATGTCGTGCCTCGTTTACCCACCCCATCCGCCTTGTATGCAGGCTTGAGAAACCCACAAAAAGGCTCGGCGTGAGCTGAGGCGTGGACGCGTCGGCTTCGTGCATTTGCATGCAGTCCGCCGGTTTATCCGATTGCAAAGATATTGATATTTTTCTGAAAAAGAAACGAAAAGGAAATAAATTGACGTGGTTTTTCGCATTTCGTAGGTAGGGTGTCCAATTTGTTGCACCCATTGGGATGGGGTGAGCAAGTAGTGGGGCGACGTGTCTCACGTCGCCCACTGCCGCACCAGCCACTTGGTGTGCGGTGGGACACCGCACCCACTACACATGAGTCACATCAAATTGGACAGCCTATTTCGTAGGTAGGCTATCCAGTTTAGTGACTGGTAAAAAAGAACAAGCTTTCCACCCCTCTGAAACATTGCACACTCATGCTGAAAAACACCGGATTATTGAGTTTATCTTTACTTTTAAAAATCTCGTTTTAGGACTTGACAGAGGCAAATGGCGTGGTTTTTGGCGCGGATATGTGGGTTTTGGGGTGCGGATGCACCACTTTTGGGTCATAACCCATATAGTTATGATGCGCAAACGACCCATCTGCGAAGTGCAAACAAGCGGGTTTTGAGGCAAAACGAGGCCACTTCCGTCGCCTTTCATCGGGTTTGGGACAATGAGAAAATGGCACATGAAACGCATATCATTGCATTACAGACAGTTGCGAAAACATCCAAAAACTAGCGTATTCGCATCCCCATCGGAGACCAGTGGCGAAAATGCGAGTATTTCGCCCCTAAATTGTAAAAGTATTTATTGCACACTAACGTTGCATTGGGATGGAACAAGAACATTCTGCTTAAAGGAAGGTTCTATAAATTAGCTTTGCCAGATTGCAAGGCTATTTTCGCGGACAATGTGTTTGCGATTGAAAGAGTATAGCGGGCTATACGACTGAACGAACAGAAGACATAAGCTCATTGTGCGCCAAATACAGGCGTACGGCGAGTTTTTGTCTTTGCAGAGGCAAAAATGCCTATCGACAATCAAATTGAGGTGAATTTGGGGTGTCGAGGGTAAAAATGCCCACAAAGCGCACATCCACTTGTCTTTCACGGGGTTTGTGCATTCAATCAGTTCCATCCCTTGACAAGATTCGTTTGCTCTCATCATGTGAAAATGTATTTTGTTCATAACTTGTTGTATTTTGAGGATTTGTTATTACCTTTGCGGTGTGTGAATGTCGAAGATACGGCGCGACAACTTCAAGCTTTCCTTTCACACTATAACAGGTGGCTTCGGTCACCTTTTATTTTTTCCAATTAGGGTGTCCAATTTGTTGTACCTATTGTGGAAGGTATACATGTAGTGGGCGACGTGTCTCACGTCGCAACTACCGTATTGCCGCTTGGTGTGCGGTGGGACACCGCACCCACTACAAAGGGTACAACAAATTGGACAGCCTATTTTCCAATGCCAATCTTCTGAACGTCGTTCAAAAAGCGTTCGAACGGCTTTCTATCACCATTCTCATCAAGCAACGACGGGAACGCCTCGTTGAGTTCATGGAACGTCTTCAAGCCCGAGAAGATATAGTCAGAGCGAGTGAGGCGCTGGCGCATGGCATCGGACATGGGCACAATGGCTTGTTTTGTCATGTAGAAGTCCTTTTCGGTTATGAAAAGCATGCCAAATGCGAATTATGCGTTCACCTTTGATGCGTTTGTTTCGAAAAGATTTGTGTAACTCGCTTGGAATTTTTACATTTGCGTTATTATTAACATTGAACGGCAAAGCACTGGTTTCACCCAATTATGGATATAGATAGAAATTTAAGAAACGACAAAGCTGGACTTTTGGCTTATTTCAGAAGTCGCGCCAACGAGATAGTGAGCGAACTGGCACTACAGTATTCCGCAGACGATTATAAGGAAAAGGCATCAGCCCTGAATAAGGCAATTATTAAGAGCAAGGAAAACTTGCTGTCTATTGTGGAAGAAACCGCAAGAACTCAACAGTGGGCAAATAGTGAGATTCTTGAATGTGTGTTGATGATAACTTATACCAACGATGTTGTCATGTTGGAAACGCGAAATGCCGTTTGGCAATACGACTATATGTCGTTTTCACGACGAGTAGGCGAACTGTGGGAGTCTTTCTGCAAACTGTGTTTCAAATATCCTTCTACCAGAATCGCATCTTTTGTTCCTCCTTTGTTTTCGGAAGTAAAGGCAAGCCTTACGACTGAGATAGCAACTTATATAGACGGGCTGTCTATTAAGGCTGAAGAGAAATCGCAGCTTAAACGTTATTACGATAAAGTATGGGGAATTGTCACATCGGGTGAAATACAGCTGGAATGCGACTTGCATTTTACTGACGGAACAACAAAATACATTGTCGATTTCAAGAGTGGATTCGGCTCAAACGAGAAAGGCAACACAAACAGATTGCTTCTAGTCGGAAGTGTTTACCAAAATATAGAGACGGAGAACTACAAGTGCTTGATATTTGTCCGTTCAACCGAGAACAACCATTACTTGACCACCTTGCAAAATTCAGGGGTGTGGGAAACGTCATGCGGCTCTGAAACATATTCAAAGATACAGCGTTTTACAGGTTTTCGCATTCACCATTGGATAGAGGACAATATTGATTGGATGAATGACTTTGAACCTCAAATGAATGAAACCGTTACGCGCAACAATCTTCAGAATTATCTTATTTGGTAGATACATGGATTCGACACTTACATATCAAGCATATTATACAAAGTCAAATCCCATACTCAATTATATGACTGGGATGTTGAATTTCCAACCGCATGACTGCATATTGGAACCATGTGGAGGGGACGGCGTGTTTGTTGATAAAATTTTGGAACATACTACAGATGTGCAAATCAATGTTTTTGAGCTTAATCCTACCGCTGTGGCTGGCTTGAAAAGCAAGTATAGCTTGAAAACTTGTATTTCTATAAAAGAAACGGATACTCTGCTTGACGAAACAATCATAGGACGTTCGCAGCGATACGACAAAATAATAGGAAATCCCCCTTATGGAGCAAGAAACAGCGAGCATAAAAAAGAACTTCTCAACAAATTGTATTCCACTCTTTACACCAAAGAGAGTTACACGCTTTTCCTTTATGCTTGCACTCGCTGCTTGAAGGAAAACGGAGAGTTGTGCTTTATTGTGCCCGACACATTTCTGTCTCTCCACAGACATTTGTCCATTCGTAAATATCTGCTTGCCAATACCAAAATTAAGGAGTTAGCTCTTTTCCCTTCTTCATTTTTCCCAGGTGTTAATTTCGGCTATGCGAATCTTTGCATTATTACATTGGAGAAGTGTTCAGACGTTTCTCAGAATTTGAGTAACGAAATTCTTGTCAGGACCAATTTCAAGACTGTTGATGAACTGGAGAAAAGAAATAGCGGTGTAATGAGAACCATATCTCAGAAAGCTGTGCTTGAAGGGGTCGGATCAGCGTTTATGTTCAATTCTACCGATAAGATTACAAAGTTGGTAAATGACAGGAGCATAACAAGAATAGGTGATATTGCAAGTTGCGTGACTGGTTTTTACTCGGGTAATGACAAAGTGTATCTTCACCCTATCAATTGCGAAATAAAAAACTCAAAGAAATATATTCGTGCTAACAATGAGAATATCCGAACAACACCTCTATCTCAAAAAGAGAAAGAGTGTGGAATATCGGAATCCAATTGTCTTGTGCCAATTGTCAAGGGCGGAAACATAGAGTATGTCAAGCCAAGTCATTGGTTTATGGATTGGTCAGTCCAAGCGATTGCGGAATACAGGGAAAGTAAAAAATGCAGATTCCAAAATTCAGATTTCTATTTTAAGAACGGAATAGGAATACCTATGATACGCTCTTCGAAGTTGACAGGTGCGTTGATTGAAGGAAGACTGTTTGACCAATCAATAGTAGGAATCTTTCCCAAGGATGAAACTTGGGTGTATTATCTCTTGGGCTTTTTCAATTCATCAGTTTGTACAGAACTGATAAATGCAATCAATCCGTCCACGAACAATTCTGCAAACTATATCAAGAAAATACCATTTGTAACGCCCTGTGAAGATGTTAAACTCAAAGTTGACGCACTGGTTAAGAATGTAGTTGCTGCATTGAAATCTGGCAAATCCGGCATAAACACATACAAGCAAGAATTAGATGTGATTTTTACTGATATGTATTTTAATAATGTCGGAGTGGATAAGAATAAGCCCCAAGCAGTCAAATGTGTGCCAAGGCAGCTGAATTTTCTTGATAGTCCGGGCAATGTTCAGATGATGTGACAACATCCTATATAATTTTGCGTTTCCTTCTCACGGTTCTCCAAGCGCCTCGACTATAGCCTCCACCTGCGCCGGGGTCCACGATCGTGAGCCGGGGCGGTAGCCAAGGGCGGCGAGTTGCTCCTTCAGTCCGGGGTAGCGGTCTATCCATTCGGCCAGCCGCCGCCA
>CAVLBD010000085.1:0-4407 GCA_963661195.1 bacterium
TCTTTTTATATGTTCTTTTATCTTTTTTATGTCATATTTTGGGATCAAATTTGCTTTGCTTTTGTTCTTTATGATGTTTCAGTTTAATAAAAATAAGTATTTCTATTATGAAACGATTACAGCGGCAAAAAAATGCATATAGACCATGTTTTTTGAAAAAAAATGCTAACTTTGCACAACATTTTGATACAAACGGGAAGTAAAAGAAGCGGCATCGTATTTTTATTACCGCAAATCTTATGTCGTTTAAGCATGTATCTCAAATATAAGGAAAAGTCGCAAACTTACAAAGACTTTACATGTAACTGCTTGATATGTTGTTATTTATACTATGAAGCAGGAATAGAAGGTATATCCCTACCTTAAATATGTCCATTTCTCTGTAACATATAGCTATTAGAACGTATTTAGAATGACAACGACAAAACAGTGGTTCGTTATGCGCGACTTAAAGCGGCCTAACTCACTGACTCCTGCTTATAAACAACTTGCGGAAATGGGGGTAGAGATATTCACACCTATGCGTTGGCGTGTAGTTTCGCGTAGAGGTGTTACATCTCGTGAAGAAGTTCCTTTCATCCAAGATCTTCTATTCGTTCATTCTACTTCAGATGATATGGACAACATACTGTGTGGTATACCCACTTTACAATATCGTTTTGTGCGTGGTAGTTATCGTAAGCCAATGATTGTAGCGGATAATGAGATGAATCGTTTTATGAAAGCCGTTAAAACAGTTGATGCTCCGCAGTATTTTAGTTCTGAAGAGATAACATCTGACATGATAGGGCGACAGGTTTGTATCGTTGGCGGACAGCTCGATGGCTATGAAGGTAAACTAATGAAATGTCGTGGCACGAGGAAACGCCGTCTATTGGTAGCCATTCCTAATCTCATTGTGGCGGCAATTGAGGTTGAACCAGAATTTGTAAAATTGGTTTAATGCGGGCATACAAATGTATTCTAGATATATAAGTAAAAAATATACATCAAATAAAATGAATTACAGACATAAAACTTACTGGCATCTAGTGCTCTTTTTGGTAGCTTTGTTGCTTGCTTCATGCAAGAGTGCTACAAATATCAGCTACATGCAGAACTTGGTAACCAACGTACCTGTAGAGGTTCAGGAAGAAAAGACAATAAAGCTGCAAACAGGTGATAGGTTGAATATCACTGTCAGCAGTCGGGATGAAGAGCTTGTACGCATTTTCAATATCAATAGTAATAATGGTAGTACTTCGAATTCTACATCAGGCTTTGGAACATATACGGTAGATCCTCAGGGAAATATAGACTTTCCGACTCTTGGTCTTATCTCTGTAGGAGGAAAATCGCGCCTTGATGTGGCGAACGAGATTAAATATCGTCTTCTCTCCGGCAATTTTGTGCGTGATGCCGTGGTAACCGTAGATTATGCAGATATGGGCTTTTATGCACTTGGCGAGCTAGGAAAAAAAGGGCGTGTACCCATTACGAAAGATAAGGTAACGATTCTTGAGGCGATCTCTGAGGCTGGAGATTTGAGCATTGACGGTCGTCGTGAGAATGTAACCGTTCTTCGTACGGTAAACGGCGTGCAGACACCTTATCGTATAGACCTTACTGATGCAAGGAGCATTTATTCTTCTCCGGCTTACTATATTCAACAGAACGATATTATATATGTTGAGCCAAGCCAGAAGAAGGCTAACGAGTCTACTCCTACGGCAAACATGTTCAACACACCTGGTTTCTGGATGGGATTGGCTTCTTTTGCCATCACAATCGTGAACTTCCTCGTAAAATAATCATTTTACGCAAAATTTTCTTTAGCGTTAACGAATCGCATAAACTGAAACGCAACAACTTTCATGCAACGAAAAATGGATAATGCCGAAACTTCGGCAAATAATTCGCAGAACAATGTATCCACAAACACTGCGCAACGCAGTCAAACCAATATATTGGTGCAGGTGCGTGACATACTTTTCCTCTGTCTTGCCCAGTGGAAATGGTTTGTTCTTTCTCTCTTGATAACTCTTGGCTATGCTTTCTGGTATCTGAAAAGCACACCAAAGGTTTACACCTGTACTGCCAGCATCTTGTTGAAGCAGAACGACAAGTCTAGCTCTACAGCCGAACGTCAATTGCAGGAGATGGGTGTAGATGACGCTTCGCCTAGTCTTACTAATGAGATGCTGCTACTGACCAGTTCTCCGCTCTCAACAGAAGTCGTTAACCGTCTTAATCTTGATATTAATTACTATCATAGCGGTGTGCTTAAAGACGATGTGGCGTATGGTCTTGACCTGCCGGTAAAGGTTACGTTCAGCGGTCTTGACGATTCTGAGACGGTATCGTTCCATCTCAGTCTACATGCTGACGGAAAATGCGAGGTGAGCAACATGAAGCGTGACGGCAAGACATTTAGTCAGACCCTAATTACAAAGCTAGGCGATGTAGCTAAATTACCTATTGGCAACGTCCATATCGCTCCTTCTGCTTTCTATTCCAAAGGTGTTGGTGATGAGATTGATGTTGTGCGCATAAGCAAGGCGGCAGCCGTTAACCGTGTTCGAAGCGGGTTGTCCGTAGAGGTGCAGGTAAAGAACTCCTCTGTTCTTGATATAAGGTATCGCGACCAAAGTGTAGAGCGTGCCAACGATATTCTCAATACTCTTATTGTCGTTTACAACGAGGCATGGATAAATGATCGCAACCGCATGACGCTATGCACTAACGACTTTATCAAGGAGCGTCTTTCTGTCATAGAGAATGAGCTTGGACATTTCGACCAGACTATTTCCAACTACAAGTCGCGAAACTTGATGCCAGATGTCGGTGCCATTGGTTCGCAAGCTATGAGCCAAAGCACAGCGGCAACCGAGGAGAGCCATCAACTTGGCAATCAGATTTATATGGCTCGTTATATACGTGCCAATCTTCTTGACGAGCGTCATAACAACCAGCTTCTTCCATCCAACTCGGGTATAGGTAACACTAGCATAACATCGCAGATTGGAGAATACAACGACTTGTTGTTGAAGCGCAACAAATACGTGGCAAACTCTTCTGAGCAGAACCCCATCGTGATGGATCTCGATGCTAACCTCAGCGTTATGCGCCGTGCTATCATTCATACGCTTGACAATGAGATAGCCCTTCTTGAGGCACAGCAAGTTAGTGCACAGAGCAATAAGGCCGAGGCTAATGCAAAAATTGCTGCCAATCCAAAGCAGGCACAATTCCTTATTTCAGAGGAACGCCAGCAGAAAGTTAAGGAAACACTGTATCTCTTCCTTTTGCAGAAGCGTGAGGAGAACGAAATGTCTCAGGCTTTCACCGCTTATAATACTAAGGTCGTGGAACCTGCCCACATCGGTGGGGGAGCCACAACGCCTGTTGACAGCAGCGTCTATATGATTGCTTTCTTGGTAGGCTTACTTGTGCCTGCCGGTGTTATTGTTCTCCGTGAAATATCCAACACGACCGTTCGTTCACGCAAGGATCTTGAGGCTCTCAAGGCTCCGTTTGTCGGTGAGATTCCTTTCTCTGGTAAACCAAACAAGTTCTCTTTCCTCCACCGCCGCAAGCAGCATCACCATGGACATAAGGTGGTTGTTGAGGAAGGCAGCCGCAACCTTATCAACGAGGCGTTCCGCATCGTGCGTTCCAACCTTGAGTTCTTGGTAAGCAGTGAAGGCCGTCGTCAGGTTATCATGCTAACGTCAATGTTCCCTGGCAGCGGAAAAACATTCATTTCCCACAACCTTGCATTGACGATGGCTGTTAACGGCAAGAAGACGCTCGTTATAGACCTCGACATGCGCCATGGATCTTTGTCGCAATATTTCCATAGTCCTAAGCTTGGCATCAGTAACTATCTCGGAGCGCAGACTGACGATTATCACAGTCTTATAATTTCCGAAGGAAATATAGATGTTTTGCCTTGCGGAACCATACCGCCCAACCCTACAGAATTGCTCTATTCACCTCGTTTTGGCGCTCTTTTGGAGAAGCTTCGCCAGGAATACGACTACATATTCATCGATTGTCCGCCAAGCGACATGGTGGCAGACGTAAGCATCATCAGTCCTCATACGGATGTAACACTGTTTGTCATTCGTGTCGGACTGTTCGACCGTTCACTCCTGCCTACTGTCGAACAATGGTATGAGACGGGCAAGTTCAACAATATTGCCATTCTTCTTAACGGTTCAATGTCATATTCGTCCTACGGCAACCACCGCTACGGCTATTATGGCAGCTACGGGTATTACAGTAGTGGGTATTATACGGAGGAAAAAGCGAAAGAATAAAGTTTGTTTTTCAATTGTAATAGGGCAAGAAAAGCATGGATGATAACAAGCAGCGCATAGCCAAAAACACGCTTTTTCTATATCTCCGTTCGTTGTTAAGTCTATT
>CAVLBD010000086.1:0-4381 GCA_963661195.1 bacterium
AAAATGGTTCAAGAGGCCAAGGAAACGCCTCCCGAACCAAGTCTATTTGATTAACGGGGCTTACTTTTTGAAAAAGCAAGCCCGAAGTCCCATTTTAAAGGGGCTTCGGGCAGGATTTTTATGCCATTTTGAGTTTTAGCGGACAGCAATAATAAAAAAGAGCCGTTGGCTACCGCTTTAGGCAAGGGATAAGACAAAAAAACTGAACTTATTCACTACATCCCGTGTTTTTTAGCTAAAAAAATTTGGTAATAAAGTCAAATCTCACTACCTTTGCATCCGCAAACTTGACAAACATCATAAATGTCAAGCCGGGCTTTTAGCTCAGTTGGTTAGAGCAACAGACTCATAATCTGGAGGTCCTAGGTTCAAGCCCTAGATGGCCCACTGCAAAAAAACAACGACTCGCAATTATGCAAGTCGTTGTTTTTTTATGTTCCTTTCACTTTCAATAATACAGCAATGTTTCACTACTTCTGCCCCTCGCAGAATAATGCGCACCATGCTTTAACTTATATAATATAATGTAGTTATGCTACGAAAAAAGCCGCGGCACATTATCCACGGTTTTTCTCATAAAACAGATGCAAACTAAGTTCCTCCTATTCCAAAATCTCGTAGTCACTCTCGCTATTGAAGTCGAACACGCTATTGTAATCCCACGACTCCTCACCACCGCAGGAAACGAGATTGATGTCATCCATCGCAAGATACCTATCGTCAAACTCCAAGCTTGAGTCAGCATAGACTGCACCAACTATCACATGATACTTTTTGTTTCGTTTGCCGTTGAAATACATTAGGTATTTTTTATTGAAGTTTCCGCACAAGACCCCCGCATCATAAACCTTTGAAACAAGCGATTTGCCTTTTTCATCTTGTATGACAATGCAAATCTTTATGCCTTCATTCACAGTAAGATGCCCTTGCAAATCAAATCTAAATGCGTAAGTCTCGTCCTTATTCGTCAGTATTCCGTTTTTCACGTTCAGCTGCTTTAGATCTTTAATCCTTGCAGAAGTTTCATAGTTATACAGGTACGTAGGACACGGTATTCCGTAGATTTTCCCCGTCTTCCATATGTCTGCGACAACAACCCACCGTAGCTTTTCATAACTACCATACATTGATTTGTTTACTTGCATTCGGTATGTCGTTAAGTTATTTGACAATTTTGTTTCCTTTTCCTTCGTAACAAACGACTGGTTCTTACTGTCCAACAGATACAACTTCACATTCCTTGAGGTCTCAGTGCCAGGAGTATGCGACACTGTCACGTCGTAAGCTAAATAATTTGGCGTCGATGCCTCGGGGACAAGCTTCACTTTCTCAATCTCATACGAAGAGAATACATGCGCACTTTTGTTATAAAGATCAACATTATCAAATAGCTTCCAACTTTCAACGGTCACTCCCCAAAACATAAAGTCCAAGTCAAGATTTATGCCAAGGTCGCCCGTCACGGACAAATTAGCTACACTCTTTTCTCCGTACTTGGCACATATTTTCTGTTCATCCAGAAAGTTTGACTTATCATATATTGTGTCTATCGCATAGATACTGGTAAAATCATGGTTAAGACTAGCCTTACCTGTCAAATTTCCATACAGATACAATTTTAATATGTCGGCAATTGTTCCGCCAAACTCTCCGTTCAAATATAATGCCACCCCAAGCTCCATGCTTTGCAAAGGATATTCATCCCCAACAGACTCCGCAGTCTTATCTAATTTATGGTCTATAGTCTTTACCTGACCGTCACATACTACAACTTCCGTATCATATATTGGAACACTTTTGTACATGCCCAAAGTTGTAGAAGAATTAAATTTCGCACTTGCAAAAATTTCAAGAATTACATTAAAATCGGCGTATATACTAACTGGGACACACCCCCCAATAAGGAACCATTTTTCTGGTTTCTTAACCGTGATAAGGAAATCATAGCCATCAATTGTCGGCTGATAATCCGAAAATGCCGCAGAGATTTTTTTGTCATATGCGGTCATAGACTTCGTCCCTAGTATAGGAATTCGTATTCCCCCATCTACACTTTGAACATTCAGTCCTACAAAAAAATCTGAAGAGAGCGTTGTTCTTTGACTTGAATATTTAGTCTTTTTATTAAACTCTGTTCTAACTCTATACTTTATTGACATTTGGGTTCCTAAAGAGCCATTCCAACCTCCAAAGAAATTTATCTTGCTTTTTAGTTCGCTAGGGAGACTTTTCATTACAGGATCAGCCTCTATACCTGCACTTTTTGCCGCTTTTTTTTGGAACTCTTCCCAATTTGTATAATCAGGGTCAATAATCCAACCGCAGCTAAAAAGAGCCTCTGTTCTATCGTCAGAACCTTCTTCTTCAGATCTTTTTAAACCTTTCACCTGTGGTTTATAACATCCGACTATCTTTAGTTTAGGCTCGCTCTGCGACTGCCCGCCATTGGCTGCAACCATTTGCGGCTGACTGTCCTGACTTTCTTGGTTTTCCTGAGCAACATAGAAGTCGGTTTTCATCTCTAACTCTTCAAACATGTCATCAAGACTTGCCATATGGGCTTTCACAACATAGTAATTGCCCTCGTCTTGCACCACGTCTACCTCATGGCAAAGCCCCGCCTCAAACAAATCTGTCATGCGCGATGTCAAGAAGCTGCCGCGCTTTGGTAACATTTCTGCGGGAATACTCTTGGCAATATAGATTTCCGCATTGTTGTAGGCGGAGTCTATGCGAAAACTCATTAAGTACGGACGATATCTGTCGTCCACCGACAATGTACCTTCGGCAAACTGATATGTGATACGGCCTATTTCCGTCTCTTCCGTCTTGGGAGCAGAGAAACCATCACCATTTTCCGTTTTGTCTTCCTCAGAGGATGGTTCATCAAGCATCAATGTGCATCCAGTAAAGGCAAGCAGCAAGAACAGTAGACCTAGTATTTTCGTTATTTTCTTCATTTCTTATAGTATTTAAAACGATAATGTGTATAGATTGGACAAGGTGCCCAAAGCCTGCGTTGCCACGAAATCGGGCTTCTGCTCTGCCCGATACAGTCGGAAACGCCTACGGTCATAGCAAAGGAATGTCACAGGGCCAACATTTCCATCGGCAAGAGCCCATATACGGATAACGGCATAGTCGGTGTCAAATAGGTGCTTTCTGACAGCCGTTCCCGCTACTTTTCCACGTACGACCGCTGCCACGAGCATTGAATCGGGATTCCATTCTTCTCCGTCCACACTTATTTTGGCATATACCACCATGTCATAAGGCGCTATACGACTATAGTCTGTGGTGTCCCAGCGGTCGATTACCGTTACGGAACAGGTGTCCGACAACCTTCCAGCCCCACCTATTGCCACAACATTGCACTCCCCTGCCATCTGCGCCACAAGAGTATCGTTGTGTATGACGGCATACGGATCGCCCGTCATCCAAAAGACAGTACTTTCATTCGGATTATATGGAGAGAACTGCGTACGGAGAGGCATGGAGTCGCCCACCATCACACAGGAAGAGTCGTTCATTACCGTCATGGTCACGCCTGTCCACTCGTCTGGCTCTTCGTCGAAGGTGAAGAAATCGCCACACGAAGTTAACAATAACGTGAGCAACGACAGCCAAAGGATTTGTTTCATAATTGCACAGGTGTTTGGTTATTTTTATTTTCCAGAGTTTTTCCGTTCAGGGACAATTACCGAAACGGTGTTCGACGGTGTTGACTGCCTCCCGTCTTCGAAGCGTATGGACACATAATACTCCACCATTTCACCGGATGACAGGCGGCCGTCTGTATAATAAGGGCTGCTGCTCGAACTGTCGGTCACGTAGACAAACGACGGATCGCCGGCTGCCTTACGGTAAATGCAGAAGAAATAAGGTGCATCTGACGGTGTCTTACCCGTATCCCATGCCAATTTTACCTTACGCTTGTCTTTGTCAAAGTCTGCATAGAGACGTATCGGTACCTCTACCGTCTGTTCATATTTCAGCTTGCTAGAGTATACAGGAGAGAGCCCTGAACCGATACCCCAAAAACTGAAGGTTTCAACGGCATATTCCCAACGCTGGTTGAGTTTTCCATTGGGTTCGTCGCTAATCTCCATAACATGTCCTGCAGATGTAACGGAGTCTCCGTCAAAAGCCCGCAGCAACTCCCACGTTTGCCCGCCTGCTTTTCTGCGGAACAAGCGGTGTTCTTTTATTATCTCATCTGATCCTCCCACCCAACGCATATGTATCGCTTTATTGTCGCTCCAGGCGGACTCAAGATACGGCTTGGTTGGCACGCCAGCATTGGGCCTCAGCACACGGAGCGTGTCCGAGTTGTAACCGACGGTGTTGTCATAGTTCACGCCGCGCACCGTGTAATAGATGT
>CAVLBD010000087.1:0-4240 GCA_963661195.1 bacterium
ATTCAATAATGCGCTAAGATACGACATTTATTGCAGATGGCAAAGAAAAGAGGTGAATTTTGTTTTCAATATCTTCAATGAGAGTCTATGTTCTTTTGAAGATTAAGAATTAAGATGAAGATGAAATGATTTATTTATGCCATGAGTGGAAAAGATCCTGCAAATCAATGCCTTTAAAGTCTTCACTGCTATTGAAAGTCTGCTGCATCAGTTCGAGCCATCTGTCCATACACAAGTTGCGTGATTCGTTTTCACCCCAGTTGTCCTCAACGTCTTGCATGAGCGCCTCGTCGGGGTTGTTCAGGGATTTCCTTATAAGTTCTCGGTATTGATAAAGATTGTTGAGCACTTGCGGCATTTTTCGATCGAACTTTACGCCGCCAATTTCTTCCACTTTTCCTCCGGCACTGAATGTGTCACGCAGATTGGAGCATATCACGGAGTATCTGCTGCACATCCATAGGGCGGCTCGCTTGTATTTGTCTTGCTTCGAACTGAAAAGCTCGGGGAAGAGAATGAACATCCTTGCCCTTATGTCCGACTTCTCACGCTGCGTCAGGTCGCTAAAGAAGCGTATCATTATTGATGAAGACACTTCAGAGTCGGAGTCTCCCATCCACCAAGGCATTTCATATTTGCCTTTTGCCTGGTTCGCGCGCATATAGTATTTTCTGACGCTGCTGATTTTTTCCTTTTCACCTAATCGGCGAAACGTGTCGTAGTCGACGCTCATCTTCTCAAAGATGTTATCCTCGCCGTTGTCGGCAAGATTCATGTCGATTAGATAGCGTGGTGCATGCGTTACGGCAATGTTGCTAAGACATTGTTCGTATGGGCGGCAACGGAATTCGGGTGTTGCGCCTCCCAGTTTTGCAAACAACATGTATATGCGCGATACGTCGGGTATGCGAGTGCTTTCAACTATGCTGCTGCCTGTAGATGTCCAAGAGTCTGACTTCGTTGATTTCACTTCCACCCCAAAATGTCTGGCTGCCTGTATATCAGGGAAGCGCAGTCCGGAAACAAGCTCTATGCTGTCGGCATTGAACGATGTTTGCGGGGCTACATCCTTCAGGGCTCTTAGGGCTATCTGCTCCATTTCCGTGCCATTGCATTTGCGGAATTGTGTTTTTTGAGATTCTGCCGCATCGTTGAGCCATGATTCCGCAAGGCGCATGAAATGCGCAAATTCAAGGTCAGTTTGCGTTACGTCCGATGGTTTCACGGATATCAAACTGCCCGAATATTTATGTTTTGAATTATTAAGAACCAATGCCATGTTCCTAATCAATAAAATATTTATTCCACAACTCTTGCAACCGCATGGCTATGTTGTATGCCAATACTGGCGGCACTGCATTGCCAATGACTTTATATGCGCCAGAGGAGCTTAGACGATATTTGCGGCCGTCCTTGCCATACATGACAAACCTGTAGTCGGGTGGAAATGTCTGTATCAATGCGCACTCGCGTGGAGTTAATCGGCGCTCTGCCATACCGTTGCTCAGTTCTTCTGCGTGCTTTCCGCCATGCTCGGTTGACAAACGCCGAAATTCGATGTTGCCGTGATGCTCGGAACGGATTGTCGGTCCAAGGCCGTCAAGTTTTATCTCTGTCTGCCCTTGACTGCCGTTTGTCTGGAACTTGGCTTTTGAGTAAACCCTTTGCGATGGGTCTATGGCATCTGCGGGTTCCGGCAAATCGTGCAATACATCGAATGTGGTCACTTTCGGCAAAAGGCCATTGGCGGTGATATTGCCTTGGTGGGTTGGGATGGGGTAAGGGTTGAATTGCTTGGGAACATTGTCAGACATGAGTGCGGCTTTTGCCTCTTCTCGTAAGGCGTCTTTTCTTATTCCGATAAAGATGACACGCTCACGAGATTCCGGCACTCCATAGTTGCCTGCGTTCAGCACCTGGGGAGGTAAAACAATATAGCCATTGCCATCGGCGCTTGCGAAGTCGTGCTGTATGATATCCTTGACGTCGCCGAGATTAACTAATCCCTTCACGTTTTCCGCTACAAAAATTTTGGGTCGCACAATATCTATGACCTGTTTCATCCAGAAATACAGCTTGCCACGTGTCTCTTCAGACGGGGCATTGTCAAGCCTTTTCTTGCCCATGTCGTTCTTGTCTGAGTCGAAACCCTTGCGTTTGCCTGCCACGCTGAAATCCTGGCACGGAAAGCCTCCTGTCACGATGTCTATATTTTTCGGAAACACCTCAATGCCACGGTTGTGCATCTTTACAAGGTCTACGATGCTCATCCTGTGGTAAACCTCTGGGGCATGCCCGAAGCGAGACATGTATGTAGTCCACGCAATCTCGGCTTCTGGAAGAATGTCGTTGGCAAAAACGGTAGTGAAGTCTGTGCGTTTCAGCATTACCCAACTCTCCCTGACTTTGTGGGCTATGTACGAGGAGTCAGCAGGAAAAGACTTGGCATTGGCAATGAAGCCACCTTCAAATCCCAAGTCCATTCCTCCGCAGCCGGAAAATAAAGACAGGACTCTTCGCTTATTGCGGTTCTCTTCTTTTTCTTCCGGTTGGAAGAATAAGGGGATTTGTATGTCTGACAAGAAATCACCCCTTTCATAAGGGCATAACTCTCCCTCTCCGTAATCATGCACATGATACGGACTCTCAGGTTTTCCTTTGAGCATAGCATTAAAAACAATTAAGTTTTAATGCGTCGGATGAATATTCTTGAAAACAAAGTCTCCTGCAAGCACCTTTACGAAAAAACGCGGACGCTTCTTGTCCACGTTCAAGGTACTTGCAGGAAACCTAATATACAGACAAGAGAAACGTCCACGCTATATGTGGACGTTTACTCGCTTATTCTGTATATTGTTCTTCTACCTGCAAGTTTCTGAACGTTTTATGAATAAACAGCAAACGCTTATTATTTTACCACGAAAACGGATTGGCCTCGCACGCTTGCGATTTAATCCATTGGCAAAGTTAGTGGAAAAACTCAAAACGGCAAAATATATGTATGCTTTTTTGCTCTATTGATTCTAAAACTATTTGTTGAGCTATTCGCCTAAAATGCTTACTTTTGCATTATGTTTATGGCGGTGAGGCGGAGAGAAACCGCTTGCGGCAGGTTGGCTCACGTTCGTGGGCAATACGGTCCGCGTTAGTGAGCAATGGAGGAAAAGCGCAAAGGGCAAGGAGAAATTGTTAGTTTTCGTTTTCCTTTCCCACAGATATTCCTTATCTTTGCAATTAAGAGTTGGCTAAAAATAGGTCGCGATATTTCCACTTATGATAGAAATAAGAGACAAAAATAATTTCAATGAGTATATAGAGTCGTTGCTCGTTTGTTATGAGAGTGATGACCTTGAATTCAAAAGTGCTGCAGGTGGTTTCCCTGGAACATTTTGGGATACTTATTCTGCTTTCGCTAACAGTGAGGGTGGAATTATTGTACTTGGTGTGGTTGAGAAGAAGAACAAGTTTTATATTGACGGACTTACAGATGAACAAATATTGAAGTACCAAAAGGACTTTTGGAACAGTGTCAACAACAAGTCTACAATTAGCTGCAACTTACTTATTTCAAAGGATGTTGAGGTCGTTCAGTACAAGGGCTACAACTTTATTCTCATCCATGTGCCAAGGGCCAGTAGGGAGCAACGGCCAGTTTATAGAACCGGGAAACCTTTTGGGAATACTTTCAAACGTAATTTTGAAGTAATAGTATGGCACCTGATTTCTTGATGGAAGCTCAAAGCCCTAAACTTATTAATAACAGTGCAAGCTCGAGTGCTAATAGTGCAAGTAATAGTGCAAGTAATAGTGCAAGTAACAGTGCAAGCTTACGGAGAAAGAGATTGTCAAAAGACGAACTTCGAACCCTCGTGCTTTCAATATGTACAGATTGGGTTAGCATTGAGGATATTGTTGCGAAAAGTGGTAAAAGTCTTTCTTATATAAGAAATTCTGTGATACCATTATTGTTGGCTGAGAAATCAATTGTGATGATGTACCCTGGCACTCCGCACAACCCAAACCAAAAATATAAGGTTAAAGAATAAATGCATTATATGGATTTACCATGTTTTTCATGCTGGAAATATCTTCTGGCCTTGAAAAGTCAGGTTATATACGAAGAATAATCTTACAGTCATGAAGCAGAAAGAGACAGACGAAAAGTTTATGCGGCGGTGCCTTCAACTTGCCGCCAACGGATTGCTTACCACGAAGCCCAATCCCATGGTTGGCGCGGTGA
>CAVLBD010000088.1:0-4136 GCA_963661195.1 bacterium
TCTCTTTGTTTTAAATCATGGGCAAAGATACAACTTTTTTGTTGCAAATCATGGGCAAGATGGGTTAAACTTTGTTGCAAATCATGGGCAATGGCTTTTTCCTGAGAAAAAAAAGAACTTGTCCTATGATTTGACACAACTTTTTCTTACCTTTGTGCCAATATAACAATTAATAGATAATTTTGATCATGGACAACCTTATTTTGTCAATAACAACCATCGGTGACTTGCTTCTCCGTCAAACGATTTCGAATGGAGACATCCCCATAAGAAGCGTGAATCTTTCCATTCCCAGCTATCAGCGTCCATACAAATGGACTGCTCGTAATGCGATTCAGTTGCTTGACGACATAACGGAAGCAATGAATGGCAACAAGGAAAGCTACAGAGTAGGTACACTGATTCTTCATAAGGACAAGGATAATGATTCATACGATATCGTCGATGGTTTGCAGCGAGTCATTACATTTTCCTTATTGCTAAAGGTCTTGGGGAAGGATGCCATTGCTTTTCTCCAACAAGAATTGTATGATAACGAGTATAATGCCCATAATCTGTCAAACAACTATCGTGCTTTGGAGCGACGAGTAGGGAAACCTCTTCCTGAGGAATTGCAACAAGAGGAAGAAGATGCTTTTGAAAAGGGACAGGAGCGTAGAAAATTGGAAGAATTTGTAGAGAAAAGGTGTGAGCTTATCGTAGTCATTACGTCAGACCTTTCGGAAGCTTTTCAATTCTTCGACTCCCAAAATGCCCGTGGCAAGGCACTCTATCCGCATGACTTGCTGAAAGCCTACCACTTGCGCGAGATAACTGGCATTGGGGAAGATGAGACGGAAAGAATCGTCGAGGGATGGGAGCAAATATCCCAAAGTGGTTTGGCTGACTTTTTCGGGAATTATCTTTATCGTGTCAAAGAATGGGTTAATGGCAACAGGGCAGGGGTGTTGGATGAACGCAACATTCATATGTTCAAGGGAATTACCCGTTCGGATAGAAGTCCTTATGCGCAATTTTATAAGAGTGCCTATTGTTATGCGGACATGGTCAACTCGTCTGCCATGCCGTTTGTGTCGGGAACCCGTGATGTCAATGCCTTCCAACTGGATGCTCCCATCATAGCAGGCAAGCCCTTCTTTGAATACACCAAGCATTATTATGCAATATTGAAAGACATTCAGAACAACAGCAAGTATGAGGGGTTCTATATCAACGGTAATGTCATCGTAAAGACATTAGACCGCTATTTCAAGAAAGGCATCGGAAACGGCATTGCCCGATTGATGTTCGACACCTCGGTGCTTCTGTATGTGGACAGGTTTTGCCCAGAGTCATATCCGACAAAAGAAGACATGGAACTGTTCGAGCAATTTGTCATTTATGCGTTTGTATGGGCTTATTCGCTTCGGGCGCAATATACGAACCTGGGCTGGCTGTCTGCGCAGAATTTCATCATGGGCACCAGTGAAAGTCTGAAAAACTCATTCAATATGTATAAGCTCATAGCAAGACAAGATTCCCCCACTACCTTGCTCAGCGTCTTGGCTGACAGGGTCACTCCCTTGTCAAGCAGTGACTTAAAAGGCGGAAAGAAGAATGGAAAAACCATGATAGAGAATATGGACGAGAAGGATGGCGATGGAGTCTATCTCTATTATATCCATTTCTTCAAGTTGAATCGTTTTTACAAATAACAAAAGAGGATGAAAGATTTAAGTAGTATTTTGAAAGAGTGTTCTGTCAAAGACATCTATTGTGGCAATTCAGGAATGTCTATCACATACGAAATACCCATCTACCAGCGTAACTATGCATGGGGACGAGATGAGATTTGCGCTTTGATAAAAGACATCCAAGACTCCATGGAAATGGGGAAGCCTGTTTACTATATAGGAACTCTCGTCACTTATAAGCGCGACGAGAACAAATATGAGGTCATTGACGGACAGCAACGTTTAACCACGATTTACATCATTCTCAAAGCATTGGGAGCTAAGGATATCTATAATAGCTTGAGCTATTCCGCAAGAAAACTTTCCGCCTCAACGATAAAGTTGTTGCCGGAGTTCGGAGAGAACTCAGACATTGGCATCAAGAATGGCTTTGAAGTTGCCAAAGAAGGATTGAAAGAAATTGTTGGGGAGAAACAGGCGGAATTGGATGTCTTCAGAGAGTATTTCTTGAATAAGGTTCACATCATACATTATCGTGTGCCAAAAGACGTTGATCTGAACCATTACTTTGAGGTGATGAACTCTCGCGGCGAGCAGCTTGAGAAACACGAGATTGTCAAGGCACGACTGAGCGAACAATTCAACGGCGACGATGTCTCCATGGAAAAGTTCAGTAGAATATGGGAAGCATGCAGCGACATGAGTTTCTATGTTCAGCAAAAAATGCCAGACATGAGAGCTGTATTCGGTGAGAATATGGATAGCTTTTTGTCGGAATCATTCGAGGGTGTCCCAAATATGCAGCCCCATACCGATGGTGCTTTGGGCAAGAAGACCATCGCAGAGTTGTTGGATTGTCCCAACAAGCAGGTGAGCCAAAGCAAGGCTTTTGACGAGAACGATAGATTTCAGCCAGTCATAGATTTTCCCAACTTCCTCTTGATTGTGTTGAAAATCACAAGGATGAAGGAGTACGGGTTCAATCCTTTGAGTTTATCCCTTGACGATAAAGAACTGCTCAAAGAGTTCGAGAAGTTTACAATGACCCCTGATTTCGTCAAGCAATTTTGCTATAACTTGTTGAAAGCAAGGTATTATCTTGACAATTATGTGATTCATCACACGCTTGGCGAAGATCGCATTGGGGAAAATCCATGGAAGCTGCAACGTTACTATAAGAAAGGAAACACTGCCGCCTATTTGAAGGATTTGGCGGAGGATAAGTCTATACAGGCAGAGATGGTGCAGCTATTGTCGATGTTTGAGGTGACTTTTACGGCAAGGCAACGCAAGAACTATCTATTCTATTGTCTGTATCACTTGTTCGAGAACGACAATATAGATGATTATCTCGCTTTCCTCAGGAAACTGGCAGACAAATATTTCTTTGATGTATATTTGGATGCGGAGAAACTGAACGAAAGGAATCAGCCGAAGCCCAACAGTTTTGACGAGACCATGATTGGTAATGGAAGCCTGTGTGTAGAATTGGAGAAAACAGAGCGTTCTTTTGGTGATGTTTATCCCAAGGGAACGCCCAACATTCCTCTCTATGTCTTTGACTATACGGATTACAAACTGTGGAAGAAATATGCAAAAGAATTGCGTGGTGAGAAATTGAAAAAAGAAGATGCAGGACGTAGCCAATTTTTCAAGGAGCTGGGATGCAGTGATTTTGAACTGGAGGTGTTTAAGAGCTTTTATTTCTCCAGGACTCGCAAAAGCTTGGAACACTATTATCCTCAGGCAAAAGCTGGCGATGGCAGACCTGTTGGTTCTGAGGAAATTAACTGTTTTGGTAACTTCGCAATGATCGGTTCTGATGCAAACAGTTCTGGTTCTGATTGGAATCCCATAGACAAGAAGAACCGTTATTTGGACTCAAAGTTAAATCAGATAAGTGTTGCCTCTCTGAAATTCAGAATCATGTTGCAAATGTGCCAGGACAATTATGATGAGGGTGTAAAGGATGAAAAAGCCAAGCGTGCCTTTGGCTTGGAATGGAATGTTGATGACATGAATGAGCATCAAGAGAAAATGCTCGGAATCATCATGCAGAAGTCTTGATGTCGTTTCTGCTATACTAATAAAAAGGGATTGGAGATCCTCCCGAAGTCTGCGTCCGAAGACCGACGTGTGAGCGGCATGTCCAATCCCTAAAACTTTATTGGTTTCGCTTGATACGAATGGTCAAGTGGGTTTGTTCTTCATAATGAGCATCTGTATTGATTTTGCTGATGCGACATTCAAAGATAGACGTCCACCCCATTTCTAATAATTGCGCTATTTCTGTGTTGGCAGTGCGTGGAAGGTAGCCTAATTCCTAATACCTCGAAAACAAGAGAAATCAAAGGAAAGAAAAGCGTATTAAAACGCTTATATACAACACTTTCACAAAATATGATTGTTTCTCTTGGTTTACTTAAAATTCCTTATAATTCTCGCTTTTTGTTACCCGTATTT
>CAVLBD010000089.1:0-3938 GCA_963661195.1 bacterium
ACATTATTTATATAGTCAAGCCTAAAGCTTTGCTAAATTTTAAAAATATTTTTAATCGGCTGCAAAATTAAATATTCTTTAGGAAATCTCCAAATATTTCTTGCAAAAAGTTGCAATTCCGCACAAAAAAGCAACAAAAATGCGGAAAATATGCGTTTCCTCTTATTTTCTATAAGGCCAAGAGAGTGTTTTTAGCCAATCTCTTGTTGCAAGACAAACAGCATATAAAGGGGTATATTGGTTGTTGAAAGCATTCTTCCCCAATTTTTCTCAGAAGCCAAGTTTTCTGCTTTTGTCACCGACACGCATAAACTGACACCGTGCCGGGCTACCAACGCACCACCAAGTTGGGTAAGGGCGGCATGAAGGCTTTCAACGACAAGATTGCCGACATCATCCGGCTCATCGAAAAGGATTTTACTCCGTCATGCGACGGAAAATGGCTGAAGGAGACCATCAACGGCTACCTTCATCCTGTAGAGGAAAAGCCGAAGTCGTTCTCACCGCTGCCATGCGAGGATTGCGAGCAGGATACCACCTTACAGCATCTGGATGAAGGCTCTGTTCCGGCATGGTTCAAGAAGTCACTTCTTGGGAAGGTTTACATTGAGTACAGCCTCCAAGTCTGCGAGAGCTGTCTTTCGCGTCTTGCGAATCTTCTCAATGCTGATAGCATCCAGGAAGTCCTCAATGGAAAGTCCTTTGGTATATACCTTGCCACACCATTTGAAGAGTGTGAGAAGTTTTGCATAACCATTGTTTCCCTTGATGTTTTTGGGCATTTCTTTCAATTTCAAGAAGGTACAGAGACCTTCAAGGTCATCTAACAACCAGTCTTCAATGGCACTCTTTACCTCAACTGTACAGAATTGTTCTATGCCAAGCCGAAGTATTGACTTCTTGATCTTCTTCCAATCAACTATTGGCGATTCTTCATCCTCAAAGACATCTGTATCATAACTACAGCATACGGCATATACCTTTTCGCCCTTCTTCTCAGCCTTTGGGATTATCTCGCCCTGTAGTTTGCCAACGAACTTGCTACTGGCATAACGGCTTACTCCTTTGAGGTTCTGTATCTCGCAAGAATGAACAGGGGTGGTTGATACCTTGCGATAGTAGGCAACCAACCGCCCGAACAGGACAACATCGGTATCGCCTTCAACGAAGATAACCACATGTGGCTTCAAGTCTTTTGCTTTCCCTTTCTTCATAGTGGCAACCTTATTCAAAAAGTTCGTTTATTTCTTCAGAGTCAGGACGCAGGTCGAGCATCAGTTCGAACATATATTCGCCCAATGTCAGTTCCATGGCCGAAGCACGCTTCACAACTGTCTTAACCTTTGTCTGTTTCAATTTATGGAATGAAGCCACACCCTCGGCGTTTGGCAAACCAAAGGTTAGTTGACGAGACTTCAGATAACGGACAAGGTATGGCGAATGGCTCGTTGTGATGACTGTAATTCCCTCTGCGAATGACTGCACGAGCAGAATCATGTTTTCCAACAGTTTGGGATGTACAGAGTTCTCCAATTCTTCGATGCTGATGATGGAAGCACCTGTCATTTCTGCCTTTATGATCTCTGCAATGATGGTGATAATACGGCGGCTGCCACTGGAGAGACGCGATATGCTTATGTCCTGATTGTTCGATTTCTCATTGATACGCATGTCATAGATGGCATCCTCGATTCTATAAGGCACATCATCTGCCGAAAGCCCCAATTGGGAGCAGGTTGGGGTAATGGTCTCTATGTTTGGCACGATGTGGGTTACAGCATCTTCAAACAACGAATAACGCATCGGTTCCTGCTCTTTCAAGTTGAAGATAAACTTGCATAGCTTTTGCTTGTCAAATGCAGAGGTGTCAACCAAGTTCATACCAAGATGTTTTATTTCGGTCACAGCATCTTGGAAAAACAATCCGTCTATAGCGACCAAGGCATCTATCACCAATTCCTTTGTTTCAGCATTCGCATTGTTGCGACATCTTCCCGTTGGTGATGACACATAAAGTCCGCCATCATCCTTAGTCCTCTTTATGAGGGTGTGCGGACGTCGGTAATCCTTGGATGTTTCAGTCAGACTTTCTTCAACAATGCAGGCGCCTTCCTCTCCGTTGTTCTTTGCCCATTCAAAAGAAAAGGAATACGAGTACTTCACTTCCGAATCGCCTTCACCTTTCTTTAGTTCAATTCCAAACTTGAAAGGAATATTGGAGGTAACGACATTGATAGGTATAAATGCCGAATCACTCATCATCGCTTCTCGGTCAGAGACGGACGATGTGATAAACTGGAAAGCAAATCTTATGCCTTCCAATACATTACTCTTACCATAGTTGTTGGGGGCAACAAGAGCATTGAACTCAGTAAGATTGATGTAAAACTGCTTAATATTGCAGAATCCCGAAATAGAAAGTTTACTTATCTCCATGAAAAGAAAATTTGCGTGGACGAATGAATTTTGTTGCAAATATACACATTTTTCTCCGTCCACGCAAATCTTCTTTGCGTGGACGAGGCAATATCGCTTATTTTTAACTCATATTTTCGATTCTTGCACCTTAATACGGGTGTAAACACAAGAACCCTTTTTTAGGCATGGGAAACTTTAGTTACCTACTTGTCTTGCACCTTCAAGAATGAGAGGCTCTCTTTTCAATTTAGTAATTGTGTCATTAGAAGTCTCTTCATGGGCAAAAAGTTTATTTTTTTGCAAGATGCTAAATATAAAACGATTACACAAACATTATCACATTTCCCGAAGGAGTTTTCATGCAAACCATAGCTACTTTATATTATGAGGGAATCGTACCTAAATGACACACTTCTTGACGAGGTAAACTGTAAATCAACTGCTTTTAGGGGAACAAAGCCCCAAATCCTCCATCAAAGCATGGTTGGCATCTGCCAGGTCTGGGTCGAAAAGGCTCTTTATATATAATAAGGTGGTGGATGTCTTGGTATGTCCAAGTGCCTTGCTAATCAAATCGACATCCACATGATGCTGGTAAGCGATGCTTGCCCAAGAATGACGGACTACATAGGAAGACAGGGGGTGTGGCAAGCCCATCATTTGGGCAAGCTTGTGCAAAGAGTAGTTGTAACGGCGAAGTTCATTACGGTAACTTTTGTGGAGGATTTCAGCGTTGTCTCGGGAACCGTCAGATGGGCGATCCGAGAGAATGGGAAATACATATTCAGAATCCTGATGCCCATATCGTTCTATAATCTGACGCATCGGAGGCAAGATGACCACCTGGATAGGTTGTCCCGTTTTGTGTCGAGCATAATGAATGGTGTCTGTCTTCACCTGACTTTTCTTGAGATAGGCGATGTCAACGAAAGGCATCCCCATGGCATAGAAACTGAACATAAAGATGTCACGTGACAAAGAAAGAAACGTTCCTTCAGCTAAAGGCAATTGATAAAGTTGTTGGATTTCCTTCTCTGTAATGCTTCTCTTTCGGGTCTTGGCACGCCCTGTGAAGACCTTGTCGAAAGACCGACATTCATTCTCGTTTGGCATGGCCCTGCGGAACATGGCTCTCAACGCTCTCATATAGGCGGAAATGGTGTTCAAGCAGATGCCTTTCTCGCTGAGCCATCGCTGGAATTGCTCCACCTTGCAGGCCGTCATATCGATAAAGCTCCATTTCTTGCAAGATGTGAAGTCAGACCATGACCGGGCTGCAGTCAAGTAGTTGCAGGCAGTCTTAAACCGTCCTTCAGCCCTCAGTCTTTCCACTTCTCCATTCACGAAGTCCCATCCGTCAATCTTACACTTGGAAGCAACTTTTCTCTGATGTTCCTTTCTACTTCCGAAACCAAACTCAATGTTGAAATATACCATATTCTTCCTGTTTTAAAAATGTCTGATAAATGCAAATATATAAAGAAAAGATAGATTCCAACACAAAACCTTGCAATTTGGCA
>CAVLBD010000090.1:0-3838 GCA_963661195.1 bacterium
GCAAGATGCCCAATACGCTCATTGAGTATCTGATGGAACACCCACAACGTTTCAGTATGGTGCTTTGCGACGAGGCGCACAAGATGCGTAACCGCGAAACGCAGACCTACAAGGGTGCAGAAGTATTGATGAACCTTGCCGACACTGCACTTTTCCTGACAGCCACCCCTGTGATGATCAGTCAGGAGAACCTGTACAATCTGTTGCACCTGCTTGACAACTCGCGTTTCTTCCGCTACGATATCTTTGAGAACCGCATGGCGGAAAACCGCCCGTTCATAAAAGCCCTGTCACAAGTGAACAACAGTGTGCCGCTCAAAGAAATCAAGGAGCAATTGCTGGTGTCAGAAGTAAGACAGCACTACTACTCTAATGAGCAGGAGATTTTTTCAGAACATACCACCATTAAGGAGATTTTCAAGCAAGACCCTATCTTTCAGGAAATCATGGAGCTATGCGACGGTGAGGACAACACCAAGGTAAGGGCACGTCTGCAATACCTGTTCTCATCGATGAGCATGATGAATAGCGTGTTCTCCCGTACCAGAAAGCGTGAGGTTACTACCGACTTCTCGCAGACAGAGCGTAAGCCTCATCCTGTGAGAATAGACCTTACCCCAGAGGAGCAGGAAGACTTTGACAACTGCATCAACCAATATGCGGATGACAATTCATACACAGACGATTGGGGAGACGAACATCTGACGCAAGGCGGCGCACTGGGGTTGGTGCAAAAGAAGCGCATGATAGCCAGCAGCGTGTGGGGATATGCCAACGACGAGAGTGATTTGGAGCGTGGCTATGATGCGTATGCAGACTGTCGCGACGCTAAGGTGGAAAAACTATTGGAAGTAATTAAGGAAGTGTTTGCCAATGGTACGCATAAACTGATTGTGTTCGCCCTTTTCCGGAAGACACTCCGTTATTTGCAGATACGACTGAAAAAAGCCGGCTACAACGCCGTCGTGATACACGGACAGATAAACAACCGCGATGAGATACTGCAACAATTCAAGACAGACAGCAATATCCAGATTCTCCTTTCATCGGAGGTTGGTAGCGAAGGTCTTGATATGCAGTTCTGCAACTCTATGGTGAACTACGACTTGCCATGGAATCCAATGGTGGTGGAGCAACGCATCGGTCGTATTGACCGTTTCGGACAGAAAAGCCCAGTTGTGAATATCTATAACTTCATTGTGGCAGGTTCCATTCAGGAAGAAATCTATATACGTCTGTTGGAACGAATTGGAATCTTCCAAGGGACCGTTGGCGACATGGAAGCCATACTTGATGCCGAGATACATTACGACGGAGAGGAAATGACTATACAAAAAGTTTATTCCAAGATGGAAAAGGAATTCTTTACCAAGCAATTGACTCAGCGAGAAAGGGAGAAGAAGATTGCTGAGGTGGAGCAAGCCATCGCCAACGAGAAAGAACATTTGCAGCATCTGCAGGAAGGTCTAAGCAATACACTCACCAACGATGCATACTTTAGGGACGAGATAAGCCGTATCTTGAACAACAACTCGTATGTGACCAAGCAAGAATTGCAGAACTTCCTCTTGTCTGCCATCCGTCAAAAGCTCACGACCTGCAATATGGACCAGATAGGGAAAGACGTATGGGAGTTTAAGATACCAGTAAGTCAACCCACCGTACTCAATAATTTCCTGACGCAATACTGTCCGTTTAATGACGAGAACAGCATCAGTGTCAACCAGTTCAAGCGCAAGATAGACGATAAGTTGAAGTTCCTTGTCACATTCAGTCAAGATGTGGCCTTTGATGACCGAAGCATCTATTATCTGAACATCTATCACCCGATGATACAGGCTTGCCTAAAATATTTTGAGGAGAATGCCGATGAGACAAAGACCTCATTCAGTTATTCTTTGAGTGCAGACGAACTCTTAAAGAAAGGAAGTCGTTACTATATGGGACTTTACGAGATAGACTCCCAAAGAATGGTGCAGGGCGTGAAAAAGAAAAACGCTGTATTGCTTCCTGTTGTATTCAATTTGCAGACGGGCAAAATGGAAGATGACCAAAATGTTGTTGATTGTATTTATCGTCGTTCGCAAGTGGAAGGAGCGGAACACAATGCCACAAACGACGACATCAAGACTGATCTCATAGACGATATGAGCTATGACTTTGCTGAGTATGTTAGTGGCGAGATTCGTTCACGTCTGGAAGAAGAGAAACGTCAGACGGAAAGCGACCGCTTGCGAAATGAGCAACAAACCAAGGAATACTACAAGTCGCGCATCGCTGGATTTGAGGCAACGATTAAAGAAGAGTCCTGGAAACTGGAATGGGACATCGATGACAAGGAACGTCTTGCCACAACCAGACGTGTGCAGTTGGCAAAGAACCAAATTGGCATTCTGGAACGTGAGCGTGACGAGCGTCTTGCTCGCATCAATGAAGACAGACAGGTGCAGATGCAAGACAAATTGATTTCGCTAAATCTGATAACAATCGTATAATTGGCAACTTAACAAGATAGGCTTATGATAACAGTAGGACTGGATTTCGGTACTCACCAAAGCAAAGTGTGCATCGAGCAAAAGGAAGGAGCAGAATTGATCTATGAGTTCTTCATGTTCAAGGATGCTGAAGACAAGGAGCAATTCACCTTGCCCAGCATCATTCATGTGGATAGTAATGGGCACATGACGTATGGGTATTTGCCCAACAAATTGAAGAGAGGAAAGATAATCCGCTACTTCAAACAGGCTACTTTCACGAGTGTTGCAAACTTTCCTCAAACGGAAGCCGTCAATTATTCCATCTGGTACATAGCCTACATCTTGTTTGACTTGGAAGAACGATTCGGACAGGATTTTGCCATTCAGATGGGTGTGCCTTCTGATGGAATGAGCCATAGCAGTAGACAGCAATTGGCAGTCAGAATACTTCTGAGTGCCTACAGATTGGTGGAAGAGGTGTTTGAAAACGACAAAGAGGCGTTCTTAAATGCCACCTTGAAAGAGTTGTTGCAAGTTACGAAATTGCTGTCATACAGTAATGACAAAAAAGAAGAGTTCGGTCTTCTCGTATTCCCAGAAGCCTATGCTTGTTTAATGCCTCTTGTCAAGTCACAAAAGATAGCTACAGGCATGTCGTTGATGGTTGATATAGGAGGAGGTACCACAGATATATCCTTTTTTACCATTGAGAAAGAAAAGCCACAAGTGTATCTGTTCAAATCCATCAACAAAGGACTGAATTATCTGACTGATGCTGATGCAAAGAACGATACCCGACATGACTCCAACGTAAAAGACATCAGTGAGATAAATGCCAATCGCCAGTTGGCTTTCACTTCCGACTTGAATCAAATCTGCATCAATTTAAGAGAAGATTTGAAAAAAGAATTCAAGAAACAAAGTGAGTTGCCTATTCAAAGACTTACAGATGCACTCAGTGCCCGTCCTTTGGTTTATTCTGGTGGTGGAAGTACATTCGGGAAACTTCGTCAACCCCATTTGGGATTCAAGGACATCATCCATATTTCAGAGAAAGAATGGAATTCGGTGGTCATAAAGGATATGGACATCATCAGATCTATGAATTTATGCCCAATACTTTCAACGGCATATGGCTTATCAATCAGTGTGACCGATGACAGGATTCGCTGCAAGCCATTCCGAGATATTTTTGATGAACTTCGAAAATGGACGGTAGAAAAGAAGCCAAAGAAATATGTGTATGGCGGAAGCATCAGCTCCGATGGTTTTGATTATGGTACGGATTATGACGCATTGAAGTAACGTATGGCAGACAACACAACGAGAACCAAACTGCAGACCTTCCTGCTCCGCACGAA
>CAVLBD010000091.1:0-3822 GCA_963661195.1 bacterium
AGCGCATAGCCAAAAACACGCTTTTTCTATATCTCCGTTCGTTGTTAAGTCTATTGATTGGACTTTACACGTCGCGGGTGGTATTGAATACACTTGGCGTTGAGGACTATGGCGTTTATGGCCTGGTTGGTGGATGCGTGGCGATGTTCACGTTTCTTAATTCGTCTATGGCAGGAGCAACAAGTCGTTTCCTTACATTTGAATTGGGACGCGGAGATTTTGAACGCTTGCGCAACACCTTTTCTTGTTCCATCATTGTGCATTTGCTCTTGGGCATTGTCATTGCTTTGCTGTCCGAAACCATTGGCATGTGGTTTCTTCTCAACAAGCTCGTCATTCCAGAAGGCAGGATGTTTGCTGCACAGATTGTTCTACACACATCGGTTGCAGGTATACTTGTTTCAATATGTATTGTTCCTGTGAGTGGCTGCATCGTGGCGCACGAGCATTTCAATATATATGCCTATCTGGAATTGTTGAATTCATTTCTGAAACTTGGCATTGTCTATCTGCTTATGGTAGCTCCCTTCGATAGACTCGTGTTTTACACTTTTCTGCAGTTGGGTGTTACGACGTTGATCACCTTTATAAATTTATTCTATTGTCTGAAGCATTTTCCTGAGACACATTTTCGTTTTGTGTATGACAGACCCATACTCAAATCATTGTTATCTTTCTCTGGTTGGGACTTGTTTGGCAATATGAGCGTTACAGCTCGTGATCAAGGTATGAATTTCATTATCAACATGTTTTTTGGGGTTGTTTACAATGCAGCGGCAAGTGTTGCACTCACTGTACAAGGAGCAATAATGAGTTTTTGTTCCAATATCATTGCTGCTTTCCGTCCACAGGTTGTCAAACAATATTCCGTTGGTAACAATGAAGGCTCGGTTAGCTTGTTGTACAGTTCTGCAAAATTGTCATCACTGTTGCTAGCTATAATTTCCGTACCTTTCTTCTTTGAGATGGATACCATTATGGTGTGGTGGCTCAAAAATCCCCCCCAATACGCATCTCTGTTCTGCCGCATTCTTCTTATCGCTGCATATTTCAGTAATGTGATGCATAATTTGGATGTTGGTATTCATGCAACAGGACGTATGAAGCGAATGAGTGTTTTCACAGGTTTTTGCTTCTTTGCTCATCTGCCCATGTTGTGGATAAGTTATCGATTAGGTTTGCCCGTTGAAAGCAACTATTATATTATGATCATCATTTATTGGTTTGCTTCTGGTATTAAGGCATTATTATTGCGCCAGTACATTCCTCCTTTCAGTATCCGCAATTTGTTCTCAAAAGTATATATACCTGTATTAGCAGTTATTGCTATCACATCGGCATGTGTATTCTGCCTTTCACATTTAGTGGAGAACCAGATACTTCATTTCATTATAGTGTTTGGAGTTGCGGCCTTTGTAGGTTGTTTGTCGAGTGCTTATATTGCACTGAACACTGAACAACGCAAAATGGTGTATTCGTATCTTGGTCAACGATTCTTGCGAAATAAGCGCTAACTAAAAATGTACACATTTATAATATTTATCATCATAATTGCGGTGTACACATTATGCCATTACCGCAAAATAAATGTAAAAATATCTACGCTAAGCAAGGAGAGGACACATAATATGAAAGGTGTTCTTGCTTTGCTCGTGATTCTGTCTCACCTGACGGCGAATTTCAAGTCAATACCATATTTCGGAACATTTATGCCATTTGGCGCAGTTGTGGTAGGTGTTTTCTTTTTGATGTCGGGATATGGACTATCATACCAGTTTGATAAAAAAGGAAATGATTATCTAAAGTCATTTTTCAAGAAAAGGCTTAGCAAACTGATTTATCCATATATTCTCGTTATATTAGCTTGGAATCTAGAGCAGTTGTTTGTCTACCCAGACAGGAATTTGCCAGATACATGGCGTCTTATGCTTCATGGTAACCCTGAAGGGTTTCTGCCCCATTCTTGGTTTGTTATTGCTATCATCGTTTTCTATTTTGTTTACTACGTCAGTTTCAAATACTTTAAGCAAAACATACGACTGTTATTTATCTTTCTGTTCCTTGCGGCATATTTCTATTTGATGCGTTTCGTTCTGCATTGGGGCATTAATTGGTATATAACTTCTTACATGTTTTTCTTGGGATTCATCTATTACAAATACGAGGAACACATTAAGAGGTGCAATGTCTTTGTTTGGCTCGCTGCGACATTTGTTATGTCGTTGGCAATTACAGGTGCATGCGATTACACTGATATGATATTCAACGGAGCCTTTTCTTTGGCCTTTGTTTGTTTTATAACAATATGTGAAACAAGAAATCGCGTGTTACATTTTCTTGGCACAATCTCTTATGAACTTTACATAGTTCAAGCACTTCCGCAATATGCTCTACATAACGTTGTAATACCTCAATATCTTACCGTTATTATTATAGTGGTTTTAGATATTGTCTTGGCTTATGGCTTGCATAGAATAGTAAATATATAAACGTGCCACGTGTTGATGTCTTGTATTAAAGAAGATATCCGATGAAAAAACGCCGAATCCTCTTTCTTGTCGACTCGCTCGTGTGCGGTGGTGCAGAGAAAAGTCTGGTGTCGTTATTGCCATTGCTCGACTACGATCGCTACGACGTAGACCTCATGATGATAGGGCGCGGTGGCATCTTCGAGAGCTACATCCCGCCACAGGTAAACGTTGTCGATTTTCCCAACGGTGGCGGATGGTGGATGCGGATATGCTTGGCGTTTTATTCCCTGCTTATCCGCCTCTTCCCAAAGCGACACTTTGCAGAACTACGCTGGACGGCCCTCCATACGGCTATGCCAAGACTCAAGCAGACCTACGACGTGGCGGTGGCATACCAACAGGGCTTCCCCACTTATTATGTGGCAGATAAAGTATCGGCCAAACGTAAGCTCGCATGGGTGAACGTGGACATGGCGAAGGCCGGCTATCGTGAAGCTTTCAACCGCCGGTTCTACAACCGTTTCGATAAGGTCATTGCCATTTCCGACCAGCTTTACGCGATGTTGGCGAAAGCCAGTTTCGCTCCTGCTGAAAAGCTCGTTACGGTCTATGATATTCTCAACGTGGATCTCATCCGCCGCATGGCGGACGAAGAAGGATATACTGACACGCTGCCCGAAGGCACGCTGCGCATCGTCACCGTGGGCAGGGTGGCCCCCCCAAAAAACCACCTACTGGCCGTAGAGACAGCCCGTGAGCTGCGCAGCCGCGGACTGAGGTTCCGCTGGTATTTTGTGGGCGACGGCAGCGATCGTCCCGCCGTGGAGCAGCGCATCAGCGAGTACGGCCTGGAAGAGCATGTGGTGCTCCTTGGCTTGAAGGCCAACCCCTATCCATACATGAAGCAGGCGGATATCTATGTGCAGACCTCCACCTTCGAGGGCTTCTGCCTCACTCTCTGCGAGGCACGTCTGCTCTATAAGCCGGAGGTGTCGACCAACTTCCCTGTGGTTTACAACCAGTTGCGACACGAAGAGAACGGACTTATCGCAGAGATGAACGCCACGAGTCTTGCCGACAACATCATGCGCCTTGCCACCGATGATGCCCTTCGGGAGCGCATCATCGAGGCAACGAAGAGAGAACACAACGACACCGCACTGACGGAGAGCCGCAAGGTAAACAAAATGCTTGCCGAATGAACATCTGTACCATCACCTGTCAGAACGCCGACAACCACGGCGCGCGCCTTCAGGCATACGCCCTTGCCGAGTATCTGCGGCAGCAGGGGCATGAGGTCAGGGTGATAGACTACCGTCCCGACTACATGACCTTCCGAGGCACGATGTGG
>CAVLBD010000092.1:0-3406 GCA_963661195.1 bacterium
CTCCACGTGACTTGGATAAGCCTTTCTTGATGCCTGTTGAGGACGTATTCTCAATTACTGGTCGTGGTACTGTTGCAACTGGTCGTATTGAAACTGGTCGTGTAAAGGTTGGTGACGAAGTTGAGCTTCTCGGTCTCGGTGAAGATAAGAAGTCTGTTGTTACTGGCGTTGAAATGTTCCGTAAGATCCTTGATGAGGGTGAAGCTGGTGATAACGTAGGTCTATTGCTTCGTGGTGTTGATAAGAATGAGATCAAGCGTGGTATGGTTCTTTGCCATCCAGGTCAGATTAAGCCATACAAGAAGTTTAAGGCTCAGATCTATGTGTTGAAGAAAGAAGAAGGTGGTCGTCATACTCCATTCGGAAATAAGTATCGTCCTCAGTTCTATCTTCGTACCATGGACTGTACAGGTGAAATTTCTCTTCCAGAGGGAGTTGAAATGGTAATGCCTGGTGACAATGTCACAATCACAGTAGATCTTATCTATGCTGTAGCACTCAACGTTGGTCTACGTTTCGCTATTCGTGAAGGTGGTCGTACAGTAGGTGCTGGTCAGATTACAGAGATTATCGAAGACTAATCGTATAATTTCCAAATATAATAGGATTCCGTTTAGGAATAGACGGAATCCTTTTTTACGGGAATAGCTCAGTTGGTAGAGCACTGGTCTCCAAAACCAGGTGTCGGGAGTTCGAGCCTCTCTTCCCGTGCTAATTCAATAATTATGTTCAAAAAGTTTGGAAATTATTGCAAGGATTGTTACGACGAACTTGCGCATAGAACCACTTGGCCAACGCGGAAGGAATTGACTCACAATGCTATGGTTGTATTATCTGCTTCCTTGATCATAGCAATTGTTGTCTTTTTGATGGATTCTGTGTTTAGCTTTGTTATGAGTACGGTTTATCCTAACTAATCATTTGAGAAAAAATGACTGAATCACGAAAAAAATGGTATGTTTTGCGTGCCGTTAGTGGAAAGGAAGCTAAGGTGAAAGAGTACATCGAAGCCGAACTTAAACACAACAACTTACTTTCAACGTATGTTTCTCAGGTTTTTATACCTATGGAGAAACATGCTTCTTTGCGTAATGGGAAACGTGTCGTTAAGGAGAAAATATCTCTCCCTGGATATGTTCTCATTGAGGCAGAACTTAAAGGTGATGTTGCTCATACGTTGCGATTCATGCCTAATGTATTAGGTTTTCTTGGAGGATTGGATAATCCCACTCCGGTAAAGCAGTCTGACGTAAACCGAATGATGGGTAGTGCAGAAGAGTCTGAGATAGTAGACGAGATAAATATCCCGTTTGTTGTTAATGAGACTGTTAAAGTTACCGATGGTCCTTTCAGTGGTTTCAATGGTGTTATCGAAGAGGTAAACACTGAGAAACATAAACTGAAAGTAACTGTCAAAATCTTCGGACGTAAGACACCGCTTGAGTTGAGTTTTATGCAAGTAACAAAAGAATAGTCTATTGTTACGGGTAGGTGTTCTTTTATAATAATCAATTTTAATTAACAAAGAAATGGCTAAAGAAGTTGCTGGATTAATCAAATTACAGATTAAAGGTGGCGCTGCGAATCCTTCACCTCCAGTGGGACCTGCACTTGGTTCTAAGGGTATAAATATCATGGGATTCTGCAAAGAGTTCAACGCCAGGACCCAGGATAAAGCAGGCAAGATTCTTCCTGTTGTTATCACTTACTATGCTGACAAGTCATATAGCTTTGAAATAAAGACTCCTCCTGCAGCTGTACAGCTTATGGAGGCAGCCAAGGTCAAGAAGGGTTCATCTGAGCCTAACCGTAAAAAGGTTGCTTCTGTAACTTGGGAACAAGTCAAGGCTATCGCAGAAGACAAAATGCCAGATTTGAATTGCTTTACTGTTGAATCTGCTATGAAGCTCGTTGCTGGTACAGCTAGAAGCATGGGTATCACTGTAAAGGGAGACTTCCCTGCATAACTAATTTATAACTTCAATTAAGAAAAATGAGTAAACTGACAAAAAATCAAAAATCAGTAGCTGATAAGATTGAAGCAGGGAAGGCATATACTTTAAAAGAGGCTGCAGAGTTGGTTAAGGAAATAACTACGACTAAATTTGAAGCTTCTCTTGATATTGATGTGCGTTTGGGCGTTGACCCGCGTAAAGCGAATCAAATGGTTCGTGGAGTTGTGACTCTTCCTAACGGAACAGGAAAGACCGTACGCGTGCTATGTCTATGTACTCCTGATGCTGAGGCTGCTGCTAAAAAGGCTGGTGCTGATTATGTAGGTCTTGATGAGTATATCGAAAAGATAAAGAGTGGTTGGACTGATATTGATGTTATTATAACCATGCCTTCTTGTATGGGTAAACTTGGTCCTCTTGGACGTGTTCTTGGTCCTCGCGGGCTCATGCCTAACCCTAAGAGCGGTACTGTTACTATGGATGTAGCTAAGGCTGTTAAGGAAGTAAAGGCTGGTAAGATTGACTTCAAGGTTGATAAGGCTGGAATTGTTCACACATCAATTGGTAAGATCACTTTCACTGCAGATCAGATATACGAAAACGCAAAGGAATTTATAGCTACTGTTATAAAGTTGAAACCGTCTGCTGCTAAGGGTACATATATTAAGAGTATCTATCTTTCTAGTACGATGAGTAAGGGTATCAAGATTGATCCTAAATCAGTTGAATAACTCTAAAAGTTTTGTAAGATGAAAAAGGAAGTAAAAGATACTATTATTGTAGAACTCGGAGAGAAAATCAAAGAGTTCGCTCATTTCTATCTTGTAGATGTTCACGGATTGAACGCTGGTCAGACAAGTGATTTGCGTCGCAAGTGCTTCAAGAGTGAGATACAGATGGTTGTTGTAAAGAACAAGCTTCTTCACAAAGCTTTTGAGGCTTCAGAAATCGATTTCGAACCTCTATGTGCAACGCTTAAGGGAAGTACCGCTGTTCTTTTCTGTAACACAGCTAATGTTCCTGCTAAGTTGCTGAAGACTTATCAGAAGGAAGGAGTTCCTGTTCTTAAGGGTGCTTACGCTGAAGAAGGAATCTTTGTCGGAGCAGATAAACTTGAAGAACTCGCAGCTCTCAAGAGCAAGAACGAAGTTATTGCAGACATTGTTGCTTTGCTTCAATCTCCTGCAAAGAATGTCGTTTCAGCTCTCCAATCAGGTGCAAATACTATACATGGTGTGCTTAAGACTTTAGGCGAGCGTCCTGAGTAAACAAAATAAAGTCATAACATTAACATTAAAAAACATTAAAATTTAGAATAAAATGGCAGATATCAAAGCTATTGCTGAAGAATTGGTAAATTTGACGGTTAAAGAAGTAAACGAGTTGGCAACAGTCCTTAAGGACGAGTATGGAATTGAGCCTGCTGCTGCAGCTGTTGCTGTTGCTGCTGG
>CAVLBD010000093.1:0-3180 GCA_963661195.1 bacterium
CAAGAATTCCAGAAGGCCCAGTGGCCGAGAAATGGACCAACTATAAAGCTCACCAACGCTTGGTAAACCCGAAGAACAAACTGAAGCTCGATGTCATCGTTGTGGGTACGGGTCTTGCTGGAGCTAGTGCCGCAGCAAGTCTCGGAGAAATGGGATTCAACGTCCTCAACTTCTGTATACAAGACTCTCCACGCCGTGCTCACTCCATCGCAGCACAAGGCGGTATCAATGCAGCGAAAAACTATCAGAATGACGGAGACTCCATTTACCGCCTGTTCTATGATACGGTTAAGGGTGGCGACTATCGTGCACGCGAGGCTAATGTATATCGACTTGCTGAGGTTTCCAACAATATCATCGACCAATGTGTAGCACAAGGTGTGCCGTTCGCACGTGAATATGGCGGTATGCTTGCCAACCGCTCATTCGGTGGAGCACAGGTTTCACGTACGTTCTATGCAAAAGGACAAACCGGACAGCAGCTTCTGCTCGGAGCATACTCTTCGCTCAGCGCACAGGTTCATGCAGGAAGCGTGAAACTATATACACGTTACGAGATGGAAGATGTAGTGCTTATTGACGGACGCGCACGCGGTATTATAGCAAAGAACCTCGTTACCGGCAAGTTGGAGCGCTTCTCTGCCAATGCTGTGGTAATAGCAACTGGCGGATACGGAAACACATACTTCCTTTCCACCAATGCAATGGGATGCAACTGTACGGCTGCTATGCAGTGTTATCGCAAGGGTGCATACTTCGCTAATCCATCATACGTGCAGATTCACCCAACATGTATTCCCGTTCATGGCGACAAGCAGTCAAAACTCACACTTATGTCTGAGTCTCTGCGTAACGATGGCCGTATCTGGGTGCCAAAGAAACTTGAGGATGCAAAGGCTCTTCAGGCAGGAACAAAGAAAGGTTCAGATATTCCAGAGGAAGATCGCGACTACTATTTGGAACGTCGCTACCCGGCTTTCGGAAACCTCGTTCCGCGTGACGTCGCTTCGCGTGCAGCAAAAGAGCGTTGCGACAAGGGGTATGGTGTAAACAACACTGGTCTTGCCGTATTCCTTGACTTCTCTGAGAGCATTGAGCGTCTCGGACTTGATGTTGTTCGTCAGCGCTATGGTAACCTCTTTGACATGTATGAGGAAATAACTGACGTTAACCCTGGAGAACTTGCCAACGAGATTAACGGTGTGAAATACTACAACCCGATGATGATTTATCCTGCTATCCACTATACTATGGGAGGTATTTGGGTTGACTACGAACTTATGACTTCCGTAACTGGTCTCTTTGCAATCGGAGAGTGTAACTTCTCTGACCACGGAGCTAACCGATTGGGTGCTTCAGCTCTTATGCAAGGCTTGGCTGACGGCTACTTCGTTCTTCCTTATACCATACAGAACTATCTTGCTGATCAGGCAATTTGGCCACGTCTTTCTATCGATTTGCCTGAGTTTGAAGAGGCAGAGAAGGGGGTACAGGCAGAAATCGACCGACTTATGAGCATTCATGGCAAGCGTTCTGTTGATTCAATACATAAGGAACTCGGCCACATAATGTGGGAACACGTAGGTATGGGTCGTACAGCAGAAGGTCTTAAGGAAGGTCTTGAGCAGATAAAGAAGATTCGTAAGGAATTCAATACAAACCTCTTTATTCCTGGAACAAAGGAAGGCTTGAACGTAGAGCTTGACAAGGCTATCCATCTGCGTGACTTTATCATAATGGGTGAGCTTATCGCTTATGATGCACTTTCCCGCAACGAGTCTTGCGGTGGACACTTCCGTGAGGAGTATCAGACAGAGGAAGGCGAAGCAAAGCGCGATGACGAAAACTTCTTCTATGTAGGCTGTTGGGAATACCAAGGCAACGACGAAGCTGCTCCTGAGCTCATAAAAGAACCGCTCAACTACGAGATTATCAAGGTACAGACACGTAACTACAAGAACTAAAATCGTAGTCGGATTTATCAAACCAATATTTTAAAAGGAAAAAACAATGGACAACAATATTAGTTTCACACTGAAATTCTGGCGTCAAAACGGTCCTCAGGCAGAGGGACATTTTGACACCCGTGAGATGAAAGACATCCCAACCGACACTTCGTTCCTTGAAATGCTCGACATCCTTAACGAACAGCTCATCGAAGAAGGACAGGAGCCTTTCGTTTTCGACCACGACTGCCGTGAGGGCATCTGCGGAATGTGTTCGCTCTATGTAAACGGGCATCCACATGGCCCTAACACTGGTGCTACTACATGCCAGCTCTATATGCGTAAGTTTAAGGATGGCGATGTTATTACCGTTGAGCCTTGGCGCTCTGCCGCTTTCCCAATCATCAAGGACTGTATGGTTGACCGCGGTGCTTTCGACAAGATTATGCAGGCTGGAGGCTATGTGAGCGTTCGCACAGGACAGGCTCAAGATGCTAATGCAATCCTTATTCCAAAGGAAGCTGCCGATGAAGCTATGGACTGCGCAACATGCATTGGATGCGGCGCATGTGTTGCTGCTTGTAAAAACGGCTCTGCAATGCTTTTCGTAAGTTCTAAGGTAAGTCAGTTCGCCTTGTTGCCACAAGGACGTCCTGAGGCTGCAAAACGTGCAAAAGCTATGATTATGAAAATGGAAGAGCTTGGTTTCGGAAACTGTACTAATACTCGTGCTTGTGAGGCAGAGTGTCCGAAACATGAGTCTATTGCCAATATTGCACGTCTGAACCGCGAGTTCATCAAGGCTAAATTGGCAGACTAAAAATATCTCATAAGGCAAAGCTTTTTATATCGGGTTCATTGCGATTCTATTTCCGCAATGAACCTGATTTTGTTTTTGTAACACACTGTATAATAATACGTTATTAAAATTCAACAATTATTCAACAACAAAGCATTGCTTTTGCTCTTCTGTATGACGTGCTGCTCGACAGAAAAATTGAAGCGGTAAGCAGAATGGCTAATCTGCCCAAATATATATAAAAAGTTGGGATTTGCCGACGAAATATGTTTTACAACATATTATTTGTCCAAATATCAAACTTTTCGTGTCATTTCGTGCATTTTCTTTCTTTTGTTCGGAATAATTATTGTATTTTTGAGGCGGATAATTTGGTGTAGTGACTATCCCTAAGAAACGTTGTCGCATTTGAGGGCGATTAACTATTATTGTTTA
>CAVLBD010000094.1:0-3030 GCA_963661195.1 bacterium
TGCGCACAAAGTCGGCTTCGGTGTGGAGTGCGCCCGGATGGACAAATCCGCGGTTTGCGTCATATTCGCCACGCAGAAGCATCTCTTCGTTTGGAGCAAAACCTTTGAGAGCCTTCACCTTTGCCAATTTGTCCTTCAGCGCATCGCGGTAACTGTTCACTTGCGACTGTGTGACCGAGACATTTGTCTTCTGCGTCTCTGCAAACATCAGCAGGTCCTGCAGTTCCTGAATAGATACTGATGGATATAGCACCACTTCGTCAGAGGCGAGGAAGTCGTGACACAGTTGGATTTGCTTGTCGAGCGAGAGAAAGCTAACTGCCGCCGACAGTTCAAGACAAGCCAGCAAGGCAAGGGTGACCACTGTCGCCCTGCGCTGACAACTACTGACAAAAATACATATACCGCTATTGAACACTTTGACCAAAGCGCCAGACGGCATCGTAAGACCGTGTAAATCTTTCTTCATTATCTTATGGTGTTATTATTAGGTTCATCTGCCTGCGATGAGGCAATATTTATAGGAGGGTTCTATAATATTGTCTTATTGTTTGTTGCGGTGGTAATTTATAGAACCCACCTATAGTCTGACTTCGGTTGCAAAGTAAAGTAAAAGCCATAGTGCGGCGGGTCTCTTTTTGTGCAACCAAAGGTCAGATTTGTGCTTTTACAGGTACAACACGGGCGGCAGCGGAACAACGAACCTGCGGCAATGTCACAACTGCGCCACTACCAATCCACTGGAACTTACTTATCTCAATTTTTTAACCAACTATTGTATATACCACAGACATACAAAAGGGGCGCAATGCACAGTGTTTTTACACACCTGGCATTGCGCCCCTTGTATTAATGGTAGCGGCCTATGAAGTGTCGCCAAAACATGGCGGAGCTAATTCACGCCGCGTTCTTTACAGTGCGTCGCCGTCCCATGGATCGTTGTGGTCGGTGTGGACAGGCAAATCGTCCAAATCGTCCTCAACATCAAAGTTTGACATGTTGTCACCACTACCGCACAACATTCCGGCATAGTTGATTTCCACAACACTCACCGACGGATTTACATATTCTTTTTTCATATTAGTTGTCGTTTATATGGAAGTCGTCTAAAATTTTCTGACGAAGATTTATATTGCCTTTTATCTCTTCTAATTTCACTTCACCAGTATCTTCTTGCCGTCCACTATGTTCAAGCCCTTTGACAGTCCTTGCTTGCGCTGGCCGTTAAGGTCGTACACAGCCGACTGGCCGTTTGTCCCTTCTTTCAGTTTCCTCACCGGAATGAAGCCTGTCGTGTCGTCCTCACCGTCGAAGCAAAGCCCTATCACGCTCTTTGCCTCCGACGCACTTGTCGGGATGCGGAGGTAAGCCTTGTTTGCCGGAAGCACATAGCCATCAACAGGCGTGTGGAAGCCAACTCCCAAGGTGGCGTCATTGCGCAACACATAGTTAGAGTACGACCCGTCAGCAGCCGAAAGGCTGGTTTCCTCCAATGTGCCGACAAGCAGATTGGCGTAGGTATAGTCTGTTGCGGAAACAGGTATCTCGTATTCGCCAGTACTTCCCTTCACTATAAATCCAGTACCGGCAGGTATGTGTGTGGCACGTGTCAGCAGCACCTTGCCTTCTTTAGGACTGTACCCCGAAGCGATATAAGCCTTTACATCTGCCACTTCTGAGAAGTCGAGGTCTTCGTCAAAGCAAGCGGTGGCAATGCCGGCAGAAGTGATGGTTAGAGAGGGCCATGCCACTATGTTTTTGAAGTTTGACCAAGGCGCAGTATTCTTGCAAGTTTCTACCAGCGATGACTTGCAATATAGCGTAGCATCAGAAGGGAGTCCGTTGAAAACAGCAGTGCCGCAAGTTGGTAGGGTATTGCCTTTTAGTGTAACTTCAGTCAAACCAGAGCAGCCCAAAAATGCGAAAGAAATGTCAGTTACGGAGCTGGGAATAGTGATGGAGGCAAGGCTGCTGCAACCTGTGAAGCAATCCATTGGCAAAGACGTGATGTTATTTGACAAAGATATGCTTGTCAAGCTGCTGCAATATGCGAAACAGCCATTCCGCAAAGACGTAATGCTATTTGGCAAGATTATGTTAGTCGGGATGTCACAATAAATGAAGCAATTATCATGCAAAGAGGTCACAAGATAACGTTCGTTATCATACTCCACATATTCGGGAATCCCCACATTCTCAGGAATATATTTATTTCTAGTGTAAACTTCAGCGGTTTTGTCCGACATGTTTAAGCGATAACAAATTCCATCAATTTCCAAACAGTCCGCATCCGTAAGTTTAGAATACACACTAAATACAGTCGCATAAGAATCATTATCAGATGACGAAGAATACCAATTGTACACGTTGCCGTAACCATAGCCATAAAGTCCTTTTCCATCTTCTTGATTCCAAAAGCAAACACCGCCTTTGTCACTGTTCCATGTAAGCTTAACCTTCACCGCAGAACCTTTGTCTGTCGTGCAAGTTAGAGAAACGTTTGTTGAATCGTTTTGATAAGCCCAATAACAGCCAAACTCGTTTTTCAGGTAGTAAAGTCCATCTCCAGCATCTTCCAATGTCCATTCTTCACCATCGCCAGCCCTTTCTCTCCATTTCAAGTACCCCCCATCTTCACTACAAGCCAAGGTATGATTAATGTCATCATCACCACGGGGATAGATACGAATGGTGTCGCCGGCTGACAACTGGTCAAGACTTGTTATTAAGGTGTCAGCATGTGCAGTCGCAAAAGAGACTAATGCCATGATTGCGACAAAAGCCCATTTGTAAAAAAGTGATGTTCGGGCGAGATGCCCACCGTTGTTTTCCTTTCTGCAAAGAGGCGAAGAGCCGTTACCGACAATGTGCTTGATTTCCTTTGCAACCAAATTTGTATTCATTTTCATAAGTAACAATGTGCTTTTGGCCATCCGTTCTCCACGATGGCGATTAAACAAATTGGACTTACGAGCACAAAAAAGCGTGGAAACTGTATATACTAAAATAGACTTGATTTTACTTAATCTA
>CAVLBD010000095.1:0-2885 GCA_963661195.1 bacterium
CGGCTATAGGATTGCCCCGAACACAAAGGATGTGAAGTACCTGTTGTGGCTGAGCCGTAATATGCAGAAGAATCCCAATGATCCATTCTACAAGATGCGTGCTGAGGCGGTAAGATACCGACTGGAGCACGAGAACATACCGACTGTCATTGAAGCCAACGGCATGTATTATGACAATACAGGACGCGCAGTGAAAGACATGAGCGAGTTGTCGAAGAAAGAATGGAACGAGGCAACAGACGGAAAGGTGCATTTCCGCACAACCCCGTCAGCAGGAACGGCAATAGACCGCTACCACAAGGCACTTGACGAGCATGGATATATGGCAACCGAAGCCTACATGGACAATATGCTTTCGCTGAAAAAGTTGATGGAAGCAGTAGACCCAAGTATAAAGAGGATAGAAGACGTGAAGAGTTCGGAGAATCCTTATATTCTACAAAATACCATGCAGGGAGCGATGAGCGATGCCGCAGATATGTTTGAGCGCAATGTAATGCGTCCGCTAGACAAGGCGATGGCCGATGTGCTTGACGCTTTTGACGGAGCGAATGACACGGACAAGATAAGGAACTTCAACCTCTACATGATAACGAAACATGGCTTGGAACGTAACCGTGTGTTCTTCGTTCGTGACTACATAAAAGGACTGGACCCACAGGATGCGGAGATACTGCAGAAGCAATGGAATGCGGAGAAGAAAGACTTGGGAGACAGACTGCGTAACGGTTATATCCGCTTGGATGAATACTATGATGAAATGGATGAGTGGATACGCAACAATGTAGACAAGGACTATGATGCAAGCGAACACGACTATTCGGGAATGCACGGCTTACAGGAGATAGACGACAAGAAAAAGCCTTATTATGATTCTGCAGCGATACAGGATGTAATGGATGCGGAGGCAAACATGGAAAGCGTAAAGGCCGGTTCCGTGAAAGACTTCTGGAGCAAGGTACATGCCGCCACGTCATATAGTCTGTACTGTGATTATAAAAACGGCTTCCAAGACAGAGAGACCTATACTAAGACATCACAGATGTTTGACTGGTATGTGCCATTGAGAAAGTTTGACGAGGCAACGGCAGAAGATATTTATGGTTATGTAACCGAGAAGGGAGACCCGAGCAGATAAATTTGAGTTTGTAGGCTTATTAGGCATAATGGGCATAATAGGCTTTAAAGAGAAATAATGATGCTTATGGCGATATTGAGTATTATATCTGCGGTGTTGCTCTTTGGCTATCTCGGAGCTATGGCATGGAAGAAGGGTGTGCCCGACATGGTGAGCGACACATACTACCAGTTGGGGAAACATGGCTATATCTTCACCGCAGTAATGAGCATATCCGCTATCTTGATGATGATGGCCATACTGGATAGCGGTCGTGGCTTGCAGGCGGCGGCTTTCATCGGGACTATGGGGCTGGTGTTCGTTGGGTTCGCCCCAAACTACCTTGACAAGGACGAATACAAGGTGCATAAGGGTGCGGCAATAGTGTCGGCACTGGGGTGCTTGGCGTGGTGCCTATCAGTAAACATTTGGCCTACGCTGGCGATTGGTAGCCTCTATGCGGTGTATTGGGTGGCTACAGACATTGCGGAGCTTGCAAGCAAAGAGCGGAAGCACCACCCGTGGTACTGGGCAGAGGTAAGCTGCTTTGCGGATGTGTTTGTGAGCTATTGGGGGAGTTTATTAGCTTGATAGGCAACTATTAGGCAGATTAGGCAGAATGGGCAAGATAGGCTTATTAGGCAAAGTCTAGTAATAAGTAAACAATTAAAAGAAAGGAAATGAATATGTATAACGAAAGTAAGAGGAATATGATTGGCTGCGTGGCATGGTTCCTGGCAGGGGTATTGATAAATGTGTTGGCTCTCGTGCCTATGGTGTGGCGAGAGAAGAAACAGGCTGAGGACGGTGGCTTCCCATTGGAGAAAGACGACATCATGCGCTACGGCTTCTGCATCCTTGTTGGTGCAGGCATCAACGCTGCCCTCATGCAATGGATTGCAGGGGCGTAGAGAGAAAAGACATAGGGGTTTCGGAATAAAGGAAGAGGAGAAAGAAGAGGGACGGTATTTGTTTTATACTACCCCTCTTTCATTTTCTTTTTTTTAGATCTTTCCTTCTATATTGTCAAATGCCCCCATAACATCTTTGTTCAAAGTACGGGCATATCGTGTTGTTTGCTTCAATGAAGTATGCCCTAGAACCCTTGACACTATATTTATCGGCATCCCCTTGGACAGGAATAGTGTAGCGGCAGTGGCACGTCCCATGTGGGAACGCAGCTTCGGTTCTCCTATCATCGCCCCTATAACTTTTAGATAGTCGTTGTATTTTTGATTGCTGATTTTCGGCAGATGGTAATTATATTCCTTTAATAGATCAACAGCAGGAGTGAGTATCTGAAATACAAAGTCGGTGTCCGTCTTTGTTCTCTTCGCATGATAGAATAACTTTCCACCCATTTCTTCACAGTTGGCATAATCAAATGACATAAGATCTGAATAGGCTAAGCCTGTATAACATTGGAATAAGAATAAATCACGAGCTTGGCTTATATGTGGTGTGGAAATGTCGAGCCTTTTAATATTGTCGAACTTATCCTCACTGATGCAGTCAACGTATTGTTTGTCTCCTCTTGGTATTTTAAATGGTAGGCGACTGTATGGATTTTTTTCAATATAACCATCGATCATTGCATCGTGGATGAATAATTTCAAATTATTGCTGTCCGCTAAAACTCAAAATGGCATAAAAATCCTGCCCGAAGCCCTTTAAAATGGGACTTCGGGCTTGCTTTTTCAAAAAGTAAGCCCCGTTAATCAAATAGACTTGGTTCGGGAGGCGTTTCCTTGGCCTCTTGAACCATTTT
>CAVLBD010000096.1:0-2810 GCA_963661195.1 bacterium
ACTAAATGGGCTGAATTCCAAGCGAGGAATCCAGCCCTATCTTTTTCATGCTCAGAAAAGTTTTAGCGGACAGCAATATTTACGAATAAATTTAACAGCATCATATTCGCTACAAAACGATTGTTTCGACACTCCCTTGGCGTTATAATGAGCACGCTTTCTATGTTCCTTTGGGCGTTTATCGTATATGCGTTTCATTAGGCTTTTTTACTATATTATTCCGAGAATATCGCTCGCATTCATTCCACTGGCATAATCACCAAGAACTTTTTCGAGGATAACATAACGTGTGGCATCTACGCCGTGATTCCACATATCTATCGGCTCATTCAGCCATTTGCCCTCCTTATCTTGTCTCCAAGTATAATTACTGAACTCCTTGCGAAGATTTGCGGACTTTGATGTAACGTGTATTTTATATTGCTGCATCTTCATAATACCAGCATTGATGCTCCCTGCGAATTTTCGCACGGGCTTTATGTCCAACCCAGCATTATATATCTCATCAACCAAGCGTGGGTCAGCGCACTCAGAGATTATTTCGGGATTACCCTCAATATCTTTGAGTGTCTTAATTATTTCATCTGTAAGCATGTGCGTCTTATAGCACAGCTCATTTAAGTACATATTATTCCCCCAAAGCATAACCTCCACGATGGCAGTGCTATCATTCGCATAACCCAAGTCCATGCCGATATATCTGTGTCTATGTGCTTCTATCGGCACATAATCATCAATAACGACATTCTCAAACACAAGTCCTTCAACCATCGACCGCAGCCCCAGTCCATAGATTCTCCAAAGGCTTGGATTTTTCCATTTCAAGCTCTCAATTTCGGCAATTACCTTTGGTTCGAGGAAAGGATTATCCTTATAGGTGGAGATGAACCAATAGGTACTCTTCTCCTCGTTCACTTGATTTATCCAGTGGTCTTCGGAGAACGAGGGGTTGTAGTCGAGAATAGAGAACTCGGTGGTACGCATTTGCAATTGCAGCCACTCGATGAAGGAAAGCTCATTAGCCTCATTCACGAATAGTATCTTACGCTTTGAGCCACGCACTTTTTGTTCGTTATCGGTGGAGAAGAACTCTATCCATGAGCCGTTGGGGAAGGTGTAAACGAACTCCGATTTATTCATGCTCTTATCCTCCCACCAACCGAAGGAAAGCATCACGTCCTTGAAATCACGGTAAACAGTACGTTTGATAGATGGCATACCTGCACGAATGATGGAAACGGTCGTCCCAGCATTATTATAGCAATACATCACAAGCCATTGAACCACGCTATACGTCTTGCTACTGCGGCTTGAGCCTTGCAATGAGCAAGTTGTGAACCCTGCTTCCTTTGCAGCATTCACCCTCATATAGTTCTTGGCTAAAAATACGTGCGGCATATCCTTCTCAACCTTATTTATTTCTTTCTTATAATCAGTGCACTTCTATCGATAACGATAATTGAAGATGGGCCGCTTTCACTTACTTTGTATCCGTTTCGAGCAGCCACGGTTGACGTATTATAGAGGTCTTTCTTGTCGCCGTTTGAAACAACCTTTCCGTTCTTATACAAAGCGTTCTTTCCGATATATTTTTCCGCACCTTCTATACGCTTTTGTCCGAGTTCTGATATATTGCGACTCATTATATCACTCTTTTTTATCAATGCTGACATTACACTGCCTCCATTTGAATATGAAGCAGCAGAACTTTCGCTTTTCGCAAAATAATACCCAAAACCATTGACATGAAGGTCATTGTTTATGTAATACTTACCGTTCAATGCCTTTATGTCATCATCTTTGCCGCCGTGGTACACTTCTATGTAATCGCCACTTTTAAGTAATTCTTCATATTTACCGTCAGATACATATCGCGGTTTTCTTTTCATAAAACTGCCAAGCCCGGCAGTTGCCTCTTTCTTGAAGATTTCCTGCGCATCATGCAAAACATCTTCATACGAGTCTCCCCTGCTCCAATTAAATAGAGAAATATTTTTCCATGTTCCACCACTTGCTTTTGCCATAATTACTTTCCTCCTGTCTTATCAGGCTCTGCACCCTTTCGTTCCTTTTCCTTCTGAATCTCAGCCAGAACCTTGTTATACTCTTCACTATTTGTAACCACATGGACTTGCAATGGGTCAGACTTGATTTGTTCTCCTTTGCTTGTGAGGTCGATGCGCTGTATCTTGCCGTAGGCTCTATCCACGATGCGGTCAAGCACATCAATACCCTTCTTATCAAGCACCCCCTTGGCAATGATACGTTGCATCATCGGGCGTGACTTATCATTGAGCACCGCCTTCAATTCCTCCTCGGGCAGTGTGGCAATATACAAGTATGACTCTGCGATGATTTGCGAGGAAGGCACTTCGTAGCCCTTTTCCTTCATCTCCTCGACAAACATCGTCATCGTCTTGGGTCTCGGTTGCCTACCTTTTGGGTTTGATGGCACACCCTTTTTGAATGTTCCCTTTTGCAGGTTTGCGAGCTGCTTCGCTCGTTGCACTTCATTGCGTGATAATGGCATATTATTGTAATTTTATACGTTACTTATTCCTTATAATAGACTTTTATCTCAAAAAGCCAGTTCTTTTCTCCTTCTCTTCCTTTTCTCGGCACATTTTCAGTACGTCAAAGAACTCTCCGAGGTTATTCTCTTTGAGCAGCCGTGCCGCATTTTGTACAAAGGACGGATGCTTTGCGTTATCCGCAATGCTTACCGCCTTGGCGTGCTTCATCAGCAGCAGTTCCTCCAATATGCGAACCTTATACCTCGGAGTGAGAAGTTTCTTGGAGGGCGCAGGCAA
>CAVLBD010000097.1:0-2718 GCA_963661195.1 bacterium
AGTTAATCGATTGTAAACCTTAAAGCTTCATGGGAAAGATTATATTTTACAAACAGCACGACTCCATGCAATGCGGTATTGCTTGTCTGCAAATGATATGTAAACATTTCGGCAGGGAATACACTTCAGAAGATTTATCTGAAATGTGCTTTGCCACTGCTGAGGGTGTTTCTATGCTTGGTATCAATGAAGCTGCCACTACAATTGGATTACATGCACTTTGTGCCAGGGCTTCCGTTTCCGATTTAAGCAATGCCATGTTGCCATGTATATTGCATTGGAATCAGAATCATTTCGTCGTCCTCTATAAAGTGAAAAATGGCAAGAAATTCTATGTAGCCGACCCTGGTAAAGGGTTGCTAACATATAGTCTTGCTGACTTTAGGAGTCATTGGATAAGCACAAGCCTAAAAGGAGAGGATAAGGGAATCGCGATGTTCTTTGAAACCACTCCGAATTTTTTCACTTACAGTATACAAAAAGAAAATAAATCGGTTTCAAAACACTCCTTTGGCTTTTTATTCAGTTACATAAAGAAATATCGCAAATATTTTGGGCAGATAGTGCTAGGACTGATTGTAGGAAGCCTTTTACAATTAATATTGCCTTTCCTAACTCAAAGTATCGTAGACGTAGGAATAAAGGAACAAGATATCAATTTCGTGTGGCTGATACTATTGGGACAACTGATGTTAACCATAAGCCGTACCGCTGTTGACTTCATCCGCAGATGGCTTCTGCTTCATATTTCGCTCCGTATCAACATTTCGCTCGTAAGTGACTTTTTCATCAAACTTCTGAAACTCCCCATGTCGTTTTTCGACACAAAATTAATGGGAGACCTTATGCAGCGCATGAACGACCACAACCGCGTGAATACATTTCTCACGCAGCAGACGCTTAGCGTTACCTTTGCTATATTCTCGTTTGTGGTATTCTCTGCCGTTCTAATACTCTACGATAAACTGGTATTTGCCATATTCTTTCTCGGGAGTTTGCTCTATGGGGCGTGGCTGATGCTCTTTTTGCAGCGCAGAAAAGTGATCGATTACGAACTCTTTGAAAAGCAAGCCATCATAAACAACAAGACATATGAGTTTATAACTTCAATGCAGGAAATAAAGTTGCAGGACTGCGAACAGCGTCGCCGTTGGGAATGGGAGGATACACAAACAGACTTGTGTGGGGTGCAGATGAAATCTCTGAAACTACAACAGACACAGGAAGCCGGAAGCATTTTCATTAATGAGACCAAAAATATTATCATCACGGTTGTGGCTGCAACTGCCGTGATTCATGGACAAATGACACTCGGCATGATGCTTGCCGTACAGTACATCATCGGACAACTCAACTCGCCAGTGGAGCAGTTGATGAACTTCTTCTATTCTCTGCAAGATGTGAAGATTAGTTTGGAGCGTATCAATGAGATTCACCAAATGGATGACGAAAACGGAAAGGATGGCTTGCAAACTTCTATCGTGGAGAAAAATGTAGGCATCGACATCAAGAGCATTATGTTCAAGTACGATCCACATGCTTTGCACAAGACAATAGATAAAGTGGACATACACATTCCACAAGGTAAGGTGACGGCTATCGTTGGCGCATCGGGCAGTGGAAAAACAACTCTCATCCGTTTGATGCTTGGCTATTATCCTGTTTTGGAGGGACAAATCAACATCGGCAATACCAACATCAACAAGCTTAATAAGAAATGGTGGCGCAGACAATGCGGCGTTGTCATGCAGGACGGAGTTATTTTCTCGGAGAGCATAGCAAGAAACATAGCTGTGGATGATGGTGAGATAGACAAGCAACGCCTACTGAAAGCCGCAGAAATAGCATACATCAAGGATTATGTCATGGCACTTCCTTTAAAGTTTAACACTAAGATAGGGCGTGACGGCGTGGGATTGAGTCAAGGACAGAAACAACGCATACTGATAGCGAGAGCGGTATATAAGAACCCTGACTATATTTTTTTGGACGAGGCGACCAATTCACTTGATGCCAACAACGAACGTGCGATAGTCGAAAACCTTGATAGGTTTTATCAAGGCAAAACAGTCGTTATTGTGGCACATCGACTAAGTACGGTGAAGAATGCCGACCAAATAATTGTCCTCGACAAAGGCAAAGTAATGGAAGTCGGCAACCACGAATCACTGACTGCAAAAAGAGGCGCGTATTTCAACTTAGTAAAGAATCAATTAGAGTTGGGAAATTGATATGGAACAGAACAATGCAAATAAGGAAGAAGAAATCGTCGAGTTACGCTCGGAGAATACAAGACGATTTATTGGTGAAGTTCCTCCAAAACTACAACGAATCGGTACTATAGTGATAACTATAATCGTTATTGTATTTGCAATGCTTGTTTATCTAATGCGATACAATGGAGAACCACTATGGAGAATAGTATTTCATTAGAGTTGTTCGTATTAAATTCTTAATCCTTCACCAACGCCACGTTTTATAATATGGTCGTAACGCCCAACAACCACATCGTCTACTTGCCTTTGACTACGGCTTGCCTCTTGGTCTGTAAGTTTTCCTTCGTATTGCGCATAATTAACGAGTATCCTGCCGACGAGTTGGCGGTCATCAGTCAGGGGTGCGAAATCGTTCATCGCCTGCTTGATGGCTGCTGCCTCGGATGCGGTGAACACGTCCCGATGCTTGTAGGAAGCTCCTGCTTTGGCAAAGTTGATGATG
>CAVLBD010000098.1:0-2717 GCA_963661195.1 bacterium
GGCAACGCCGACGCCGCCCCACAGTTGTTGAACGTAGGGGTGGGAATTGATATTAACGCTATCTTCATAGTGTAAACAGGTTAGTTATAAATGATATTTCATAAGTCAAGATGTCTGCAAGCTTGGTATTTCTCCATTATATGTCTCGAAACACATCCACGCCAGACGCCTTGCAGGGTGCGGGCCCTGTGCCCGTCCGTGCCCTTATTCAACGTATACTTGATAAAAAAACACGTTTCTTTAATGACCACTGTACATTTCCTCTTCCCTATTGTGAGACAGGGTATGGCTCAGTTGATTGAGAATCACATTATCTTCTATTCATAACACTTTCTGCTAACAAATATACTCGCGTGCCGAGTGTTTGTGGCCAACGGTCATCAGGGTTCTTGTCCAACAATCTTGCTCTTCCTATTGCGGCTTCTACATGTTCTATCAAAGCTTTGGCATCGTAGTCAGACTCATGATAAGAGCCTATTTTCTGACGCAATCGCACTTTCAGATATGGATCTGCATTCTTAGATTTTCGACTATTCTCCATCCATCGTTTACGTTCTTCAGATGTCAACGAAGCCACATCTTCTAAATGCAATAGAAGCCACACCTCAAAACATGGATTGCTCAGAGCCATACGCATGGAAACGTCTTGTATGCATACAGTAGCGACTTGAGACAACATACCGTCCGTCCAATGATCCTTGTCTATCACTAACCAAAGTTCATCATCTTCCTCCAAGCTGTACCGACTTTTGTAATCTTTAAGTTGTTCCAAGACATGCTTCGGACTCGAGTTGTTCTTTTCATCATCCCTCCTTTCTAAAATACGTACGTGTACACGCGGATTGGAGTATTCCTTAGCCAACGCATTAAAGTATATCCGCTCCGTGTCTTTGCCCTCAGAGGCTATAATGACAAGACGTGCATCACGAAAAGCCTCACGACGCTCGAAACTATTTCTGCTTCTCATTGCCCCAATTAATATTAGTCAGTTCACCAAAGAACGGGATTGCCCCATACCGACCATTCAGATAACCTTTCTGCACATTCTCCCTTGGCTTATATTCACAGAGTGAAGATAAATGGCTTTCTCCATTCTTGTCTTTTTCCACGAACCATACTTCATCTTGCCGGATAGGAGCAGTAGAAAGAAGGTTTGACTCATGAGTGGTACATATTAGCTGCGTTTGCGAGTCGCTTCCGAGCAAACTATTGTACATCTCCAATAATTTTAATGTCAACATTGGATGCAAGCTCCTATCTACCTCGTCAATGACATATACCGCATCATTAGCACGCATATCAATAAGCATCGGGATAAAATCGAACAGGCGTGACGTTCCATCAGATTCCTCAAACAACTCAAAAATATAGTTAGACTTGCAGCCTTCCCTCTTGTGGATGGTTTTCAACTCATACCATTTCAAATTTTTCGACTTGTCTTTTTCTGCAAAGATAAAGCGGTTTTCATTATGAATTACCACACCAGTCTTTTCTTCCTTGCCCTCAAGACTTTCTTCTATCTTTTGTCTGATTTCATCAAGGACACCCAATTCCTCAGGCTTCGATTCCACGCGGCAAAGGTCTGAGACTCCCGTGCTGAAATAGCTAAGCAATTCCCGCATCACTGTTCTGAACTGAGTATCGTTTACAACTCGGAGAGGGAAATCCGCTCTATGTGTATATGGAAAGATAATATTAAGGTTTTCAAACCACTTATGTGCAGACATGACGGCATCAATACCCTTCCCATTGCGCTTAACGTATTCGCTAAGGAAAGTTCCCTTAGTTGGAGTACCATCTATCAAGAACCTCAAGAACTGTCCGTCAACATCATTCATGAATTGTGATGCAATTGCGTTCTTCCAACCGTCAGCAGATCGCTTGCGCTCAAAGATCATGGAGTCATTACGGCTACCAGTTTTATACAACCACTCCTCCTGCAAGCCGCCTTTTGAGAAAGCTATGCCATAAGCGAAAAACTGATTATCAACCTTGAACTCCAATTCTATGCTGGAACGTTCTTGTGGTTCATCAGTCATCTTGAAGTAATTGTACTTGCGATTACTCCAACCATTCAATGCAAACGACCTAATAATATCCAAGCATTTTATGATATTTGACTTTCCTGATGCATTGGCACCATAAATCAAGCCCATGCGCAGAACCGAAATATCATCTCGCTTCTTCGCACGTGAAACTTGCAAAGGCAATTGGTCACTTTTACCAGCAGTGAACAAGATTCGAGTTTCCTTGTTAAACGAGTATATGTTTGCAAATTTGGCTGATAATAACATAATGATTATTGATGTTCAAAAAATATGTTGCAAAGATAACCATTCATTTTATAAGCAAGTCCAATATTTGCGTTAAACATGCATAAATGCGACACGTGTTATGCAAAACATTGGTAATAATGTCATTTTTCACGTACAAGCTCTAAGTATTTTAAAATATCAGCTATTCCAAAACGCCAATTATCTTCATACTTCTCCCCTATTATGAGGACAGGATATGGCTCAGCAGCTTTCTCCACTGCTTCACAATCTCCGACAAGTCGAAGCGGTGCGACAACCGTTCGGCATGTTGACCCATGCTCCGACGCGCGTCTTCACTCGACATCAACTCACCAAGAGCATTGGCCAAGCCGCGGATGTCGCCCACTCGCTTCACGAGAATTCCGCTCTTGTGATCCTCGATTATTTCATACGGACCACACT
>CAVLBD010000099.1:0-2677 GCA_963661195.1 bacterium
TATATGTGGCATAACTGCGGTTGTCGCCTTGCTGCGAACCCACCGAGATGCTGCTGAGTGAGAGCAGACCGCTGAGGGTGCTGGCAGAAACCTTTGTCTCACCATTCACCGCGAGACCTTCAGAAGATAGTTCCAGTTCGAGCGTAGTGCTTGTAAGCGTAACGGTGGTTTCATTCTTCGTTCCCCCATTCGTGAGGTAGTCCATTACAAGCAAGTTGCTCGACTTGGTGTAGTAGATGTGCAGATTGTAATTTCCCGTGTTCCAATTGGCAATGTCGTCACCATAAGAGATGATGTTCTGCAGACTGTAAGTCGTGCCGCAATTGCTGAGGTCGATCTTGGCGTATATCTTCTGCTTGGTCCAGTCGATGCTGGTGGTGTTGCTGAACGTTGAGCCGGCCGGAGAGTAACTGCTCCGCAGCGTGGCCTTCGTCTCCGCGCCCACAGCGTTGCCCACCGCCATGAAGAGGAGGGCGAGGAGCAGGAGGGCGTGTTTCTTAATATATGATGTTCTCATAATTCGTTTCGTGGTTTGTTATTTTGTTATTTTCTTTCCGTTCACGATATATACACCTGCGGGGAGGGCGTCGAGGGAGGTTGCCTGATGCATCACTTTCTGTCCGGCGGTGTTGTAGACATCGAACGTCATGGAGCCCATGTCCTCAACAGACGTTATGCCGTCGGTGGTATCGTCGAGTGTCCATCCCGTAACCTTCGCTGCAGAGTTGTCGCTTGTGCCTTGGGTATTGGTGAAGTAAGCGCGGAAGCCCTTCATGTCCATATCCTCAGTAAGGTGATAAACTTCATTCTTCCACAATACGAATGAGCGACTTGGTGCTATGGTCTTCCAGAAGCTGGCGGTGAACGTCACGCCATAGGTCGTTCCTCCCGTTGAATATGATTGCGATTGTACTGTTGGCGACGCAAGTAGCGATGTCACGCCAGTAAACTCGTAGTAACCATCGCTGGCAGCAGCTTTTGTTGGTTTGATGAGGTAAGGCTTGCCCGCCTCAACTGATGTCACGGTAGTGAACTTCACGTTATCAGCGTCAAGACCAGTGAATTCAGCCAATGTCATGTCTGTTCCGAACTGAGTAGTAAGTTGCGAGTTGTCAATGTCGAACGGTACGCAGAATGAGTTCCATCTACCCACAGTGAATGTGCGCTTCAGCTTAACCGTTGCGGTGGAAGCAATTTCAGTCTGCTGCTTAGTGCTGTATGCAGCGGATTCATCCGTTTCTTCAAGAGTGATGGTTGTAGTAGCAATGGCGTCTTCTTTAACTAGCATCCATTGGCCGTTGGTGAAGACAGTTGCTGGTATATACTGATATGTTATTAAATCATTAAAAACATTTGACCAAAAAAGGAACATTCCTGCCCCTGCTTCTCGGTTTCTTGCTCCCATGGTATATACGTTAGTCTTTCCGCTAACGGCAGAGAACTGCCATTGGTCGTAATATCCCTGTTGGTTGTCGCCAAGGATGGGGCTGCCCCATAGTTCAGCGATAATCTTCTGTCCGTTGGCTTCAAGGGTAAAGAACGAAGCGTCCGCCGAGCTGGTGCCCGTAGAGGCAGGCTGGCTGAGCGTAACCGCCAGATACGGCTTTCCGCCCAGTGTGAGCGAGCCGTCGGAGGCAGCGCTGAGATATTTCCCTTGCCCTACGTTGTAGAGATAGTAGGTCTCTCCGCTCGTCGGCTGGCTTCCTTCAGTCTGTGCCATGATGGCGCAGCTTATGCCAAGGAGCAGGAGCGTAAGTGTGAATAGTCTCTTCATTGTTGTTTGTGATTTTGTTTTTTACTCATAAGTTGTTCTCTTGTTGTGTGGACAAAGCCCTCGCGGCATCAGTTGTCCCACAACCCATTGTTCCACTTGTCCTTCTTGGCATCGATATCATCCGGGTTGCCCTCGTGAATTTCATCTCTGCCCCAGATAACTTTATTCGTTTCCATCGGATCGTTTATCTGCAAGCCGTAGCGGTCGTCATTGCATTTCTGCAGGGAACCAGCCATGATCATGCAGTCGTCCATGCGGATAAGCTCCGAAAGTGGTTTGATGTAGTTCTTTTTTTTCTCCATATAATTTCTTTTTGTTTGTTTTTCTAATTTCAAGGCATTGTAAGCGTCAGTCGTTCCTAAGGCCGTTGACATAGAAAGGCAAGGGAGACATGCCAAGTGATTGTACGCGCCCAATAAGTCTTCATAATGACTAAAAATAGGTCAGCAATAAGTCAAGCAATAGAAATTGTGTGGAGAGAAGCCGATATCCTAAGTGTTTTCACGGCCTGTGTACCTAATATTCATTCAATAAACAATAATGCGGGCAGTGCTTCGCAAAAACATTCCGCCCATTGGCACGCCATTGCTGCGCACCTTATCAAATCTTATAGTTTTAAAATTTGTGCAAAAATAGTGTTAATTTTATAATTATCGCACGCTTTTTCATTAAAAGTACAAATATTTTCATCAAAATACCAATTTATGAGGGTGGAAAACCGATAAATTTAAAGGAAAAAGAGGAGAAAAGAGAAAAAGATGTGTTGGATTGACGAAATAAAAAAGCTATCTTTGCAAATAGATAGTTGGCAAGAAGCCGATAGGGAAAAAACGTAAAAGGGCATTATTTATGGTCATTCATGACAGATACATACGCTTCGACTGGGCAGTGAAACGCCTGTTG
>CAVLBD010000100.1:0-2669 GCA_963661195.1 bacterium
TATAATCTAAGTAAATGAAAAAGTTTATTGAGACACTAAAGAACTGTTGGAAGATAGAGGACTTGCGTCAGCGTCTCCTCATTACTCTTCTGTTTACGGCTATTTACCGTTTTGGCTCGTTCGTTGTCCTTCCTGGTATCAACCCGAGCATGTTGGAGAAATTGCAGTCGCAGACCTCTGGCGGCCTTATGTCGCTTTTGGACATGTTCTCTGGTGGTGCATTTTCCAATGCGTCTATCTTCGCTTTGGGAATAATGCCTTATATCTCAGCTTCAATTGTTATGCAGCTTCTTGCTGTCGCTGTGCCTTATTTCCAGAAGATGCAGCGTGAAGGTGAAAGCGGCCGCAAAAAAATACAATGGTACACTAGAGTCCTGACTGTAGCCATCCTGGTCTTTCAGGCTCCTAGTTACCTCTTGAATCTGAAGATGCAGGCAGCCAACGCCCTGGCAACAGGCATTAGCTGGACGGTCTTCATGATTCCTGCGACCATCATCTTGGCAGCGGGAAGTATGTTTATCCTCTGGTTGGGTGAACGCATTACTGACAAGGGTGTCGGTAACGGTATCTCTTTGATTATTATGATTGGTATTATCGCTCGTTTGCCTCAGGCTTTCGTACAGGAGGTGACGTCTCGTTTGCAGGCTATCTCCGGCGGTGGTTTGATTATGTTTATCGTTGAGATCCTGATCCTCTACGCTGTTGTCTGCGCCTCTATCCTGTTGGTGCAGGGCACACGTAAGATTCCCGTTCAGTATGCGAAGCGATTGGTTGGCAACAAGCAATATGGAGGTGCTCGTCAGTACATTCCTTTGAAGCTCTTTGCTGCCAACGTGATGCCTATCATCTTTGCACAGGCTTTGATGTTCATTCCATTGGCGATTGTTCGCTATCAGTCTGAGAACGCCAGCAGCGTCGTACAGCAGTTGATGGACAACCGCAGTTTGCTCTATAATATAGTTTATGTGATCTTGGTGATTGCATTTACCTATTTCTATACGGCAATCACATTGAACCCTACGCAGATGGCAGAGGATATGAAACGTAACAATGGTTTCATTCCGGGCGTGAAGCCAGGAAAGGATACCGCTGAGTACATTGATACCGTAATGTCTCGTATTACTTTACCAGGTTCATTATTTATTGCATTTATTGCGATTATGCCTGCACTTGCAGGACTTCTCGATGTACAACAGGCGTTCTCTCAGTTCTTTGGAGGAACTTCCTTGTTGATTTTGGTGGGTGTTGTCATCGACACCTTGCAGCAGATCGAGAGTCATTTGCTTATGCGCCACTATGATGGTCTTTTAAACTCAGGCCATACACGTCAAGGTGGTGTTGCTGCTTATTAATCTTTTTCTTTTGAAATGAAGATATTTCTGAAGACAGAGGATGAAATTAACCTGATGCGCAAGGCCAACCAACTCGTTGGTTTGACCCTTGCGGAATTGGGAAAACATATCAAACCAGGTGTGACGACTCTCCATTTGGATAGGATAGCAGAGGAATTTATCCGTGATCATGGTGCTATTCCAACGTTCAAGAATTTTCCTAATCCAAGTGGAGAGCCTTTTCCTGCTAGTATATGCACTTCGGTGAATGATGTCGTGGTGCATGGCATTCCAAGCGAGAAGGAGGTTCTGGAGGAAGGTGATATCATCTCGATAGACTGTGGAACTCTTTTGGAAGGCTTCAATGGGGACAGTTGCTATACTTTCGCGGTCGGTGAGATATCCGAGGAGAAACGGAAGTTGCTTCAAGTCACCAAACGTTCGCTCTACTTGGGCATCGAACAGGCCATAGTGGGAAATCATGTCGGTGATATTGGTTATGCGATACAAGACTATTGCCAGTCGTTTGGTTATGGTGTTGTTCGTGAACTGACAGGTCATGGTATCGGCAAGGACATGCACGAAGATCCCGCCATCCCCAATTATGGCAAGCGCGGTAACGGAGTGATGCTGAAGGCAGGGATGTGCATAGCCATAGAGCCCATGATAACTATGGGTAATCGACAGATTGGGATGCTGCCGGACAAATGGAGCATTCTGACGCTGGACAGAAAGCCCGCAGCTCATTACGAGCATACGATAGTTGTTCGAAAAGGTAAAGCTGAAATTTTATCTTCATTCGTAGAAGTTGAACATTTAGAAGGACAAAATTTTTAATTATGGCAAAACAAGCCGCTATTGAGCAAGATGGAACGATTGTAGAGGCATTGTCCAATGCGATGTTCCGGGTTGAGTTGGAGAACGGAGTGGATATCACTGCCCACATCTCCGGTAAGATGAGAATGCATTACATCAAGATTTTGCCTGGAGACAAGGTGAAGGTGGAGATGAGTCCATACGACTTGACGAAGGGTAGAATTGTTTTTAGATACAAATAATCATTATATATAAGGTTATGAAGACAAGAGCATCATTAAAGAAGCGTTCAGCTGACTGTAAGATTGTACGTCGTAAAGGTCGTTTGTTCGTTATCAACAAGAAGAACCCTAAGATGAAATTGCGTCAGGGTTAATGTTAAAGTTCTGTAAAACCGATTTTGTTTCAAAATAAAATCGTAATTTTGCAGCCGCTTTAATAAAAAGGTATTATTCATTAATTTATTTATTAACAATGGCAATAAGAATTGTTGGAGTAGATTTGCCCCAGAATAAGCGTGGC
>CAVLBD010000101.1:0-2667 GCA_963661195.1 bacterium
GCTTTCTTCTCGTTTCCTGACGATTTTGGAGGGCTAAGATATTCTTGACATCCTGTTCCTCATTGTGTAGGCTAAGCACTCGGCGCCAAATCCTACCTTTCGGTAGGAGGTTTCCAAGTACTCGCCTCCGAACCGTACTTACATGTCTCCATGTATACGGCTCTCCATTAGTAACATTACTCTTTACCATAGTTCTGAATTTTTGCATTGCATTCTTCGCAGACAACGAGTGTCTTACGATTTCTTTTGAGCATCAGTTTTTCCCACTCGTTTTCACCTTTCAAAAGTGTGAGCTTCCGAACATGATGCATAACGACTTTTCCTTCCTTGCCGCACAACTCACATACTCCATCTTTCAGCCTTTCAACAAGACTTGGATAAGGGACATACATTGTCTGTGCAGTTTGGTCATAGTCTACATCGAACCTCGCATTTCGTTTTTTGAATCCCTCATTGTAGAAGACTCTGTATCTCTGACTTCCTTTGGCATCCATATAGGGAATGATGAAATCGCCATTCTTGCTATACCGAAGCCGAACCTTCCTTGCGGAAGAATTCAGCTTCCACCCAAGTGTTTTCAGCATACTCATCTTCATGATGAAGGCAAACGACCCTAATTCTGCAGACACATTATTTGCCAACGAATAGAAATTATAAAGACCACGGATTTCTGCGTTATACTGCGCAAGAATATCCTCGACCTTCATTGGAGTCATGAAACGTCTTGGCTTGGACCACCAAATGTCTTTGCCTGCGATGTTTCTTACCTCCATAGCATTGTACTCTGTCAACTTCTTTTGGATTGTATTTTGGTTGATTGACAACACTACAGCTCCATTGAAGTCTCTTTTGAGCACTCCGTTACGATTCTTCTTCGTTGCATCCGACTTTCTGATAGAGATTTCATATCCAAGGAATTTGGCTTTGTCTTGAGCATGAGTAATCAATGTCTTCTCATCAGACAATTCAAGTTTGAGTGTCTCATTCATGAATTGGGTGATGTCCGCTTTGATTTTGTCACATTCAGCCTTGCTTCCGATAACCGATATAAGGAAATCGTCCGCATACCTTACATACTGCAACCTCCTAAAGTCTGCGTCCATTGCATCTTTGTGGGGAGTGGACAACATCTGCTTGCTCAGTTGAGCGATTTTATACAGATAGTCGTTCTTCTCTTGCTCGTCCGATGCTTTCTGCAACTTCTTTTTCAGCCAGTTCTTTTTGTTGTTCAAGCGCCAATAGTCGGGATTGACATTGCGCCTTTCACCCTTGCGGAATTTGGATGCGTAGTCCTTGATGTACTTGTCGAACTTGTCAAGGTAGATATTTGCCAAAATTGGGCTGACAATTCCACCTTGTGGCGTTCCCGAGTACGTTTTGTTGTACTTCCAATCTTCCACATAACCCGCATTGAGAAATTTACGTATCAGTCTTAGAAAACGTTCGTCAGCTATTCGCTCACGAAGTATTCCGATAAGAACATTGTGGTCTATATTGTCGAAGAAGCCCTTTATGTCTCCTTCAATAAACCATTTTGCTCCCGAGAAAGACTTTTGTATCATTCCCAAAGCTGTGTGGCAGCTTCGTTGTGGTCTGAAGCCATGTGAAGTACCTTCAAAGTGCCCTTCATATATGGCTTCCAACAACAATCTCACTACCTCTTGCACGAGTTTGTCCTCAAACGAGGGAATACCCAAAGGACGTTTCTTTCCGTTCTTCTTTGGTATGTACACTCTGCGTGCAGGATGGGGCTGATAGCTTTCATCCTTTAAGGATTCTATCAATCTTTGTATCCTTGCAAGGCTCATTTGGTCTATGGTCTTGCCGTCAGTTCCGGATGTCATGTTCCCAGGCTTTGCATATATGCGTTGATAGGCAACTGCAAACATCTCTTCACTGAAAAGATACCGATACAGGCGTTCGTACTTGTATTCCGAACGTGGACTGTGGTCACTTAGAGCTTTCAATACTCTTTCTGATTTTTCCATACGTCTTACACGTTTTCAAAATTTGTATTAAAAAATTACTAACTGCTTCCCTTCGCCATGTACAAGGCGTTACCTTGCTCAGACTACTATGGAAGCTCCGTTACCATATTGGATTTTCAGAACCAAAGTTCATAGCCTTATAGGCGTTCCAACTTAGGCAATCACCGTTTAGCTACGTGATAACTATTAGCACGACAGATTGTCGGATGCGACTTCCGCCCTTTTCTCCGCTTACTGCGGCTGCGTTGTGGTTAGTTCTTTTGCCCTTAACACCAATGACGTTGTTAGGGTACCACAATACGACGTACATAAATGCCTTCCGTCGTAGCTACATCAACTGCCGCTGGACTATCGTTCAATCAGTAAGGACTTCATCCTCATATCTGTCTTTCTTCCTTGCAGTTCAGTCGCGATTTGACAATTAATCGACTCGGCTGCTTTCCCAAAGTGCTATTTTCACCTCTAGGTTTCCCTTCGGGCTTATTTGGGTGGAAGTAGGTCGTTTTGAACTCTGACCTATCCTCTTGCTAAAGAGGTATTTATCACGCAACCATTACGGTCGCACTCATGGCGATGTAAACGCTGATGGCACCCACTACGGCCACTACACCTGCGATGGCATAACAGAGCTTGACCACGATAGGCACATACTTGGCAATTTCCTCCGAATAACACAAGA
>CAVLBD010000102.1:0-2608 GCA_963661195.1 bacterium
TAGTCCATTGTCCTCTGTAAACTTCATGCGTACAGACATATGCATATTGTTATAAGTACACTTGCGTTGTTGTGCTTCTGACAATGCGCATATTGTATACAATCTCCCTCTTTCATTGTGGGTCTGCAGATATTGCTCTTTCAAAGAAAACAACGAGGAAGTTTGACTCTGCTTTCCCATTATTAAATTCGGTTTCATGATTCTTAATATTTAATAAAACCTAATTTGTGTTTAAAAATAAACGCGATTTGTGGGAAAGTTGCTATTTTTGCAATGCTCAATGGTGCAACTGCCCGTTCCTCAATGTGAGACTAAAGGTCTTGCCATCGCGAAGTTGAACCTCTTCTCCCTATGCTATCGCCAAATAGCGTGGGGATTTTTCGTCTCTATTACTCATATTTTCATTGACTACCTCCTTTCCGTATTTTGACTTCCCAAGTTGAAACTCTTTTCTGAATCTCTTTCATGGGCAACCTGTTGTTTATCTGTGACAACATCACTATCTTTCCTTTGGCTATGACGTAATCTATAACGCCATGTTCCACCAATTTGTCAAAGATGTAAAGGATACCATGGACATCTACTCCTGACCTTTCTGCAACTCGCCTTAATTTGGCATCACCTGTGAGCAGGGAGTAGCCATTCTCGTCAGCATATAGCCATACCGAACAATCTTGGATGGTGGCATTGCAATCTTTTGAGACTCTATTTTTCATAATTGCCAAGTCTATCAACTCCTTTCCATTGTGTTTTTTGACGTGAAGCTGATTGCTGTTAATGTATGTTTGAACAATAGATTGCTGCATGTTATCCTTCAATTCATGAACGATCAAGTCCGTCGTGTGTATTTCAAATGGCAAATGGAAAAATTCGTCAAGTAATCCCACGCTTATCAAATCGATAAATATATTTGTGTCACTTACTACGACTGCTTCCATTGGCTATATGACATTAACGTTATTTCTTATTGTCGTCAGAGAACAACCCAATAAAGAAGCTGCTTTCGACGTGGTTATCAACTGCTGCGCAAGTGCACTATACACCATCGCTGGGAAGCGAGAGATGCGTATTTCCTTAAAGCGGCTTTCCTCAACCATTCTTTTGAGATCCTTATTCATGTTTTTGCGAATATGGAAAGTCTCGTAACGTTTCTGGCTTATATATCCAAGATCTCTTAGCTTGTGCATAATAGCATCTATAGATATACCATAAGACTCTTGCAAGAACATAAGTTCCTTTAGCGAAATCTTGCTTTTCCCATATAGGGCTTTTCTCAAGACTTCGGTAGGAAGCAACATTTCGCTTGCGAAAGCGTCGCACATCTTTTCTTTTTCGCGAGGAGTCAAATTCGGGTCAATGCTTGAATTGAATAATAAGTGTCCAGCTTCATGCAGCGAAGTAAACCTAAGCCGTTCGGTCATGTGAATATTCTTATTCAAAACCATAATAGGTTTGCAGTCATTTACCATTCCGCTTACACCATCGAAACCATCTGGGCCATCGGTGACAATCACCTTAAATCCATTGGCTTCAAGCATCTCTTGTATGTTGGAAATCGGATCAATTCCAAGTTTCCATTCATTCCTTAATTTGCGAGCACAATCTTCCATTTCTTCAGTCTTATGCATCATGCCCGAGTCTGCCTTTTTGAAAGCAGGTCTCTCAATCTGGAGTATTTCTTCCACTTCGAGATAAGCTTCAACCTCGTTCTGAATTTTAATCTTCAAAGCTTCGGTCTCCTTCACTCCGATACTCGCTTTTTTGCGGAATGAAACATTCATATCCTGTATGTCAAAGGTGAATGGGCGGAAAAAATAATCGACATCAACCTTTAGTGCATCCGCAAGTAAAATTACGGTACTACTGGATGGCATCATCTTCTCTGACTCATACTTAGATATGGCCTGCTTGGAAATGCTACCATCAACAAGCAGGCTTAGACCCTCCATGGAGAGTTTGTTTCGGATTCTCGCTTGGCGTAACCGCCTTGCGAATATGTTCATTTCGTTAGCCATGACTTATATTATTTTTGTTTGTAGACAAAATTACAAAATATCCACCGAATGTCAACCAATAAAGCCCCTAAAACTAAAACTTTAACAATATATAACATAGATCATGCTCGTTACGTCTAAAACACTGACTTCCTTAGACTTTGCCTTGCGACATTTTACAGAGTGAAGACTTTTGAAGCGTGGGCAACTCTGTAGATGTCCATTTACCCATATAGATACGTAAACTGGGATATTGAATCTCTATAAGGATTAGAAGTGATGCTTGACGAAATCCCAATTCCACGTCTGTTTACTTGCAAACACCCCAAAGCTCTTTTATTTTGTGTAAATACACATTATTAACGACTACAAAGCCGTTCTTACCTCTTCATTCATGCAGATTTTACGACAAGAGAATGAATGAGGTGTGGGTATTTTTGACTTTTGCGGAACTGCCTTAGACCACTATCAAAGCACACCAAAGGATTCGTTGGAGTTATACTGATTTCGTTTCAACATACGAACAATACTTGGCGAGCAGGTTTCCTAATGGCAAATCACCTTTTCTGAAGCGTTCCGCATCCAAGGGCAGCACTCTCTCGCGTATCGTCGTT
>CAVLBD010000103.1:0-2544 GCA_963661195.1 bacterium
ACGCCGAGCTGTCGCGGCTCAACGAAGAGGCAAACCAGCTGATGGGCGAGATACAGAAGAGTTGGGAGGGGATGAGATGAAGGCGCAAATGGAAGAAAGAATTGTGACACCACTGGTGACACAATCGCAAGTTGTGAGAGAAAAAGAATGTGTCGATAAGATTGTCGCACCAGTGGTGCGACAATCTGGAGCATGGAAGAAAGTGAAGTTGGGAGACTTGTATGAAGTTCATAATGGGCTTTCCAAAGGACGACAGTTCTTTGGAAAGGGAACACCTTTCTTGACTTTTTCCAATGTCTTCAACAATTGGTTCCTCCCTGAGACTTTTGATTCCTTAGTACAAGTCACAGAAAAGGAAAGGGATTCTTTTTCTATAAAAAGAGGTGATGTGTTTATAACGAGAACAAGTGAGACGATGGATGAGCTTGGTATGAGTTCGGTTGCATTGCGTGATTATCCCGACGCAACCTATAACGGCTTTACTAAACGCCTACGTCCAACTACGGATTTGGTAGACCCTCTATACATTGGTTATTATCTGCGGTCTCCGAAATTTAGAAGCAAGTTCATGGCTTTCTCTTCCATGACAACGAGAGCAAGCCTTGCTAATAGCGACTTGCTTAATATGGATGTCGAACTACCCAATAAAGTCGTCCAACACTCCATAGCGACAACTCTAAGCCGTTACGATGCGTTGATAGCGAACTACCAACGTCAGATAAAGTTGCTGGAGGAGGCGGCGCAGCGTCTCTACAAGGAATGGTTCGTTAATCTCCACTTCCCCGGACACGAAAACGTAAAGGTGACGGATGGAGTGCCAGAGGGGTGGGAGAAGAAAAGCATTACAGATTTGTTGGAAATAAAATACGGAAAAGACCATAAGGCTCTCAAAGAAGGGAAATATCCTGTATATGGGACAGGAGGCGTGATGAGACATGTCGAAAACAGTCTCTATTCCGGCGAATCGGTTTTGATACCTCGTAAAGGCTCTTTAAACAACATAATGCTTGTTGATGACTCCTTTTGGACTATTGATACGATGTTTTATTCCATACCTAAAATGAAAGATGCCGCTAAGATAGCTTACTTTTACTTGAAGGGATTGGATATGTACAACCTTAACAATGGTGCCGCAGTTCCAAGTATGACAGTAAAGATACTCTCAACATTGAAATTGCTGCTTCCTAATGCAGAAACAAGGAGCATGTTTGAAACCAACGTATCAAGAATGTATGCTTATATTCGAAATCTGCAACATTCCATCTCACTCCTCACGGAGTCTCGCAACCGTTTGCTTCCGAAGCTGATGTCGGGCGAGATAGAAATTTAAAGATAAGTAAGATAAAAGCAAATGGAAAAGATAAATCCACAATACGACAATGCTGTGCAACTCATCAAACAAGCGATATTGCACAATCAATTGGAGGCGGCAAAAGCCGTTAACCAGCAGATGCTTGCACTCTATTATGGAGTGGGCAAGTATGTATCTGAGAATACTCGTCACGGAGTTTGGGGTACAGGAGCCATAGACAGTATCAGCCGACAACTGCAAAGAGAAATGCCTGGGCTGAGAGGCTTTTCGGCTACAAACATAAAGATGATGAGGCAGTTTTATGAAGAATGGCATCCGTTTTTAAATCGTCAGCCGACGGCTGACGATTTAAAAACCATGGAAAACAAAAACACTTTGCAAACAACCGCCTTGCTTAATCCAATCAATTCACCTATAGCGAACGGCTTGGACTGGAATGAGTTCTTTTCAATCAGTTTCAGCCACCACTACGAGATTTTGTCAAAGACAAAGACTCTTGAGGAGCGCACATTCTACATCCATCAAACTGCCGTCATGCATTGGAGCAAGTACACGCTGCGTGACAATTTGAAAGCAAATCTCTATCTCCATCAGTCACAGATGGCGAACAACTTTGCGCAGGCAATGCCTTCCACCCGTCATGTGCAGAAAGCAATCTCAATGTTCAAGGACGAATACCTGCTCGACTTCATCAATGTGGAAGAACTTGGAGAACGCGATGGGCAAGACATTGACGAACGGGTGATAGAGAACGAAATTGTAGCCAACGTGAAGAATTTCATCCTCACATTCGGCAAAGACTTTACATTCATGGGCAACCAAGTACACCTTGACAAATTCGGGCACGACCACTGGGTAGGCTTGCTCTTTTTCAACCGCGAGTTGCAATCGCTTGTGGTATTCGAGCTAAAGAAGGGAGTCTTCAAGCCCGCTTATCTCGGACAACTTGCCGCCTATATACGCATTCTCAATGATGACGAACGAAAGCCCCACGAAAACCCAACCATCGGTGTATTGCTTTGTCGGGATGCAGACAAGACCTACGTAGAATACCTACTGCAAGACTATAGCCAGCCCATGGGTGTAGCCTCCTATAAGGTGATGCCAGAACAACTCCGCCGTGTGTTGCCATCAGAAGAAGGCTTCAAGAAACTGTTGGAGAATGAACAGAAACAAGAATAAACCATCACCGCTTATGCCACACGACTATTCGGAGGACAACCTCATACAGA
>CAVLBD010000104.1:0-2380 GCA_963661195.1 bacterium
GAAATTGCATGATGAGAGAAGAATTTCGGCTTCGTTTCTTGCCACAACCAACTTTTTTGTTTACTTTTGCAAAAAAAAGGAAGGCGCATGATGCAAAATAATTACAAAGTGGATATACAAAATGCCATAGCTACATTTTGGGACACCAAAAAGAATCAACTTGCCCATAGTACGGACAAGTCGAACAGAGGAGCCGTCGTTGGCGGAAAGCAGTTAGATGGTTTCATCGAGATCCTTAAAGATGTAGCCATTTCTGCTGGTGTTTCCGAGTCTTGCATTTATACAAAGAACAATTATCTTCCTGGTTATTTCCGCTCTTCCAAGGACTGGGATTTCATCATTATTACTCCCTCCAACAAGCTATTGGTTGCTATCGAACTGAAATCGCAAGTCGGTTCGTATGGCAATAACTTCAATAACAGGACGGAAGAAGCCTTGGGGTCTGCCGTCGATTTCTGGACTGCATTCCGAAAAGACCAATTTCCACATCAAGAAGCCCCTTGGCTTGGCTACCTGATGGTCATAGGAAAAGATGCAAAGTCAACAATTCCCGTCAAGAATTATGAGAACCATTTTCTGGTCAGAGAAGAGTTTAAAGGAGCCTCTTACATTGAACGCTACAAGATTCTTTGCTAGAAGTTGATAAAGGAACGGCATTATACATCGACCGCTTTATTATGGACAAACGAAGAGAAAGATTTCGGTGACGTAGATGAGAGTATATCCATCAACTCCTTTCTTCTTTCTCTATACGGATATTTAATTGGACACAAGCATGAGTTTGGCATCTAAGACATATAATGCATCCCCAAGATGGGAATTAGAAGGAGACGTTTTTACGTCTCCTCAGGTTGTCCGCCATATATTAGACCTCATCGGCTACACATCCGACAAGGATTTGTCTGAATATCATATTCTTGAACCATCCTGTGGCGAAGGAGCTTTTCTTATTGAAATCATACATAGAGTTCTATTTTCGGCCAGGCAACACAACTTCGACCCCTATCCTATTATAGAAAACAACATTGTGGCATACGACATTGACCCTTGTAAAATTGAGCGATGCCGGCAGCACATCCAATCCATATTTTCAGGTTACCCACTACCATGCCTTAGGGCAAAAGATTTTTTGCAAGAAGACACTCCGGAGAAGTATGACTTTGTGGTCGGGAATCCACCTTATATCAGATATGAGAAAATCCCCGCAGCCACAAGAACAGCTTACAAGAAAGAGTTTGCAACCTTCCATTACAGAGCGGACTTATACGTCCTGTTCTTCGAGAAAACCTTGAAGAGCCTCAAGCCAGGAGGGAAGCATGGCTTTATTTGTGCCAATCGCTGGTTGAGGAATGAATATGGAAAGAAATTGAGAGGATTCATTGCACGCAATTTTCGGTTGCATGCCATCGTTGACTTGGAGCAAGCCAATGCTTTCCAAGAAAAAGTCTTGGCTTACCCAGCCATCACCATCATCTCCAACGAAAGTCCCTCTACCCTGTTCAATTATACAAGAATAGACTCCATGGACCAATTAGGATGGAGTAAGCCCACGGCAAGAAAGATGAGTCTCACAGAAGATTGGAGCCAAATGTTTTGTGACATAGCGCACGGCAAGGCTCTTTACTCTATCGAAGAGCAAGGCTTCCACATCGGCATCGGCATCGCTACAGGCGCCGACAACATCTACATATCTTCTTCGCTAAAAGACATTGTAGAGGAGAAGTTGCTGTTGCCAGCCATTAATGCACGAGACCTTACTGGAAACAAGAAAAGTTGGCATGGCGAATATCTTCTTAACCCATACAGCGAGGAAGGACACCTGATAGACCTGTCTTGTTATCCAAGAGCCAAGAGCTACTTGGAAAACAACAAGGACATTCTTTCCAACAGGCATGTTGCCAAGAAGAATCCTGCAAAATGGTATCGCACCATAGATAAGGTGAAGCAGGGGCTATTGAAGACCCCAAAGATACTCATACCTGACATTTCTGGAAACTCATTGCTGTTTATAGACGAGGGGCATTTCTATCCACTCCACAATATTTACTATATTACTGGAGAAGATATTCATTCGTTGAAAATCTTATGCGCAATATTAATGTCCGACTTTGTGAGCAAGCAAATACAATACATGTCTAATTGCATGAATGGTGGTTATCCAAGATGGCAGAGTCAACACCTTCGAAAATTGCGAATACCATATATCAAAGGAATCATCCCAGAACAGGCGTCTTTGCTGGAAGAGGCATATGACAAGGAGAATATCCATCAGATAAATGATTGCATGAAAATCTTGGTCCAAAGTCAACACCCCCGAAAGGAAAAGGTGACAGCCAAGCCCATTCAGCTCTCACTGTCATTTTCATAGTATGATGCAGCG
>CAVLBD010000105.1:0-2345 GCA_963661195.1 bacterium
TCCGCCCGTTTTCTTTTCGTAAGCAACTTCCATAAACGACAAAGATTGCACGGAAATTACCGTTAAAAAGTCTTTAGCGACATTTGAGCGAAAATGAAGGAATTATGAAGGAAATAAACACAACCGAAAGCCCTTATCCCACTATAAGTTCTGTGGTGCCAACGTGGGAACAATCAAAGACTCAAGAATAATATTTGTATTGAATATCAGATACTTATACTATTAGTATAGGTTTAGCGTGGAGAATCTACCTGTTGTCTGCTCCACGAACTGAGGTCTTCGCATTACCTTATCCTGTTGAACAGACAACGTCAGAGCCCACGCCGATATGATATTCTTCGCCACATGGAGTAATGCAACCTATATAAAAAATAAATAGGCACAATACTCCATTGGCTGTGATATTATCACACCCGTAGACATCTACCGTTGCTAAGCTCAAGACAGGATAATGAAAGTTGCGAAGTTTCAGTTCGTCATGAACAGAGCGTCAAGTAAACGCCTTAATTATGTCGTGCCTCTTTACCCACCCTGGCCTCCTTTCTTGTAGGGATAACCCCACACTAAGGCTCGGCGTGCGCTGAGGCGCGGACGCATTGGCTTGAAGCATATTGATGCTATACGCCAAATTATCCAATGGCAAAGATATAAATAAAATCTCTAACAAGTGTAAAATTATTGGGAAATATTTACATCACAGACAAAAACTTCAGACAGACTAATCATTCCACACCTCTCAACGATGCGTACCATGTAAGGATCCGCTTTTTATTATAACATAACTCTATGAGCTGATGTTCTGCTCATAACACCGTATCGCGTGAAATTAAAAGGACTTTTTCAAGTTTTGCTACGATTTATAGCCAAACGCAGCTTTTAACAGCTGCCAAATACGGCATTATATTGCAGCCAAACGCAGTATTAAAATAGCGCCAGATAAAGCAAAATCTCCTAAAATATTTGGTTCTTTTAATTTCTTGCAGAATTTTTGCGGCGAAATAATTCAGAAGCTGACATGAAGGAATATAAGAAAAGAATAGCAGATAAGCTATTGGAATACAGACAAGAAGAAGTTGGGGCTGTACTTATCGAAGGTCCTAAGTGGTGTGGCAAAACCACCACTGCCGAGCAACAAGCCCAAAGTGTGCTGTATATGGCTGATCCTGACAATCAAAAAAACTATCAGGAAATGGCTGACCTGAGAATAAAAATGCTCCTCAGGGGAGAGAATCCCCGATTGATTGACGAGTAGCAGATTATCCCTCAGATTTGGGACGCCATCAGATTTGAGGTTGATCATCGGATGGAGGAAGGACAGTTCATCCTTACTGGCTCTGCGGTCCCTGCATGTACAGAAAGAATTCACCATACAGGTACAGGTCGATTTGCATGGATTACGATGCGCCCCATGTCGCTATGGGAGTCGTGCGAGTCAACAGGGGAAGTGAGCATTAGCCAACTTTTCAAAGGCGATGCGGAAATTGAGGGCTATAACAAGCTCAATATAGAAGACATAGCCTTCCTTGTATGCCGTGGTGGATGGCCGAGTGCCACAACCAAAGGAAAGCGGGCTGACCTTCGTCAGGCATACGACTACTATGATGCCGTTGTAAAAACAGACATATCTAGAGTGGATGAAGTAACAAGAAGCAGTGAGCGTACCAAACTTCTGTTGCGTTCGTACGCTCGGTCGCAAGGCGGACAAGTGAGCATAGTAGCTATTAGACAAAACATGATGGACAACGATGACGAGAGCTTGGGAGAAAAAACCGTAATGAGCTATATCGGTGCCCTAAAGAAAATCTTTGTCATCGAGGATATGCCAGCTTGGAATCCTAACTTACGCAGTAAAACAGCTATTCGTTCAACCGATACTCGTTATTTCGTAGATCCATCCATCGCTGTTGCCGCATTAGGCTTAGGCCCTAATGACCTCATCAACGACTTAGAAACCTTTGGATTGCTCTTCGAGACAATATGTGTTCGCGACCTTCGTGTATATGCCGACGCAGTTGATGGCAACGTCTATCATTATCGTGACAAAAATGGACTGGAATGTGATGCCGTGCTGCATCTGCGCAATGGCTCCTATGGTCTGATAGAAATCAAGTTGGGCGGATCGCAATCCATCGAGAAAGGTGTAGCTACCTTAACCTCACTTGCCTCGAAGATAGACACCACCAAGATGAAGGCACCAGCTTTCATGATGGTGCTCACTGCCGTTGGCGATTATGCCTATCAGCGTAAAGACGGAGTATACATCGTTCCTATCGGGTGTTTGAAAGACTAACACAATCAATTATCCACATGTACCGGGTACAGGGACTGGGTAAGAATGAGATTAC
>CAVLBD010000106.1:0-2139 GCA_963661195.1 bacterium
TATAATCTAAGTAAATGAAAAAGTTTATTGAGACACTAAAGAACTGTTGGAAGATAGAGGATTTGCGCCAGCGACTTCTCATTACTCTTCTGTTTACGGCTATTTATCGTTTTGGCTCGTTTGTGGTGCTTCCTGGCATCAATCCGAGCATGTTGGAAAAACTTCAGTCGCAGACCTCAGGCGGTCTTATGTCGCTTTTGGACATGTTCTCTGGTGGTGCATTTTCCAATGCATCTATTTTTGCACTCGGAATTATGCCTTATATCTCAGCTTCAATCGTTATGCAGCTTCTTGCTGTCGCTGTACCTTACTTCCAGAAGATGCAGCGTGAAGGTGAAAGTGGCCGCAAAAAAATACAATGGTATACTAGAGTCCTGACTGTGGCCATCTTGGTCTTTCAGGCTCCTAGTTACCTTTTGAATCTTAAGATGCAGGCTGCTAATGCGCTGGCAACAGGTATTAGTTGGACTGTATTTATGATTCCGGCAACAATCATTCTTGCAGCAGGTAGTATGTTCATCCTTTGGTTGGGTGAGCGTATTACTGACAAGGGAGTTGGTAACGGTATCTCTTTGATTATTATGATTGGTATCATCGCTCGTTTGCCTCAGGCATTCGTTCAGGAGGTTACTTCTCGTTTGCAGGCAATCTCTGGTGGTGGTTTGATTATGTTTATCGTAGAGATTCTTATTCTTTATGCTGTTGTCTGTGCTTCTATTCTTTTGGTGCAGGGAACACGTAAGATTCCTGTTCAATATGCCAAGCGTTTGGTCGGCAACAAGCAGTATGGTGGTGCACGTCAGTACATCCCTCTCAAGTTGTTTGCAGCCAACGTAATGCCTATCATCTTTGCGCAGGCCTTGATGTTTATTCCATTGGCGATAGTTCGCTATCAGTCTGAAAACGCTAGTAGCGTTGTACAGCAGTTGATGGACAACCGCAGTTTACTTTACAATGTAGTGTATGTAATCTTGGTGATTGCATTTACATACTTCTATACTGCGATTACATTGAATCCTACCCAGATGGCAGAGGATATGAAACGCAACAATGGTTTCATTCCAGGTGTTAAGCCAGGAAAAGATACAGCTGAGTACATTGATACCGTAATGTCTCGTATTACTTTACCAGGTTCATTATTTATTGCATTTATTGCGATTATGCCTGCACTTGCAGGACTTCTCGATGTTCAACAGGCGTTCTCTCAGTTCTTTGGTGGTACCTCCTTGTTGATTTTAGTAGGTGTCGTTATAGATACTCTTCAGCAGATCGAGAGTCATTTGCTTATGCGCCACTATGATGGTCTTTTGAATTCAGGCCATACACGTCAAGGTGGTGTTGCTGCATATTAATCTTTATCTTTTGAGATGAACATTTCTTAAGACAGAAGATGAAATTTCTTCTTTCTATGTAGGCTTCCGTTTGTGGCGGATAAAGCTTCGGAAAGGAGAGGATAGAGTGAGGCTCTTCATTTGGATAAGTAAACTATATCCACTTGGAGAGCATTTACCTCATATAAAGCATCTTTTCCTCATGGTAACAGCCATGGACTGATATAATTATTTTTCGAAGAGGTAAAGTTAGGTTTTATCTTCATTCGTAGAAGTTGAACATTTTAGAAGGAATAAAATTTAGGTTATGGCAAAACAAGCCGCTATTGAGCAAGATGGAACTATTGTAGAGGCATTGTCAAATGCAATGTTCCGAGTAGAATTGGAGAATGGCGTAGACATCACTGCCCATATCTCTGGTAAAATGAGAATGCATTACATCAAAATCTTGCCTGGTGATAAGGTTAAGGTGGAAATGAGTCCATACGACCTTACTAAGGGTAGAATTGTTTTTAGATACAAATAATTATCACATATAAGGTTATGAAGACAAGAGCATCTTTAAAGAAGCGTTCAGCCGACTGCAAGATTGTACGTAGAAAAGGTCGTCTGTTCGTTATCAACAAGAAGAACCCTAAGATGAAGCTTCGTCAGGGTTAATGTTAAAGTATCGTAAAAGTGCCGTTATTTCAAAAAATAGTTGTACTTTTGCACCGCTTTAAACGAAAGGTATTAATTTTTTAATTATTTAATTTAACAATGGCAATAAGAATTGTTGGAGTAGATTTGCCCCAGAATAAGCGTGGCG
>CAVLBD010000107.1:0-2116 GCA_963661195.1 bacterium
AATTGCTAAACTGCTGATACTGCAATAAAAACAAGATTAAAGGGGCAAAGTTGGGATAATTTGTATAGCGTGAGAGATAGTGCAAGAACACCACTTCATGTCCCTGCTTTTTCAGATAGTTGTATGTCGAGACCGCCTGGAGGTTGGCCCCGAAATTTCCTGTTCGATAATATGTCAATATTCCTATTTTCATGTGGATGGGGGGATGTGTGAGGCTAGCTGTCCAATTCTCAAACTTTAATTCCCCATAATCAGCAAGAGGCATCAAATTGGACAAACCAACTGTTAAATTAATCCTAACAACTTTCTAATTTTCCTTCGTATTCTTTTTCTTAGTGATGGCAAGCAATATAGCTTTACAGCATACTCCAAACCATGCTTATGATAACACTTCCAAAAATATTCCCGTTCGATATAGTGAGGGGTTGGTCCCATCAAGCATGGTTGCATGGCTTCGAGTTCAGATATTTTCCAAACTTCAACATCTCCCTTGATATGCTTGAACAACTCTTGTCCTTTGGGGGTGTTTACCATAAACAAGGACGTGCCTTCTTTACTATAAATGTCAGGACGCAACTTGTTGACATCCCAAAAATCGGCAATGGAAAAATCACCTACCCTGTCCAAATTGGCATATGGACAAACTTCGCAAGAGGGGCGATTGATTACATGGGAAAAATAAACCGTTCCCCAATTAAACACCCCCTCGGGGTCAACGCATGAATTGCCACTCGCAAAAGCATACCGGTAAGAGTATCTTTGGCTCCAGCCGTTTTTTTGCTTATAGCGCATTTGAAGGTTGGTCAACCGATCGTCAAAATGGCGGTTGACATATTTAACATAGTCAGCGAAGACCTGTGGGCTTGGTATGGAATGGCACACAAAATCCACCGTAATCAGGTTTTCGTAGTCACGCACCAGAAAACTCTTCAAACCATGAATTTGGCAAGGACTCCCAGAAAACAACAACAGTTTATCTTTGGTTTGCTCCGAGCACAATATCTCCTTGCACCTTTTGAACACGCCTACAAGATTGCTTTGCGAATACTTCGAGCCTCTCATTTTTGCATATTCAACAGAATTATCGGCAAAGGTGTGTACCACTTGCATTTCATCATTGTATGTGGCACCAACAACCGTTCCTCCTTGCGAAATGACATATTCAGCAATGGCAGAGAAGGCTCCACCACTGCTACTTTCCATCAAGATGTCGTGGTTCAAAATCCTAAGCGCAAACAAATCCAAGTATGATTTCTTGCGTTCTGTTTCTTTACGCTTTGCAATAGGGCATACCCTTTCGCACAACCCACATTGTGTACACTTGTCCATATCGACAGAAGGATACAGAAAGCCCTCCTCGTCGGGAAGCATTTCTATCGCACCTTTCTTACATATAGATTGACAAGCTGTACAGCCACAACAATCTCTTTTGTCTGTTATGTTTATCATCTTCTTATTTTGCTTAAAACTTGAATCGCTTTTCCGTAAACGAATTTTCTTTCCTTAGGAGTGCATCCCAGCAAGAGGGAAACGGTGATTGTTGTAATGCAACAAACCGTTATCATCAAAATGCTTGACTCCAAAGTGAAAGCTCTTTTAACGAGCAAAGGAATACATGAGGAAATCGTGCTGACCAAAACGATTCTGAATATAACGTTTTTACAATACGCCACCGCATTTAGTTTTATCATGTTTCTGAGCAACATGATTCTTTGAACTAAATTCACTGCAGCAATCAGCGTTGCCACAATAATGGTAATCTCTGGAAAGCCATCAAAACTGCCAAACTTCAATAGTACATAGGCCAATGGGATGATAAGCAGATTGGTTCCACCCACTATAATTTGATACTTCTTGATGTTTCCTGTTGCCAACATTGAAGTAATCAGAGGAGCGGAAATGCACTCCACTAACGCATAAATCAAAGTCACCCTTACAAAATCCACGGCATGAGGAGGAACCAACTTCAGCCAAACAGTCAGTATTTGATTGGTTTCCATCAAGATTGGCATGGAAAGGAATAACATTAGATAAAAAGAAAACTTCGTACCCTCAAATATAGGGTAAGTCAACTCAACTGTGTCAAGAGGTGTTAACTTGGACTGCTGGGGGACAA
>CAVLBD010000108.1:0-2051 GCA_963661195.1 bacterium
GCGAGAAAGGAGAAGCCATGGAAGAGATGGACAAGAAGGAAATCAAAGAAGTCATCGAGTGGTGCGATGAGAAAGGCCACAGCGAGCATGAAATTCTGGAGTTAATCCGGAGAATCGTGGGAGCTGAACCGAGAGAAGAAAAGTAAGATTTAAGGACGGAAACAGGGCGGTGGACTTGCCAAAGCCGCCCCATTCCTTATTGCAGATTGTAGGGGATGGATGCAGAAATGGCAAGAGCAGGAAGATTCAATGAGTGAGAAGTTTGATCAAGTAAAATATGTGAACGACTACACGCGGCAGAACTATGACAGGTTTAGCCTGACAGCTCCGAAGGGTCGCAAGGATGAGATCAAGGAAGCCGCCAAGGCGGCAGGCATGAGCCTGAACGAGTACATTCTGACGGCGGTGGCCGAGAAGATGGGAAGATAAAAATGTTGTAGTAGGCGCGGATAGATTGTGATAGAATTGCAGAACTTAAGAAGGGAGGCCGTTATGATAAATGTAGTTGACGCAGCTAAATATTTAATATCTCTCGACGCAGACCGCACGGTCTTCAATAAAAACCTGGTGGAAAGAGAAAATCGAAAGTTCTACGAAGGAAACGCAAGACTGAACAAGTATCTTCATCTAGCCCAGAATATCTATATCGCAAAGACTGGAGAACCACTGCTTAATACAGTATTCTACGCATACGATAACGGAGCAGTTGCCCCGGATGTACTGGACAAGTATGGTGTCTTACTTGAAAGAAACTGGAAGGTACCGGAGCTTCCGGCGGATGCAGAAGATTTTCTAAAGAGAATATACAGGGCATTTAGCGGAGCTGAATTGGACGAACTGATAGAACTGTCTCATGAAGACAGCGAATGGGAGGCCAAACATAGGTACTACCAAAAAAATGACCAGCGCATGGATTCCATGAAGCACAAAGAGGAATATAAAGAGCAATATGCTGATATGGTAAAGGTGCTGGAAAGGATGGAGGTATGAACGATCTCGAGATTGGTCAGGTCCTTTGGCTCAAGATCCGCTTCAACAATGAGGGAGTTGTCTCAAACGTGAACCATCCATACTTGATTGTGGATATTGATGAGGAGTTCGGAACGCTGGAGATTGCTCAGATGGATTCCTTACAAGGCAAAGAATTCAAAGCGGCAATGCGCAGCAACAAGGTTGTCTATGTGGACGATCCGCCCGAAACGGTTATCATGAAGGACAGCTATGTTCAGCTCGATAATTCGTTTCTAGTGGAGAACTTCGAAACGCTCTCACGGTTCAGACGAGTGTCGGGCAAGTTGAGTGAAGAAAAGCTTCAGGGGATCTTGCGAGCATACAAAATATACCATGAGCAGCACCACATCAGCGAAAACAAGCAAGTCTTTATGAATAGAAGCGAGATCGAAGAGCTTAATGCCTAACGGCGTGAGGCTCTTGAAAAAATCTTATGGATGAAGCACTATAACGCATAACAAAGCTGTTCTTTTTGTGAGCCGCCCGTCATGGGACGGCTCTTTTTTTGCAACCGGCGCCAATGTCGGTTGCAAGCTTAGTGCAAGTTTTGCGCAACAGGTGCTCAAAATCTCGGACACCTCATGCTATAATTGTAGCGAACCACTGAAAACGCACATTGCGTCGTAGGTGGTGTTTTTATGTCACCGCATTCGGTTTGTTTTCTTGAAGATTGCATTGATTGCAAAACTTGCTATAATTGTCTGTGTAAGCATTTTTCTTGTCCTTTTGTTTATCCTCAGTTCGGAGCCATCGTCGAAAGACGGTGGCTCTCCTTGTTTCGGTTCAAAACACAAACCCCAACGATCTACATTGAATGCATAGCAAATGTATATTAAAATGCTTGTAAATTCTGAAATGTGCGATATGCTTTATGCATGGAGGTGATAAATTATGACACAGATCAGTCTTCGTGTAGACGATGAAGTAAAGGAAAAGGCGACCAAAGCGTGCAAGGAGCTCGGTATGCCACTCGCCACAGCCATCAACATATACCTTGTGAAGCTCGGAAATGAATGCCGCATACCGTTCGAGGTCTCCGC
>CAVLBD010000109.1:0-2014 GCA_963661195.1 bacterium
AAACAAAAAAATATTGGTCAAAACATTTGGATTTTAACATAGAAAGCAGGGCGCATAGATACACACAAACAAGCCCCAGGGCGTTGCCCTGGGCTATGAAGTTGTTGGGCTTTCAGCCCGTACCTGTGCAAAAATCTGAGCAAGTTATTTTTTAACGTTACTAAATGAACTATTTTTTGATAAATGGCAAACATTGTATAACTAAAATACAAAGGACATGGAAAAAGACAAGAAAAGGAAGACAAAAAGAAACATTATGATTGCCGTGGGAATCATTGGGGTCGCCGCAGCAGGTATTCTGATTTATCGCAACCGCAGCAAAATATGCAACTCACTTGCCAATTTCAAGAAGCCTTCCAACGCAAGTTGGACAAGCAATCCCGAAATAATACTTTCCGACGAGATTCCTGTTGACCAAGAGATAGTCTCCAATCTCACAGAGGCTGCCAATGACATCTCCAATTCATTCTACAAGAAGACCAATGGCAAAGTAAAACTCAAAACTACGGTTATATCAAACATGTCTAGCCACCCCACGTCAGGAGAACTCCAGATAGACTTGAGTAATGTCCCCCATCAATTTTGGTATTCTTTGAAGAGCATTGCCGAGGAAAAGATGCAGATGACTGGCGAAATTAACGGCGACATTTTAGAATTCAGTTAACTCAAACTTCGGATTTAGATTTTATGCCGTTTGAACATATGTTCTAAAGACATAAAATCTAAATCCGAAGCTTGAGTAAGAACATTCCTTATTTCCGACTGCAAAGATACAGCGGCATATTGATATTGGCGAATGTTTTTATCTAAAACAGCCGACGGCAAAAGCATACATTCAGTTCGAAATAATAATAGAGCGGAGGAAGGACACACCAAAAAGTCTTTCCTCCGCTTTTTCCTCCCAAAAGATTGGCCCTTCTGTTAAATGCGTGGATGAATGCCATTGCCATCTTGGCCTCTTCGAGGCTATGCCAAGCACTGTACTTTTTATATGGGCAGACCTTGTCCACGCGAAGTGTTGTTTGTAAGTGCTGACAGAAATTCTGTATAGCAAACGCTCGTGCAGGTATCTCACCAGCACCTTCATATATTCTTGTTTCTCATCCCTGGCGAGATTGAGCAATCGTGTCTTGATAGATTTTCCGACATTCTTTGTCATAGCCTTGTCTCCAAATACATAGTCAATATTTTATTCACTCTCAACTTCTCCGCGTATTCATGGAGAAGTGAGATGTTTCGGTTGGGTTGTTTCAGATAGTTGTCAATCACTTCACCGCAAACATCCAATCCTATCTTATTGCGATATTTCACCGCATCGCATACCGTGCGTTCAAGGTCGGTAATGGAGAGCATGAACCCCGACACTTCCCTCTTCACCATGCCAAATTCAAGGTTCTCTTTCTTCCAGTAATAAAGGTCAATGACAGGATATTCCGGCAACCGCACTTTACGCTTGGCGTCTATGGCGACACAAATGGCAGCAGGGACTTGTGTTGACAGTCCATAGTGAGCAAAGGCACTGTACATACACAATACACCTCGTGGCACAATGCGTTCCACGTCTACCATATTGCTGGCCAATATTTCAGGTTGAACATAGACCCCTTGGCGGATACGCATCAGTGTGCCGTCAGCCGTGGCCCGGCGCAGTTGTTCGTATTCGCCACGTGTGTGAGTCTCACCAACAGTGATGTATCCGCCTTGCTGTTCCAATGTATTTATTATTCCTTCCATAAGAACATTCCTTGATTCCAACTGCAAAGATACAGCGGCATATTGATATTGGCGAATGTTTTCATGTAAAATACTACGGAGAAAATATGTTTTATCCGTAATTTCTTCAGTGTCGATGACACCATATCCCCATTCGGCAATGCTTACAACACCTTTCCCACGGACAACTCGTTTCGCAGGAAGTCAAAGACATAGCGCGGACTCTAGTAGTAGAGTGCGGCCTTATCGTCCATCACCCTTTGGTAGGTCTCCGAGTTGATGACCGTATCGAGCGCCTCTG